>JAXDBS010000074.1:0-19919 GCA_034678545.1 Cloacimonadaceae bacterium (SeqCode) | reverse complement strand
GGTAATAGGATACTGCTTCAATGTCAGCGGCAATGGCCTTTGGGGCACGATGCGCGGAATGCTGGCCGTGACAACTGATTTCAGCCGGATAATAAACTTCTCAATTTATGAGCAAATGGAAACTCCCGGATTGGGGTCGAGGGTGGAAGAAGAATGGTTTAAGCGGCAGTTTACCCGCAAAAACCTGATCGTCAACCAGCAGGAACAGGCTTTTTTACTCGTCCCTGAAGAATCTGAAACAACCGCTTCAGAGGTCAGGCAGATAACCGGTGCCACCATTACCAGTCAGGCTGTCCTGAAGATGCTGCAGGAAGCTGCCGCAGAACTCAGGAAAAGTTTTTTGCAGAAAGCGGAGTAACTCCGATATGACGAAAAAAGAGATCTTTCTGATCAGCGCTTTCAAGGAAAACTCTGTCTGGAAGCAAATTCTCGGCATCTGCTCATCACTGGCCGTTACAAACCTGATGCTTAACAGCCTGATCATGGGACTGGGCGTGACCTTCACCCTGATCTTCGCCAATCTTACCATCTCAGCGATTCGCAACATCACACCCCGCAGCGTCCGCATGATGGCTCAGGTATTGATCATAGGTTCCTACGTGATCATTGTGGATATCTTTTTGCGCGCCAACCTGCCTGATGTGAGCAAACAACTTGGCCCCTATGTCGGCCTTATCATAACCAATTGCATTTTAATGGGCAGGGCGGAAGGTTTTGCTGCCAAAAATCCGCTTCTGGATTCTGTGGTGGACGGATTGGGTTCAGGGATCGGCTATACTATGGTTTTACTTGTTATTTCTTCAGTCCGCGAGTTGTTTGGGTTCGGATCCATCTTTGGTTTAAAACTGCTCGGCGGTTGGTGGATCAAATGGTCGATCATGCTGATGGCGCCCAGCGCCTTTTTCCTCCTGGCAGCGCTGATTTGGATCGTCAACACCACCTATTACAAGGCAAACACAGCATAAGAGGAAGGATATGACAATCAGTCCGGTTGTTCTCTTTTGGGCTGCGATCTTTACCAGCAATATTCTGCTGAGCAACTTTCTGGGCATGTGTTCCTATCTGTCCGTTTCCAGAGAATTGGAATCCAGCTTAGGCCTTGGTGTTGCCGTAGTATTCGTACTCACACTTACCTGCGCCTTGAACTGGCTGGTCTATTATTATCTGCTAATCCCAATGAACATAATCTATCTGCAATACATCATCTTCATCATTGTTATTGCTGCTACAGTCCAATTAATGGAGCTAGTAATCGAGCGCTACACCCCTGCGCTTTATTACACGCTGGGTATTTTCCTGCCCCTGATTACGGTGAATTGCGCCATCTTCGGCGTGGCCTTGTTCATGGTCATCCGCAAATACAGCTTCATCCAGACCATCGCTTATGCTGCCGGCAGCGGGTTGGGTTGGTTACTGGCGATCCTGATGCTGGCAGCGATACGGATCCGGATCAGGGAAAAGGCGATTCCCGCAGGATTGAGAGGAGCAGGCATCAGTTTGATCGTAACAGGGATAATGGCACTGGCTTTCCTGGGTTTTTCCGGTATCGTCACAGTACAGTGAATGGTGGTCTGAAATGTTGGCCCATATCCTCAGCGACATCGCTGCTGCGTCTGCCATAAGCTCGGTCCTGGCGATAGCACTTGTTGTTGCACGGAAATACCTGAATTCATACGGTGACTGCCGGATAAGGATTAATGATAAGCGTGACTTGGTTGTTAAGGGCGGTAACAGCCTGCTGTCTTCACTAAGCGAAAAAGGAATATTCCTGGCCTCAGCCTGCGGCGGCAGGGGAAGCTGCGGGGCCTGCAAATGCAAAATTGACCATGGCGGAGGACCTCTACTTCCAACTGAAAAGCCCCTGCTCTCAGTCCAGGAACAGAAAGATAACATCCGTCTTGCCTGCCAGATCAAAGTCAAGATGGATATGCAGATCGCTCTGCCAGAAGCCGTTTTTAACATCCGCAAGTATAAAGCCCAGGTTATTGAAATCACAGATCTCACCTATGACATCAAGAGCGTTACTTTCCAGCTTCTTGATCCAGGTGAGATCGATTTCAAGGCTGGCCAGTATGTACAATTGGAAACCAAACCTTATGCGAGAATTAAGCAGACGACAATGCGGGCCTATTCCATTGCTTCCAGACCGGAGGACAGGGATCAGATTGAACTGATCATACGCCTTGTTCCGGAGGGGATCTGCACTACCTGGGTGCACAAATACCTGCAGGTGGGCGAACAGGTGAATATGACCGGGCCGTATGGCGATTTTTACATCAGAGATTCCAAGGCTGATATGATCTTCATCGCGGGCGGCAGCGGGAAAGCGCCCATTAAGTCAATGCTGGAGCATTTGAAAGTGACCGGCACCGACAGGCACATGGTTTATTTCTTCGGGGCCCGCACTGAGAAAGACCTGTATCTGACTGATTTGTTCAAGAGCTATGAGCAGGTGTTTCCGGACTTCCAGTACATACCTGTTTTATCCCGCTGCGACGATGGAGCCGAGTGGTGCGCCAAGACTGGTTACATAATGCCTTATATCAAAGAAGTGCTGAGGGATTCACGCAATACGGAAGCCTACATGTGTGGCAGTCCCGGTATGCTGGAGGCATGTAAAAAGGAACTGCTGGCGCTAGATGTGCCCAATGACAGGATCTACTTTGACAGCTTCAGTTAAGGGAAGCTGACTGCTGCGACATCGGAGGTATTTATGAAACAGACTCCCCTGGAAGAGAAGATAACTGCCAAAATGCAACCAGGAGTAATCACCCTCAACGGTTTTTTGGGCGAGGATGACAGGCATTACCACGCCATAATTGAAGAAGATGAAAAAGTTCTGGAAGCCCTTGGCTTTACAGCAGAAGTAATCGCTGACAGGCTGGAATACTTTACCAAGGGTTCTTTCGGCAGTTACGAGGGTCCGATCCTGATCGACGATATCTATGAAGTGGAAACGGATGTAACGCGCGGTCGTCTGCCTTGCCCCTTCAGTCATCCAGGCGTTTACAGAAAGACTGTTACCGGTCTGATAAACCTGAACAACGGCCTCTCTATCAGATGGTCAGGGCTGAGTATTCATCTGATACGGGCTCATCATTTCTTCGAAGGGAGAGGCTCGACCTTCAGGCTGGAGCCGGAGCTTCTGGTTAAGGCCATATTTTGACGGTTAAATCGCTCCATTGTTGTAAAGGTTGGATAAGAATGGGTTTCACTCGCTCTGATATACCGGTGGGGGCGGGAACATTTATTTACTGAACTCATCCGATAAAAGTTGCAAGGTTTGACCCCCGGTTAAACGCTAAAAATAAGCGGTATCATTTCGCTTGACGTAAGTGCATTTTCATTTTTGATGTTCGAAAATGGATACTTATACAGAAAAAAGACTGTTACAATATGCTTTTTTTACAGCTATTGCTACTGCTGTTTATTGGCTGGAAAGCTTGGCGGTGCGTGTCTTGCCGTTGCCGTTCCTGCGGATCGGACTGGCCAACGTTGTCATTTTGTATTTGCTTATGGAGAGAGAATTCGTCATGGCTCTGGTGGTCAGTGTTGCCAAGACTGTTTTGGGCGGATTGGCCAGCCTGACCCTGCTGAGCCCGGCCACACTGCTATCCCTGGCAGGGGGGACAGGAGCTCTTGTGATGATGTGGCTGATGCTGGTTTCGGGGATGAGGTTCAGTATTCTGGGCGTGAGTATGGTGGGTGCCGTTATGCATAATATCATGCAGGTGCTGTTAGTCAGATGGCTGATCATTCCCAAAGATTCGGTTTATTTCTTAATCCCTTTGCTGGGATTGATCGGGTTGGTTATGGGCTTGGTCACAGGCATCATTACATATGAGCTGCGTCAGAGACTTGTTTTCAGGAACCCAATGGAAGAGACGGCGGCATGAATAATCACATCGGCAGGAAAAAGGCTTTCCTGGTCGCGGTCATTTGCTTCTGCATCCTGGCGGGATTAGTGATCGGTGTGTTTTGGTTTTATCATGATGAATTACCTCCCATGAGCGAACTGCGCAATTACACTATGCGGTCTGGCTCGGAGGTGTATGACCGAAACGGAAAGATGATCTACCTGTTTGCCTTTGAGCGCAGAAAACTCGTTGCCCTCTCCGAACTGCCCTCTTATTTGGTGGACGCTGTGATCGTTACCGAGGACAGGAATTTTTACAACCATTTCGGATTGGATATTGGCGGAAACATCAGGGCTTTGTTCATTGATATCAAAAGGATGGATTTTTCTCAAGGTGCCAGTACGATCACCCAGCAAATGGCCCGGAACATGTTTCTGACTCTGGACAAGAAAGTCTCGCGCAAGATCAAGGAGATCATCCTGGCGCTACGGATAGAGCGAACTTTTTCCAAGGATGAGATCCTGGAGATCTATTTCAACAAGATCTTCTTCGGCGGCCAGATTTACGGGATCGAGACAGCTTCCTTGTATTACTTCGGCAAGCACGCTATGGATTTGACCCTGCCGGAGGCCGCCCTGCTGGTGGGCATGATCCAAAGACCGAATTACTTTGACCCCAGGAAGAATAAGGATCGTGCAATCGAGCGCCGCAACTATGTCCTGACTAGCTTGTATGAAGCGGGAAAGATCTCTGAAGCCGAATACAGCGCTGCGGTCAAGGCATCCATAAATCCTGACCAGACGGCTCTGAAGCATTATGCCTCGGATTACTTCATCGAGACCATCCGGCAGTACCTGGAAAAGAAATACGGTACGGAACGCCTTTTCGAAGGCAAGCTGCGTATCTATACAACAATGGATTATAATCTTTCCCTGTATGCTGACTCGGTCTTGAATGCGCACCTTACCAAAGTGGAAAAAAGCCGCGGCTACCCTGTCAAATTCAGGGATATCGGAGAAAATGAAAAAGACATTGTCACCAATTATCTCCAGGGTGGGTTGGTGGTGATGGAGAATAATACTGGTCATGTCCGGGCCATGGTCGGCGGCCGCAACTTTACCCATAGCAAATTCAACCGGATGACTCTGGCCAGGCGTCAACCCGGTTCGGCCGTCAAACCTATATACTACACTGTCGCAGTCGAAAGGGGTTACACGCCTTCCACTGTGCTGAACGATATGCCGATCGTTTTTACCGGCTACAGTTCAGGGGATTGGAGACCCCAAAATTACTCGCGTCAGTATTTCGGACTGTCACGGATGCGCACAGCCATCACTTTTTCCTATAATGTCTGGGCGGTCAGGACCGTCTATGACTTGGGTCTTCCTGCCGTTACCGATGCCTTCCAGCGGTTCGGTTTCAATTATGACGCCAGGGATTACTCCGTGGCACTGGGTTCGTATGAAATGGTCCCGATTCAGTTGATTTCAGCTTTCACAGCCTTCCCCAATGGTGGATTCAGAGTCAAGCCGATCTTCATTGAAAGGGTGGAAGACACAGACGGCAAGGTATTGGAAAGAGCCAAGACGCTGCAGTACAGCGTTTGCGACCCTGAAGTGGCTTATGTGATGACAAGTATGCTGCAGTCGGTAGTCAGCAGCGGGACGGCTACTGCCGCCAGGCAAGGTTACAATTGGAATGCCGCGGGCAAGACCGGCACCACAGACGATTACAAGGATGCCTGGTTCATCGGTTTTAACAAAAAATTGATCTGCGGGATCTGGACAGGCTTTGACAAAAGCAAGACCCTGGGATCAAACATGGCGGGAGGGACCGTTTGTGCCCCGGTCTGGGGACCGATTATGCGCAAAGCAATTTTACTGGAAAACAAGGGCCGCTATCCAGCCGCGGACGATCCCCGCTACACTTTTACGGAACCTCCCAATATAGTGCATATTCCGATCAATCCCGTTACGGGTTATTACTCGGAAAATGGGATTGATGAAATCTTCATCCAGGGCACGGAACCGACTGCGGGAGCGGACAGCCTGATCTATAATTTCTATCCTTCCCGCTACAGGTACCATGATTCTGTCCCTTATGTGGTAACTCCCAACAGAACAAGATGATATGATTATTTAAAGGCGATTTACATGAATCTGGCTGTTTTCGACGACCAACCCGATCTCTTCTATCCCGTAAGTCTGACTCGGTCAGTTGGTGATATCAGATGCGGGATCCTGAAATTGCGTCAGCGTTTGCAAGCGCTTCTGTTCGGCGAAAAGGAAACCGTCATAGTCGATCCTGCTCTGGTGTCTCTGTATCTGAACAGACACCCCGACTGGACGGTCAATAATGCGGGCGGGGATACTCTATTTGTCAATTCACGTTTGAAGATCAAGCCAGAGCTGATTGAACAGCTGAGAAAACTGCAACCGGGCCAGGGGCTGAAAGACGATGCCGGAGACGTTATCGCCTTGAGATTGCAGGCAGGGCAATCGGCATTGGAATATCACGATCTGGTCAGAGTGTCTGTCAGGGCTGAGTTTATTCTAGTCAGGGAATCTTTATACAATAATTTGGCTGACATCATTATCGATAATGCCCGGTTGATTGATTTCGACTTCGACCAGTTTTTCCAGGATAACAACAACTTCCTGGAGACAGAGCCTGGCGTTACTATCCTAAATCCTTATAAAGTCTGGATCGGAGAAGGAGCTTTGCTCAGGCCGGGAGTGGTCATTGATGCTTCTGGCGGAGCGGTCGTAATTGATGAGAAGGCCGAAGTGATGTCTCATTCAGTGATCATAGGACCGGCCTATATCGGCAAGGGGTCCATCCTCAAGATTGGCTCAAAGGTATACGGCGGTACTTCCGTCGGGCCTGTCTGCAAGGTGGGCGGCGAGATCGAGGGATCGATCATCCAGGCTTATTCCAATAAACAGCACGACGGTTTTCTGGGGCATGCTTATCTGGGCGAATGGGTAAATCTCGGAGCCGGCACGTCAAACAGCGACCTCAAGAATAATTACAAACCTGTGGCTTTTTATTCAGAACAGGTAAAAGGTAAGGTCAATTCAGGATACCAGTTCCTGGGTTCGATCATCGCCGACCACGTAAAGACCGGTATTAACTGCTCTCTGAACACAGGGGTGGTGATTGGAGCCGGATGCAACCTCTGGGGCAAAGATCTTATATCTGATCACATCCCATCCTTTTCCTGGGGAGAGGCCGGGCAGCTGTCTGTTTATGAGTTGGAGGCCTTTCTCCAAACAGCCTCCGTGGTCAAGCAGCGGCGCAAGCTTGCTCTTACCAGGGAAGAAATTGATCTTTACACCAGGATTAGGCAGCAAAGACAATAGGAGACTGATTTGCAGGATTTCATAGAAGTTGAGTTCAGGTCCGGGCGCTTGGGCCACTACCTTAATCCCAAGGGCTTTGAACTGAAGCCCGATGACCTTGTTTTAGTTGAGGTGGAGCGCGGAGAGGACATTGCCCAGATTTTGCACCTCTCTGTCAGCAATGATGATCTGGACAAGCAGTATGCCGGCAAAAAAGCTTATAGCATTAAGCGCCTGGCCACTGACGAAGACAGGGAAAAGCTGAATCATCTGGCGGAAGAGGAAACGCGTGCCACCAAGATATTCCTGGAGACCGTGGTCCGATATCCATTTCAAATGAAACTGATTGATACCGTCTATCAGTATGACGGCAACAAACTAACCTTCTTCTTTGTGGCGGACGGCAGGATCGACTTCAGGGTCTTCGTGCGCGAACTTGCCAATCTGTTCAAAACCCGGATAGAGCTGCACCAGACCACCGGCAGGGACGAAGCCAAGCGTCTGGGCGGATTCGGCATGTGCGGCAACGCCTATTGCTGCGGCACTTTTCTGAAGCGTTTCAACCAGGTCACCATCAAGATGGCCAAGGACCAGAACCTTTCCGGCAACCTCTCCAAAATTTCCGGCCCATGCGGCAGACTGCTTTGCTGCCTCAATTTCGAAGAGGACTTTTATGTGGAGCAGGGCAGGGAATACCCCGAGATCGGGACCTGCGTGATGTATGATAATCAGAGGATGTTTGTGTTCAAGATCGACGTTTTCAGCAAGAAAGTCTATCTTACTTCGGAAGACCAGGTCCTGGCTGACGTCAAACTGGATGATTTCCGCAAGCTGGAAGTGATCGACAGGCCCGTCACCGAGGAATGCTGACTCCGATCTATTCACTGCATCCGGATGAACTGCAGCAGCGCATTCTGGATGCGGGATTCAAGAGTTTCCGCTTTCGCCAGCTGATGAAATGGATCTATCCTAAAGCAGTCAACGATATATCTCAGATGTCAGACCTGCCGACCGATTTCAAACAGCACCTGCGGGAATACTATAAGTTGGGCCTGCCTGATATTCTTCAGGTATCAACTGCTGCGGACGGATCAGCCAAGTTCGTTTTGGAATTGGGTGACGCGGAGTTAACGGAATGCGTCTTGATGCCTGAAGGAGTGAAAAACACGCTGTGCGTATCGTCCCAGGCCGGCTGCGCCTTTGGCTGCAGTTTCTGCGCCACGGGCAGGCTGGGCCCGATCAGGGATCTCACTGTCGATGAGATCGTCAGCCAGGTCATGATTGCCAGGCGGTTTCTCGGTCAGGATAAGCTGACTAACATCGTCTTCATGGGCATGGGCGAGCCGCTGGATAACCTGGAAAACGTCATTCCCGCCATCCGCATTTTGCAGTCAGATTTTGGATTGCAGTTCAGCCCGCGACGCATGACCCTGTCCACCTGCGGCCTGGCCACGAAGATTAACGAGTTGGCTGAAACGGAGATAAAGATCAAACTGGCCGTATCCCTGAACAGCGCCATCGACAGCAAGCGCAGCCAGATCATGCCGATTAATAAGATCCACGACCTGGCAGAGCTGAAAAAAGCTGTCCTGAATTTCAGAAGGAACAGCCCCTGGCGGGTGACTTTGGAATATATCATGATCCCGGATTTCAACCTGGGGGAGGAGGACGCCCGCGCCCTGATCAGGTTTGCCGGAGATTTATCCTGCAAGCTGAATCTGATCCCTTACAACAAGGTTGAAGGTTTTCCCTGGCGCAGCCCGACTCAACGGGAAGCACTTGCTTTTCAGGAGCGGTTGCGTGTATTACCCATCGCCGTGACCATCCGCAAGAGCAGGGGCACGGACATTTCCGCCGCCTGCGGCCAACTGGCTGCCAGGGCAAAAGCTGCGCGGGATTCCAGCCCCTCGGACATAAAGAAAGCAGGCAGCCGTGCCGGAAAGCCTGTGAGCAGATCCGCCGTTCAATAAAAATGAAAACAGATATGTTATACAGATTAGCTGTGTCAGTAACATGGAATCCAGGGAGGAGATTATGAAAGAGATCAAGGATATAGCCCTGCAGCTGTTTGGCCCCAACCACAAATGCAAATGCGGCGGCGGACATGAGATCTGCCTGAACTGCAACGTCTGCCGGGTGAACGAACCTGATCAATTATGGGACTCCAAAGCCCCGCTGGCCGATTACCTTGACGCCACCGTCCTCAGGGCGGATGCCAAAGAGGAGGACATCAAAGCGCTGTGCGCTTATGCCGCGAAGTCTGGATGCAAGGCGGTCTGCATCAATTCGCATTTTCTTCCGTATGCGAAAAGCAGGCTCAAGGACAGGTCAGCGCTGTGCTCAGTGATCAACTTCCCGCTGGGCGCGGGCACCAACATGGCGGTTCTGGCCGAGGCGGAAGCCGTTTTGGATGAAGACATCCACGAGCTGGACATGGTCCAGAATCTGCCTGCATTGCTGTCCGGATACTGGATGGTCGCCTGCGAGGGGATCATGGAAGTGGCAAACGCCTGCAGTGAATGCGGCACCTTGCTCAAGGTCATTATCGAAACGTGTTTCCTGACCCGGGAGCAGATCATTGTTTCCTGCCTGATCGCCAAGCAGGCGGGCGCGGATTTCGTCAAAACCTCCACCGGAATGGGAACGGGCGGCGCCACTACCGGGAACGTAAAACTCATGCGTGACGTGGTCGGCCCCAAGTTGGGAGTCAAAGCCAGTGGCGGAGTCCGCACCCGCAAGGACGCTGTCACGATGCTGAAAGCTGGGGCCAACCGGATCGGCACCAGCAACACCAAAGCCATCATCGAGGGCTGAATGCAGGTCAGGCTGGCGGGTTTCAACCTTGACAAGAGCCTGATAGACAGGTTGGGACAGGACATCTCCGCGACCCCGGAGGTCATTTCCGCCGCCTACGCGCGCATCAGCAGAAGCAGCAAATCCGTGACAGAGTTGCGCGGCGCGGCCATTAAGGACGTGGCCAAGGCCCGTAGCTCCAACTGGGAGATCGTGTTTGAGATGGGCCATGCCTCGGTGGCGGAGCATGCCGTTTTCAACTTTGACATCATAGGCATTTCACGTTACCTGGCAGAATATATCCAGCGGAGCCGCCTGGCTTCCTTTACCGAAAAGTCGCAGCGGTATGTCACTCTGGAGGGCGATTTCGTCACGCCGCCGGAAGTGGGGCGCAGCGCGTACAGACAGGATTTCCAGGCTCTCATGGAGAAGGCTTTTGGCCTTTATGCCAAATTGTATGAGGAACTGAAAGTCCCGAAAGCTGCCCAGCAGGGCTGGCCTTCGAAACGTGAACTGGAGGGCGCCGCCAAAGAGGACGCCCGCTATGTTCTGCCGCTCTGCACCAAAACGCAGATGGGCATGACGATCAACGCGAGAAGCCTGGAACTCCTGCTCAGAAGGCTGGCAGCCCTGCCCCTGGAAGAAGCCAGAGAGTTTTTCCAGGTCCTGTTCGATGAGGTGAGTAAAGTGGCTCCGTCCATCGTCCGCTTTGTGGAAACGGATGAATTCAGCTCCAAAAAGCTGCCTTCCAAGCTGAAGCAGAAAACAGATCCGGCTGGTTTTAACGAGGTCACACTGGTTGATTTCACCCATCACGCCGATGCGCGGATCCTGGCAGGCTTGCTGTTCGAACAGCAGGGCGGCAGTTTCCAGTCACTGCTGAAGAGCGTAAAAGCCATGGCTAAAACGGAGAAGGGCGCGCTCTGGCAGGAGTTTTATCGCGGTATCAAGCCCTGGCACAAAATGCCGCGCGCCTTTGAGCTGGCGGATTTCACCTTTGAGCTGACCATGTCAGCCAGTTGTTTCGCCCAGTTCAAACGGCACCGGCTGTGCACCATTCTCAAAGCACCTTATGACACAATAGATGGATATATCATTCCTCCCGCCATCCAAAAACCGGCCCAGCTGAAAGCGATAAGGGCTTTGCTGAAAGAATCCGAGCGTCTGGCAGATAAGATCAGGGCGGTCAATCCTTTACTCCAACCCTATCTGCTGGCTAATGCCCACCGCGTCCGCGTCCTGGCTAAAATGAATCTGCGCGAGCTTTATCACTTCACCCGCCTGCGTTCGGACGAGCATGCCCAGTGGGAAATCCGGGATCTGTCCAATGCCCTGAGGCCGATCGTGCGAAAGCGCTGCCCCCTTTCCGCCCAGTGGCTGATGGGCAAAAGCGAAATGGCCTGATTCGGCTCGGCCCGTTGCTTCCGATGCTGAAAGAGTTCAAGCTCTGATCAAATCTTTGTGATCCCTTTGCGGAGGACCTTTTAGCCAATCTTTCCCTCCATCAAAACAGCTGATCCGTTCCGGCTGAATTTCAGTTCATAAGCTGCTCGGATTTCCATTGTTTCTATGAAAAAACCAGACGCGTCCTTGTTTTCATCTTGCTTATCGGTCGAAATCCAGTCGGTATCCAGTTGAAATCCAGTCGAATTAAAATCGACTGGATACCGACCGAATATCGACAGATCATCGACGTGCGATTAAGGATTGATTTGAGCATTTGTCTGCTTTGACAGGGCAATGCCCAAAGCGAATTCAGTTGACAAAAAAAGCGGGATTTTGAGCTTGAATCGGTTACAGCGTCCCTGTAGCTCAGCTTGGATAGAGTGGCACCCTCCGAAGGTGAAGGTCGGGCGTTCGAATCGCCCCAGGGACGCCAGCTTTAATAAATGGAAAAATTATGCCATCCGATATCTTGATCTCAATCGAAGAAGTCTCCAAACAGATCGCCGGCCGGGTGCTGTTTGAGCCGGTCAGCTTTGGCGTTTATCAGGAAGACAGGGTCGGACTGGTGGGCGTCAACGGCTGCGGCAAAAGCACTCTGATTAGGATCCTGGCCAAGCTGGAGCCTTCCACCACGGGGGAGATCACCTTTCGCAAAGAGCTGACCGTCGGATTCCTGCCCCAGGTCCCTGAGCTCAATTATAATCTCGATTTGCTGTCCCAGGTTTTGGCGGAGGCGGATATCACCCAAGAAGACCATTGGGAGCAGGAGCATAAAGCGAAAGCCATCCTTTCCAAGCTGACGCTGACTGATTTTGACAAGCCGGTGGCGCTGCTTTCAGGCGGGCAAAAACGCAAGGTAGACCTCGCCCGTGTGCTGCTGGCCAAGCCGGATGTGCTGCTGCTGGACGAGCCGACCAATCACCTCGACCTCGACACCATCGAATGGCTGCAGGACCATCTGCAGTCCTATCCCGGGGCCGTGCTGCTGATCACGCACGACCGCTACTTCCTGGACGCCATCTGCAACCGCGTCCTGGAAATCGACAAACAGCAGGTGCATATCTACGACGGAGGTTATTCTGATTTTGTGGAAGGGCAGCTCATCCGCCAGACCGATGCCCAGAGAAAAGAGATCCGCAGACAGGCGCAGCTGAAAAAGGAGCTCGACTGGCTGAAAAGAGGCGCGAAAGCGCGCACCAGCAAACCGAAAAACCATGTGGACAGGGTCAGGGAACTGCTTTCCAAATCCTACCTCATCAGCAACCAGGACCTGAGCATCTCCTTCCAGACCAAGCGGCTGGGCAAGACCATCCTCGAACTGCACAACCTCTCCAAATCATACAACGGCAAACAGCTTTTCCACGGCATTGACCACAACTTCCAGGCCAGGGACAGGATCGGCATCATCGGCCCCAACGGCTGCGGCAAAACCACCCTGCTGAGACTGATGACGGGTGAGGAAAAACCTGATCACGGAAGCGTCAAGGTCGGGCTCAACACCCACTTCGCCTACTACCGTCAGGACACGGAAGAACTGAATGCCAACGTCTCAGTGCTGGACTATGTCAACCAGTTCGCGGACGTGATCAGGACAGCGGACGGGCAAAAGTTCTCAGCTTCGGAAATGCTGAAGCGGTTTCTCTTTGACGGCAAGATGCAGCAGATGAAAGTGAGCGCGCTTTCCGGCGGCGAGAAGAAACGCCTGCACCTGATGGTCTCTCTCATGTTCGGCAGTAATTTCATGATTCTGGACGAGCCCACCAATGACCTCGACATCCACACCCTGGAGATCCTGGAGGACTATCTGGACGCCTACCATGGCTGCATTGTCGCGGTCTCGCACGACCGGTACTTCCTGGACAGGGTGGTGGACCATATCTTTATCTTTGAGAACGGACGCATCCGCAAGTTTGCAGGCAACTACTCGGATTATCTGCTGGTGCGGCGTTACCAGGCTGAGGAAGTAGAGGAAAAGGAAGCTGCCAAGCCCGGCAGAAAGGAGAATTCCCGTCCGCCCAAAGCGGAGAATGCCCTGTCCTGGAAAGAAAGGCAGCAAATGCTGGCCCTGGAGAATCAGATTAAGGAATATGAAACCGAGATAGCGAAGCTGGAAGCATTGCTCAGGGACCCTCCCAGCGGGCTCAACTTCACCGAATACCAGAAGTACGGCGATGCCATCGCCAGAGGGAAAGAACTGATCTCCAAAGCCCTGGAACGCTGGAGCGAACTGGCGGAAAGGGATCTCTGAGGTTTGGCGGGGATTGGGAGAGGGGTTTGGTGCTGAAGGGGGGACTCGAACCCCCACGAGCGCATCGCTCACTAGTCCCTGAAACTAGCGTGTCTACCAATTTCACCACTTCAGCACAATTACTTTGGTTCAAATCCGGATTTACGGTTTTTTTGTCAAGCAGAAACTAGCGTGAATCCTTGTACCTTTTGGCGGCGGCGATGAACTCCCTGAAGATGGGATGCGGATTTGCCGGCCTGGATTTGAATTCGGGATGGAACTGCACGCCGATGTGAAATCTATTCGGTGAAAATTCCATGATCTCGACCAGCAGCCCGTCCGGAGAGGTTCCGGAGAAGACGACGCCCCGCTCTGACAACCTGGGCCTGTAGTTGTTGTTCAGTTCATAGCGGTGCCGGTGCCGCTCCCGGATCTCATTGGCGGCATAAATGCGGTGGGCCAGCGTTCCTTTTTCCAGTTGGCAGGGGTATGCGCCCAGGCGCATGGTGCCGCCCATTTTGTCAATGTAATGCTGGTCGCGCATCAGGTCGATAACGGGATCGGGGGAAAGCTCGTTGAACTCGCTGCTGTTGGCTTCGGTCAGGCCGCACAGGTGGCGGGCGATCTCGATGGCGGAGACCTGCATCCCCAGGCAGATCCCGAAATAGGGAATGTCATGTTCCCGCGCGTACCGCGCGATGGCGATCTTGCCTTCGATGCCCCTGATGCCGAAGCCGCCCGGGATCAGGATACCGTTGACGCCTGACAATTCCTTGTCCAGCTCGCCGGACTGAAAGATCCGTTCGGAGTCCACCCAGCGGATGTCCAGTTTCAGCTTGTGATAAGCGCTGGCGTGGATCAACGCTTCCTCGACGCTCTTGTAGGCGTCCTGATGCCTGACATACTTGCCGCAGACAGCGACGCGGATCGTATCGACCGAGGTCAGGATATTGGCGATGAAGGTTTCCCAGTCCGTCCAGTCTATCTCGCGCCGCTCCAGCTGGAAATGCCGGCAGACCGTTTCGTGCACGCCGGCCTTGTGGAAGACCAGGGGGACTTTGTATACGCTGTCCACATCGATGGCGTTGATCACTTTGTCGCGGCTGACATTGGTGAACAGCGCGATCTTGGCATAGACGTCCTCGTCGAATTCCGTTTCCGCCCGGCAGAGCAGCAGGTCCGGCTGGATACCGATCTCCCGGAGCTTGTAGGCGCTGTGCTGGGTGGGTTTGGTCTTGAGCTCGCCGGCTGAGCGGATGAAGGGGACATAGGTGAGCAGGATGTTCATGGTGTTTTCATAACCGAGGTCGAGGCGCAGTTGCCTGACCGCTTCCAGGAAAGGCAGGCTTTCTATGTCACCGACCGTTCCGCCTATTTCGGAGATGATGATATCGTATTCCTGATCCAGTTTGCGGATGCGGTCCTTGATCTCGTCAGTGACGTGGGGAATGACCTGCACTGTCTTGCCCAGGTAGTCGCCTCGCCGCTCCTTTTTAAGGACGCTGTCATACACCTGCCCGGCTGAAGAACTCGACCACCGGGACAGGGACACATCCACGAAACGTTCATAATGGCCCAGGTCCAGATCTGTTTCGGCCCCGTCGTCCGTGACAAAGACCTCCCCGTGCTGGAAGGGGCTCATCGTGCCGGGGTCAACATTGAGATAAGGATCGAACTTCTGCAGGCAGACACGGTATCCCATGCGCTTCAGCAGGAGCCCGATGGACGCGGTGGCAATCCCCTTGCCCAGAGAGGAAAGCACGCCGCCCATGACAAACATATACTTGGCCATCGCGCTTCCGTCAGGCCAGGGGTTTGAGTTCGTCCAGCGCTTCCTTGATAGCGTTGACCGTATAGTCCAGATCCTCCCGGCTGTGCCGGTAGCAGATATAGCCGTGATGGTAGGGCTGGAGGAAGACCTTGCGGCGGATCAGCTGCGTATAGAATTCATTCCTCAGTTTCTTGTAGAGGCCTGTTTCATCCTTGGGAAAAGTGATAAACGGCATCCAGGGCGCGCCGCTGAAGTTGACCGGCAAACCTGATTCGGCGACCACTTTCTCCACTTTCTGAGCGAAGTACTGGCCTTTCTCGAAGACCGCGTCCAGGATCCTGTCGCGCTGCAGGATCTCGATAGTTTTAAGCGCCGCGATCTGGGCGTCGCTGTTGGGAAAGAAGGTGGAGGAGAGGAAGACCTTGTCTGTCAGGACGTTCATGAACTCCTTTTTCCCGACCAGGGCGCTGATGGAATAGCCGTTGGCCATGGCCTTGCCGATGGTGGCCAGGTCAGGCATCACGCCAAAATACTCCTGGGCGCCTCCCAGCGAGCATCTGAATCCGCTGCGGATCTCGTCAAAGATCAAGACGACGCCATACTCGGAGGCCAGCTTGCGCACGCCTTCCAGATATCCCGGCTTGGGCATCTGGACCTCGTGGGCCAGAGGATGCCCGACCGGCGTGATGATAATGCCCGCCAGGTCAGAGGCGTTGGCTTTAACGATCTCTTCCAACTGGTCAAGGTCATTGTAATGGAATTCCAGGATGTCTTCATACAGTTTTTGGGGAATTCCGGCTTTGACTTCTACGCACCAGTCGTGCCAGCCGTGATAGCCGCAGCGCGCGATCCTGGTTTTGCCGGTGCAGGCGCGGGCCACTCGGATGGCGATCGTGGTGGCGTCGGAGCCGGTCTTGACGATCGCGCCCATCTCGCAACAGGGAACGATCTCAGCCAGCTTGGAAATGAGTTTGTTTTGGATGGGCTGCGTCAGGGAAAAGCAGAATCCCTTGCTTCTGATCTGCTCATAGACCGCCTCGTCGATCTCGTCTTCGCCGTATCCGATGATGATGGGTCCGTAGGCGCACAGGTAATCGATGTACTCGTTGCCGTCCACGTCATGGACGTGGCTGCCTTTGGCCCGGTCAAAGAAAATGGGGTATTCGCCGGGGACGAAATTGTAGGGTCGGCGGATACCTGCCACGCCGCCGGGGACAAGCCTTTGGGCTTCCTCGAACAGCTCGAAGCTTTTGGTCAGGTTTAATCTGTCTGCCATGATCTTATCCTTTTATCATTGATGCTATTGCATTTTCCAGATGGAGGCGATACCCATCCCGCCGCCGATACACAGGGATG
Organism: Cloacimonadaceae bacterium (SeqCode); assembly: GCA_034678545.1. Taxonomy (GTDB): domain Bacteria; phylum Cloacimonadota; class Cloacimonadia; order Cloacimonadales; family Cloacimonadaceae; genus UBA5614. The sequence continues at coordinate 3,128 of JAXDBS010000074.1, read as the reverse complement.
CCAGACCGGTCTTGACCCGGCGTTTTTTCATCTCATGCAGGAGCGTGACAATGATGCGCGCGCCGCTGCACCCGATGGGATGTCCCAACGCTATGGCACCGCCATTGACGTTGATAATGCCCGGTTCGAGTTTGCCTATGCCCTCGGCTTCCAGGCCCTTCAGGACGGCGAGGGATTGAGCGGCAAAGGCTTCATTCAACTCTGCCAGCTCAATATCTTTTAATGACAGACCGGATTTTTTCAGTACCCGGGCGATCGCCTGGACGGGTCCGATGCCCATGACGGAGGGATCCACTCCGGCGGATGCATAATTCTTCAGGAGAGCGAGGGGCAGCAATCCCAATTCCCTTGCCTTGTCCTCGCTCATCAGCAGCAGCATGGCCGCGCCGTCATTGATGCCGGAGGAGTTGGCGGCTGTCACGGTTCCGTCGCCCTTAAAGGCGGGTTTCAGCTTGGCCAGGCTTTCCGCGGTAACGCCCTTGCGCGGCATTTCGTCGTCCTTCACGATCAGGGGATCGCCTTTTTTCTGGGGGATCGCGACCGGGACGATCTCCGCCGCGAATCTGCCGGAGGACATGGCGGCTTCAGTCTTGTTCTGGCTGGCAGCGGCAAAGACGTCCTGCTCGGCACGGGAAAGGTTGAACTGGGCAGCCAGGTTTTCCGCCGTGATGCCCATGTGGTATTGATTGAAAATATCCGTAAGGCCGTCATGGACCATGAGGTCAACCATGTTCTTATTGCCCATCCTGGCTCCCCAGCGGGCGTCAGGAAGAATGTAAGGAACCTGGCTCATATTTTCCGTACCGCCGGCCAGGATGATGTCAGCTTCGCCCAGGGCGATCATGGCTGCGGCCAGGGTGACGGCTTTCATGCCGCTGCCGCACACCTTGTTGACAGTGAAGGATGGGGTGCTGACCGGAAGGCCGGCATGGATCGCGATCTGACGGGCCACATTCTGGCCCAGCCCGGCGCCGCAAACATTGCCGATGATCACTTCGTCTATCATATCCGGTTTGACGCCACTTTCCTCCAGAACCGCCCGGGCAACCAGGACTCCCAACTGCACGGCAGAGATATCTTTCAAAACACCGCCGAAATTACCGATGGGAGTGCGTTTAGCGCTTATCACCACGGTCTTTTGCATGTTTCCTCCCTAAGTTATTTTTTTTCATTAAAAACTCAAGGGGTTTTTGGTCAACTCTTTTCCTGTGACAAGGGCTGATTGACTTGCCGGAAAAAGCGATGCCGTAAGCCGTGGATAGCAAATCCAGCGCATGATTCATTTTTTCTGCGATTGGATTTCCTGCCTGAAATCCGGTTTGGCTGAGGACGTTTTTTGGTTTTTCGGTGACCTTCCCCCTGATAAACCTGGGGAGGGCCGGAAAAGTGGCCGGAAAATTTGACTAATTTACTGATCTGGTTTATATTATAGGGAAGGAGGTCGGAAAAAGGGCAGGACGAAAAAATGCTTGACGGTTTTGGCTGATTCTCAGAATGCTAACAAATGGTGTCGCTTAAATGTAGCGGGTGTCCAATGGATGATTGTAATATCCTAAAATATATGAAGATAGAATTATAACACGGAGAATCAAGGGAGGTTTTCAATGCGAAAACTGGCATTGATCCTGATAATTTTAACTGCGCTTTGCGCTGCCGACCTATACGGGGGCACGACTGGCAAGCTGGCTGGCCGGGTCAGGGATGAATCCGGTAAGGGTATCGCGTATGTGAACGTTCTGGTGTTTCAGGGCGGCAGACGCATTACCGGTATCCAGAGCAAGGAGAACGGATCCTACGTTATCATCAACCTGCCTCCGGGAGAGTACGAGGTCCGCTTTTCATTGCAGAGTTATGCCCTTGTGATCGTACCCAACGTAAGGATCAACGTTGACCAAACTACAACCCAAAATGCCACCATGACCAAAAAGAGCATAGTGCTGAACAAGGTGGTTGTAACAGCCTCAACTTCGGCGGTAAGCAAGGATCCCACAGGCTCGCAACGGAAGATAGACACCAAGAACATAGCCAACATGGCAGTGAGCGATGTTCAGGATATTGTGGCCTTGCAGGCTGGAGCGACAGTTATTGGAGGTGAGTTGCACGTGCGTGGCGGCCGGGCCAATGAAGTCAATTATACGATCGATAACATGTCTGTGTCCGATCCAGTGGACGGCGGCACCGCGCTGCAAGTGGATCCGGACGCCATCAGCGACATGAAGGTGATGACGGGCGGCTTTACGGCGGAATACGGAAACGCCCAGTCCGGAGTCGTCAACATCATTACCAAGGACGGTGATCCCTTCTATTCCGGCAAGCTGGAATACAGCACTGACCGCTATTTGGGCGACAGCCGTAACGAAGATGCCATTAAATTCGCTTTCGGAGGTCCGGTGGTTCCTTTTGGCTCTTCAGACCTTAATAACAAGTTCACTTTCTACCTGAACGGCGGCGGCAACTGGCAGGATGGCAGGCTGAGAAATTATGCCAAAGGCGATCCCAATGAGGAATTTGTGATGGATGGCCAGCCCTTGCTGGAAAACGACTATCCCTATATCAACCCGTTCAAGTCCCGAAACAGGGATAACTTCCTGACCAAAATGCTGGGGATCGAACTGGGTGACAGGTTCTATAATTCCTATAACGTGAATTTCAAGACCAAGTATGCCATCAACGATTTGCAGAAAGTCACTTTCGCCGTACGCGGAGACCGCTCAGTGGATGATTTTTACAGTTATCTGTGGAGATACGCGCCGGATTACAACGGAGAAAGCGTAACTTCTCAAAGGCAGTATGTGGCTTCCTATGACCATGTCTTAAGTCCAAGCATGAACCTTAAGGTCAAAGGCAGCTATTTCCAGAAAAACACAGACATCGGTCCCAAGGGCATCGACCGCAAAAGGTATTTCTTCATGACCATAGATCCCGATGCCTCCAGCCTGCCTTCGGATTACGTGGCCAACGCCCTGTTGGGCGAATACGGCTATTCCAGCGTGGGAGAGGATTACGACGGGGACGGCAGTTTCATCTATCATCAGGGTTTTCTGGATGAAACGCTGTGGACCTACCGGATCCAGGGAGTGGAAGATCCCCGCACTGTTCCGGGCTTTGTGCCCCCCGGCACGATCTAC
>JAXDBS010000073.1:0-16230 GCA_034678545.1 Cloacimonadaceae bacterium (SeqCode) | reverse complement strand
TTGATGAGCTGGAAGCGCTGATCCGGGACCTGGCGGGCCAGCCCTGAGCGGTGGCGGCCGATTGTGCTTGACAACTAAGGTTGCGATAAATTTATGAACCGCAGCTGCGGGGTGTAGCGCAGCCCGGTTAGCGCACTGGTTTTGGGAACCAGGAGTCGGAGGTTCAAATCCTCTCACCCCGACCAGTGCTTTGTGGGTGCTTAGCTCAGTTGGGAGAGCGCTTGCTTTACACGCAAGTGGTCAGCGGTTCAAGTCCGTTAGCACCCACCATGTATTTAGGCTGTCTGAGTCACAGCCTTTTTTCTTATGGGATATACGAAAGACATTATGAAGATCGCCATTACGGGAGCCAACGGATTTGTCGGGAGCAACCTGACCCGCTTCCTGATGAAGCAGGGGCATGAGGTCACGGCCCTGGTGCGCAAAACCGCCAATGTCAAGCTGCTGCCGGTCCGCAGCCGGATCGCCGAACTTGACTACAACGAGCCAACGTCCCTCCAGGCAGCCTTTGACGGGCCTGAGATTGTGATCCACTGCGCTGCTTTGACCCGGGCTGACAACTGGCAGGAGATGAAGGAAGCCAATGTCTCAATCACGGAAAAAGTGGTGGCGGCGGTCAATGAATCGGAAACCGTGCGGCAGTTCATTTTTCTCAGCAGCCAGGCCGCGGCCGGGATGAGCGAAAAGAACAGGCCCAAAACGGAAGAGGACCTCCCCGCTCCCGTCACCTGGTACGGCAAGAGCAAACTGCTGGCGGAGGAGGTTGTGCGCAACAGGCTCAGCCAGGGCTGGACAATCATCCGTCCCGTGTCTGTGTACGGTCCGGGCGATTCCGATTTCCTGGAAACCTTCCGGCTCCTGAAAAACCACCTGTCCGTTTCCCTGGGCCTGAGGGACAAATACATAAACTTGATTTACATAGATGAACTCACGCATTTCATTGGCCTGTGCCTGGACAATCCCGCGGCCCTGCATCAGGTGTTCTTCGCCTCGGACGGACAGACCTACACGCACAGGCAGTTTGCCGAGGCACTGCAGAGCGCTGTCCACACCTTCAGCTTCCATGTGGCGGTGCCGGACGCGCTGGTTTTTTACGCGGCGGCGATAGGCGAACTGCGGAACAATTTCCTGCCCAAGTCGTCCATCCTCAACCTGCAGAAATTCAAGGATCTGACAGGCCGATACTGGACCGTCAGCATCGAAAAGGCGCAGCGGCTGCTGGATTATCAGCCTCAGCCCAACCTGATCCAAAACCTGCACAAGACCTGGCTATGGTACAAAGAGCAGGGCTGGCTCTGATCCTGTTGCTGGCCCTGGCCGCCAGCATGCTGTCCGCGCAGGCGGAGGGCGGTTTCACGCCTCCCAAACTGCTGTCCGAGCCGGTTTTGGAATTGCCTGCCGGATGGCAGGAGACCTATGACCCGCCCGAGGTGATGATCCTGGTCGAGGTAGCTCCGGACAGCGCTGCCACACTGGTCAAAATCCTGGACGGCAAGAACGGCCTGCAAAACATCTTAGAAAATCAACTCACATCCTTTGCTTTTCAGCCTGCCGTCGCTGATGGGAAACCAATCACCGCCCAGCTTACTGTCAAACTTAAGATCAGATCAGCCCCCCGGTCGGAACAGCTCCGGCCCAGGGTGACAGAGAGAGACAGCTTGCCGCAGGTGGACAGGGACAGGCTGTTTGGATGGCTGAACAGGCAAAGGCAGACAGGCGATCTGCAGAGGCTGTTCAGTACGGATTCGCTATCTGCAGCAGGATATTTACCCCGGATGTATGATGCGTTTTATCGCACGAATTATTATCTGCTGGGCCTGAACGGCAGCTCCGCGCCTGTCCTGAAGGACGGTTTTATCCAGCCGGCGCCGGTCTATTTAAAAGCTCTGGAATATCTGATGTCATCAACTTTCCGTAGCCTGAAAGCTTCTGATGGAGCAGTTGCCTATGCCAATGATAAATTCGATTCGCCCGCCATGCTGGCAGACATCTATGCCGGGCTGGGCGATTATGAATTCAATTTTGCCCGGGCAAGCGTTTTGAAGAACCATCTGCTGGGTGTGAAGGACCTCTATCTGGAGGCGGGCTTTCTGGTCCAGAACGGCTGGTGGCAGGAAGTCATTTCGGATCAGACCTCTTACCGCGTGTTCGTCAGCGCTCCGGTAAAAGGGACCACTATATCTTTTAATATCGAGCAATATAATCAGGATATCCCTGCCACCGCATTGGTATCCGGGCTGCAGGACGGCAGCCAGTTTGCCCTGGGTCACTGGCAGCACAGCTATTACCTGAAATGGCAACTGCACTGGTTTACGGTCGGCTGGCAAGGCGGGAAAGAGACTTTCCGCGCCCCGGGCAAGATCATAACCCAGAACTACCGGCAGGAGCAGGTCCTGCTGCAGACAGCATACCAAACCGCCTGGTCAGACCTGGAGCTGACCTATCAGTTCAGTTATCAAAACAAGGGTCAGATCCCCCAACAGCTTTATCAATACGCGCTCAAGCCGGATCACCAGGCCTTGCTGCAAGCGGGGAAAATGCTTGGCAGGGCGGATTATGGGATGGCTGCTTTGGTTTCAGAAGCGGGGCTGGACCGGGCAGAACTTGATCTGGGTTACGGGCGGCGCTTTGGCCGGCTGGGATTGAATTATGTCTTTTATGACGGAAACCGGCAGGCTTTCAATAACGGTTTTCTTTATCAGGATGCTTCGCTTCGGGCATTGTCCCCGGCCGTTTTTACACGGCAACAGGCTGCTTTCAGGTACACCCTTCCGGAAAGCGGCAGACGCTTCAGGCTGGACTTCACTGCCGGTTACAAACAGGTTTCAACGACAACTGGCAGTGACATTAATACAGATACATTGAGATGTTCGGACAAAACGATCTCCAACCAAACCAGAGTGTCCGAACTGATGTTCTGCACAGCCTATTCCAAGATCAACCTGCACATTGCAAAGCTGGATTGCAAGCTGGAACAGACCCTGCTTTGGAATCAGTATGCCAGAGGATCGTTCGAACTGCCTGAACTACAGGTCCAAACCTGTCTGCGGCTGACCCGGGAACTCAAATACAAGAACGCACTTATGGCCGGCTTGAACCTAACGGGCCACACTGACTATACAAATGCATATGTATCCCAGACTCCCATATATGGCGGGCTGGCGGCAGACATCTGGGCGGGGGTCAAGATCACTGACCTGTTCGAGTTTCAGCTGATGATGAAAAACCTGGGCGGCAATTTCCTGTATGGAGTAAGTCCCCACCCGCGCACCATCATCGGGACCATTCACTGGTTTTTCCTAAATTAAAGGCCCCGCATAAATGATCTTATGATCTTTGCGATTGGCGATATTCACGGCTTGTATGATCCCCTGAAGGTCCTTGCCGACTATATTCATCAGGTTGCCTCGCAGGGAGAGAAGATCACAGCCATTGTGTTTTTGGGCGATTACATCGATTGCGGGCCAAGCTCAAGGGAAGTGGTGGACCTGGTCCTGGAGATGAAGAAGGGTTTTCCGGTCGTCACGCTGCTGGGCAACCATGAGGAGATGCTGCTTTCCTTTTATCACAAAACCTTTGATTATGTCAGGTCGGGTAATTTCTGGATGAGCTACAACGGAGGCTTGCAGACAGTCCGCAGCTTCTATCCTGAGTCGCTGCTGTTCAGCAATAAGAAAACGCTCAAGGGAAAATCCGTGGCTGAAAAGCTGGTTTATGACGATGTCCTGAAACTTGAACCGAAGTACGAGGATTTTTTAAACGGCCTGCAATGCAGTTATCAGGTGAGTTTGACCAAATCCGGCCAGGCGGTAGATCTCCTGTTTACACATTCAGTTCCCAATCCCAGGTTTCCGCTGCAAAGCCAAACTTCGATCACTGACTGGAAAGGCCTTAGAGCCTTCATTGCCGAGCAGGGCTGCGAAATAGACGAGACCTTGATCTGGAATCGGCAGTTGCTGACGGCGCCTCTGGAGGAAAACCTTACTGTTATCCATGGCCATACGCCCACCCGCTACTACATCCAGATGAAAAGGTTTCTCAGGCAGTGGGAGGATACGGCGTCTGCGCCCTATGTGGTAAGGGATAAAAAGAAGCAGAAACTGATCCAGATAGATATCGATAACGGGCTGGTCTATGGTGGCACATTGACCATGCTGGCCATAGACGACGATCCGGCAGCTGATAAGGTTTTTCCCTACTTCGTGTCAATCGACCCCAAGCACGGTTACAGAAACAGGCAGTTCTCCAAGACTGAATTGGACCTGGGCTGATCTATTTAAGTTCAAATACCGCCGACAAGGTCACTGAAATGCTTTTGTCGCGGGTGCTTGTATTGTATATCCCGTAATCCGAAACATCCGTGGAGTAAGGCTCCGTGATCTGAAACACCCCGCCCCTGGCTTCCCGCATCTTACCCAGCCTGACCTTGGCGGCGGAGGACACTTCCCTGGCCCGGGCTAGGGCGTCAGTCGTCGCTGCCGCCAGCAGTTCCTTTTTGAGCTCGGGCAGTTTGGTATACAGGTAGGAAAGATTGGACATCTGCAGCAGCAGACCCTTATCCGCAAAGAAATCGGGATTGAGGGCCTGTTTTTCGATGTTCTCGATCTGATTGGTGATGATGAACAGATTCTGGGTCAGGCTGTAGGATGTAATGGCGCCATAATTGTCGTACATGGGGCTGCTGTTGACCGGCTGGATGCTGATCTCCTTGGCCGGGATGCCCTTTTCGATCAGAAATTGCCTGAAAGCGCTCACATCTGCCGAAAGAGATCTGTAAGCAGCGCTCAGTCCTCCCGGATTCGAGGTTTTCTGGACAGTAAGATTCCATTTCACGAGATCTGAGACAAATTGCTTGTTGGCATAACCAACTATCCTCAGTGTTTTATCCTCATCCCTGCTTTTCACTAGAAACAGCCCCAGGATCATTAAACCAACTATGAAACAGACTCCCAGGAATTTGACATTAAGGCTCGACATCCTTCACCCCTTGATGTTTTGCTTGATAAATATATAATCCGGCGCAATCAGATTATCGTCAAGCGAAAATATTCATTGACAGTAGCCGGAAGGCGGATAGACGGTCACAAAGTTCGAAAGGTAATGCAGTTAACTGGCACAACAATTGCATTATCATGTCCAGATCACAATGTGGAGATTTCTGATGCATAAATGTTTAACGATCATGCTGTCAACCCTGTGGGTGCTGACATTGACTGGCAAGAGCCTGGAACTGGCCCGGGATAAGAGTGATGTGCTTTCTGTCAGATTCACGTTACCGGAGTTTTATTACGAACCAAGCGGGAACGGCAGCAATCAGAATGATGTTATCAGGATCAGGCCTGCAGACAGCGAATTGTGGCATGAAAACATGGCGGGATATCCCCAGATAGAAAGCTTTGCCTACATACCTGCCGGATATGAAGCAGCAGTGAGCCTGGAGAATGAGCTGGTAGAGGAATACTCCGGTTCTGGGCGCAGCCTGAATGACACTAAGGACCAGGCTGCGGAATGGCTGGATGTCTCGCAGACCATGTCCCTGCGAGGGCATCGGATCCTTTCTTTCTGTCTAAAGCCTTTCCGGTATGGCAAAACAGAGGATCGCCTTATGGTGCTGAAGCAGGCTGTGGTGAAGATTAAATTCACGCCGGCCGATAACGTTTTTCAGGCTGGCCGGCTGTCCACACCCGGCACGGAAGGCCTTCTGAAATCTCTGTGCATCAACGGCGATGACCTTCGGACAACAATTTCTGAACCCGGAAGTTATGTTATTCTGTACAACGGGTCAAATCTGCTTAATATAGTGCAGCCGCTTGCGGACTGGAAGCATGAGAAAGGGTACAGCGTACATTTGGTCAATACGGCCACGATCGGCAACAACACCACCGCCATCAAGAACTATCTTCAAACCGCATACAATACCTGGGATGATCCGCCTGAATTCATTTTGCTGCTGGGAAGGGGCGGTACGGGCACGAATAATGTCCCGACTTATACGGAGTCCTTCAATTACAACACGGTCGGCGATTACAAATACACTCTGCTGGATGGGACGGATATCATTCCTGACGCCTTCATCGGGAGGATCACCTTTGCCAGCACGGACGAACTGCAGACTGCCATCAACCGCCTGATCAGTTATGAAAAGATGCAGAACCTGAACGCTACTGACTGGCAGAATAAAACTTTTCTGCTGGCGGATATTTCCACTTCGGGACCTTCCTGCTATACGACGATCAACCATGTAAAAGGTTTGATTCAGGACTATAATACCAGTGCTGATTTCATAGAGGCCTATGCCGGATCGTTTCCCAGCCAGATAAATGCCGCTTTCAATAGTGGGATTGGGACATATTTCTATAGAGGGCATGGCGATTTCAGCGGCTGGACAGTCAACGACATCAGCAATTTGAACAACTCCGGCAAGTACCCGTTTTTTACGTATATTACTTGTTTTACGGGAAATTTCGGCTCTTCCAATGCTTCGCATGCGGAAAGGCTTTTACGCTTAGGGACACCCACCGCGCCCAGGGGAGCAATAGGAGTGATCAGCGCTTCCTGCGAGACGCACACGTGCCTTAACAATATCGTGACGGCCGGAACAGCTTTTGGCCTATATATGGAAGGTTTGACGCAGGGCGGGCCAGCCATGGTCCGTGGCAAGCTGGCTCTGATGGCAAACTATCCGCAGAATCCTGCCAATTACATCGGCCAGTACATGCAAGCCATTAACCTGATCGGAGATCCGGGCCTGGACATTTGGCTGAGGACGGTAAATGATATAGTGGTGTCAGCTCCGTCAGAACTCAACATCAGCGGTGGTTCTATCGCCGTGCAGGTGCAATTGACGGACAGGACTCCTGTGGAGGGTGCATGGGTTTGCCTGACCAAAGGCTCCGCTGAGGTGTTCGTTTCAGGATATACAAACAGCAACGGTTGGGTGGTTCTGAACCATGGCACCATGACTGGCGGAATAGCCAAACTGACAGTTACCAAGCCCAACCACAAAACCTTCCAGAATGCTTTTATGGCTGTTACTGATTCATCTGCCGTGGGCCTGTCGGGTTTCCCGGGATTGAATCAGATTTACGCAGGGTCGATTGTCGAGTTCAATGCTGTCTTGACCAACAGCGGTTCTAATGGCTGTTCTGATGTTTCCGCTGTTCTGCAGACTCTGACTGGAAACGTTACTGTGATTCAGGATTCCAGCTTTTTTGGTACCCTTTTGCCTGACAGCACGGCGGTTTCTCAGACCCAGTTCCAAATTCAGATAAATCCGGATACGCCCAAAGGCAGTCAGCTGCATTTCAATCTGCAGGTGACACATGCCAACGGCAGCTTGGAACTGCCTTTTACCCTTACAGAAAACGGAGCCAACCTGGGGCTTGTGTCCGCTGTGTTCGCCAATGGCCTTGCAGATCACGGAACGGACAGCCTGAGCTTTACCCTGCACAACCTGAGTTCTGCATCCGTATCGGGACTGCAGGCTCTGCTGGAGGATACCCACCCTCTGGTTAACGTTGTAAATCCCAATCTGAGTATTGGGACAGTGGCCGGCGACATTACTCTCACCCTGCCCCAGAGTTTCAGCATCGATATCTCTGATTCATTGATGGATGGAACTTTGCTCAGCTTCAACCTGCACCTGTACAATGCCAACGGCTTTGTTCAAACCATTACTCTCAACCAGAGGTTCGGGTCTCCTTCCGCCAATGATGTAACGGGTCCAGATGATTATGGCTACATCTGTTACGGACCCGGCGACGAGGGATATATTCCCTACAACTGGATCGAACTGGATCCCACACAGGGGGGTAACGGCATTTATATCAATGTTTCAGACACCAATCCGGAAGGCGGAGGGATTTCATCCCTGATCACCTTACCCTTCCAGTTCAGGTTTTACGGCATGTCCTATAGCCAGTTATCCATTTGCACAAACGGCTTTCTGATCCCCGGAAGCGATTCCAGCATCGAGTGGATGAATTGGCAAATACCCGGACCCATGGTGCCCAGACCAATTGTCGCACCTTTTTGGGACGATTTGATAACAGACAGCATGAGTCGCCTGATGTATATTTATGACACAAACCTGCATGCCGAGATCATTCAATGGCAGAATTACAAGAACAGATTCTCACCCAATTCCAGGGAGACCTTCCAGGTCATCCTTTACGATCCGGTTTACTATTCCACCCCCACCGGGGACAGCCCCATTCTGTTCCAATACAAGCTATTCAACAACGTTGACAGCGGTAATTACGGCGTGGATTACATCGATCACGGACAATACGCCACAATTGGAATCGGGGACCATACAGGCACCACAGGGATAGAATATACATATAATAACACCTATCCTCAGACGGCTACAGCGTTAAGCCACCAATCCACCCTGTTTTTTACGACTCTTCCCACCTATCAAACCACCCCTGAACCCGTCATCATGCAATGCCTGTCAACGGAATTGACAGGCAACGGAAACGGATCGGCAGATGCGGGAGAGAGCTTCAACCTGAGTTTTCTGGTCAAGAATATTGGCATAGGCGCCATTGCCGAATCTCAGGTCATCCTGCTTTCCGCAGATCCCCACGTCAGTATTCTGCAGAACCAAGCCTCTCTGCCCAGCCTGATCAGCAATGAGATGCAGCAGACGGCCCCTGCCTTCACTATCGGGATCGATGCCCAGTGTGCCAATCTGCATGTGATACGTTTTATCCTGCGCATCGAAAACTCCTTCAACCAGTATGAATTGCCTTTTGAACTGCTGGTTCACGCCCTCCAGTTCAACGCTTTGGAATGTTCTTATACAGATGGCAATAACGATTTTGCAGAGCCCGGGGAAATAGGCCAGATTCAGTTCAGGCTGCAGAATCTGTCTTTGCTGGACGCCTCCGCAGTGTCTGTCTCGATCGTGCATTCTCCGGAAATCACAGTCAGCCCGCTTGTGCAGGCTGTCTCCATTCCGGCTCAGGGAATCGTCCCGGTAAGCTTCAATGTCATGATCGATCCTGCCGTTACGCAAGGCGCTTCCTTTGAAATCGGTATCCGGACTTATGTGGAGAGCGTATATGATTCCGTGCAAATATATCCGCTGCTCGTCGGAGTGCCTGAACCTTTCCTGATTACAGGCTTTGAAGAAAGCGATCTGAGCGAGGTTTTCCAATCAGCCTACAACATATCTCTGATGCCGTCCCAATATATCAACCCAACCGGCCAGGAAGCCCATTTCATCCACAACTACATGAATCCCTACAGTTATGCCTATTGTTATCCGTTGGACAACAACGACCTGCTTGCAGCCAGAGTGAAGTTCACCTGGTATTCCAATTGCGATGATGCTGAATTCTACCTGATGGCGCTGTATCCCAACCAATCTTTCCTGATCAGTCTGTGGCATTCCGCAGATACGACAGCGGTACCCAGGACGGAAAACATTCTGCTAACTGACTTTCAGGATGCCACAGATTATGTCATCCTGGTCTTTGTGGTCAATTTTACCGGACCCAGTCCAGGATTGCTGGCACTGGACGACCTGTCCATCCTGTCTCTGCATCACAGCGCCGGATATATCGAAGGCAATGTCAGCCTGGACCTTTTCCCCGAAAACGTGACCAATGTCCAGATCTCTCTCCAAAACTCCAATCTGGTCTATCATCCTGATGAACTTGGCAACTATTCGATACCTGCTTATCAGGGAATAAATGTTATCTACGCTTATCTGGACGGCTATCTGAATACGGTTGATTCATTGGCGGTGAACGTCATCAGCAACCAGGTTTCCAGCGGCAACGACCTCTTCTTCCAGCGGCTGAGGGCCCCCGCCAATCTGTCCTATGCTTTGGACGGCTACGATCTGACCCTGAACTGGGAATTGGAGGGGCCTCCCGCCCGAGCTGGAAACAAGGCTGGCGATAAGATACGTTCCCGTTTTCTGACCCCTGATTATTACCGAATCTGGTTTCGCTGCAATAACATAAACTTCCAGGATACAACCTCCGAACTGACTTATTACCGCTCTCTCTATATGTATGGCGAATATCAGATCTACGTTTGTTCTGTCTTTCTTCTCAACGGCGAGGAGGAGACCTACAGCACCCCGTCAGAATACGTGACTTTCCTGTTAACCGGAAACCAGCCCGACGATGATGTGCCCCCGGTCTTTTCCCTGCAACAGAACTATCCGAACCCCTTCGGTCCTGAGACCAGGATCGATTTCACTCTGCCAGAAAAGAGCCGGGCTAGCCTCACAGTCTATAATCTAAAAGGCCAGGCCGTCAAGACCCTGCAGGGGGGAGAACTGTCTAAAGGCAAGCACCATGCAGTCTGGGACGGGACGGACGAGCAGGGCGCTCCGGTCGCGGCAGGGATCTATTATTGCCGTCTGCGGTGGAACGGGCGGGAGCAAATGCGTAAAATGATCCTTCTCAAATGATGGATTGACTCATCAACTGAATTATTGACTGCTGAAAAAATCAAAGCAGGCATTTATGAACGCCCGCTTTGTTTATCCAGTGCAAAGATTTCCGATTATCGGATCCGATAAACCATTATGCAGCCATACTTTACCTTCCGCCATCATCTGCGCCGTTTTTGAGGCCGACCGCCTGCCCGTCCGGCAGTTTGTTTTGCCCTGTCTTGAAAACTGGCTAACAGCCTGCTTATCATTTTAATCAGCCACTATCCCCTGTGCTTGCCCTTGCTTGCACTACTTACCCATTACGGACCCAATACGGACTTTATCCGTATTGGGTCCGTAATGCTTGTATGAGCCAAGGAAGGTTCTTGCTCCGCCCAAGTGTTTTGGCTGGACTCATCACTCTTGCCCCGTAACATGTCCCTTAAGCAGGTGAGACCGGTTAGGTCAAAGGTTTTTAGGCTTGTGAAAAGTGGGCTATGAACGATTCGATTTTCGCTCTTGATGAGATGAGCGGGAGCGCCGCGGGTAATATCCGGATTGGACCGAGTTCAATCATCGAGAAGCTGGTCCTGAGATCGGGACAGATACTGACTTAACTGAAAACTTGCTGCCTGAGCGGTTCCTAAAGTGTCCTGACCACGCGGAAGCCGATGTTGCCGGCCTTTTTCCAGGGCGGAAGATGGTAGCGCTTAGTGTTGCGGATATCGAGCATGGGATTGGCATAGCTGCCGCCCCGCAGCACCCTGTCGGTTCCCCGGGCGGGGCCGGTGAACCGTTGGGCCCGGGCGTTGACATACGGCAGATAGAAGTTCCAGCACCATTCCAGGACATTGCCGCTCATGTCATAGAGCCCGAGGGCATTCGCCTGTTTCTGGCCAACGGGATGAGAGAAATTCCCTGAATTGTCGGCATACCAGGCTACCACGTCCGGATCGTTGCTTCCCGCGAACAGGATGGAATTGTCGTTGTGGCAGGATTTAGCTGCATATTCCCATTCCGCTTCCGTGGGCAAACGGTAGCCGTTGGCTCTGAAATCACATATGATCAGGCTGTCCGTCAGTTCATAGCAGGGAACCAGTCCATCCAGTTCGCTCTTGGCATTGCAGAATTCGATAACATCGAAGAAAGTGACGTTTTCAACCGGACGGCGGCTGTCGATGGATTGGGAGGGATTGGAACCCTTGACCATCATCCATTGGTGCTGAGTGATCTCGTATTTGCTGATGTAATAATCAGGAATATCGATCACAAAGACCGGAAACTCATCAGGCGCCGCATCGCCATCCAGGCTGCCCATGGTGTATCTCCCGCCGCTGACGGCGACGACATCGATCGCCACGTTCTTTTCCAGTGGTTTTTCCTCTTCCGCTCTCAAGGCAACGCCTGTCGTATCCTGCCTGATAACTTTGAAAGTGGTGTTACGGAACTTCAGATAGTATTTGACAGCGAGAGCCAACACCATGGCCAGGCAGATCACTCCGACAATCCGAAAGGCTGAGCGCAGCGGCCTGATCTTGCTTTCATCAGGGGGCGGGAGCTTGGATGCGATCGGGTAGGGCCTTAGGGCAGGCTTATCCACAATGACAGATTTGCCGGCCGGCAGTTCAGTTCGGGCGGCGGGGCGGGCCGGAGGTGGAGTTGTAGCGGGTGCTGGAGGTAAAGGCGGTGTTGACGGAACAGGTTTTGGCCGGGATGTTTCCTTTTCCCTGTCTGGTTCCGACCGCGCCGGAAGTTCAGGCTCGGGGGCTAATTCCTTAGCAGGTTGCGTGGATTCGGGTGTTTCTTCAGTTAATGGTTTGGATTTTATTATGGCCGGAACCGGAGTTTCAGGTTTAGGCGGCAGTGTTTCCTGTTCATGGTCCATGATCGCGGCAGGGGGAGGGATCGGCTGTAAATGCTCATCGACAAAGGTTGGCGGCGCTTGAACCTCTGGTATTTCGGCCGGTTCAGGGGTTTCTTCCTCCCACAAAGTATAATCTATTTCATCAGGAGGCTCTCTGACGAGAGTTTCTTCAGTTTCGGCTGACCCAACTGAGATCTGTTTGTCCTGTTCTTCAATCAGGTCGAGATCCGGCATCACCACCCGATGCTCAGGCAGGGAAGCGGAGTCATCCTCTTCCCCGGAAGGCCTGGTCAGTGCAGGCAAATCCAAGTCCTCTTCTGGCAAAGAGTCATAGACAAAGTCGTGGTTAATATCGGGTGTTTCCTGATTGGGCTTTGTTTCCTCGTCCAGTTGGGGAAGGACCAGAGCAAGATCATTGACTGGCTTCACCACCTCCCCCAAAGAACCGTCAGGCGGTGGAATCGGAGTTACTTCCGGGACCTGATGCAATGGCAAGGGCGGCAAAGCGCTTTGGTAAGGCGGCAGAGCAGAAATCTCTTTTTCCTCCCTTAGCGCAGTTTCAAATTCCCCAATACTCTGAAAACGCTTGATCACTGGCACCTGCAAAGCTTTCCTGATCACTGTGAAAAGCCAGAAAGGCACCTGGGGATTGAACAGGGAAGGATCAAGGATAAGTTGGGATACGCTCTGTTCCTTGGAAATCAGTGGATGGGTCGGATCAGCCAGATGCCAGGGCAGGCGCATGGTCAGTAATTGATAGAGGATCACCCCGATGGCAAAAATGTCGGCCGTGACAGCCTTACTGTCGGAAGTGAGTTGCTCGGGCGCCAGATAATACAAGGGATGATTGATCAGGTTGGCAGCTTCGATCCGGATATAGGATGCAGACGCCTTGCCGAATCCGTCCAAAACCGGGTTGTTTTCAGCGGTGAGGTAGATGCAGTCGGGATTAAGCTGTCCATGTATGATCCGTTTGCGATGGGCTGTGCCCACAGCGCTGAGGATCTGGAAGATCAGTTGTAGCGATTCATTTATGGAAAAGGGTTCTGCCTTAGATTTCAAATGAGAGGATAGGGTTCTGCCTATGATTAAATCCTCGATGATATGGACGGTCAGTCCATCTTCGATGATTTCATGCACTTTCAAAATGTTGGGGTGATCGAGGATTTTCATCACCCTGGCATACTGCAAAAACCTTTTGCGGATTTGATCGTCCCGTTCCTTGCCCAGAGCCAAAGATTTGATCGCGACTGGTTCTTTATCGGGATATTTAACAGCTTTGCGGACTACGTGTTCTTTTCCCCGGTAAATGATCTCGGTCACTTCGTAAGTAAAGGAAACAGGAATGGACTGCATATGCGATAACTACTGTGCCAGGGTCTTCAATGGAAACCTGATGATCTTTCCGCCTGCGATCACGGTTTCCGGATAGGAACTGCCCATATGATAAGGGATGTATTTAAAAGACGGGATGTCCCATATTAGCAGATCCGCCCGCTTACCGGAAGTGATAGACCCCACCCTGTTCTCCATGTTAATGGCCGCTGCGGCGTTGATCGTGCACGCTGCCAGCGCTTCAGCCGGGGTCATTTTCATCTGCAGGCAGGCCAAGGTCATAACCAGAGGGATAGAATCGCAGTTACAGCTTCCGGGGTTGAAATCAGTTGCCAGGGCAACCGGCAGGCCGGCCTCGATCATATCCCTGGCACGGGCGTAGACCTTGCTGCCCAGTGAAAAAAGGGTGGCCGGCAGAAGTACGGGCACGACTCCGGCTTCCACAAGGGCGCGGATGCCAGCGTCCGAGGTCATGCCAAGATGGTCAGCTGAGACGCAATGCATTTCCGCTGCCAGCTCCGCTCCGCCCATAGGTTCGATCTCGTCAGCATGCATCTTCAGCTTGAAGCCGAGTTCGCGAGCCTTGGTCAGGTATATTCTGCTTTCCTCTATGTTATAGACGTGCGCCTCGGTGAAAATATCGCAATAACCGGCAATACCCTGATCCTTCACTGCGGGCAGCATCTCCCGGCACAGAATGTCCAGGTAAGCCCGGTGATTATCTTTATACTCGGGGGGGTATTCATGCGCCCCCATGAAAGTGGGAATCACGTTTAATGGAAGGTTTTGTGCCAGCTTCCCGATCACGTCCAGCTGTTTCAGCTCACTGTCAGTGGTCAGGCCATAACCGCTTTTCGCTTCAACGGTGGTGGTCCCCTGCTGCAGCATCCTGGCCAGCCTTTGGGTGGCAAGTTTGTTTAATGCATCCTCTGAAGCATCGCGGGTTGTTTTTAACGTGGAATTGATACCTCCGCCGCTTTGCGAAATTTCGACGTAGGACTTCCCTCGGATGCGCATTTCAAATTCGTTTTCTCTTGTGTGCATAAACACAGGGTGGGTGTGGGGATCGACAAACCCTGGCGTGACGACCTTGCCCGTGCAGTCAAGTTCCTCCATGGGCGTGTATGTCTCAGACAGGATTTTCGCTGGATCTATGGCCACGATCTGTCCTTCATGCACTGCTATGGAATGACCCCGCAGGATGTCTATATCCTGCATTTCAGTGCCTTTAAGGGGTTTTCCGAGATGGGAAATGCAGGCCATCTCGCCGACGTTAGTCAGGAGTAAGTCAATTATCATCCAAGACTCCGTTTATACTTGAAGCCTACAATTCCCAACAGAGCGGTTTTAGTCAAGATTGATTTGCGGTATGTCCATTCATCTATTTCTTGCTTGCAGTTGGATGTTTTATGTTGACAAAAAGTACAGTTTGAAATGCAATATTCATATGAATGAAAAAACCAGGTCCCCAAACTGGAAGAATATATTCATTAAACAGCAGGTCATGAATCGTGTCATTTATGCCCTGCTTCCTCTGCTGTTGATTGGCATATACCTTTTCGGCTTAAAGGTCCTGGCCATAACAGCGGTCTCAAACCTGGCTGCTTTCACGACGGAATACCTGTTTATCCGCAAAAAGAAGGGTGGCAAGGTAACCATGGCCGTATTTGTGACCGGCACGTTGCTTGCTTTATCCTTGCCGCCGACCATATCCCTCTGGGTTGCCGCCGTTGGCTCAGCCTTTGCAGTAGCTTTCGGCAAGATGGTATTCGGAGGTTTTGGCCTGAATATCTTCAATCCCGCCATTGTCGGCAGGACTTTTGTTTATATTTCTTTTCCGCAGCAGATGACCGTTGCGTGGCTTAATCCTTACCTATTGAAGGATTTTCCGGGCGGACTGGCGAGATGGACGGCTGAGCCTGCTCTAAGAACATCGGCCACTATCCTGAGCCAGCTTCGCAATACCGGGGAAGCGACATTCTCATCCCTGGATGCCTTTTGGGGTTTCATTCCCGGGTCTGCAGGCGAAACCAGCGCTTTGCTGATCATCCTGGCCGGCATTTATCTTATAGCAAGCAGGACAGCTAAATGGCAGCCGATGGTTGCCACAACGCTAAGCCTGCTGATTTGCAATATCATCTTTTTCCCGCAGCAGAATCCGCTGCTTGGTTTGCTGGCTGGAGGTGCTCTGTTTGGGATAGTGTATATGACCACAGACCCAGTATCGCAGGCTAAAGGGAAACATGCCATATGGCTTTACGGGGGATTGATAGGTTTCCTGACAGTGTTTATCAGGCGTTATTCACTTTTTTATGAAGGCATGATGTTTGCCATCTTATTGACCAACGGAATCATGCCCCTGATCGAGTATTTGATCGATAATCTTATCTTAAAGAAAAGAAAGCGGGCAGCGGCATGAATACAGAGAAAAGCAGCTTACTGGAAAGACCGGTGTATCCAGTCCTGTTTATGCTGCTTCTAAACGTTGTCTTTGTGGGAGTCCTGGCGTTTTTTTTCAGGTCCACAGAGGCCAAGATCGAGAACCGAAAAAAACAAGCTTTTCAGACGCAGATCCTGTCCCTCTTTGCGGACACACTGTCCTCGGCAATAGGGAAGAGCCTTTCTGATTATGCGG
>JAXDBS010000072.1:0-13210 GCA_034678545.1 Cloacimonadaceae bacterium (SeqCode) | reverse complement strand
TATCTTTATGTTTCTCAGATTCAATATCTTCCGATATAGGGATGTCGCCTCTTTGCTATTGATACCGCTGCGGTGCATACCAGTGTCAATCTTAACATGGACTGTAATTTTTTTCTTGTTTTCAATTGCAGCCCTGGATAGCTGTTGAGCAAAGCTATAATCAGACGCTGCAACCATCAGATCGAACTCCAAGACGAGGGGTATCTCCTCCCTGAGCGTGGGGGAAAGAACAAGGATTGGAGCCGTGACGCCTTGTATGCGCAGCATCTTCCCTTCTTCCGGATTAGCCACGCCCAATATCGCAGCACCAGCCTTCAAGGCTGTCTGGGAGATTTCATAAGCCCCGTGGCCATAGGCATCGGCTTTTACAATCTGAAGCCATTGTTGATGAGGCAAAAGATATTTAAGTAACTCATTAAGATTTTTCTCAAAATTATCCAGATTGATTTCAACCCAACTTCTTTCCTTTATCATAATTCCCAACTTGTTTTGTTAGAAATATTTCGCCGCCATTTCAGCCAATTCGGAACGTTCGCCCTTGGTCAGGGTAACATGTCCTACAATTTCCTCATTTTTCATCTTCTCCACGGCAATGCTCAAACCATTGGAAAGTGAGTCCAGATATGGAATGTCAATTTGGTAGGGATCTCCGGTAAGTACTATCTTTGTCTCCTTACCGGCTCTTGTAACGATTGTCTTCATTTCGTGGGGAGTCAGATTCTGGCCCTCGTCAATTATGATGAACTGATTGGGCAGGCTACGACCACGAATGTAAGTAAGGGGCTCCAGCTCAATAAAGCCGTAATCCAAGAAATCAAAAATTGACGTCTTTTTTCTTTTCTCGCGCAGATTGCCGTTGTTAGCGGAATTCGTCTCATCATGCAACGAAAGCAGAATATCCATATTATCATAAATCGGTTGCATCCAGGGATTGAATTTCTCCGCTTTAGTTCCAGGTAAATATCCGATATCCTTGCCCAATGGCGATATTGGCCTAGATACCACCAACCGGCTGTATACACTGTCTTCGACTACTTTTTTTAAGCCTGCTGCCATTGCGAGTAGTGTCTTGCCGGTTCCCGCTATGCCGGATAACGATACCAGCCTGATATTGTCATCCAATAATAGGTCCAGAGCCATTGTCTGCTCATAGTTGCGGGGTTTAAGGCCGAATACTTCTCCACCCTTATATCCATTCAGAGAACTAAGGATATCAAGAGATTTATTGTACCTGGTCAAAAATGTTTCATTCTCGTTACCGGTCAAATTTAACCGCAGAAACTCATTCGGATAATATTCGCCATATGTATTTACAATATAGTGCTTTGCACGCAATTCATCCAGAGCCTGCTGGCTGATTTCTATGCTGTCCCAGCCTGTGTATAACTCCTCATAACGCAAAGCATCATTTTCGAAGTTTTCCGCATTTATTCCAACGCAGTCAGCTTTGATGCGGACATTGGCATCCTTGGAGATTAATGTGACCAAAGCATCGGGGTATTTGTTTTGCATGTACAGGGCTGTTCCGATAATCAGATTGTCGTTACGATCGAGGAAAAGCAACTGGCTTGCAGAATTAGCCACTTCGTTGTTAACAGTTATTTGGATTGTACCTCCCCCTTGTGTTTTCACTCCATCCTGCAGACTTCCCTGGCTGCGGAGTGAATCCAGATAACGGCCTATTTGCCTGGCATTGCGGCTTTTTTCATCTATGCCTTTTTTAAATTGGTCAATCTCCTCTATCACTACAATTGGAATTACCACCCTGTGTTCATCAAAGGCAAAAATTGACTGTGGATTGTGTATCAGCACATTGGTATCTAAGACAAATATCTTATCCATTAACTGTACTCCTTCATTAGAAGTTTCCTTTATCCCAAAATAGTATTTACGTCAAGGAAATTGCAAACCTGGATCACTTTCTATTAGAGATTAACCATCTGCATCGGCAATTTTCAGACAACCAATATCTCATTGACAAAAATCGGCATTCATGGAAAGGGAAATAGTATTATTCAGTAAATGGCATCCTGAAAGGTATGTAACTGCCATCTAATTGTTTTATATAAAGTTAGCGGAGTAACAATGACGGATAATTATGTTCTTATTAAAACATATGATAATGCCTTTGAAGCTGACTTGGCAAAAGGCCTGCTTGAACAGAACGGCATATCTGCAGAATTACGGAATGAAATGATCAACAGCATCTATCCAAGTTTCGCCGGTGATATGTACAGGCTGGAGTTATGTGTTCCTAATGAGCAGGCAGATTTAGCTCTTTCCATATTGGAAGCCAGCACTGATGGTTTTTTTACATACAAAATCCTACAGGAGTCAGGCGCTTTACTGGAAGGGCATTTCCAACTCACTTCAGGGAGACACAGCAACCGATACATAGAAAAGATCAGGATATTGCAAAATCCTGAGCAGGCTTCGGAACTCTGCAGGCTTATGGCAAACCGATTGGACAATTACGAGTTCGACGCTGTGGTTGGTCCGGCATACGGCGGGATAGCACTTGCCTTTGAAACTGCAAAAATGCTGGGCAAGCAATTCCTGTTCACACAGCGAAAAGACCAGAAGATGGTTCTTCGTGAAGGTTTTGATCTTTCACGGATTAAAACAGTGGCTGTGATAGAAGACATAGTAACAACCGGGAATAGCATCAGAGAAGTGATTGAATCATTAAAAAACACGGGAATCGAAACTATCGTAATTTGCGCGGTCGTAGACCGTTCAGGTGGAAAATTGGATCTTGGCAGCATCTTTTCCCCATTGCTGACATTGGAAATGCCTTCTTGGGAAGTTGCGGAATGCCAATTATGCAAGGCAGATATTCCTCTGACCAAGCCCGGCAGCAGCAACAAATGATGATGATTGGCGAAGAGCACAAACCGATAAAAGATAATTACGAAGCTTTCGCACCTTTTTATGACCACTACATGAAGCATGTGGACTATGACCATTGGACAGCGAAAATCCTTTCCCTCTACCACATGCATGGCAACAGGGAGTTGAATGACATTCTGGAATTGGCTTGTGGAACAGCCAATATTGCAGAGCGCTTGGTTCGTATGGGTTTTAATGTAACAGCCTCCGACCGTTCAGAGCCCATGCTCAAAATTGCCGAATTAAAAGATTTCAAACCCTCCCTGAAACTTTCTGACATGACGGAAGCTCATCCACAGCGAGCATATGACTTGGTCATTCTGGCATTCGACAGCATCAACTACTTGTTAGAGCCAAATCAGGTCAGTAGTATGTTAGAGAGAACCGGCAAGTCTTTGAAAAAGGGCGGCGTGTTCGTTTTTGATATCTCGACCAGGAAGAACAGCGCAGAAAACTTCAATGGCTATCTGAATGTAGACGAGACATCGACACATGTCATTATCCACCGTGCTCAATTTGACACTGCTCGTAATCTGCAACATACTGATCTGACTATCTTCTACAGGGAAGATAATCACTATCTTAGAAGAGAAGAACATCATGTGCAACGAGTTTATTATGTTAACGAACTTCTGAAACATATAGCCCATAGCTGCCTTGAGTGCGTTGGCATATACAGCCTGAACTCGAACAGAAACCTAAGAAAAGAAAACCCCAACAAATTGGATCAGCAATACACCCGGCTATTCTTTAGCTGTATAATGCAAAATGATACCCGACATATCTCAAACTCTTTATAGAAACGAGATGCCGTACCGCAAAAAGTACCGTATCATTGCCGGTGTGGATGAAGCCGGACGCGGCCCGATTGCCGGCCCTCTCGTTGTTGCATCGCTGATATTATCACCAGTTTCCGCAATCAATGGCATTAACGATTCCAAGAAGATCTCCGCGTTACAAAGAGAAAGGCTTTTTGACATAATAATCTCAGAGGCTCTTGACTTTTCCATCATTGAGATTCCGCAATCTAAAATCGATGAGATTAATATTCTACAGGCAACCTTATCAGGCATGAAAGAAGCTTTGGAAAGTCTATCTCCGCAACCCCGGCTCTGCCTAGTAGACGGTAACGCCCTGCCGCGATGCAACCAATTCCAACTGCTGGCATGTGTAAAAGGCGACTCCATGTATGCCTCCATTGCGGCAGCATCGGTTCTGGCTAAAGTTCATCGTGACAGGTTGATGAAGCAGATTGACACTCTTTGGCCCCAGTACGGATTCGCTCAAAATAAAGGTTATCCTACCAGAAAACATCTACAAGCCCTCTTCCATTACGGACCGTGTCCTGCACACAGGTTAAGTTATCAACCCGTCAGTATTGCTGCGAAAAGGTTTACTGGTAACATCTAAGATAAAGTGAGATAGTGAAATGGCAAAAGCCCCTCGAGGCGAGCGTCTGGTCATTGTGATCATCGGCAAACGCAACGCTGGAAAATCATCCCTTATTAATGCCTTGACCGGCCAGGAGATAGCTATTGTATCAGATATTGCGGGGACAACAACAGACCCCGTTGACAAACATTATGAATTACTGCCTTTGGGTCCTGTAACATTTTATGATACAGCTGGCATAGACGATATCGGCCACCTTGGCCAAAAACGCATACAATCTACACGCAAAGTGCTATCCAGGGCTGATATCGCAATTTTAGTCAGCGGGGATGGACAAATCGACGTAACTGAGAAGAAGCTGATAAGCGAAATCAGTGATTTGAAAATTCCTTTAGTCATATTCTTCAATAAATCTGATTTAGTCTTGCCATCTGTGGAAACTCTCGAATGGTGCGAATCAAACCAGATCAGACACTGCACTGTATCGTCTTCAACTGGAGATGGAATCGACGCAAGCAAGAATATCCTGATGTCCCTGGCTCCGGAAGTATTAAAGCAGGAGCGACCTTTGGTCAGAGACCTTCTGGCTGCTCACAGTAATGTCATCCTCGTCACACCCATCGATGTTTCAGCACCCAAAGGTCGCCTCATTCTACCACAGGTACAAGTACTGCGAGACCTTTTAGATGGTCATTGTCATGTTACGGTTGTACAGACGGAAGAACTTAAGTCGGCTTTGGCGTCGCTAAAGAACAATCCTGATCTGGTCATAACTGATTCCCAAGCTATTCACAAGGTTGCTGCCGACACACCGGTGGACGTGGCATTAACGACTTTTTCAATCCTGTTTGCAAGGTATAAAGGCGAGTTGTTCACCCTTCTGAGGGGGGCAGATATTATTGATAAGCTAAAGGACGGCGATCTTGTCATGATAGCAGAATCGTGTTCTCATCACGTTCAGTGCGATGACATTGGCCGCGTTAAACTGCCCGGATGGATTGACGAATACACAGGGAAAAAACTGTCTTATGATATTTACGCTGGCCACGATTTCCCGGTTGACCTGGAAAAATATGCTGTTGTAATTCATTGTGGAGCCTGCATGACCAATCCCATGGAGATGACCCGCCGCATGCTGGAATGTGAGAGACGGGGAGTTCCCATTACAAATTACGGGATGACAATTTCCAAGGTTCAGGGTGTACTGGACAGGGTTGTAAGGATCTTCAGAGACAAAGACAATCAAAGGGAGTAACCTATGAAAAGAGCATTATCCCTCACTCTTCTTCTTATATTGATAAGCGGATTAACGGCAATAGATTCTGACGAATTTATCATTGGATGCTATGCATACCTCAAAGCCCGCCCTTATAATTCCGCCTTCAATGACAGCATGATTGTGAAGCTGAAAAATGCGCACTTCAATGCTGCGATTTGGGAAACTGATGAGAGCCCCGTCGATGGCCCTTTGCTTAAGACTAATGCCATGATCAGAAAAATGAAGGACAATGGAATTACATCTTACATTATTGATTATGATTCCCAATACGACATTGGTGGAACATTGATTCGAGCCGGCGCCCATACCATGTCTGTTGCAAACAATTGGCGTTTTGAAGCCGAATTTGACAGCATCGAACCAGTACGTAAAGATGATGCAAATGACAGTTATTACTTCTACCGATTCAACCTTCCCCAAAGAACGGGAATTAGCGATTTTGAACGCAAGGCTAGTCATGATGTATCCTGGCTTTGCCGGCCGCAGAAAGATCAACCTGGAATCATCATGTCAAATCTGCAGTATCGCTGGCCGGAGGCTCAGCCGGGTTTGGATGTTAATAGCGGCGATAAATACCCCCGCTTCGATTTCGAATTCATTTTTCCTTTTTTTGACAATTCATCAGACACCCTATACCTTAAATTTAACAAATTATACGTTTCTTATTCCTATAAGCTTGGTAAGAGCAAGAAACCTGACCAGCTGGCCCTGACATTTGGCTGCAGGTTTAAGCGCGGTAACGGCGGAGACTTCGTTTTCATGCCCCTCCGGCATGAACCGTCCGGAATCAGCGGAGACTCCCTCAGCTTTACTTACGCCCAGCTTGCCAGTGCTGATTATTCCAGCCAGGTGAAAGGTTCGAAGTACCGCACCATAACCTTCAGCATTGACATGATAGACCTGTTGAACCACGGAATGGTAGATACAAGTCGCTATTGGTTTTGCAATCTCTATGGACTCGATCCATATCTCTATTGGCATGGCGAGGTACCTGTGAGTATCGATTATGTGGAAGTAAAGGATCGCTTGCAGCGCCTCTTGGCTGAAAATACTGATCTGGGGCAGGAAGTTCTATCCAGGAGATTGAAACAATACTCTGACCAGTTACCCGAGATTGGAGGCTTTTACCTTTTAGATGAACCGCAACAACCCCAATTGTCAGCAAACCGCTTAGTAATGGGCTATTTGACCAAGCATGGCAAGCTGGGTATCACAACATTCAGCGCTCACAATTCCCGCCTGCAAAAACCGGACAAATCCAGATTTTCAATTCCCAGTCTATACTTGGATAGATTCAGCCCCACAGAGTTAATGGTAGATTATTATCCTCTGGAACCGGATGATAGCTGGAATTCAGCAGCAGTTGATGCCATGAGTGAAGTTTCCAATTCAAGCACCCATGATATGCAGTGGCTGATGGATTGGAGGATGCTCTCGCATTATCGTGAGTTGAAGCGTAAGTGTGATGCCAAGAAAATCCCATTTTATGCAGTGGCTATCAGCGGCGGACAATGGAATGCATCGGACAAGCGCTGGACAAAGTTTCAGCTCCCAACTCCTGCTATGCAGAACTGCCTTCAGATGTTGCCCCTTTGTTATGGGGTTTCAGGCATATTCGACTACCCGCTTTATAATCGAATCAATCCGGATCTGGATAATCCTGAACGCTATGTGGGCGGTGAGGATCTTCTCCAATGGTTTGGCCTGCTTGATGTTTACGGCGATATTTATTCGGATAATTTCAGAATAGAGCATACCAATCATTATAATACTATTGCAGAGGCGAATCGGAAACTAGAGATATACGGGCCTGTATTAAAGAATCTGATTTGGTTGGATGCCTGCACACTGAACCGGAACGGCATGTTTCTTCCAGGCAATATTTATGACAGCGCTATAAACAAAAAAGTCAATAATTACCTGACCTTGTTATCAGCTTGTGATCCCCAATATGGTGCTGACGATTACAAAAATCCTTACGAAGGATATGTGCAAGCCGGATTTTTTGAAGACAGGAATGCCAATCCTTATTATATGCTAGTCAATCGACGAACTGATTTTTTAACCAATGCCGATAATCCTCAAAAAATCAGTCCTTTCGAACTCAGGTCTGGAAAAGGATACTTCAGCGCAGCTCCGCAAAATGTCAGTTTTGTTATCAACGATGCTGCCATCAAGCGCTTTGGCACAACCCCAGCATTATATGACAGATTCGATAGGAGCTTGCATGTCAGTGACGGAAGAAACATCGAGCTGTCACTCAAAGCAGGGGAAGGCAAAATGCTGGAAATGGTCGGTTCGCTGCCTGATCGGGTAACCGCCAATCACGTCATCAGCAGCAAAGGATTGATCAAAGGCGACATTATCATCTCCGATCAAGCCCAGGTTTTATTGGACAGCAACGCAGACGTGATCCTTAACCCGGGTACAATGATCATCGTAACCGATAACAGCAGCCTCGTTATCAACGGGACTTTAACCCAGCAGGAAAATTGCTGCATTACAACTGATAGTGGAGGCAGGATAATTATAAATGGCAAGGCCAGCAAATAGGATTTTGGAAGCAACCCAAATCAAAGCCTTATTCTTCGCATTGGTTTTTTATCAGTTTTGTTATTGAGTCCTTAAGGATTGATATGTATAGACTTACTGTCGTCCAGTTTGCGCCCAGGTTGCTTGATCCTGCGCACAATCTGGGAAAAATGCGGGAACTGACTAAAGGTTTGAAAACAGACCTGATAGTGTTTCCGGAACTTGCCACAAGCGGATATGTATTCAGAGATCAGGCCGAAGTTATTCGGGTGGCTGAGTCTGTTCCTGCCAGTATGGCATTTAGGTCTTTGTCAAATCTGTCCCGTCAGCTTGATGCATCTCTGGTCTATGGCTTTCCCGAGTTGGCTGAAGGCAGGGTATATAATTCTGCGGTTCTCATCAATCCTGACGGTTCCTGGTTCATATACCGCAAGTCGCATTTGTTTTTCAGGGAAAAGCAAATGTTTGCCCCCGGCGATTCCGGTTTCTTTGCCTGTAGAGCTAAAAGGGGCGTCAGGGTTGGTATGATGATCTGCTTTGACTGGCAGTTTCCAGAAGCGGCAAGAGCTTTAGCTTTGCAAGGCGCACAGGTCATTTGTCATCCGTCCAATCTGGTTCTTTCCTGGGGTCAGGCGGCTATGCTCACACGTTCGCTGGAAAACAGGGTGTTCAGTGTAACTGCAAACCGGATAGGACATGAATCGAATAACGACTTCCATTTGTCCTTCACGGGACATAGCCAGGTGGCAGACACACGGGGCGAATTGCTGTTTAGACTGAGCATGGATCGTGAAGAAGTCCGAACAGCCGAAATAAATCCAGCTGAGGCTGATAACAAATCTGTTACTGATGTAAATGATGTTTTTTCTGATCGCCGGCCCGCTTTATTCTCCATCCTTTCGGCTCCTGCGAAAGGTAAACAGGATTAGTACATGGCAAAAAAAACAGAATTGGAAAAGATTCGCCAAGAGATTGCCAGTCTCAAGGCGCAGATCGAGCGCAACAACACTCTTTATTATGAGTTGGCCAATCCCGAAATCAGTGATTATGAGTATGATCAGTTGGTGTCGCGCTTTAATGATCTGAAAAATCAATATCCTGAACTGGTCTCGGAGGAAAGTACCATCAATAGAGTTGGGAGCGATCTCACTCCTGACTCAAAAACCATTATGCATCGGCAAAGAATGTACAGTCTGGACAATGCCTATTCGCTCAGCGAGGTTAGGACTTTTTTGGAGAAAATAGCTGTTGACGCGGGTTTTGCACCTCCTGCCGTTCTCGAGCATAAAATTGATGGCTTCAGCATCAATCTGTGTTATGACGGGGGTCGTTTGCAATACGCAACAACACGTGGAGATGGATTTGAGGGCGAAGTTGTCACTGACAACGTAATGACGATTGGCACTATTCCCCTGGAAATCGGATTCCAAGGACAGGTGGAGATCAGGGGAGAGATTTTTTTCCCTATCGCAACTTTTCTTGCTCTCAACCAGGAGCGTGATGAGAGAGGGGAAAGACAATTCGCCAATCCGCGCAACGCTGCGGCGGGTACGATCAAGTTGAAGGACCCAGCCGCGGTGGCTTCCAGAGGACTGCAGGCTATATTTTATGCCACAGGCTTCATATCCGAGCCATGGGCGGAAACTCAGAGCCAACTTCTGGAAAAACTGGGCCGGCTTGGTTTTCCCGTCTCAGACAAATATGCCGTCACTAGCACTATGGATGAGGTTTTCGCCTATTGCGGAAAATGGGAGAATGAGCGTTCAAATCTGCCTTATGAGATTGATGGGATCGTTGTCAAGATAAACGATCTCTCATTGCAAAAGCGCTTGGGTTATACAAACAAGAGTCCCAAATGGGCTATTGCTTACAAATTCAAACCTGAAGAAAAGGAAACTGTTCTCAGGGATGTGCAGTATCAGGTTGGCCGCACTGGAGCTGTAACCCCCGTAGCCGTTCTGAATCCTGTTTACATATCAGGTTCCACGGTGTCACGTGCCACGCTGCACAATTCTGATGAAATCAAGCGGCTCGATCTGCATCTGGGAGACACCGTGCGACTTGTCAAATCAGGTGAAGTGATTCCTAAGATTGTTTCAGTCAATTTATCCCTGCGTAATTCTGAAAGCCCGCCTGTTCAATTTGCAAAGGCCTGCCCAGCCTGCGGATCGCCCCTGTTCAAGGAGGCAGAGGGAGCGATATATTTCTGCTCCAACAGCCGTTGCCCCGCTCAGTTGCAAAGGCAGCTGGAACACTTCACGTCCCGCGACGCAATGGATATCGCTGGACTGGGTGAAAGCCTGATCAGCCGTTTTATAGAAGAGGGATTGCTGACCTCCATCCAGGATATATACAATCTGAAATATGATAAAATTGTTGGAATGGACGGCATGGGAGCGAAGTCGGCGGCAAATCTGAAGGCTGCCGTTCAAGCTTCGCTTCATCAGAGGTTCGACCGGGTTCTGTTCGCCCTCGGCATCCGTTACGTAGGTACCAAAACCGCACGCACCTTGGCTGGACATTTCCGCAGTATTGAAAATCTGATTCAAGCAAATTATGATGAATTGACAGCTGTCCCTGAAATCGGCGAAAAGATAGCTTTCTCTGTCCTGAACTTTTTCCAGATCCCCCAAAATCTAGAGATGGTCAGCTATCTGCAGCAGGTCGGGCTGCAATTCCGGTCTGAAAGGCAAACAGCGCCACAATCACTTGCCGGAAAGACTTTTCTTATAACAGGCACTCTCCCCCACTACGACCGCAAGCAAATGGAAACGTTGATTCTGGAGCATGGCGGCAAACTGCTCAGTTCCGTCAGCAAAAACTTAGACTACCTGATCGTGGGGGAAAATCCCGGATCAAAGCTGGAAAAAGCCAACGCCCTTGGCAACGTGTCCATCCTGGATGAGCAGGCAGTCCTCAAGCTTTTAGGGGGCATGGTCTGATGGTTCTGAAGCGTTACATACTGCGCGAGCATGTCGCGCCTTTCTTTCTTTCCCTGCTGGTGGTTACCTTTGTCCTGCTCATTGACCGTGTCATAGACTTGCTCAACACTATTCTGGAAAAGAAGCTGGACGTGATGACAGTTCTACAGGTTTTTGGGCTTTCGTTGCCATACATGCTGGCTCTGTCGATCCCCATGGCAGTGCTGGTGGCAACCATTCTCGCCTTTGGCAGAATGACCGTTGACCGCGAAACCATAGCCATGAAAGCCAGCGGTATTAATATCTACAGGATGATTGGGCCGCTTCTCTTGGTTGCTGTACTTTTGACCGGATTAATGATTTATTTTAATCACTACACGCTCCCCCAGACCAACCACAAACTCAAGAACCTGATGCTGAAGATCGCTTACTATAAACCCATGACCATAATCAAGCCCGGCGAGTTTAATGTGATAACCGATTACACTATATACGTAAAAGAAAACCTTGGCACCGAACTCCGCGGCATCGTGATTTACGACCGCAAGGACACGCGCTTTCCCCGCTCGATCTATGCCCGGAGCGGACAGATCAGGCAAATGGATAACGGGAACAGCCTGCAGGTCACGCTGAATCACGGCGAGATGCATGAACGGGATGAAAAAGCCAGACACCAGTATCAGGTCCGAGTCTTTGAAAGCTTTGTCCTGCACATCCGCAATCTTGGGAATCAGATCGACTTTGCGGAAACCGGTTACCGCAGCGACCGCGAAATGACTATGGACCAGTTGCTGGCGAATCTTCGCGATAAGAAAGCCGAGATAGCCCAGAAACAAAAAACGATCAGGGATTTTCAGCGCCGAATCAATGTGGCGGACCTGAACGCCCCTGCCCCCGGAGCATCGGAAGACAGCCGCCGCCTGCACCTGATGATGGACATGGAGCAGGACAGGTTGAATGAATTACTGGACGGAGTGAATTCTCTCAGTGTCGAGTATCACAAAAAATTTGCCTTGGCCTTTGCCATCATGATTTTCGTACTCATCGGCATACCCTTGGGCCTGATGACCCGCAGCAGCGGTATCGGCATGGCCTTTTCAGTGAGCTCGCTGATTTTCCTGATCTATTATATTGCGCTCAACGGAGGCGAAAACCTGGCTGACCGTGGATATTTCTCGCCCTTCCTTTCCATGTGGATATCCAATTTCGTTTTCTTGGTGATCGCCGCATTACTGATCATCGGCTCCATCTATGAGAAAAAGCTGATCGACCTGCACGCGCTGTCCTGGAGACTTTCGCACAAACGCGCTAAAAAGTCTCCTTTGCCTGAGGAAGTGCTGCACTGAGCGCTTTATGAGAATACTGGACAGATACCTGATCCGCGAATATGTAAAAACTTTCCTGATCCTGATGCTATCACTCTCAGTCGTTTTTATTGTCATAGACATCATTGATAATTTCTCCCGGTTGGTGCGTTACGGGGCCAGCCTTCAGCAGGCTGTGCTCTATTTCTTTCTGCGCCTGCCTTATCTGATCATTCTCACTTCGCCTGTGACCATGCTGCTGACCGGGCTCTTTCTGATGAACAGCCTGGCCAAGTACAATGAAAGCGCTGCCATCAGGGCTGCCGGGATCAGCATCAAGCGTGCCATGCTGCCACTTTTCGGCCTGGGTCTGATCATGAGTGTCCTCATCGCTCTGTTCGGCGAATATGTGCTGCCCTACAGCGAGGCAAAACGGGCTTATGTCTACCAGGTTCAGATCCGGGACGAACAGCCGGAGGACCAGATGCTCAAAGCCCGCATCCACTATCAGGGAGCGGATGGCAGATTCTATTACTTCGGATTTTTCGACGGGTATAAAAACACGCTCCGAATTGTGGACATCCTCAAACTGAATCCGCAGAACGGAACGATCTCCGAGCGCATAACCGCCTCCGGCGCTGATTGGGTGAACAACCAATGGATCCTGAAGGACTGCGAGATCCGCAGATTTAACAGGCACCGGCCTGTCAGCTGGCAACACTTCAGTTCAACCGCCATAAAGGAAATGGGCGTCCAGCCGCAAGATTTCATCCGCATCACCAAAAAGACCCTGTCCATGAATTTCTTTGAGCTGCGCGATTACATCGACAGGCTTAAAAAGGTGGGCGATGACTATCACAAGGAACTGGTGGACCTGCATGTGAAATTATCCT
>JAXDBS010000071.1:0-2948 GCA_034678545.1 Cloacimonadaceae bacterium (SeqCode) | reverse complement strand
GTAGGCTGTGTTCCTGAATTTCAGGTCTCTGATCTTTGACCAAAGATGTTCGGTGGGATTCAGTTCAGGGCTATATGGGGGCAGGAATATCAGCCGGATGTTATCAAACTGCTTGAGGTTATTAGTGGTATGCCACCCTGCCTTGTCCATGATGATGATGTTACGATAATTGCGATATTCTTCAGAGAGTTCCTGCATGAACAGAGACATTATTTCGGTATCGCAGTTGGGCGCCAGAATGGAGAATACATCTCCGTTTTTTGGATTAACCGCCGAATAGGCATAGATGTATTGTCGGACGATCTGTCTGGAGACATTCGGTCTCTGGCCTTTTGGTGCCCAGCACCTTACCGGAATATTGATCCGGCCGAAGCGGGCTTCGTCTTGAAAGAAGACCTGAACTGGCCGTTTGTCGCCTGTTTGGAAGCTTAGAGTGGCGGTTGCCAGGTATTCCGGGAGTTTTTTTTAAACTCTTCCTGTTTATCTGTATCTTGCTTGGGATGTTTGGGCCTGGGCGCCGTTCTCCTCCAGCCATGACGGTGCAACAAATCATAAGGATAATCTTTGGAGACAGGATGTCCTATGCTGGCTTCTACTTCTGCCTTTATCGTTTTGATCACAACCACCAAGCCCTCCCTGGCCCTCTTGCCGATTTCTGACAGAAGCTCTTCTTCCTCTTCCCAACTCAGAAAGGAAGTGCGGTTGCCACCTCGTTTCTGACTGTAAATGCTCTGTTCTCCATAATGGTTGTATTTGTATACCCATTTGTTGACCGTGTATATTGAAACACCGATCATGTCTGCTATCTCCTTGGCTTGAAGTCCCTTTGCCTTAGCCATATAGAGGGCTTGCCACCGATTGCGCTCTCCAATGTCTTCACTGCATAACATCCGGCGCTTGAGCTCTTCTGCCGGCATCTTGTCACTTACTTGGATCTGTCTCATCTGTACCTCCAGTAAACTGAAACTGGAGATACAATAACCTATATTTGGAATTATGCAAGCGAAATGGTATTATCAAAGCAGTTTCGCTTTGCCGGAAGGGATTGGGATAAGCGTTATAGAGGCACGAGACACCCTCAAGCCCGGGAGTCAGGTCGTCATCCACTGGCACCACGGGAGAGAGTTTGCCCACCCAGACATCCCTTTCACCTGCGCTGGTCAGCTGGGTATCGCCGAAGTTCATTGAGAAGGAAAAAGCTCCAGTGGCGTATGTATTTCCCTCGCCATCCAGGCATACACTCCAACAGCTGTCATTGGAAAAACCGTTGCAGGTTATCGCCCAGAGCCAGTTGCCAGATACGTCCAGCCAGGCAATGAAGAGATTGTAGTAACCACCGTTGGGCAGCACTAAAGCACCAAAATCCGCGTCCTCGCCATAATAATAGCCTGCCACACAGCAGTTCCCGCTGTCGTCGAGGATGACGTTGCAGCCAACATCAGTATTCTCGCTCATAACGTAAGAACCACCCGCACGCCGCGCCCAAAGCCAGTTGCCCTCATTATCCAGCCGGGCGATGTAGATATCCTGCGAACCGAGGCAATGCAGAGTGGTGTTGCCGAAGGTCGCTGAGTGCGAGAAGGGACCGGTCACAATGCAGTTGCCGTTGGCATCGGCGCATAACGACCAGCCTCCTTCCGTTCCGGAACCGCCGGCACTGCTTGCCCAGAGGCAATTGCCTTCGGGATCAAGCTTAGTGACGAACACATCCCAGCCGCTGCCGGTGAGCGAGTGGGAGCCAAAAGTGGCGGAATTATGGAAGTAGCCAGACATATAACAATTTCCGCTACCATCGATGGAAACACTATCCCCTTCATCGTGACCGGTTCCACCGGCGCGTTTTGCCCAGAGCCAGTTGCCGTTGGTGTCCAGCCGGGCAACAAAAATATCGCCGCTGCCGACGCTGCTGAGCGATATCGCACCAAAACTGGCAGTGCCGCTGAAGTACCCTGTCAGATAGCAGTATCCTTCTTTGATGATGACGGTCTGTCCAACATCGTCACCAAGCCCTCCGGCGTGTTTTACCCAGAGCCAATTACCGCTGGGATCCAGCTTGGCAATAAACATATCGGCAAGTCCAGCACTGGTAAGTGTGGTCGAACCGAAGTCGGCAGAACCGTTAAAATATCCAATAATGTAGCTGTTTCCGTCACCATCAGCGGAAACAACCATTCCCCTGTCATCACCAGTTCCACCGGCCCGCACAGCCCAGAGCCAGTTGCCGCTGGGATCCAGCTTGGCCACAAAGATATCATTGTTTCCAGCAGTGGCAAGATGGGTATCCCCAAATTGGGCGACATCCAAAAAAATACCTGTACAATAGAGATTACCGGCATTGTCGCGAGACATGCTGTAGCCAATGTCGTTGCCCGCACCACCTGCCCTGGACGCCCACAGCCACTGAGGATCGGTCTGGGCGGCGAGAAGGACGCCCAGAATAACGATAAGACACGCAAAGATCAGCTTTTTCATTTTAACTCCTTTGTTAAATGCCTAAGCTGTGCATTTGATCTGTCTGGCCCGGACTCCGCAGAGCCGGGTGACGGCAGGTTTCACACCATGATTGTCTGGCCCGCTTTTTGATCCTGACCGGGTATCGCAGGCACGACCTGGCTTCCGGGTTTCCGCTGCGCCGTGGATAAGGCCGGATGCGCATTTCAGACTAATCGCGGGGCTGAAGGTTGCTCCGGATAAGCAACCAGGTCCATTATCCGCGCCAGGATACACTCTATTTAAAGGATTGCGGTTGCGAGCTGTAAAATCAAATACGTTCATAGCTACATCGATAAATTATGTCAAGATTTATTTATGTATTATTAAGGTGCCCATACTGCTGTTTTTTAGTGGATTAAGCTTATGAATGATGTTCCATCCCTGCTTGGAGGTGTGGACAATTCTCCACAAACATAGCAGTTGTGGGGAGGTGCCTTCAGATCGGATGGATCCGA
>JAXDBS010000070.1:0-80179 GCA_034678545.1 Cloacimonadaceae bacterium (SeqCode) | reverse complement strand
CATCGGTTGCATCGGTTGCATCGGTTGCATCGGTTGCATCGGTTGCATCGGTTGCATCGGTTGCATCGGTTGCATCGGTTGCATCGGTTGCATCGGTTGCATCGGTTGCATCGGTTGCATCGGTGTTAATTAGCCATTTGCCTTTTGGCTGCAACGGATCGTCCTGATGCCGTGCCTCTAATTTGCCCGCTGCGATTTTTTTCCGCACCGCCTGTTCGCTGATCCCCTTTGTTAGGGCATAGTCCTTTACTGATAGCCACGCCATGCTAACTCCTTTACCCACACCCAACTAAACCGGGGACGCGGCCTTCCGGATGCCGCTCATGCCACGTTTTCCCGCAAAAACCGCGTGATCCGCTCCCGCACCGCCGGCGCCTTCCGGTAATCGTTCAGGATCTGCACCAGATAATCGTAATTGATCCCCGCGGCCCGGCTCAGCCACCGCCGCGTCCGCTTCCGCCGCGCCAGCTCCATCCTGATCTCCGCGGCCGTTAAAATCTTTTTGCTTGACATATTCTGCGGCTCCTTTACTTATATTGTCATTAGGTATGAACATAAGCTAACTAATATAAGTTAGCTGTCAAGGATTATTTTAACGTATTTTAGTTAACGGAAGCTGAATGGATTACAAAGCCTTATTAAATGAATTACTTACAGCACTAAAAATCAGTAAAAATAAATTTGCTGAACGGCTGGGACTGTCTCAAGGCAATGTATCAGATTGGTTCAATAAACCTAATGCAAAGCCATCAATTAATGCGTTGAAGAAGATTAGTGATGTGTTCGGTGTGAACCTTAACTGGCTTGTTACCGGCGCGGGCGACATGTTCGCCTCACCGGTCCCTCGCGCGCGCGATCATTCTATTACCCTCCCCGTCGTCGCCGATATCGCCGCCGGCGCCCCCCTCGAAGTCACCAACCCCGAACCCCTCTTCCATATCACCCTCGACCGCTCCCACCTCGCCCTGCCCGGGCCCTACTGCGCCTTCCGCGTCTCCGGCGTCTCCATGCAGCCCGAAATCTGCCAGGACGACATCGTCGTCGTCTCCGCCTCCTACCACGCCCTCGACCTGGATAACCGCATCTGCGCCTTCCGCACCCCCGACGGCCTCATCCTCAAACGCCTCCTGCTCCACCATAAAGCCAAGGCCGGCTTCCTCTACTCCGTCAACTTCTCCGCCCAAAAACCCATCAAATACGACACCCACTCCACCGACCTCACCCTCCTCGGCGTCCTCATCCTCCTCATCCGCAACTACGCCCCCGACCTGATCACCCCCGATCCGCCCCAATAACCCGCCCCAAAATTCTCAAGATAGCTGTCGTCATTACACCATAAACCTGTTTTATGTGACGGATTCTCACGATAGTTGGCGGGAATTCTCAAGATACGTGGCGCCGGATAGGGGGAAAGATCATGTGGAGGGAGGCTGTCCGCCAGTTGGGATCTGGCCGGAGGAAACATTTGCCCCCGGTTGAATTTTTATCTTGACAATGAAAATGAATTTTGTCCAATTGCAAAGTAACAATAACCTGCCGCTTAGGGTAATAAGCACAACCACTATAAAACATCTTACCGCAAAGGGGGTAAGCCGTATGAAACGATTCTTTTTACTGTTCAGTTCGGTTCTTCTGACGCTTGCGCTCAGTGCAATGCCGAGGACCGTTTCGCTCCAGGAAGCCGGAAACGTGGCTGACAACAACGCCCGTGCCTTGTGGGGTGACGATCTCGCTGCGGGAGAGCCGCTGCCCTACTACGGCCCGGATGAGACAATTATCGCCTGGCAGTTCGATTATGCCATCGGCCAGCCCTTCCCGTCCCGGCAAGCGCTGGAACAAAGATCCAGGGAAGCCTTCCAATCAGACAATCCCGATCTGAGCTGGGACAATACGATCTATGCGAACCTGGTGGTGGGCGCCAACCGGGGGATGCCTGTTTTCATCCAATACTCCCAGTGCCTGTCGGAGCGGTATGTACTGGCCGGCAAGCTGGAGAAACTGGCCGGGCAGGCTTTTCCCCAGGGCTGGCAGTTGGAAAAAACCTACTATTTAGGGCCCGTGAACATCTGGTACTGCGTGACGGACGGAAGGGGAAAGCGTTATTTGAACCTGGCCCCTCCCGACAACAACCTTTCCGAGGAGGAATTCAGGAACTACATCAGCTCAAGGGAATTCTTTTGGGAAGACAACGACTTTACTGAGGAGTGGGGGCGGTTTCTGGATAACGGTGAAAGGATGGACCCCGAAAGGTCGGTGCACATCATCCCGGGCGAATCCTATATGCCGTATATCCAGTGGAGCTACGGCTGCGTTCCCTGTTCCGCGGCCATGGTCCTGGCCTGGTGGGACAACTATCACGGTCTGGGCAAGCTGATCGAGCATTATTTCAGCCGCTGGGACAATGTCTGTGACGACTTTGACGACCATGTCCCATCCATTCTTCCCATCCTTGCCAATGCCATGGAAACAGGATATGAGTCGGGAAGCACAGATCCGTGGGATGTCAATGACGGACTTGAAACTGCAGCTATGTATCAGGGATACACTGTCGATTGCGAAGGGCATTGGTCGTTCTATTGGTCAGATCAAACGTTTTTCGATGATATTGTTGATTATATTGATAATGACACACCGGGCCTTGCCTCGATCGACCTGGATTTTCTGGACTATCACACGACCGCGGCCGTAGGTTACAATACCTCTCCCCAAATGGTCCTGGTGCATGATCCCAATCATGATACTCTGTGGAATTATTCTTATTCCATTCTGGAAGCCGATTGGTATGTGTATCCGGATGTGTATCAGCCCTGCAAGGTCGAGCTCGAGTCGCCGCACGGTGGAACCAACTGGAATGATAACTGGGGCGGCAACGAAACGCTCTATTCCGGAGACTTCCATGAAATCAGGTGGTCAGGCTATATAGAGGGTTTGTCCAACAATTATGTAATGCTGTATTATCATACGGAAGGGGGCTTGACCCCGGACGGGTGGGAATTGATCACGGCGGAAACCGAGAATGACGGGATCTATGACTGGCAGGTCCCCGCGATTAACTGCGCCTGGGGAGACAGCACCGATTACGGCAGGGTTAAGATAGTTCTGCAAAATGATGAGATATATACCTTGAGAGCCCAGGACGGCAGCTACGGCAATTTCAACATCCGGTCCGGAGGCGGCCTGGAAGAGCTGACGGTTCCGACCACTCTTGACAAATCACCCCAATACTACTCGGCTTATCCGGACCAGGCCGACGCCTGGTATGCGCTTGGGATCAAGGACTATGATGACAGCCTGACTGCTTTCTGGAAGATCGAGCTGTTTGAGGAGGACAATTTTGCCGACATGATAGAAAGCGCCTCGGTCTGGGACCAAATCAACTATATCGTGATTGACAACCACCATGCCGTGGCTGACGAGTACGGAGTAAAACTCCGCTACTGCCTGGATGATCCGCCAGCTCCCGCTGTGGCTCAGCTGTCAGGGGACGCGGACTGGCTGCTGCCTGTGGGTTCGACCCTGGGCCTGAATTGGCAACAGCAGGATGTGGTGAAGATGTGGAATGTTTATCTGACTCCGGGTGATTACTACTTCGAGCTGGATTTTAACAACGGGGACGCTGATCTGGATTTTGCCCTGTTCAAGTGGGGCGGGGACGGCATTTTCAGGAGCAGTGAGGCGGCGGCGGTTTCCAATAATACCGGCGGCGCGGGCGAAACATTCCACTATTCGGCTGACACTGCCGGCTATTACGGCCTGTGCATCAGTTCCAGGGTGGCTGTTGCCACCCAGTATGACGTCAGGATCACGCCGGCGGGCAAATGGACCGGGGCAGTGAGCACTGACTGGTTTGATTCCGGCAACTGGTATGGCGGGGCCGTACCCGGTTTTGACAACGATGTCATCATTCCTGCCGGCTGCTCCCACTACCCGAACATCAATGCCGGCATCACTCAGCCCGCCTATGCCAAGACAGTGACCGTCAACGCCTACAGCAGTCTGACCGTTGAGAACGGCTACTTGAATATCTACGGAGATTTGCGGGTCTTCGGACACTTCAACCTCTCCCATGACAGCAGCGAGGTGGTGGTGGAAGGAAACGCCGTGTGGGAAGCGGGATCCTATGCCTGCTCAGTTGCGGACGGGATACTCTACTTATACAAGAACCTGACGGTTCGGGCAGGTGTGTCGTTTTATATGTATGGCGGCACGGTGGCCTTCGTAACGGGCGATGACAGCTTCATAGAATGCGATTCCAATGAGTTATACCTGTGCAACCTCAGGCTTAACAAGGCCTCCGGCGCGGCCGTAACCTTCAGCGAGCTTTCTGAGGGTCCGATCAGGCTATACGAAGACCTGCGGATCGAATCCGGATCCGTCTTCCGCTCCCATTCCTCCCAGACTATCGATGTCTGGGGCTTGTTCATCAACAACGGGAGTTTTCAGTTTGATGACGGGACTTTAAAAATACACGGCACTGTGACCTACCTGTACTGCAACCCCGGAGATTATTTTTACAACCTGGATGCCAGCGCGAATGACGTGACCAGGATGCTGACGGACCTCTATCTCAAGGGCAGCCTGATCATCAACAGCGATTACTTCGAGCCTGCAGATTACACGGTCTACATAGGCGGCGACTGGATCAACAACACGGGTCCGGGCAGTTTTGTCAAAGGCAACAGCACCGTGGTCTTCAACGGGAATGGCCAGCAGGACTGTCACGGGGAGGATTTTTATATCCTGGAAATTGCCAACAGCAACTGCGAACTCCATTTCGATACGGGAATATCAAGCTGCGACTATTACAACTGGACTGCCGGAACCCTGTACATCGACGGCGGGCAGCTGAGCATCTACGAGACCGCCGATCCCGGCATCGCCGGCCGCACGCACGTGGGCGGCGGCACGCTGGATATTCACTTCTCTGAAACTCAGGCCGCCGATCTGAACGGCGAACTTAAAATATACGGCGGCGCGGTGAATGTTCATGGCGGCATGGCTGACAGCAATTGGCCCGGGACTTCCCATGCCTGGCTGGTAATGGAGGATGGTTGTTTGGATTTCAAGGACGTCGGGATCAACATCAACCACCAGGCCAACCTGCTGACGGCTGACCTGAGCGGCGGCGTCATCCGCACTTCCTGCACCGTTTACTGCAACCGCTTTGACTTTGAGCCGGAAGGCGGCAGCTTCGAACTTTACGGCCCTGACGACAGAACCGTTTACTGCATCAGCCAGAGCCATTTTCCTTCCCTGGTCATCAACACAGCCCCCCCCGCCAGGGACGACATAGCTGGATCCATGGCGCGCGAAAACTCCAGGCCGGATAGAACCAACACAGTTTACCTGAACAGTGACCTCAGCATTCACGGCGACCTGATCATCCTCTCCGGCAGCTTAGACCTGAATGGCTATGACCTGGATGTCAGCAATGCCGTCCAGATCTTTGCCAACCTGATCATGACCGATCCGGCGGAGGTTCTGGATGTCGGGAGTTCGATGAGCCTGGGCTCCGGCGCTTCAGGAGTAATTTCCGCCGGGACGATCAATATCCAGAGAAACTGGTTTTGCGCAGCCGGGGTTACGCTGAATATTGGGACAGGCAACACCGTTAATTTTGTCAGCTCACAGGAAACTGTACTGTACCTGAATTCCTCCAATTTCTGCTTTGGCAACCTGGTTGTGAACAAGGACAGCGCCGACTGCCTGATCGTGCCTGAATCCACTTATCCAGTGCAACAGGAGCTGTTTGTCTCGGGAGACATGACAATCAGTGCCGGCAGCAGCTTCTGC
The DNA here is from genome assembly GCA_034678545.1 of Cloacimonadaceae bacterium (SeqCode). Classification (GTDB taxonomy): domain Bacteria; phylum Cloacimonadota; class Cloacimonadia; order Cloacimonadales; family Cloacimonadaceae; genus UBA5614. The sequence goes on along the minus strand of JAXDBS010000070.1, from coordinate 74,386 downwards.
TTCAGCAACGCCGCCGCCCAGATCGACGGGATTCTATTCATCAACGGAACCGCCACTCTCCAGGAGAGCTGTCTGCTGGAAGCGCACGCCATTAGCCTGGCCGGGACCATGAACGTGGACGACGGGGATGTCATTGTGACCGGGAATTTCACGCAGCTCAGCTTCGGCTTTCTCAACCTCAATGCCGGCAGCTTTATTCTGGACCGCGAATACACCGGCAATTATTATAACTTTGGCGGCGTCACCTATTTGAACGGCGGCTCTTTCCAGGTGACCTATGACGGCATCCAGTTTGGTTCCGGCACCCAGTTTTATCACAACGGCGGCACTCTCAGAGTCGGCTGGAGCTTCAAAGCGACTGACCCCGGTGCTTTCCAACCCTCCCAGGGAGCTGTTGAATTCATCGGCAGCAGGTCTGCCGCCATCGAATGCAGCAACGGCAATTACTTCCACGACCTCGTTTTCAGCAAAGCCAGCCAGGGTAATCATGTGACATTCTCCACAGACGTGACAGTCAATCACAACCTGGAGGTCAACAACGGCACTCCGCTCCTGTTCGGGCATACGCTGAACGTAACCAACAATGTCGTGATCTCGGGCGGATTATTGTCGGCCGGCGATCAGGACGATGTCATCAATGTTGGCGGCAGCTGGATAAGCTCAGTCGGGCCCAACGGCTTTGCCGAGGGCAACGGCACGGTGAATTTTATCTCGGACCAGATGAGTTTCATTTACACTGACACTTTCAACGATGTCAACATCACCAAAAACTCAAGCGCACCGTTTGACGTGGTGATAAGTGCCGGAGAAGATGTCGCCGTTAGTGGATCCCTTACCATTGACGATTGTTGCCTGAAACTGCAGGCCGGCAGCACGCTGGATGTGGACGGCACATTAACGCTTGAGATTGGTGGAGGCCTGAATCTGAACACCGGTGATACCCCCTCCGCATTCAGGCTGGCCGGGGATCTCTATGATTACAACGAAGGGATTGAGACCAGCACCGGCTTCAACGCCCTGGACTGCTGCCACGTGATCCTGGATGGTAACACGGACCAGGTGCTGAGTTGCGATTACAACGAGATGTGTTTTGATGAACTGACCGTGAACAAAGCCGGAGGGAGGGTGCTGCCTTCCCGCGATACTTACTTCTGGGGCAATTTCCGCCTCCAGAGGGGCCAGTGGCATTATGACAGCCCCGGCCGGACCAAGACCTTCTACGGTGACCTTATCATTGACGAGGAAGGCTTTTTCAGTGACAGCACGGGAACAGCAATTTGCCAGGGTAACTTTGACAGTAATCTCAAGGTGCTGGGCAATGCCAGGTTCGGGGTTCTGGCCATTGATAAAATACCCGGATTTTCAGTCAATTTGTCAGGCAACGCCATCTTGTCGGGTACAACCGCGATTTCCCTGACCTCCGGTGACCTTAACCTCAACGGGCACACGTGCAAGTTCAATGGCTATATGTCAATCTGGACTGGCGGGCGGCTGCTCCTGAGCGAAGGTTCTTTACTCGATTTGGGCGACGGGGCTTCCCTGACCATCGGCGGAGGGGGAGAGTTCCGCAGCCTGGCGTCAGGATTCATGCTGGCTCACGTGACCAGCAGCACTGGTTATTACAGTTTCACAGCTTATGCGGGGGCGGTCATTGCCGCGGAATACACCGTCTTTGAAAAAATGGACGCCAGCGGCATCACCCTGTGGCAGGGAGCCCTGGTGGATACCGCCCATGCCTTTACCGGCTGCTATTTCCAAAACGGGGCTGCCGGAGGGACTTTGCTGAGAATTGAGATTCAGCAGGATCTGACTGTCTGGTTTGCCACTTTCCCGACCAATGTCTGGGGCAGCGCCTACAACGTGTCCCGGGAGGAAATGACCGGTACTGTCACCTTCAGGAATTACGGGGGCGGTTTTGCCGGGGAAGATTATGATTACGACCCTTGCAATAACATTGTCTGGGGCGCACTGGAGCCTCCCGCCACACCTCAGAATCTCCAGATCTTTATTGTCGGCAACGAAGCTGTGCTGACCTGGGATCCCGTGCCAAGCGCTACCGGCTATCGGATCTACAGGGCTTTGTCCTATGATGCCATCGGCAGTGCCGAGGAAGTCGGCACCACCGATTCCACCATCTGGGGTGACGAGTCCATACTTGTCTATCCAACGGCCTTCTATTTCATCAAGGCCTATATCGAATGAGCCTGTAAAGAAATAGAAAATCAGACCATGCTCTTGATCAGTCAGAAACAGCAAGAGCTTTTAATTCAGCTTGTATTTCTGCTACCTACCTGACCAGGACCAGCTTGCGGGTGCTGGCAAAACCTCCTGACTGCAACCGGCAGAAATAGAGGCCGGCGGGCAGGCTTTCCGTGTGGAGGAAGACCTGGTTTTGTCCGGGCTGCAGCCTGTAATTTCGGATCAGTTGTCCGCGCAGGTTATACAGGGCGAGTGTGCCGGCAGCTCTGGCCGGCAGGACGGCCTCGATGCTGGCCCGGTCTCCCGGCCGGCAGGGATTGGGGCAGACGTGGGAGAGCGTTGGCTGTTCGGGAGCGGAGGGCAGGATGTCGTCCTGGCTGGCGACCGGGGCGCTATAGAAGCGGGTCACAAAGATGTCACAATAGCCCTGGCAGGTTAGTGGCATGTCCCCGAAATGGGTGGTGCCGCCAAACTCGCCGGTCAGGTAAAAATCGCCGCTGCCGTTGGTGATTAAGGCGCTGGCGATATCGCTCTGGCTGCCTCCCGCCTGGGCGGCCCATTGCCAATTCCCCGCCGGATCGAGCTTGACGAGATAAATATCTGCCTGGCCGCTGTTGGGCAGCACAATGTCCCCGATACCGGCAGGACCATAGTAATAGCCTGTGCAAAAGGCGCTGCCGCCGCCGTCAAGCGCAACCCCTTGCCCAATGCTGTCCCCGGTCAGTTGCTTGGCCCAAACCCAGTTTCCGTTGTCGTCGACTTTGGCAACAAACGCGGCGTACCAATCCAGGTCTGTCAGGACGGTGCTGCCGAAATCAGCAGTTCCCGCAAAATCGCCGGTTACATAGCAGTTGCCGACGCCGTCCAGGGCCAGGTCATTGCCCGCGTCAAACCCGCTGCCGCCGGCCCGGCTGGCCCATATCCAGTTGCATTGGGCGTCCATTTTGGCCACGAAAATGTCATTAAGTCCGCTGCTGACCAGATCGATGCCGTTGAAGCTGGTGGTGGAAAATGCACCCGTGATATAAATGTCTCCGCCGGAAACGGCAATCCTTTCTCCCCACGCATGGGCTACGCTCACCACCCAGGACCAGTTGCCGTCGGAATCCAGTCTGGCCACAAACATACCGCAGCCGCCAATGCTGGGAACATTTATGTCTCCGAACGAGGCAGGCCCGTAAAATGCTCCGGTCAGGAAGATGTTTCCTCCCGGTTCCGTGACAAGTCCGTTTCCGTTATCGGTGTTAGTTCCACCCGCCCTTCTGGCCCAGAGCCAGTTTCCGGCCGCATCCAGCTTGGCGGCAAAGATGTCACTATCCCCGGAACTGGCCAGGGAGTCCGGGCCGAACCAAGCAGCCTCGCTGAAGTGACCGGTCACAATGCAGTTGCCGGCTCCGTCAGCGGTTATGTCCTTTCCCCAGTCAAGGCCCGGCCCGCCGGCTCTTTTGGCCCAGAGCCAGCCGCCGCCGGCATCCAGCTTGGCGATAAAGACGTCCTTGTCCCCGGCGCTGGTCAGGGTGGTGGCGCCGAAGGTGGCGGTTCCCATGAAATTGCCGGTCACAAATATGTTGCCATCCCCATCGAGAGCGGCGCTCCAGCCGTAGTCTTGGTCACTGCCGCCGGCCCGCACCGCCCATTGCCACTCGGGGACCTGGGCCAGCACGGCGGAGGCTGACAGCAGTACCACAATCAGGGATAAAACCGGAATTGAAAACCGAATTGCTCGCATGCTTCCCCCTCGGTTAAATCAGTCTTTGGCTCTTTATTGTATTATACGCTAATGCATCGCCAACCAATAATAACAGGGACTATGTGAGCATTATTCACACGGATAATGTGTCAAGCATTTTTTTAACAGTCTGGATTTATAGAAAGATTCCCGCAATAATCAGAGGATGCCGCCACGGTTTCCCCGGGCGGTCAGGCGGTTCGTCAGGTTGGCCGCGCAACTGCCAAGCGGCTGAAAGCCCCTTCAGAAAGCGGCAGGACACCACCTGTAAAATTGCATTTGACAAAATATCCGCGCCGGATATGCACAAGACAGAGGACAAATTGCATGGCAGGAGGAGATAACATGAGCCGTTCAGGATTCTTTTACTCCATTGCTCCCGGTCTTTGGCGGGCGGGGCTGGTGCTGATAATTCTGGTTTGTATGAGCGTCCCGGCCCAGGCGGAATTCCGGGGCCAGACCACGCGCGAGTTTGAAAGCGGAGCGGGAGCGGAAGGGATGCTGCTGCCAAGCCCCTCTCCCCTGCTGCCGGAACCGGCTTGGGGAGCGCAGTTGCCCGGGCGGGACGAATGGATTCCGGTGGATTCCCTGCAACTGGATACGATTTTGGAGGCGGGGAAGTTCATTGGATTGAACTGGTCGGAGGCAGAGCAGAATGCGGGGACCGCCACCAATCTGGGTACCCTGAGCGCCGCTGCCAGCCAGGCTGTGCAAAAAGCCCCAATCTGGATCCGCTCCTCCCTGGCCAACGTATTTCAGCAACTGGAGCTTCCGGATCAGCTGACCTGGGCAACTGTCATCAACAACGCCGCCGATCCCGTGGTGGACGAGATCGCCTTTACGGTGGCGACCTCCTCCCCCGCCTGGCTGTCTTCCATTTACGCCAATCCGCAGCTGCTGGTGGAAAACGCGCAGCAGCTTTACCTGGCGGACACGCAGCTGAACTATGTGCAGATCAACGATTACGGGACCGCGGCCGCCGGCGGGGATTACTATTCCACCACTTCCTATTGGAAGGTCAACGCGGACAGCCAGACGGTGCAGGTGACCGTGCCCCGCGAGATCTACTACTGGTATATCGTGCATCCCAAGCTCACTGACGAGATTCCGGCCTACATCGATCCCGCCGTGGTGGAAAGCAACACCACCCACGCCAACAACATCGCCGACCCGCCTCTGGGCCAGTTCTGGCGAAGCTTCTTGTTCAACGTGCAGGAGGGGGACTATCCTTGCCTGGCGGACACCCTGGCCCAGCTGAGCACGGTCTGGAACCGGGTCGGCCCCGCCAATGACGCCATCCGCGCCATCCAGTGGTGGGTCAATCACACGATGAGTTTCACCTCCGGCAGCGAGCGTCCCCACCAGCCCGTACGCATCTACCGCAAGCACATCGGCCGCTGCGGCGAGTACGCTGATTACACTGAAGCCGCGGCGCGGGCGGCGCTCATTCCCTGCACCCAGATCACGTCCATGAGCACGGATCACGTCTGGAACGAGTTTTGGGAGGAGGGCTGGGTGCAATGGGAGCCCGTCAACGGCTACATCAACGTCCCTCTGGTCTATGAGAACGGCTGGGGTAAGGTCTTCGGCTCCGTGTTCGAAACGCGCAGCGACGGCTGCCTGACTTCGGTCACGGACCGCTACTCGGAAGGCGTCTCGACCCTCAACTTTACCGTCACGGACAGCCTGGGCTGGCCGGTGGACGGGGCGCGCGTGATCCTCGCCATCAACGAAAGCGGCATCCGGGCCGACATGGTGGACTTTACAGACAACCAGGGCCACCTCACTCTGCCGGTGGGCGAAAACCGGCACTACTACGTGCGTCTGACCAGCCCGGTGGGCATCTACCCCGCCAACCCGGGTACCTATGTCTCCATCATTGACAATTCCACGGCGGGGGAAACCTACAACTTTACCCTGGAGATACCGGCCGCCTTCGCCGCTCCGCAGATCATGACGGTCCCCGCCCCTCCTGACAATGTATCCGACTGGCAGATCGGCGTCAATTTCACCGTCCCGCACCAGATCATCCACGGCGTGGTGGCCTGGGACGACATCGACGTCACGGGGATTATCCCCAAGTATTACAAGGAGCTGGAGCAGCCCGGCAGCCTCAACCTGCTGATGACTGACGCCGACAACTACATGTTCTACGAGGTGGCGCAGACCTGCGAGGCCTTTGGAGTCCTGCAGAACGTCCAGGGCGGCGGCGGCCTCTTCAACATCCCCGCCGGCCAGGACTGGTACGTTTTCCTGGACAACGGCTGCCACGCCGCCAACGCCCAGCGCGTAACCGGCGCCCTGCTCTTCCTGCATTACGGGGTGGGCAATCAGGATGAAACCGTCCCGGCTGCCCAACCCGGAGCCCTGTCCAACCATCCCAACCCGTTTACCGGCAGCACCAGCATACGCTTCGATCTGAAAAACGGCGGCGCAGCCAAAGTCTCGATATACAACATCAAGGGGCAGAAGGTCAAAGACCTGCTGGACGGCCCTGCCAAAGCGGGCTTGAATACGCTTGCCTGGGACGGCACGGACAGTTCAAACCGCCCGGTCAGCGCCGGGATCTATTTCTGCAGAGCCCTTGCCGAAGGCGGGTCGCACAGCCGCAAGCTGCTGCTGTTAAGATAATCCCGGGGCCAGCCGCTCAGTTCACGGCCCTCAAACAGCACTGACAGTATGCGGTTAAGCAGGATTCCGGCTTTAATGCTTACTGCAGGCGGACGATCTTTTTCACTGTCTGCCGGTCAGCCTGTTTGGCTTTGATCAGGTAAACTCCCGCAGCCACAGGCCGGTTGGAACTGTCCAAGCCATTCCAGACTGCTGATTTACCCAGGCCCGGAATGATCTTCCTGACCAGTTGCCCTTTCAGGTTGTAGATGCTGATTTCGCTCTTCGCCTGTTCTTTGCTCCGGATGGAGATATTGATGCTGCTCCTGAAGGGATTGGGATAAAGACTGATCTCCAGCAGACCGGGTCCGGGCAGATTGTTATCCTCAATGCCCTGGGCGGGATTAAATTCATAGCAGCCGCGGTCTATGACCGCCGTGCCGTCAAGATTGCCGTCAAACAGCCTGGGAAAGCCCGCCGGGTCATAATCCAGCAAAGCGTAATAGAGGGGATCGGGATTGCCGGTATCAACGCAGGGAGAATCTGAAGAGAGCCGGAAGTCGGTGGCGGACAGGAAGCCGGGGTCTCCTGCCAGGTTGTTGCCCTGGTCCAAAACGATATTGGTCAGGGCGGATTCGGTCAGGTTGTAGGATGCAGCGGGCAGGGAATATCCGAATTCACGGTAAAAATCATTGGTGTTGCCATAGATGATGTTGTTGACCACCTGCAGGGCGCTGTCTAACGTGAACCAGATGCCTGCTTCTGCAGCCGAATGCGAAGCATTGTTGTTCACGATGGTATTATTGGCGATCAGGGCCGGCGAGCCCTCGATATGTATCCCTTCCAGTTGGTTGTTCCGGATCAGGTTGCCTTGGATGCGGCAGGGATGGACCGCATTGGTATAGTAAAGCAGGAGCCCGGCGTAATTGCCATGAATCTCGTTGTTCAGCACATAGGCGTAGGTATCGTTGTCAAATCCAAGCCCCAGGCTGCCACGCCTGATCTCGTTCCCGATGATGGTGGCGGAGCTGTTTTGTCCTAATAAGGCGATCACGGATGTAGTCAGCTGCTCATTGTCAAACAGGTTGTTCCTGAGAACGGTGGTCAGCCCGTCGGAACACCTGATCTGCACCTGGCAGGGCCTGTTGCCGTACACCAGATTGTCCTCGACCAGCACCTGCGGCGAGGCAATGAAGAGCCCGCTGCTGTTTTCATCCATGATGCCGCAATCCCTGACCACTGAATGCCTGAGGATGCCGATTCCCCCATTGAATTTAATCCCGTTCAGAGTGTTATCCTCGACCAGACAATGTTCAAAACAGACCTGCCCGCTGTCCGGACTGGCGGCGCTGATCTCCGTGAGTCCGCTGAAATGGCAGTGTTGGAAGAGATTAACGGCAGGAGAGTTGATATACAAGGCGCTGCCCGGAGTTTCGTTGTAGCTGCAGATGAAGATGCTGTCTTCCTCGGTGCCCGCGGCTGTGATCTGCCCGTACACGGCCATGCCCGTATCCGTATTGAAAAATAGCTCTACGCCGGGCTCCAGGGTCAACTGGGTATTGCTTTCGACACACGCCCACTGCCCCACGAAATAAGGCGAATGGGAAGCAATCAGGGTCCCGGAAATACTGGTTTCCAGAATGCTTGTATAGATGGTCAGGTAATCCTGTTTGTAACAGTCATACTGCTGGTAGGAGTCAGATATTGCCGTCAGCCCGACCCCAAAATGCCCGCCGTGCGTGTAGGTGTGGGTGGGGGCAGGGTCTTCCGGCAGGATCTCGCCGTCCCCGAACGTCCAGCAGTAAGTCTGCACGGAGCAGTTGAACGGGACCAGGGTGCTGCTGAAGGCAACCGGAGCGGCGGGATCGGCAAAGTAGTCCACCTGGGTGGCCGTGAAATCGACATAGATGTCCTCTTCATCATTCTGCAGGAGCAGCGCGCCCATGTCAGGCCGGGTGCCGTCCCAGTCCGGCCCGATGAAAGGCGAGCCCCTGTTTACGCAGGGGGAGTCAGCCTGGAGCCGGTAATCATGGTTTTCGGCATCGCTGAACAGGGGAATTTGTCCGGTGTTTCCCGTCCCTTCCATCCAGCCCTGGACGTCACAGAAGGTAACGGTCGCGTCCTGGCTGGCGTTGTACACGCCGCTGGTATTGTAGAATATTATGCAGCTGCTTACAGCTATCGGGCAACCTGCCATGATGCGCAGGCCGCAGCCGCTGTTGTGGCAGATGGTGAGCCGGCTGACTTCCGAAGAGGAATTCTGCAGGAACAGCCCTGCCCCGAACGTGCCCGAGTTGTCATAGATGCAGAGGTTGGCCAAGGTGGGCGAGGCGTTGCGGACCGAAATCCCGCCTCCCATGGTGTAATTCCCGCCCCGGATGGAGAAGCCGGCCAGCACCGCCGTGCTGTCCTCCCCGCCGGCTATGGTGACCACGCTGCCCGTGCCGGTGCCCTGGATGACTGTGTTCAAAACGGTCTGGGGATCGTGGTCGGTGGAATAATCTGAGGTGACGGTAATGTTTCTGCCGCCGAAATTGATGTTCTCCATGTAGACGCCGGGGCTGACCAACACGGCGTCCCCGTTGTTGCAGGCGTCGATGGCAAGCTGGATCGTGCCGTATTCGGAAGGGACGTGCCTGGTTACTCCGGCCAGGCAGGCGGCTGCCAAAGCTAAAAGGACGGTCAGGATCTTCTTCATTTCATCTCTCCTTTGCTAAAGTCCCATATTACCTCTCACTGCCGCGGCTGCCGGACAGCCGGCCATCTCCGGAAACTCAGAGAGCGGCAACTTGTCTATTCTGCCTTGAATATTTTTCATTCCTTTCTCAACCCATTATGATATGAATACTTATTCATTCTTAGGATATTCTGTTGCCGATACCTGTCAAGCGAATTTGATGTTTCTTGATTTGAGTTGACAGTAAAAGAGCGCACAAATATCTTTGGTTACAGACGATAAGTTCCGGAACAGGGAGGGAAGGATGTGCGGACGCTTTGCCCAGGTGGTTAAACACAAGCAGTTGAAGAAGCTGCTGGATGAGTTGGAGATCAAGAACAGGGACGAGCAGATCGAGCTCAATTTCAACGTGGCGCCCACCCAGCCCGTGGCAGCCGTGATCTATAAAGGGCCGGACCGCTTCCTGTCCTTCTTCCGCTGGGGCCTGATCCCCTCCTGGAGCAAGGAGCCCTCAACCAAGTTCAGCATGATCAACGTTCGCGCGGAGACCATCCTGGACAAGCCGACCTTTAAAAACGCCCTGCTGAAGAGGCGCTGCCTCATCCCCGCCACCGGCTTCTACGAATGGCGCAAGAGCGACAAGCAGCCCTTTTTCATCCATGCTGCCCACGACAGCGGCGGATTACAAACCGCCAGCAATGCTACAGCCGAGGCGTCCGTAGCTACAACAGCAAATGGAATCGCTATGCCAAGTGATCCGACAGATTTCAAGCTGCTCTATTTGGCAGGAATCACGGAATACTGGACCGGGGCTGACGGCAGCTACATCCAGAGCTGCGCCATCATCACCACGCAGGCGAATGCTGTGATGCAGCCCATCCACGACCGCATGCCAGTGATTTTGTCCAAAGAGGTGGTTGATAGCTGGCTAAATGATAGCTTCAAAGACCCGGCCTCGCTGCAGTCATTTCTTCAGCCCTGCCCGGCAGGCATGATAGACCTCTACCCCGTCAGCAGAAAGGTGAGCAATGTGGCCTATAATTCCGAGGACCTGCTGAAGCCTATTTCAGCCTGATAATCTTCTTTGTAGTGCTGTAATTATTCGCGCTCAGCCGGCAGAGATAAATGCCGTTGGCGACGGGATATCCTCTTTCATCCAGGCCATCCCATTCTTTGGCTGTTGATTTTCCCGGCATGAACTCGCTGCCGAATTCCTTCAGCAAGTCCCTGACCAGCCGGCCTTTGATGTCATAGATCCTCAGGCTCACCTGCTCCGCTTTTTCCAGATCAAACTGTAAAACAATTCTCTCCCCAAAGGGATTGGGATATGCTGACAGGCTGAGGGCGAGGGGCGTCTGGGTCTCGTCCTGGTTGCCGACAAAGGGGATGGCTGTGACCATAAAGGCATAGGAGGCGTTGTTGAGGCTGTCGGGGTCGCCGGCCAGTTCCACTTGGGCGGTCAGGTGCATGAGTCCGGTGGTGTCCGGCGCCCAAGGTAGATTCACGGCGGCAAAGCCGCCCGGGATCAGCTGCGGCACTGCGGCGGAGGAGAGGATCTCCCCTTCCCGCAGGAGGCGGACCGTGGCCTGGCCGGAGGGGATGATGGAGGTGCCGGCGTTGCCGATGACGGCCGTGTAATCCGCGCTGACGCTTTGCATGGGGGTGCGGGTGCCGGTCAGGTTGAGGCAGGCGGGATTGGCGGTGAGCAGGGTTTTGGGCATGAAGATGTACATTGCGCCGGAGGGGTGGACGGTTGTGATGTTTTGGTACTGGTTGGTGGAAAAGGCCATGGGCGGTTCGCCGGGCAGGATGCTGTAGTACCAGCCGGGTCCGCCGGGAGCCATGTTCATGCCGATCGAGGAGGAGGGGTTGTTGGGCGTGCCGTTGTGGGGGCCGTAGATGATATCCACCTGGCCGGTCTCGTGCAGGCGAGCCATGAAGTGGAACTCGCCTTCAGTGGCGTTGCGGTTCCAGCGGGCGGCCAGCCACTGCACCTGGAAGACGCGGTGGGGCGCCTCTCCCGAGGTCAGGTGCTGCACCAGGCCGTAGCTCATGTCCAGGTCGTCCCACAAAGGCGCCACCAGGGGCCGGATGTTCAGCGTGGCCAGGTCATTGGCGTAATAGGAATTGTTCAGGTTGGCGCCCAGGCCCAGCCAGCCGTTGGAGGAGATCTTCACCTGGGTGTAGGTGTTTTCGCCGTAGGGGAAAGCGAAGCCGATATCGATGGCATAAGACAGGCCGTCTTCCGTCATGGCGTCCGTCACCGCGGTCCCGGAGAGCAGTTCCCACACCGTGTTGCCGGCCGTGAAAGCGTATTTATTGGTGATCTGGGCAGCCAGCGGGACAGACAATAAAAGGATGGCCAGCGCCGCACAAAGCATTTTAAACTGGTTCATGTTCCCTCCGGTGTCGTATTCTAATATCACGATTCAGCTTGTTATAGCAACAGGAGCATTTTCCGGATGCCGGAACACATGCCTGTTGATATTCTGTTATTGTAAAATTCATACCAAACCTGCCCGCCATTTTTGTCAATCCTGATCCTAATTGCAGCGGTATTGATATCGGATTTGTTTACGATCAGGTGGTGGAAAAAAAACAGAATGATATAATGAATCCAGCATAAACTCCATCCCGAGAGAAGAGCAGTTCGCACCAACACGCGCCAAATTGCAAAAGGGTTGTGAAATGGTGGGAGGTATATGTTTCAATAAGTTAGATATACAAAAACCCACCATTACACCAATTCACATCATCTATATCCCTCAGCATCGATAGAGACCACTTTCACCCAGATCCGGGGATTGACAGACCGTGTGAATTGGTGAATTGGGCGAAGCGCTTTTTATAAATTTACATTTTTCATCTGTTCCTCTTACTCCATAAGCTCAGCTCTGCACCTCAATCCCACCGGGCAGAAAGACACTAAGATTTTAACATTCATCAAATTGATTCCTGTTCCAACCGGGGAGACGAACTGTGCCGTCCTGCCGGTCTCTTATACAAGGGTACCGCATGTACGACAAGCAGGGCGCATGTTGCTGTGCCAGGGGAAAATGGTGCCGTAAGTACAGACGCCTTACCTGTACCATTTAAGTCTACAGCTAGGCGCGTCTGCCGTTGCGCCAGAAAAAAGACCGGGAACTCAACCGCATGATATTGAGTTCCCGGCGATTCGGAGGAATCAGGAGGAGCGGGAGAGAGCTCACTATGGCAACAGCATTCAGCGTAACATCGTCTCCTTGTTCACGCCTGCAGCAAGTCCCAGGCATGAATCTGCAGGGATGAAAGCGCAAACTCCGTTCCATTTTCCAAAAGTAGATCTAACTGATTGTCTTTGAGGGCAATGGATAAGTTTAAGAGTTGGCGTTGGGGTAGGCTAATGTTGTAAAACAGCAGCATAAATGCATGATCTGCATCAGGTGGTGTTGACAAGATATGACATCATGCAATCCCATACTGCCGATGCAGTGGTAAGAAAAGATAGGTTAACTTATGATTATACTTTAAGTTATACCGGTTTCTTGCCCACGCTGGCCATGTAGATAACGAAGGCTGACTTGCCGTCCAGCTTTAGGATCTCGTTCATACCCTCGTCATAGAAAGCGCCGATCATGCAAGCTCCGGAGGCGATGGCCTCGGCCGCCAGGTGCAGATTTTGGCCCACGTGGCCGGCATCGAGGTAGAGATAGCGGTAGCCGCGCTGGCTGTAGCGCCAGACAGTGCGGTGGGGGACGGCAACCCAGATGAAGGTGACGGAGCTGGCGGTCACCATTTCCTGGTCCAGGGCGCCGCGGCAGATTTCCCCGGCCATCTCCTCCCCCGGGCGTAAGAGCACCAGGCCGTGCTTGGTGGGGTTGTAGTAATAAAGGCCGGGCTTGAGTCCGCGCACGCGGTTGACCAGGAGGTAGGTCTCGAAGGGGTGTCGGGCTCCGGCCGAAGGGACGTTGCGGAGAGCGATCTCGACTTTTTCGTTGGAGCGGAAATCTCGCACCCACTGGGTGGCCCAGAGCAGGAAGGAAAGTTCCGGCTGGTTGAGCGGTTCTCGGGCATAGGTGCGCAGGCTGCGGCGCTGCTCGATCGCTTTCCAGAGCGTCATGTCTGGCTGGGGTATCTTGCCCACGGCGGGCAGCTGGATGATTTCGCCGATCAGAGGTGCGATGGCGTCTGGCCGGCGCACCTTTTTTGAGGCTTCGGATTCAGGCTCGTACAGGTAGCGGGTGTAGCGGACAAAGTCCTCCCCTATCCGTGGCACGTTGACGCGTTCCGCTTTCAGGAGCGTCACTTCCTCCGCGAGTTCGCTTTCGAAACGGTTAAATTCCTCTTCCGTCATTTCGCTTTCCTTGAGCATGACGTCCTTGCCTTCCTCGCGCACCTTGTAGTATAGGTAGTAGAACTTTTTCAGGTCGATGCCGGGCATGGGATCCTTCCTTTTATTTAAACATCAGCAGTTTGCGGGAGAGGCTGCCGGAGGAGCTTTGCAGGCGGTAGAGATAGATGCCGCCGGCGACTGGTTTGCCGTTATCGTCCCGGCCGTTCCAGACCAGGCTGTGAGCGCCTTTGGCGGCGGGGCCGGAGAACAGGGTCCTGACCTTCTGGCCTTTGCTGTTGTAGATGGCCAGATTGGCGTCGGTCTCCGCCTTGGGCAGGGAGAAGGCAAGCGTGGCCTGCTGCCGGGCGGGATTGGGATAGGCGGCTTCCAGCCTGAACGAGGCGGCGGAACTCTGTTCATCATTGCCGACAAATCCGGTGGCGGCGAAGCTGCCCTGGCGGCTGAGGCTGCCGCGGTACACAGTCCAGGCGTCCATTTGGCCCAGGGGGCGGCGCAGTTTGACAACCAGGACGCCGTTGGAGTAGCCGGAGACCAGTTCGTAGTTGCCGTCCCCGTCAAAATCGGCCAGGGTGGCGGGAGTAGCGCCGTTGTAGTTCTGGATGAAGGGAAAGCCGGGTACGCCGCTGCCGTCGTGATTGAAGATGTAGATGCTGTTGAGGTGGTTCTGGAGGATGATCTCATACTGGAGGTCGCCGTCCAGGTCGGCGGCCAGGGGCGGGCAGGTGAAGAAACCGCCGGTGGAGATGGGAAAACCCGCCAGGTCGGAGCCGTCCTGCCGGCAGGCGTAAAGGTCGCCGCTTGTGGTGACGAAGACGATGTCCAGTTCGCCGTTGCGGTTGATGTCGGCGGCAATGGCTCCGGAGGCCATGTCATCGGAGACGGGTTTTGCGGTCAGGATTGCCCCGCCGGGGGACACGACATACATGTGTTCAGGGGTGCCGGCCACGATATTGCAATTGTTCAGGACCAGGGGGGCGCCGGTGACGTTGCCGCCCAGTTGGACCGGGAATCCGGGCCGGACGGCGCCGCTGCTTTCAATGGCCCAGAGCTGGCCGTTGGCGGTGCCGGCGATAATCTCCCGCGTGCCGTTGCCGTCCAGGTCGGCCACTGCCAGTTCACTGCTGAAAGGCGAGCTCAGTTGGACCGGGAAGCCTGGCAGCAGCTCGTTTTCATAGTTCAGGGCGTAGATCTTTTTGTTATGCGCTCCGGCGATCGCCTCGCTGCTGCCGTCGTTGTCGATATCGGCCAGGACGGGTGTGTAGAGCAGGGTGCTGCCGGTGTCGTAGTTGATGTAGAAGAAGTCGGTGGTGTCCTTGTGTGCCACGGCAAAGATCTTGCCCGTGCGGCTGGTGAAGGCGTAGGCGTACATCAGGGTGTTGATGATCTCGAAGGGGCCGGCGGCAAAGCTGCGGTTGATGTTTTCCTCGGTGGGGAAATCAAAGCCGCTGACCTGCTCGCCCTGGTCGTTGATGAAGTAGCCGTTGCCGGTCACGTCCACATACAGGACCTGGGTCTCCTGGCTGAACTGGAGGTCCCCCACCACAGGCGCGGATTTCCCTGCGTGGAAGCAGTCCCAGGGGAAGTGGCTGTCCAGCAGCGTGATCTCCAGGCTGGCGCCGTATCTGCGGTCGCAGACCACCTGGCCGCTGAACGGGTCGGAGGCCTGCAGCCTGATCTGGTAATTGTAAACTCCGAAGTCCATCTCATTGGGAAGCTGAAAGCGGATGCAAAGCGTGGAGTCAATGTAGCTGCCGGCGGCCAGCTGGGGCAGGCTGATCTGGGGAGTCAGCAGCTCAAAGCCGGCGGGCAGGCCCTCCACCGTGACCAGCACGTTGTGGGCAGTACCCCAGCCGGGCAGGTTGCGGACGCGCGGATAGAGCCGGACGGTTTCGCCGGGATTAAGGTTGCCGTCGCCGTCGCCTTCGCTGTCGTCGTGGAGATAAAAATCGAGGGCCAGGCAGGACAGGGTCGGATCGGCAGGCTTGACGGAGATGGATGGGTCGCCGAACAGGATGGTTTCGTAGTAACACCAGAGCATGACGCCGGACTGCATGGCCTGGTTTACGTTCTGGAGCAGTGAATATTCCATGGCCTTGCCCAGTTGCGGCAGGTTTTGCTGGAAGAGGCCGGCGAAGAACTTTTTGTCGAATTGCTGGCTGGCGCCGTTCGTGTTGCCGGGGGAATACCAGCCGTAGCGGGTGTTGCCGATAAAGGCGTAGAGCCCGCCGGAAGCTGTGACGAAGTGTTCGCCGATGGATTCTCCGTCCCCGCTGGTGCGCTGGTCAAAGGCGGCGGGATAGCAGCCCTGGGTGTAGAGGAAGCCGTATTCCGTATTGGTGAGCGCTTCCACGGTCCCGTTGGACTGACCCATCAGGTAAACTTCGTTGGCGTGGCCCATGTGGTTCATGATTCCGGCGCCGCCGTTGATGGCGTTGATCACGATCTCGGGGGCATAGGTCCCGTCCCTCTGGTAATAGGTGTCAAGCTGGTAGGCCTCAGGCAGATGGACCGCCACCGCGTCCTTGTAATCGCCGCCCCAGGTAACTGGATTCCAGTTCAGGTTTTCCCCGAAGAAGGCGGCAATGTTGTTGCTGAAAGTGTTATTGTCAACGTAGAACATGGTCTTGTTCATGATGCGCTGGAATTCGGTCAGGGATTCGGCCGGGAAGCGGCCCACGGCGACCTCGGGAAGCAGGTCCGGCTGGTCCGTCGGATACTCGCCCCAAAGGTTGTCCCCGTCCAGGTTCCAGTTGCCGTCCAGGCATCCGTAGTAAAGGTCGGAGGGCATCCAGTTGTCGGTGGTGTCGCCGACCTGGCCAAACAGGCCGCGGACCGGGATGATCTCGTCGTCGCCGGCCAGGATCACGTACTCCAGGGGTGTGCCGGTGTCCAGCCAGCTCAGGAAGGCGTCCTCGATGAAGCTGCGCAGCTTGGCGGGGTCGTCCACTCCGGCATAGTCGCTGAGGATGCTTTCGATGGTGAAGATGCCGGTAGGGATGTTGCGGCTGTTTTTCCACTGGGCATAGGCGTTGAACCACTCGACCCGGTTTTGGGAGGTGATGATGACGAGCTTTTTGGGGTCGTTCGGGTTTACATAACGTGTTGAAGGTCGGTGACTGCCCCGCCTCGTGTAACCGGCAGACTGCTCGGGATTAAGCACAAAGCCGGATAACAATTCCGGCGCGGTCGGAGCGGACGGGATGCGAAGACCCTGGTAGCGGGCCAGTTCAGCATCCGCCTCAGTAAGGATTTTTATCCGGGCGGTCCCGGCGGCAGCCAAACGGCTCGTCACGGGATTGTAATGCCAGGGATAGATGTTGAGCAGGGCGATCTGGTAGCCCTTCCAGGTCTGGGTGCCCAGATACTCGAAATCCGCCGCCGGATAAAAGGCGTCCGCCTCCCACACGGCGTGATTTTTCACTGTCCGGTCCGGAGCAGGCTGCGAGACCGGCTGCTGCTGCCTGACATAATCCAGGCTGAGCCCTGCCCTTTCGGGGAGGTGGTTTTCCAGGGTTATTTCTACATTAATCACCTTCTCCCCCATGGGCAAAAGCACCCGCACGGGGTAAAAGGGCAGGGCGGGGTTGCCGGGGCTCTGCAGCAGGGGCAGGGAACTTGTTTCCCATTTGGTCTCGGACTTCCAGTCCGGCAGGGTTACTTCAACGTTCAGGTGGGCTGCCAGCAGCAGCGGCAGCGCACTCAGGATCACAGTCATCCATTTTTTCATAAGTTTGTTTTATCCTTACAGAAGTTCATTTTTATGTTCGGCGGCCAGCCTGTCCACCACGGCTTTGACCTCTTCGCTGCGGTCCCTGGCGGCGACCAGGATGGCGTCATCGGTCTCGATCACGACCAGGTCTTCCACCCCGATCAGGCTGACGAATTTATCACTTTTTATGTAATTGCGTTTGGCGTCAATCAGAATGTGCTGACCCGGCACATGGTTGCCCTCTTCGTCGGACGGGCTGATTTCGGCCAGGGCTTTCCAGCTGCCGACGTCGCTCCAGCCGTAGTCCACGGGGATGACGGCCCGTTTCTCGGCTTTTTCCATGATGCCGATGTCCACTGGGACCTTGGGCATGCGGGCGTAGATCCCGACCAGGCTGGCCTGGGTGGATTTGTGCTTCCACAGGAAGCGGATCTCCTCCAGCAGGGCTGTTACATTGGGCAGGTGCTGCTCGTAGGCCTGGAGGATGGCCTCGTATTTCCAGAAAAACATGCCGCTGTTCCAGAAGAAGTTGCCCTGTTTGAGGAATTCCCGGGCTGTCTCCAGGTCCGGTTTTTCCTTGAAGCGGCGGACGCTGAGGATGCCGGGCGCAAGCTGCTCCCCGGCCTCGATGTAGCCGTATCCGGTGGCTGGGTAGTCGGGCACGATGCCAAAGGTGACGAGGCATCCTTCCGAGGCGGGCTGTTCGGCCAGGGCGAGGCTGGCCAGAAAGGCCTGCGTGTCTTTGATCACATGGTCGGCGGGCAGCACGATCAGGCTTTCCTGCGGGTCGATCCGGTGCGCCAGGTAGGCGAGGCTGAGCCCGATGCAGGGCGCCGTGTTCATGCCGAAGGGCTCGATGATGATATTTTCCTGCGGCAGTTGGGGCAGGTGTTCCCGCACCAGCGCGGCCTGCGACTGGGCGGTGACGATGTAGGTGTCCTTCGGTTCCACCGCGCCGGACAGCCGTTCCACGGTCAGCTGCAGCATGCTTTTCTCGCCGGCGATCTTCAGAAACTGCTTGGGCCTGTTTCTGCGGCTGACGGGCCAGAAGCGCGTGCCCGTGCCGCCGGCCATGATCAATGCTACCATTGTTTCTCCTTGAAGCTCGAGGCTCAGACCACCCACAGATCACCCTCAGATGACCGCAAAAATGCCCTTATCAGGCGGTGATCCGTTACTGATAAATTAATTATGATTAAAGCAGGAAGTCAAAGTGCAAGGAGCGTTCCACAATCCGGGCGAAAGCTCAGTATTCCATGACCTGGACGCCGGGGGGCAGATTCAGTTTCCAGACTGAGGCGGGGATGGCTTTGTTGACCTTGAGGCCGCTGAAGGCGACGGTGACGGAATTGCCGGCCAGGTCGACGTAGGTGAGTTTGGTGACATAGCCTGTCTTGTTGCTGAGGGTGAAGCTGATCCGGCTGATCTGCGGGTCCCCCTTGGGTTTGAGCTGGACGGAGGTGAAGCCGGGATCGCTTTTCAGCAGCTGGCGGGTCGAGTTTTGCCAATAAGACTTGATGATCCCCACCGGCTCCAAAGACTGGACAGTAGAACTGAGATCGGATTTAACGGCGGCCCGGGAAGCCTTGTCATAGATGGTGACCTTGCCGCCGGAAACCAGCAGGACCTGCTCTCCGGGCTTGCTGTAGCGGATTGCGAGGCGGTTTTTCTGGTAGTAGAAACGGCCGGCGGAGGTCAGGGTAGCCTTGGAGTCGGCGAAGTAGTTGATCTGGGCCAGGCTGGCCTGCCAGGAACTGACCTTGCCGTAGGCGGCCAGCATCTTCTGGTAGGCGTCGCCCGCCTTGTCGGCCCGCAGGAAACCCGCGGCCGATATCAACAGTAAGATTGCAATCAGTTTAATTTTCATCTGTGATCCCATAAATTTTAAGGTCCTCCATAGTGGCCAGCACGTCGCGGGACTTGCTGCCCAGGTGCGGACCCACGATGCGCGCTCGCTCCAGCATGTCGATCAGGCGTCCGGCCCGGGCGTAGCCGATCTTGAAATGGCGCTGCAGCATGGAGACGGAGGCGAGGTTGGCGGAGACAACGATCCTGGCCGCTTCCGGGAACAGTTCGTCGTCGTATTCGAGAAAATCCATGTCGCCGCGGCCGGCGCCGGTGATCGTGATTTCCTCCCTGGGCTTGGGCTGCTCGCGCAGGTATTCGCAGACGCGGCCGATCTCGTGGTCGCTGACAAAGGCGCCGTGGATGCGTTCCGCCATGGCCTTGCCCGGAGGCATGAAGAGCATGTCGCCCAGCCCCAGCAGGCGCTCGGCGCCGATCATGTCCAAAATCACGCGGGAGTCCACCTTGGACGAGACCTGGAAGGCGATGCGGGCGGGGAAATTGGCCTTTATGATGCCCGTGATGACTTTGATGGAGGGCCGCTGCGTGGCCAGGATCAGGTGCATGCCCACGGCCCGCGCCATCTGGGCCAGGCGGGTGATGGGCAGCTCGATGTCCTTGCCGGAGGTCATGATCAGGTCGGCGAATTCGTCGATGATGATGACGATGAAGGGGAGTTTTTTCAAATCTTCGATCTCCTCCGCCTTTTCATTGAAGGAGATGATGTCCCGCGCCTTGTGTTCCTGGAGCAGCTCGTAGCGGCGCTCCATTTCGCGCACGGCCCAGTACATGGTTTCCAAAGCGGTTTCGGCGTCGGTGACCACGGAGCCGATCAGGTGGGGCAGTTCGTTGTAGTTGGCCAGTTCGACGCGCTTGGGGTCGATCAGGACAAGGCGCAGCTCTTCCGGTTTGGCGCGCAGCAGCAGGCTCATGATAATGGTGTTGATGAGGACGCTCTTGCCGCTGCCGGTGGCTCCGGCGATCAGCAGGTGCGGCATGCGGGCCAGGTCGGTGACCACGGGCTTGCCCGAGATCTCCTTGCCGAGGCCGAAGGCGAGCTTGGACTCCACCGCCTCCATTTCGTCCGAGAGCAGGATGTCGCGCAGATAGATCGTGTCCCGGGTCAGATTGGGGATTTCGATGCCTATCAGTCCCTTGCCCGGAATGGGCGCCTGGACACGGATGGACTTGGCCTTGATGGCCAGCGCCAGATCGTCAGCCAGGGAGGTGAAGCGGCTGACCTTGACCCCCGGGGCGGGCCGCAATTCATACTGGGTGATGATGGGGCCGATATTGACATTCATGACCTCAGCCGCCACGCCGAACTCGGCCAGCTTTTCCATCAGGATCTTGCTGGTGGCCTTGATCTGGTTTTCGATCTCCTCGCGGTCCTTGCGGGAGAGCTTGACGGGGCTTTCCAAAAAGTTTTCGACTGAGGGGATGACGAAATCGCGGTCTTCCTCCTCGTCTTCCTCCT
The DNA here is from genome assembly GCA_034678545.1 of Cloacimonadaceae bacterium (SeqCode). Lineage (GTDB taxonomy): Bacteria > Cloacimonadota > Cloacimonadia > Cloacimonadales > Cloacimonadaceae > UBA5614. The sequence continues at coordinate 53,807 of JAXDBS010000070.1, read as the reverse complement.
CCGGGTTTGATCCCGGGGCCGGTTCCTTTACCTTGGGCGGAATGACCGGCGGCTGCTTGGGCTGCACTGGTTCAGGCCTGACGGGCGCCGGCTCGGTCCGGGCAGGGGTCGCTTCCTCCTGGGGCTGGACGTGGTCGGTGATGGAGGGGCCGCCTGGATTCTGGATGGTGAAGGGCCGGTCCGAGGGTTGCTCCATCCGGCGCCTTTCCCGCCAGCGCAGGAAACTTTCCCAGCCTTCCAACACCTTCTGGCGGATCGTGTCGAAGCCAAAGACGATGACCACGCCCAGGACGGCGGTGCCGCCCGCGATGATGCGCCCGCCCAGAGTGCTGAACAGCGAGCACAGCAGGAACCAGCAGCCCCAGGGCAGCCAGCCCAGGGCAAACCTGTGCTCGGAGGACCCGCTGACCAGGATGACCTGCAGGCAAAACATGATCAGGACCAGCAGGAAGCCGCGGAAACGCGTTTCCAGCTTCTCAGGATAGATGAATCCATGCAGCGCCACCCCCAGCAGGATGGCCAGCGCCAGCAGTGAAAACACCTGGCCAAACAGCAGGACGAGCAGGTTGCCGATCGCCACGCCGAATACGCCGATGGGATTATCAAACTTGATGGCGTTGGCGCCGAAGATGCCTGAGAAGACATTGCTGCTTTCGCTCAATTGCTGCCAGTCCTTTGCCAGGCTGGCGGGGCTGGAAAGCAGCGAAAGCAGGCCCATGACCGAAAACAGGGCCAGGACGCCCCACAGCAGCTTGGTCCACCAAAGCGGGGCAGTCCCTTCCGGACTCAGCCTCTTTCCTTTACCGTTCTTTTTTCTGTCTGCCATAATATATCTTTTATCGGATTAGACGTTGAACCGGATGGACAGGATGTCGCCGTCCCGGACGATGTAATCCTTGCCCTCCAGCTTGAACAGGCCCTTTTCCCGCAACGCCTTTTCGGAGCCGTGGGCGATCAGGTCGGCGTACTGGAAGCACTCCGCCCGGATGAAGCCGCGGGCCAGGTCGGAATGGATCTTGCCCGCCGCTGTGACGGCATTGTCGCCCTGCTGGATGGTCCAGGCGCGCACTTCGTCTTCCCCCACCGTGAAGAAGCTCAGATAGCCCATCAGCAGGTAGCAGAGATGGTTCAGCCGGTTGCGGACAGACTCGCTGAGGCCCATGTCCTCCATGAAGGCGGCGGCGTCCTCCGCCTCCAGGCGGGAAAGCTCCTCCTCGAAACGCCCGGCGATGGCCTCTGCCAGGTAGCCTTGGGCCTGCAGTCCGGCGACGGTTTCATCCAGTTTGTGAAAATCGTCTTCCGAGCAGTTCAGCAGAACCAGGACCGGCTTTTGGGACATGAACTGGAAGCCGCGCACCGCTTTCTCCTCGTCGGAGCCGAGTTCCAGGCGGCGGATGGGTGTGCCGTCCTGCAGGGCCTTGATAATGTGGTGCAGGGCCTTTTCCTCTGTCTGCAGGGCCGGGGTCTTGATCCCGCGCTTGTAGCTCAGTTCGATCTTCTCCAGCCGTTTTTCCGCCACCACAAGGTCCTGCAGCAGCATTTCCTCTTCGAACCTCTGCAGGTCGGCCAGGGGCTGGGGCGGTCCGTGCAGCGCGTCCATTTCGGGATCGGAAAAAGCACGCAGGACGAGGGCAAAGCCGTCCATCGCCTTGGCGTCGGAAAACAGGGTACTGGCGTTCGTTTCTTCCGCCGGCGCGCCGAACAGAGCCGGATAATCGTGGTATTCCAGATGGGCGTAAATGGTCTTTTTAGGCTTGTAGATTTCGCTCAAACGCGTGACCCGGGGATCCGGTACCTCGACCACGCCCACGTGCGCTTCGTGATGGGCCTGGATGTACTTGTCCGTGGCTCCCGTGTTGCCGGTCAGGGCATTGTAGATGGTAGTTTTTCCCGCTTTGGGAAATCCTAACAGGCCGAATTTCATGTTCCGCTCCCCGTGCGTTTCAAACCCAGCAGATATTTAACCTCCTCGGGTGTGCAGAGCCGCCACATCCCGGACGGCAGCCTGTCCAGTTCGAGTTCGCCGATCTGCATCCGCTTCAGGCTCAAGACCTTCCTGCCGACAGCCTCCAGCATGAGCCGGAGCTGGCGTTTTTTGCCTTCTGAGATGACCATTTTCAGCACCACGCTGCCCGGGCGGTTGCTTTTGACAAACACGCCGGCGGGCAGTGTTTTGCCGCCCTCTATGACCACGCCCTGGCGCAGGCAGTCAAGCTGCTGGCGGGACAGCGGCAGGTCCGCCTCCACCCTATAGGTCTTGTCCACCTTGCCGGAGGGATGGGTCAGCACCTTGACCAGATCGCCGTCGTCTGTGATCAGGAGCAGCCCCTCCGAATCCTTGTCCAGCCGCCCGGCGGAAACGCAGGTCTGGGCGAAGTCCGGCAGCAGTTGGTAGATGGTCTTGCGTCCGTATTCGTCCCGCCGCGTCACCACGTAGCCGCGGGGCTTGTTGAGCAGCAGATAGTTCTTTTTAAGCGCGGGCCGGACAGCCTTGCCGTCTATCTCAACTACATCCCGGGCAGGATTTACCTGCGTGGCAAGTTCGCTCACGGCCTCGCCGTTGAGCCTGATCCGGCCAGCCCTGATAAGTTCTTCCACCCCGCGCCGGGAGCCCAGCCCCGCTCCAGCCAGGAAGCGGTTCAGGCGGACGGTCTTCACCAGGACTCCAGGGTGTTTTGCATAACATTCCTGAACAGTTTGTCACAGATCTCCGTGATCGCTTCTTCCTTGCTCCGGAACCGGCTGGTGCTCTGGTCCGAGACGGCGTAGAATTCAGACAGGGCCAGGCTCTTGTTTTCGTAAAGCACCTTGTTGTTGACAAGGTCAGTGAAGACAAGGCTGAAGGTGACAGTCACGATGTAATCCTGCACGTTGTTGGCTGTGTCGTAGGAGTAGATCTTTTCGCTGAAGCTGAGGATCGAGCCCTCCAACTGGCAGTCCGGCTGCTGGGTGACCAGTCTCAAGCGCCCGTCCTCGCTAAAAGAGGCGGACAGGCTGTTGATCACGGTATCGCCCAGGGAAAACTCGCTGCTGCGGTTGTCGAACGCGAGCAGCTGGATCCTCTTCAGATGCGGATATACGTTGCTGTGCACCGAATAGCTGCAGGCCGCCGCCAGACAGGCCGCCAACCCCAGCAGAATAAATTTCTTGACCATACATCCATAGCTGAAAAATATAAGTTTCCTTGTCAAGACAAAAAGGGAAGGAAGTCCTGATTGGTATTACTATCTTTTTAACTTGCAGCTAAATAAATAGGAGCATTGTCATGGCAAAAAAGTATCTGAGCAAGTCAGAAGCCGCCAAAATCCTGAAAGTATCAGAACGCGTCATCCAGGAAATGGTCAACGCCGATGTCTTCGAAACCAAGACGGTCGGTAAAAGTGTCAAGATCGATGCCGATTCCCTCAGCGAATGGATGGAAAACCTGTCCGAGGGAGAGGAAAAACAACTGGCCCTGCGGCGCGTGATCTGCCACTTTGAGGAATATATGCGCCCCGAGAATGTCTATCTGGGTTTCACCGCTGAAAATAAGTACGAGGCCATCCGCATCCTCAGCGAAAAGGCCAAGGAACTAAAACTGGTGCGGGACGCCCGCTGGCTTTATGAGGTTGTGGTCGCGCGCGAGGAATTGATCTCCACCGCCATCGGCAACGGCGTGGCCCTATTGCACCCGCGCCACCTGCATCCATCCAAGATCAAGTCGCCCAGCATCCTGTTCGGCCGCACCGTGGAAGGGGTGGATTTCGACGCGCCGGACCACAAACCTGTCAATATCTTCTTTATGTTATTGCTGCACAATGATAAACAGCATCTGTTCTCCCTTTCCTACATCTCCAAACTGCTGGTCAATCCCGATATCCTGAAAAGCTTGTCCAAAGCGAAAGCGGTCAATGAAATCCATAGGATTCTGACCTCGCTGCCGTCCACCGAAAATGGTAAATAGTTTATTTATCAAATATTTAATATTTTAGGGGAGAATGTTTCACGTGAAACATTGGCGGATTGGAAAACATGGATAAACCATCAGTCTGCATTATTCTGGGCAGCAAGTCGGACCGGGAGGCCTGCCTGCCCCTCCAGGAGCAGCTCCAGGCTTTAGGCATCAACTCCGAGTTGCATGTCTCCTCGGCCCACCGCAATCCCGAACGCACCGTCCAATTGGTCAAAGCGGCTGAGCAGGCGGGAGTCCGGATATTCATTGCCTGCGCCGGTATGGCAGCCCATCTGCCGGGGGTGGTTGCCTCCCACACTGTGTTGCCGGTGATCGGAGTTCCACTGTCAGGCGGCAGCTTGGGCGGACAGGATGCCCTTTATTCGATCGTCCAGATGCCAACCGGCGTGCCGGTGGCCACGGTCGCCATCAACGGCGTGAAGAATGCCGCCCTTCTGGCGGCTGAAATCCTCGCTCTCAGCGAGGCAGGGATCAGGCAGAGGCTGTTGCAATACAGGCAGGATTTAGCTAGAGGCTAGCGCCTGTATAAAGTCAAGCAAGGGCACAATAATTCATATATTCGGGGCTTGACAGCAAAATTGTTTCACGTGAAACATCAGTTGCCGGATCAGCTCCCGACATAGCCGGCCAGCAGTTTCAGAGTGTTATCCACTCCCTGACTGTGGGTCCGCTCGTAGCTGTGCGAAGCGAATACACCGGGTCCCACCAATCCGTGCCGCAGGTCGAATCCCGCCCTCAGGGTGGCCTCCACGTCGCTGTCATAGTAGGGATAGATGTCCACTGCGTAGTCCAGTTTCAGCCTATCCGCCACTGCTATCAACCCGTTCGTCACCTCGTAATCATACGGCCCGCCGCTGTCCTTGGCACAGATGGATACCTTGTACTCATCGGTCTTGAGGTCATCTCCCACTGCGCCCATGTCCACCGAGATCATCTCCTCCGTCTCCTCCGGAATGCCGGCCGAAGCGCCGTGCCCCACCTCTTCATAGGTGGTGAACATGACAAAGGTCTTGCGTTTGAGTGTGACGGCTCCGTCCTTCACCATGGCGGCCAGGGCAAGCAGGATTCCGGCGCTGGCCTTGTCGTCCAGGAACCGGCTTTTGATGAAGCCTGATTTGGTCAACACGGTGCGGGGATCGAAACTGATGAAATCCCCCGGTCTGATACCAAGCTTCAATACATCCTCCTCCTTTTTCACAATCTCGTCGATCACGACCTCCAGGTTGGCTTCGTTGCGCTCGAGCGTGGCGGTGTCCTTATAGGTATGGGCGGCGGCATTGACCAGATGGATGGTGCCGGAGAAGGTTTTCCCCTTGCGGGTGTGGATGGTCACGTTTTCATTCTCGACAAAACCGCCGGCATAGCCGCCGATGGGGGTGAAGCGCAGACGGCCGTTGCCTTTAATGCTGCGAATCATGGCTCCCAGCGTATCGATATGGGCGGCCAGTACCAGAGGTCTCCCCTGTCCGCCCAATTGGCAGAGGACAGCCTTTTTGCGCGTCAGTTTTGGCGCGAAGCCCATTTTTTTCAGTTCAGCCGTCAGGTAGGCCACCACTTCCTGCGTGAAGCCGCTGGGGCTGGGGATGGCGCTAAGCCGGAGGATTTGCCGGACGGCCAGTTCCGTGTACTTGTCAGTTCTTTTCATAGCTCTTCCTCTTTATGTTATGTTATTTCTCGTTTTGCACCAGTTCGAACATCTGCTCCACATGCCGCTGCCAACTGAACCGCCTCACCCGGACAAGTCCCTTTTGTTTCATGGCGGAACGCAGGGTGGGATCTTCCAGCACCCTGATCAGCTTGACGGCGATATCGGCATGCATTTCCGGGTCGAAAGTGAGGACCGCATCACCGCCCAGTTCCGGGAGAGCGCTCCGGTTGGAGCAGATAACCGGAACCCCGCAGGCCATTGCCTCCAGCAGGGGAATGGCAAAATCCTCATGCAGAGGAGGGAAGACGAATACCTCCGCCTGACGGTACAACTCACCCAGCCACTGCTTTTCCACCTCGCCCAGAAACTTGATATTGAGGGCGGCGGGCGAATCCTTGGCATAGTCATAGATCACTCCGCAGCCCTGTCCGTCAGGCCCGCTAAAGACTAGGTTATATCCTTCCCTCAGTTCGTCCGGAATGAGTTCAAAGGCTCGGATCAGGTGCAGGTGGTTCTTGGCCGGATGTTCGATCGCGGCCCGGTAGAATAGGTAAGGCCTGGACAGATTGAAGCGCTCGCGCAGATCATATGCGCTCACGGTTGACTCTATCCGTTCAGATTCGTAGCCGGGGTAGTTCACCGCGATCCTGGCCGGCTCCATTCGGTAATGGCGGATGAGGGCGTTTTTAGTGTTCTCGCTCAGCGCCATGATGGCAGGTGCGCGCCGCAGGTAATGAGGTATGATTTCCCGCATATACAGCGAGCGGTAGCGGTCATACTTATCCGCCGTGTAATACTGGGTCAAATCGTGGAAGGTCACAACCGTCCGGCTCGGATAGCGGGACAGCAGGTAACGGTTGCCGGAAGGCAGGAGGATGAGGTCATAGTCACCGGCATTCAAAAACCAGGGCAGCAGGAAAAGATGCCAGGCGCAGGCAAGCGGTTTCGCTTTGATCAGGCGGGGAGAAAGGCGGAAACGGAGATTGTCGCCGGTGAGGGGGAAGCGGGCGGCGGCTTCCGGTTGGATGAGCAGCTCGACCCGGCAGGTTTTGAGTAGTTCGCGGCAGACGGAGACAATATAGTCTTTCACCCCGGAACTGCTGTCCGCATAACTTAACGCACTGACCAGGACTTTTTTCATCCGCGCCGGGCTATCCGGTTCAGACTTCGATATCGACCGTGGTTTCATTCAACTGGTCGTGGCGGGTGCGGTGGAAACGGTTAGACATGGACATGATTATCTTGACGCCTTTCCCGTCAACGTTATATACATCCTTTTCAAAGTTATACGGGTTGTTGACCGAATATTCCGATTCCTCCGGTGTCCATTCTATCCCCTTGTCCCAGAACTTAATGCTGAGGCGCCCCTGCTGATGGAAAAACTCCACCACAATGGTCGAATCGTCCCGGTAGTTGTATCCGTATTTGATGATGTTGTTGAGGAATTCGTCCACGATCAGTTCCACCCGGGCTGCCAGTTTGGCATCGCCCTTCCAGTTCAGGATCAGGTTCTCCACTTCCTGGGCGGTTTTGCTTACTTCGCGCAGGGCGGCGCGCAGGTTGGTCATGAAGTGGATGGACTCGGCCTGGCGTCCGGCGGTTTTTTTCTGAAGCAGCTGGGTATCCCGCCGCTGGAAAGCCAGCAATGAGAAATCATCGTGAGTGAGATTGTAACGGTTGTCCATCAGGTACTGTTTGATCCGGTAGGGGAGGCTGATGCAACTGTCCAACCTGATCTTTTCCCGGAGCACGTCAACGATGCCCCCGATGCCGAACTGGTTGCCGTCCTGGTTGGCACATTCATAAATGCCGTCGGAAAAGAGCAGGAAGATATCGTTGTTGCTCATGGGAATGATACCCATGTCTGCATCGTTGTATGTATGCTCGTCCATCCAGCCGAGGGGGAGGGAGCCCTGGCTTTCCACGACCCGGGGCGTTCCGCTTTCGGCGTCGATGATGACAAAGGGCGGATGCCCCGCGTTCAGGAAGCGGAATTCACTTTTTTCCAGGTCAATGATCCCGATCAGCAGGGTCAGGTAATTGTCGAAGATGAACAACTCATTGCTCAGGCGATGGTTGAGCCTGGTGACCAGGCGGGGCAGGTTGGTCAGCTCGGATTCGGTCTCCACCATGATCCTGATGATGGATTTGATGGCTGTCATCAGCAGGGCCGCCTGCACCCCGTGGCCTGAGATGTCTCCCAGATAGACGACGTAGCGCCCGTCCGGCAGCCGGATCTGGTCGAAGACGTCGCCGCCCACCGCTTCGTAGGCTTCGTAATGGGAGGAAAAGATCATCTCCTCGTCCAGATAGATCCATTTGGGCAGCATGGCGGCCTGGATCTTGGCAGCGGTTTCCAGGTCCTTGGAGAGGTCGTAGATCAGCTGCAGGTTGTTCTTTTCCGCCCGCTTAAAGGTGAGGGTCCGGCTCACCCGGGCCAGCAGTTCATAGCGCGAGATCGGCTTTTTGATGTAATCGCTGGACCCGATCTGAAAGCCTTTCCTGATCGCCTCGTCATCGGTTCCGGAGGTCACCAGGATGATGGGCAGTTCGCTGTTCGTCTTCTGGATGGAGCGGCAGACCTCGTATCCGTCCAGGCCTCGGCCCAGGCAGACATCCAGCAGCACCAGGTCGTACCGTTCGTCCCGCACCTTTTCCAATGCATCTTCGCCTGTCAGACAACTGTCCACGGCATAACCGTCCGTTTTCAGGATCCCGGTAATGAGCTTGACGGAGATCGCCTCGTCGTCCACTACCAGAATGTGGCTGCCCTTGTTCATAATAACCTCGATTCCTTTCCGATGGATAATCTGGCGGCTGCTCACCAGCGGTCAAGCAATATTTCCGGCTTGACAAACAGGGGGCGGTGAATTATCTATCCAACTTCAGCGGCAGGCCGGCGCCGCCTTCTTTCCCGCAGCGTTATTCCGGCCGTTACTGCCGCGCAAGGAGTGTGTTTTTGCATGCAGTATTATGACAACCAAAACCCCAATCCCGCGCCTTACCGCTACCAGGAGGAGGTCGCTCCCACTGTCCGGTTCGGCGACTGGCTGGTCACTCTGCTGATCATGGCCGTGCCCCTGGTCAACCTGATCATGCTGTTCGTCTGGGCGCTGGACAGCAAGGTCAATCCCAGCAAGTCGAACTGGGCCAAGGCTTATCTTGTGATCATCGGCATCCAGATCCTGCTGGCCATTTTCTTCATCGGCCTTTTCATGGGCGCCGCCAAAAGCCTGATCGGCGATTTCCAGGCGGCCGCCTTCCAGTAAATCCGGTCTGGGCAGGATAAGGAAATCCCTAGCTGTTAGGAATTAAAATGGCCAGATTCTTACTGCTTCTGGTGCCGGCTTGTCTGCTGGTTTCCTGCTCTTTGTTCAAAGAGCCCGTCTTTGAACGGCTGAACGAGGTCACGCTCCGCGACATCACGGTGGACAATACCGGCCTGGACCTTTCCCTGGTGATCCATAATCCCAACTGGTACAGCATCACGGTCAACAGCCTGAAGGTGGATGTGTCCGACACAGCCGCCCAGAAAATGGGCGACATCGTCATGACCCAGCCGCTCAAAATCGCCAGGCACGCCTCCGACACCGTCTATTTCGAGATCCAGATGGAGACCCGCAAAGTCACCCGCCTGCTTAGCCACTCCGCCCAGAACGCCGAATTCATCATAAAAGCGGACGCCCGCGCCAAAGTCTTCGGGATCGGCAAGCGGGTCCGGATGGAAAAGCGGCAGAGCGTCAATTTCACCCAGATCCTGGAGCAGCTGCTGCCCTCCATTCCGGAGGAGATCACCATCCCGACCATTGTGGCGGACAAAAAACGCAAGGTCGTGGTGAGCAGCCGGCCGAACAAAAGCTCGCCCGTCCAGGCCGATATCTTCAAGGTCCTGAAGACCTCGGTCACGGATGTCGGACTGAAGGAATCAGACCTGACCGTAAAATTCCAGTTGCTCAACCCCTACGGCCTCAGCTTCACCATCCGCGATTTTCCCTCCGACATCTGGATCAATGACAAGTACGCCGGCAAGGGGAAGCTGGCCCGGCCCCTCGCCTTTACGGAAAACATCTATCAGGCGGAGGGGGAGATGGTCTTCACCCTCAACAATATCAACACCCTGGGCTTGGCTGCCGGCGCTCTCTTCAAGAAAGACATGGATTACCGGGTCAAGGGAACCCTCCAGGCCGAGGGCTTCGGGCTCAAAATCGCCAAACCCTTCCGCTTCAACGGCACGGTCGAGATCGGCAAAAAAGACAAGGATTGAGTCCGCCCCGTTGGTTTCAACCCCCGCCCGGTAATGCTGAGTCCGGAAAACCGCATCCCAGATTGAGCATCCCGCTGTTTTTGGGGGGAAGCGGGGGTATCTTCCCTGCTTGCACTACGGACCCATTACGGACCCAATACGGACTTGGTCCGTAGTGGGTAAGTAATGCTTCCCGGGGCGGAGCGGGGGAGAGGGGCGGCAACAGGATGCAGGCAAAGGGATTATGTCAGATGTGTCAAGATGTCAGAAAACGGGGCTCAGGAACGCGGAAGGGAAGGGGCCGGATCAGGCTTGCGGATCACGCTGGAAGAGGCCGAAGGCGTTGCCTTCGGGGTCTTTGGCAAAGGCAAAATAGCCCAGGCCGGTGAGGTTGACCGGGGGGCAGTGGATGCTGCCGCCGAGTTCAACGGCCTGTTGGAGGGTCGCCGCCAGGTCTTCCACGAGGATGGTGCCGGAAGGGTATTCAATCTCACGCCTGAGTTTGATTCCTCCGTCGATGCCGGGGGAGTCCTTTTCTCCGGTTTTGACGAAGATGTAGGGTTCGGGCATATCCCATTTATTCAGTTTCCAGTCCAGGGCTTGGGCATAGAAATCCACCGTCCGGGTCAAATCCCGGGCCGGGATATCGATATGCTTGAAGCGGTTGATCTGTCCCGTGGGGATGCCTTCGGCGGCAAGTCCGGTAAGCACCTGGCAGCATCCCGGCTCTGGCTGGTTGAGGATAAACTCGAGCCCTTCCGGATCAGCGCAGACCGAATTCAGCCCTATTCCTGCGTTGAACACCTCCGGAATCACGACCCTGCCGCCGGCCGCCACGACCTTGTCCGTGGTCTGTTTCAGGTCATCGGTAAAAGCTGCGACCCTGGTATGGGCAAGGTACTGCCTCAGCGTAACAATAGCATTCACGCCAGGCTGGTCGAAGGGCCCTGAATAAAGGACCCAGACGCTATCCAGGCCCGGATAAAGAGCTTTGGTCCAGCTGAAGAGGGAGGTGTAGAATTGGACCAGCGCCATCGGATCGTCCGCGGGCAATTCCAGAAACATTACCCTAGCCACAATTTATCTCCATTAGAATCATAAACTTATTTGTAGCAAGAAAAGAACCTTAATTCGGTTTAACTTGAAAGGGAAAAACAAGAGCCCGGTCCGGGCCGGGCTCTTTGCAAGGCTGAATCCGCCGGGTCACCTGACCTTGACGTCGCTCAAGGGGATGCCGAGGGCCTTGGCCACACCCCTGCCGTATTCGGGGTCGACCTTGTGGCAGTTGCCGATGTGGCGGACCTTGATCATTTTGGGGGCATCGCCCATGTTGCGGGCCGTGTTTTCATACAGGGCCTGTTTCTGCTGTTTGCTCATCAAATGGAAAAGGGCGCGGGGCTGGGAATAGTAATCCCCGTCCTCGTGGTGGTCCCAGTGGTCGGCCGGACTCTCAATCTTCATGGGCGGTTCCCTGAACTCGGGCTGCTCGTCCCATTCGCCGTAGCTGTTGGGGTTGTAATGCAAAAGGCTGCCCTGGTTGCCGTCCACGCGCATGGCGCCGTCCCTGTGATAGCTGTGGACCGCGTTTTTGGGCTGGTTGACCGGGATCTGGTGATGGTTGACACCCAGGCGGTAACGCTGGGCGTCGCCGTAGGAGAACAGCCTGGCTTGCAGCAGCCGGTCAGGGGAGAAACCGATGCCGGGCACGATGTTGGCTGGCGTGAAGGCGGCCTGTTCCACGTCCTGGAAATAGTTCTCGGGGTTGCGGTTGAGTTCCAGGACGCCGACTTTGATGAGCGGATACGGTTTTTTGGGCCAGACCTTGGTGATGTCAAAGGGATTGAAGGGAGCTTTCTCCGCCTGCTTTTCGGTCATCACCTGGATGGACATCTCCCAGCGGGGGTAATCCTTGTTCTCGATGCTTTGATACAGGTCGCGCTGATGGCTTTCCCTGTCGCAGGCGATGATGGCTTCCGCTTCGGCGTCGGTCAGGTTTTTGATGCCCTGCAGGGTCTTGAAGTGGAATTTTACCCAGACCTTTTCATTCTTGGCGTTATACATGGCGAAGGTGTGGCAGCCGTAGCCGTTCATGTGTCTGTAGGAATAGGGGATGCCGCGGTCGCTCATGGTGATGGTGACCTGGTGAATGGCTTCCGGCAGGCTGGTCCAGAAGTCCCAGTTGTTCCTGGCGCTGCGCATATTGGTGCGGGGGTCGCGCTTGACGGCGTGGTTGAGGTCGGGGAATTTGAGCGGATCGCGCATGAAAAAGACGGGGGTGTTATTGCCGACCAAATCCCAATTTCCTTCCTCGGTATAGAACTTAACGGCAAAGCCGCGAATGTCGCGTTCCGCGTCGGCGGCGCCGCGCTCTCCCGCCACAGTGGAAAACCGGGCGAAAACATCAGTTTTCTTGCCGATTTTGGAAAACAGCTTTGCCTTGGTGTACTTGGTGATGTCATGCGTCACGGTAAAGGTGCCGAAAGCGCCCGAGCCCTTGGCGTGCATGCGGCGCTCCGGAATGACCTCGCGGTCAAAGTGCGCCAGCTTTTCCACCAGCCACACATCCTGCAGCAGGATGGGGCCTCGCTTGCCTGCGGTGAGCACATTCTGGTTTTCCGGAACCGGCGCTCCCGCCACGGTCGTGAGTTTTTTCTTCTTGGCCATGTTTTACTCCTTGTTGGATTTGTTTTTATCTTTGTTTAAAAGGTTGGCTTTGCGTTTCAGGCATTTGTCGCAGATGCCGCGCACCTCCACCTGCAGGGACAGCGAGCGGCCAAAACTGCAGGCTTCGACGGGGAGGGGGAGGGCGTCCAGGTCGTGGTTGACAAAGTCGCCGATCAGGCCGCACTCGATGCAGACGAAGTGGTGGTGCCGCAAGGGATTGGGGTCATAGCGCACGCCCTCCGACCGGGGGGACAGGGGCCTGACCAGGCCGAGTTCAGCCAGGGTGTGCAGGGTCCGGTAAACAGTATCGAGGGAAACGGTGGGTATTTTCTTGTGCAATTTGCTGTAAATATCCTCGGCAGTGGGGTGCTGGCCGCTGCCTGCGACCAGGCGGAAGATCTCCAGGCGCTGGGCCGTGAGCCTGATTCCGGCCTGGGCTGCAGCCTGCCTGAACTGCTGCATCCGGTTGGAGTTAAGGTGGTCATGTCTGTCATTATTCATATCAATTCCCAATTAAGAAACATTACTATGTAATAGGATAACGGCGTTTCCTGTACGGGCAAGTTATTTTCCGGTTTTTTATCTCAGTCCGGTGCGGCTGTTTGTTCAAACCGTTCCGTTTTGAGCTACAGCACTGCCGGCCGGGCGATACGAGGGGGCTGTTATGATAATTTAGCATCAGTCTGTTATCATTATTACACAATACAATGATGTAATAAGGTGACAAATAAAAGATAAGGAATAAACCGGAGTTTTTCCTAAGATATTGTCATTCAGGAGGATGTTCCGATTGGAACACAATGGAACGGCTCTTGCGTTTTAATGGGTCATCGCATCGCTGAGAATTTTAAAAAAAAAGATAAGGGAGACCAACACCATGTTAGATAAGAGACTTACTTTGGCGGCAATATTAATGCTCTGGCTAGCGGGAACTCTGCTGTTTGCGGATGCCTACCAGATCGGCAGCGGGACTGCCGGTTCGACCCTGCTGCCGGCTAACGCAGCTTATGACTTTAACTGGTCGCGCATGATCTATACCAAGGCCGAGATCAACGCCGCCGGGCTGAACAGCGCCGGCAACCTCCGCTCCCTCGGTTTTTACGTGGCGAACAGCCCTTCCGGCTACCTGATGCAGAATCAGTATATCTACCTGCGCCACACCACGGCCACGAGCATGGACACCGCCTATCCCGGCACGACGGGATTCACCCGGGTGTTTTTAGGCAATATCAGCTTCAACGGCACGGGCTGGTGCATGATCGACCTGCAAGCGCTTTTTAACTGGAATAACACCCAGAACATCGAGGTTTTATGGGAAAACCGCGATGCCAATTATGAGCCGGGCACCGGTCCATCCTTCCGCTGCTCAGATACCTCCCCAACGATCCTGGCCGCTCATTGCAGCAACCAGGACTCATTTCCCCTCTCCGGCACACCCGGCTCATTATCTTCCTTAAGGCCCAATCTGCAAATCAGCACCGTTTCCTCGGCAGCGCCCAACCCGGCCATTTTTCCTTTCCCCGCCACCGCCGCCGTGCAGCTTCCGCTGTCCAATGCGCTTTCCTGGCAGAGCGGAGGCGGCATACCGACCGGTTACAAGCTCTACCTGGGCCTGACTAATCCGCCCGCCTTCAAATCCGACCTGGGCCTGGCCAACACCTATACGGCCAGCGGCCTGACCAACGGCAAGACCTATTACTGGAAGGTGGTGCCCTACAACGCCGGCGGCGAGACGGCCAGCTGCCCGGTCTGGACATTCACCACCCGCATTGCGGCCACCAAGCTGCTGGGGACGGCCACCAATCCCTATCCCGCGCCCATCGCGCCCCGGTATAACTATTCCTATACCCAGACACTGTACCTGAAGACGGAGATCAACACGGCCTATACCTCGGTGAAATCGCTGGCCTATTACTGGGACGGCAGCGCGGACGGGCCCGCCTCCAACAGCTGGACCATCTACCTGGGCAACACCACCCGGCCCAAATTCAACTCCCTCTACGACTGGGTTCCTGCCGATTCGCTGACCCAGGTGTTCAGCGGCACTGTCAACCTGCCAGAACAAGCCGGCTGGATCAACATCAATCTGACCACCATCTTTGATAATGACAAGACGGGCAACCTGGTGATCGCCATCGACGAGAACGAAACCGGGCACGACGCCCCCTACGGCAGTTTTCTGGGCTCCAGCGTGTCCACCTGCCGCACATTGTCCTTCGGCAGCGACACAGTGAACCCCAATCCGGCCGCACCCCCCGCTTCCGGAAGCGGACAGAGCCAGCTTTCCGCCATCGCCAATGTCCTGCTGGAATTCACGGACAAGCAGCCGCCCGTCATCACGCACCTGCCCCTGCTGAATACGCCGCGCACCGACTTGGACTATTTCGTGATGGCCAACATCAAGGACGACACAGCCTGGAACAATCCGATCAGCACAGCCCAGCTTTACTACTCGTTCAACGGGACCAGCTACACCATGATCAACCTGACCTACGCCTCCAACAATCTCTATTACAGCTTCATCCCGGTGCAGTCCCTGGGATCGCAGGTCTGGTATTACCTGAAGGCCTCCGACAACAAGGGTAACGTCCTGCAGGGCGGGATCAACACCTTCCAGATCACGGATCCGGCCTGGCTGAAATATGTGCAGACGTTCAATACGCCGCTGGGGTATCCCGGTTACACCTGGGGCCCCCTGATCGAATTTGACAATCCGTTCTACGGCACGGAGGAGACCCTGAAGCTGACCGCCGTGGACGGCCAGAGCACGACCGGGACCACCGCCAGCCTCTATGTCTATGAAAGCGAGACCAATCCCATGGTGCAGGGCGACCCCGTGCGTATCTTTGGCCCCCTGCAGGTCACCTTCGAGCCCGAGACCTATACCCTGATCGACCTCAGCGCCTACAATATCACGATCGACGCGCCCTATTTCTGCGTCAGCTTCGAGAATATGCCGATCGGCAATTACTTCAAATTCAACACTACGATAGATTACAACGTATCCTATGCCATATTGGGCACCCAGATGCTCAATTTCGACTTCTACGGCACCTGGTACATCGGGGCCCACATCCAGTCCAGCAATCCCGGCACCGTTCTGACCCAGCCCCAAGTCAACTTTGGGATCAATCAGAACAACAAACCGCAGATCAGCTGGAATCCCGTGCCCGGAGCGCTGTATTATAACGTCTGGGCCAGCAGCAACCCCGCCGCCGCTTGGCCTTCGGGCTGGACCCGGGTGACCACGACCACCGGCCTGTCCTATGCGGACAACAGCCCCGGAGCCGCACGCTACTTTCGCGTCACGGCCTCCACCACACCGGCCCGGGATTAGGGGCATCAGAATTGATAAGGGCGCTTCCGTTGTGAGGAAATGGAATAAAATGCACTGACCAAAGGGAACTCAATCATTACATGCGGGACGCATGTACCAAGATCTATCAGGCCTCCAGTTTCCCCCGCTGGAGGCTTTTTTCATCCTGCTTGAATCACGGCCTCCAGGCCAGGATCGGATCACCCTCAGATAACCGCTGTATTGGCTTTATCTGAAGGTGGGTTCAGGGTGATCTGAACCTGAGGCTGCAAGGAGGGGGCAGGAGTTGAAAGGAAACAGGTTCGGGATGCTGTTAAAGGTGCCGGGGGTCGCCAGGTTTGCCATCAGGTCATTTTTTCAAGGCCGCCTTGGTAAAGATGTGGGCGGGGAGCTTCACGTCGAACTGGACGCTGTTGATGATGAAGAGGGTGCCTTTGCCGTCCTTGAGTTCGTCCTTGTAGAGCGCTTTTTTGGGATACCAGCGGCTGCCGACCTGCATGACCTCCTGGACGCGCATGGTCTTGAGCAGCTTGCCGCTCTTGGCATAAAGCTCCTCATAGAGGGGCAAAAAGCGCTTCTTGTCCACATAGAGGACGACCTTCTGGTAGGTGACGTCAGCCTTTCTGGCGTTCAGCTGCATGATCCAGCAATCCCTTCCCTCATACACTTTTTCGCCGGTGACTTGGGAGGAATAGCTTTTCTGCAGGTTCGTCTCTTCCATCATGTCCTCATAGGAGAGGTCGGAGCCCATCACTGACTGCTTGAGCATGTTGCCCGAGATCTGGATGACGCGGTCGGTGCCGGGGTCGTAGATCCAGAGGTTGTCGCCGTCCCTGAGCATCTTGGTGCCCTTTTCGCGGGCGGGGGACAGGTATTCGGAAAAGGCTTTCTGCGAGCCCTGGGACCAGTTGTTGGAGACGAGGGTGCGGGTGGCGCGGCGGGTCTGGACGATCATGGTCGTCTTGGCTTTCATGGTGCTGGAAAGCATGTTTTTATCTATCTTCCCGAGCAGATCCCCGCCGTCGGGGTAGGCGGCGCAGAGTTGTGCCGCGAGCAAGGACAGGATCAGTAATATGACTGGTTTGATCATGCTTCCAACTCCTGGAAGAGTTGTGAGGTCCGGCGTTTGAAAATGCCGATGCCGGCCAGCAAAGCACCCAGAAGGGTGGCCAGGACCCCGGGCAGGATCCCCAGCAGGATGTTTTTCCAATCCAGGGAAGTGTAGATCACGTTCTCCACCATAAAGGACGTGTCCCTGAGGAGAGTTGTGAAGTTGAATCCATGGGCATGGAAATAGAGGATGGCCAGGATGCCCAGGCCGGCCCCCAAAGCGGAGCCCACCAAGCCTGTCACCAAGGCTTCCATGACCAGCCAGGCGTAAAGGTGTTTCTTGCTTTCGCCCAAGGCCAGGCGCAGGCCGAACTCGCCGTAGCGCCGGATGCCGTTCAGGAGGCCCGCGTTCCACAGGACAATGCCGATGATCACGACAAAGACAAAGCTGATGAGCGCCATGGCAAACTTCATGTAAAGCAGCAGGTAGCCCAGGTCGTTCTGGTCCGTGAGCGCCAGCAGGACGGGGGCAAACTCGTCCTGGGAGCTATATCTGGCATTGAACTGCTGTTTTATCTGCAGCACCTGTTCGTTGTCATACACGCCACCGGGGAGGTAGCCGAAGTATTCGGAAGCGCCTTCCGGCATGTCCAGGAAAGCCCTGGCTGCGTTTATGCCGGCGATCAGTCCGGAGCGGTCGATCGCCTCCACGCCAAAGCTGAAGCTTCCGCATACCCGGAAATTGGCAAAGCTCATGGTCCCGTAGAAGCTGGAGCCGAGCAGCGTGACTTCGGCGCCGGGGCTCAGGCCGAGCTTCTGCAGCAGGGTTTCGCTTAAAAGGATCTCATTCTTCTGACGGGGCAGCCTGCCCTGAACCAAAGCGTCGTTGAGCCGCAGGTCCCGCACCACGGAAGAGTCCTCAAGGTCAACCGCCAGGCCGAAGACATTGCCCTGCTCCCTGGTTTGGCCTTCCGCGTCGGGAACGTCCAGCAGAGCTCCGAAATAGATCCTGGGGGTCCAGCGGATCCCGGGAAAGTCTTTTTTCCATTGCTCAACTTCGCCGCCCAGATTGATGAAGCCCAGGTCGTAAGGCTTGAGGGAGAGGTTTTCGGCATAGGCCTTGGTGACGATTTTCAGGTGCCCGGTGTCGAATCTGGCGTTCTGGCTGAGCATGGACTGGATGAAACCGTTCAGATAGGAGGACATGAACACGGTGACCAGGACGCCGGCGGCCACGATCAAAACGGGGAATATGCTGCGGGAGCGGTCCCGGAACAGCCCTATGAGTATGAACTTCAGCATGGCCTGTATCCTAAACCTTGCCCAGCAGGGCGTCGGTCGCTTTCAGGCGGGCGATCCTGGAGGTGGGGAGCCAACTGGCAAAGGCAGTGACAGCCAGCACGATGAGAAAGGTGGTCAGCAGCATCCGGGGTGAGTAGTAACACCTTATCGTTTCGGACATCCCGGCGATGTTGTAACCTGTCATCTGCTGCGGAATCGGGTATCCCTTCAGGGCGAAATAGAGAAAGAGCGGAAAGCCGGCTACGGCGGTGCAAACCGTTCCCATCAGCATGTAGAGGATGCCTTCCAGGGTAAAGAGCCGGATGATCTGGCGCTTGGTCAGCCCCAGCGCGATGAGGGTGCCGATCTCCTTCCTGCGCTTGAAGATGGCCAGGATCTGGGTGTCGAAGATGGCGATCATGGACAGGAACAGCAGCAGGGTGAACAGGACGTACCCGCCTGCCCGCTTGGCATTGATCATGGCGTCTGTGCCCGCCATGGCCTCCTCTGTGCCGACGTAATTCCAGCCGGGACCGAGGTTTGTCTGCTCGGGTTTATCCTTCAGCACCAGCAGGGTGGCAAAGCTGCTCAGGGCTTTGGCCCGGTTCAACCGGTCAAAGTCGATCCAGACTTGCCCGGCATCTATTGTGGGGACGGGTGTCCGCATCACTTTTGCGATCATCAGGTCGGCGGCGTTGTAAACCCCGTGCACGTCCTTCCAACGCATGGTCACGATGTCGCCTTCCTTTAGACGGGCGCTTTTTGCCATCTGGCCGCCGATCACGGCAGGCAGGAATCCGGCGGTAGCCTCCGTTTCCTTCAGCTCTGCGGAAGGGATCTTCAACACTGTCTGCCCGGCGGGGATGCCCTTGATGAGCACCGGCGTCATCCTGCCCTGCGGATAAAGCACCCCGGCGGAGTATAGCACAGGGACTGCCTTGCCCGCCTGGATCAGGCGCTGCGCCTGAGGCGGGATTGCGGCGTGGCTTTTATCCCAGGTGAAGCTGTCGTACTTGTCATAATCCGCCTGCACGTAATGCCCCTGGCCGAATTCCCACTCCTGCATCTGCACCCGGGCCAGCCTGCCCCAGCCGTCGTAAATCCCCTGCATCCAGACCATGCCGGTCAGCACGATGGCCAGGATGGCGACATTGATCAGGCTGCGCCAGCCGTTGCCCAGGATGTTCTTAAAGGCCAGCCTGAATGTCATCTTTTGCCACCTTGCCGTCTCTCAGGGTGATCACGCGCCGCAGGAATTTCACCACTTTGTCGTCATGGGTGGAAAAGATAAAGGTGGTGCCCAGTTCCGCATTGATCTTGCACATGGTTTCCAGGATGCGCAGGGAGTTTTCCGTGTCGAGGTTGGCGGTGGGTTCGTCCGCCAGCACGATCTGGGGACGCTTGACCATGGCCCTGGCAATGGAGACGCGCTGGCCCTGCCCTCCGGAAAGCTGGTTGGGGCGGGCTTTAAGCTTGTCTGTGATGCCCAGCCATTCCAGAGCGTCCAGAACGGCTTTCCTGCGTTTTTCCGGGCTGATCTTGAGCAGCAAAAGGGGCAGTTCCACGTTCTCATAGACAGTGTAGACCGGCAGCAGGTTGTAGGTCTGGAAGATGAAGCCGATGTGTTTGCTCCTGAGTTCTGCCGATTCTTTGGCAGTAAGCTTGGAAATCTCCTTGCCCAGGACCAGGACCTCTCCTTCAGACTGGGTGTCCAGGGAACCAATAATGTTCAAAAGAGTTGTTTTTCCGGAGCCGCTGGGTCCCACTATGCCAGCAAACTCGCCTTCCCTGAAAGTGAGGTCAACTTCTTTCAGGGCAGTCAGCTGCCCCTCCCCCGTCGGGTAGTGTTTGGTCAGCTTTTTGGTTTCGATCTGAAGATCGGACATGTGCCCTTCCTTTGCTTAAAATGTGTATGACAGCATCAGCCTGAGGCCGCGCGAATCATATTTATCATGGCCGGTCCCGGCGTCCCAGAAGGCGGCCAGGTCCCAGCTCAGCCGGTCGTAATCGCGGCGCCAAAGCAGGGTGTGATGGGACAGGGTGTTGTCATCCCCCGCCAAGCCGTAGTAGATGATTTTATCCAATATGTTAAGAGGGTAGTTGGCAGAAACGGCAAAGCTGATATTGTCCCTGTGCAGGTCCGCCCAATCCTCATCCGCAGCAAAGTTGAACTGCGTCTCCGCCAAAGCGTAAATCCCGTTTCCGAGCTCAAACGTGTAATCCACCCCAAGGGTGAGCGGCGCCTGGTATTTATCCATAATTGTAAGGGGCACAAGTTCTTCGCCGACTGGATAATATGTTTGGCTGTCTTCCAGGTAGGACACGTAGCCTTCCGCCCAGAGTCCGACTTCCAGGTCAAACCTGGCATCCAGGCCGATCCTGGTTTCCCGTCCGGTTTCATATTCCAGATTGCCCGCCTTGAATCCTGTATCAAAACGGTGGTTGGCCGTCAGGGCGATTTCCCCATGCGGCAACGGGTACTGGAAACGTCCGCCCAGCTCAGGCGTATCTTCCTTGGTCTGAGTGAGCGTTAAGCCCCGGGTCTTGCCTTCGCCCCGGATGCCCCAGAGCCACACATTGGCGTTATTGAGAAAATAGTGGCGCAGGAGCAGGGCCTGGACCCCTTCTGTCTGTTCCAGTTTGTCGGTGGGGTCGAGGGTGTCGAACCACTGCAAAGGCCGCAGGAGTTGGGCCGGGCCGAAATTGAGGCGCTGCAGGCCGATCCTTACGTCTGTCTGGGGCGTCCCGCCTTTCAGCCAGAGCCGGTAAATTTTCGCTGACAAATCGGAATCGTCCTCTCCGGCTTGCAGATCATATTTGCCTGTAGCCGAGCCGGTGAACTGCCCGGCCAGACTGAAATCATCCTTAACATCCAGACTGGCGTTGAGCTCCGGCTGCCACAGAGCCCATAGCTGCGCCTGGGCCTCTCCCTCGCTCAGGTACTTAATGCCCAGCAGCGCCAACTGATTGCGCGGAGATAAGGTATAGCCAAAACCGGCAGAGCAGACGCTCAGCACAAGAACAAGGCTTGCCCAGATTTTCATATCGGCTCCGAAAAGCTGTTTTCAACGTTCCCGGATATGAAAAACGAACAGCTTTTTTTAGTCAACTCTTTTGACCTTGCCATGATGCATCCGGATATGGCGCTCTCATGCCTGAAGGTCAGGCTGCGCAAAGCAAAAGGCTGTTCCGTTGTTATGCAGCGACTGAATACCCGGTCATTCTTTTGCTTGTACTTACGCAGTCTTAATGCATAGGGATTATCATCTGC
Source organism: Cloacimonadaceae bacterium (SeqCode) (assembly GCA_034678545.1). Lineage (GTDB taxonomy): Bacteria > Cloacimonadota > Cloacimonadia > Cloacimonadales > Cloacimonadaceae > UBA5614. The sequence continues at coordinate 32,382 of JAXDBS010000070.1, read as the reverse complement.
CACCTCTGTAAAAAATAGTTATTATTTCTCTTGACAACTGGATATCATTCACATACTAAGAAATTGTCTTATTGAATGCATTTATTTTAGAAGCTGTTAAAAAAATACGCTCAACAAGGGGGTGTAAAGATGAAAAAGCTCTTTTGTATCACAATCCTGATTCTGTCCTGTTTAGGATTGATGTCTCAGGTGCCCGGCTGGGCCTGGGCAAGACAGGCAGGTGGGCCAGGTATGGATACTGGTAACAGTATTGCAGTCGACCAGCAGGGCAATCAGTATGTCACGGGTGAATTCGGGAGGTACGCATTAACAGCCGGCTTCGGCAATATTACGCTGACCAGTTTTGGCTTTTCGGATGTGTTTGTCGCCAAGCTCGACCCGGAGGGTAACTGGCTCTGGGCTGTACAAGCAGGGGGAGCAGATTATGAGGTAGGAACCGCCATTGCCCTCGACCCAGAGGGCTATGTCTGCGTGTTTGGCTGGTTTAATGAAACAGCTGCCTTCGGAACAATCAACCTCACCAGCAATGGTTGGCGGGACGTTTTCGTCGCCAAGCTCGACCCGCAGGGCAACTGGCTCTGGGCGGTAAGCGGAGGAGGCACAGGCCAGGATTATAGCCGCGACCTGGCTGTGGATGCCGCAGGCAACATTTACATAACAGGTGATTTCGGAACACAAGGCGGCACCACTACCTTTGGAAACACTACCCTGACCAGCGCCGGCTACTCGGACGCCTTCGTCGCCCAGCTGGATTCCGGCGGCAACTGGCTCTGGGCGGTAAGGGCAGGCGGGGGTGGCTCCGACTATGGCTATGGCATTACCGTTACTTCGGACAACCGCATCTGCCTTTGCGGCGAGTTCAATGGTATTGCGGCTTTCGGATCCATCAGCCTTGCCTGCTCCGGCTATTCCGATATCTTTGCCGCCCAGCTGAGCTCACAGGGCACCTGGCTCTGGGCGGTAAGGGCAGGCGGAGCGGGTTATGAGCTTGCCGGGGACATAGTAGCTGATACTGCTGCCGATGTTTATATCTGCGGCATTTTCAGGGCTGCCGCCACTTTCGGTACCACGGTCTTAACGCCTGATCACGCACGAAACATCTTTGTTGCCAAACTGGACAGCCAGGGTAACTGGCTCTGGGCGACCGGAGGAGGGGGCTCAGATGATTATGGTGACTGGTATCCTGACCTGGAAATGGATGCCTGGGGTAATGTGTGCGTGGCGGGTTACTTCATGGATACTTCCTTGTTCGGGCCATACTCCCTGACCAGCAGCGGGGGCAGGGACGTTTTTGCCGCCAAGCTCGACCCCTTCGGCAACTGGCTTTGGGCCCAAAGCGCCGGAGGCTCAGGCCATGACCTCACCCTGGGTATCGCTGCATATTCAGTTGCGGAACTCTATCTGACAGGTTTTATTAACCAAACAGCTAATTTTGGAACAACTGTCCTTACCTCTTACGGCAGCGAAGATATTTATGTTGCCCTGCTCAGCTTCGGCAGCCAGTTTGACCATGACCTGGCAGCCCTGTCGGTGAGCGGGAATGTTAATCCCGATCCTGGCATTGAAACTGATTATACGGTTACCGTTTACAACAACGGAACTGCTGCCCAAAGCGCCTACACGGTCAAACTGATGCGGATGGGGAGTATTGAGCTGGCCTCAATTCCGGGTCAGCCCATTCCGCCCCAGGACACCCTGAGTTTCAGTCTGACCTGGTCTCCTGACGCGGCCGGGACCGCCTGCCTCTATGGAAAAGTGGTGCTGGCAGGGGACCAATTTCCAGATAACAACCACTCAACCCCTCTGCCGGTGGTTGTGCAGAACACGGGCACCATCCTGGCGACGGTGACCGCTCCCCAGTACCAGCCCATCCAGGGAGCCCTGGTCACCTGCGGCAGTGTTTGCGAAACGACTGACGACAGCGGTTCTGCCCTCCTGCAGGTTGAGGCGGGGACTCATGACGTGACGGCCAGTCATCCTGACTATCTTCCCATGACCCAGAGCGGCGTGCAGGTCATTCAGGGTCAGATTGTCCTGCTGGACTTTGATTTGGAACCTACAGGCAACGTTGACCCTATAATTCCGGATACGGATATGTCAGTTCTGCAAAGCATCGCGCCTAATCCCGTCCTGCGCGGAAAACCCGCCCGGATACATGTCGGGATTGCCAAAGGGGAAAGAGGGCTGCTGTCAGTCCATAACCTGAAAGGGCAACTGCTGCAGACCAGCGAACTTGCCCCTGGGGAGCACCTGGTCAGCTTTGACAGCCGGGGCCTGCCTTCCGGCCTCTACCTGGTGCGGGTGCAGACACAGAAGACAACCATGGTGAAAAAAGTGGTTGTCTTTAAGTAGCTTGAGTAATCAACAATGCGAAACGATACACTCAACAAGGGGGTGTAAAGGTGAAAAAGTTTTTTTGTATCACAATCCTGATTCTGTCCTGCCTGGGCCTGACGGCTCAGATACCCGAATGGCTCTGGGCTGTCCAAGCCGGCGGAACAGGGGATCAAAACTGCAATGATTGCACTACGGACAGCCAGGGTAATGTGTATGTGACCGGTATGTTTTACGGAACCGCCAGTTTCGGTCCTTATGTGCTCAACAGTACCGGCGGCCCGGATTTGTATGTCGCCAAGCTTGATCCGGAAGGCAACTGGCTGTGGGCGGTGCGGGCCGGAAACTCTGTATCAGCGAGCGTGACCACTGGCAATGGCATTGCCGTGGACGGCTCTGGAAACGTGTATGTGGGCGGGGGGGGGTTAAAACACTTCTGACTTTGGTCCTTTCACACTCATAACTGGCGGCTTGACAGATATTTTCGCCGCCAAGCTGGATTCCGGCGGCAACTGGATATGGGCAGTGCGGGCAGGAGGAACAGGCAGTGATTATGGTCACGACATAGACTATGACAACTGGGGCAACGCAATATTGACAGGTGTTTTTGCCGGGACTGCCTATTTTGGCACCCTCACCCTCACCAGCAACGGCGGTGGTTCATACGATATCTTTGTCGCCAAGCTCGATTCCTCGGGCAACTGGCTCTGGGCAGTCAGGGCCGGCGGAGAGGGGATCTGGGATTATGGCAACGCTGTCAAAACGGATTACCTGGGCAATGTGTATCTGGCAGGTCATTTTGTAGACACAGCCGACTTTGGCCCCTTCACCCTCACCAGCAGTGGTGAGCGGGATATTTTCGTTGCCAAGCTTGATCCCTCGGGCAACTGGCTCTGGGTCCAAAGCGCTGGAGGGGAACAGCGTGACGAGGGTTACGCCCTTGCTGTGGACAATGACTGCAATGTGTTTTTGTCCGGTAACTTTAGAGAGACAGCCGGCTTTGGCTCCTTCACCCTCACCAGCAGCGGTGGAGAGGATATCTTTGCTGCCAAGTTGGATCCCGATGGAGAATGGCTTTGGGCTGTAAACGGAGGGGGGACGGGATATGATTATAGTGAAAGCATCGACGCTGACGCTTACGGAAATGTTGCGCTAACCGGTTCTTTCGATGGAACTGCCAGTTTCGGCCCCCTCACTCTCACCAGTAGTGGATCTTCCGATATCCTTGTCGCCAAACTTGATCCCGATGGAGAATGGCTTTGGGCTGTCAGGGCAGGAGGGACGGGTAGTGACCATGGATTTGGCATTGGCGTGGATGCGGTAGACATGATCGGATTTGGAGGTTATTTCAACGGATCAGCCGGATTCGGGCCACATACCTTGACCAGCGCCGGTTTAAGAGACATCTTCGTCGCCCAGATGAGCGACATGCTCATGGCCAACGACTTGGCCGCCGTTTCCATCATCGGGCCGACCTCGCCCACGGCAGGTACGGTCTCTGAATATACCATAACCGTAACCATCAACGGAATAAACGCCCAGAACAATTATACCGTTCGGCTGCTGCTGAATGGCTATGTAACGGTGGGATCGGTTCCGGGCCTCGAGCTACAGCCGCAGCAAAGCCTGAACTACGTGGTCACCTGGGTTCCCGCAAATCCCGGGCCGGCCTTCCTAAACGGTCAGGTGGTGTTGACCGGAGACCAGATCCCGTTCAACGACCAGACGCCGAACCTGGATGTGGTCGTCCAAGCGGCACCTGGCACACTGATGGTCATCGTCAACGATCCGCAGTATCAGCCCATCGCAGATGCCTGTGTGGCTTGCGGCAGCCAGAGCGGCTCCACCGATGCTGGCGGGGTCTGCGTTTTGCAGCTTGCCCCGGGCAGCTACGAGGTCACGGCCAGCCATCCGGATTACGGTTCCGCCACCCAGAATGTGGAGATCGTCTCCAACCAGATGAGCATGCTGGAGTTTTTCCTCTCTCCCGTCGCCGCCGACGATCCCGTCACGCCCGTGACGCAGACCGCGCTTCTGGGCAACTGTCCCAATCCCTTTAGTTCCGGCACCGCCATCCTCTATAGCCTTAAAGAAGCCGGCCCGGTAAGCATCTCCATCCACAACCTCAAAGGCGAAAGGGTCACCATGTTAATAAATGAAACTATGAATCCCGGCCGGTACAGCGTTGCCTGGAACGGGCGCGACAAAGAAGGCAGGCCCGTCGCCGGCGGCCTCTACCTGGTACGGCTGCAGACGCAAAAGGCAACCATGGTGAATAAACTGGTTGTCCTGAAGTAGCCTAAGTTAAGGGAGCCATTTCTATAGATAAGCTATAAGGGGTTTTGGTCTGCCCTGTTCTGCCTGTTCCGGAGCCGGGAAAATCCATAACTGACTGATTTATGTAAAGTTGAATAGTCCTGCCCTCGCCAAGCCGGAAACTTGTAAAAAAAACTGTGTTCTGAACCGGCGTAAAGCCTTTCTCCGCCTGCCCTCCCGTTCTCAGGCCCTAAGGTCAAGCATAAGTCAAGCGTAATATATTACGCTTCTTTTACGCTTCCAAGAGGGAGGGAAGAAAGCGACAGGGAAGCGCCGGCCGGGCAGGGTGAATCTGCCGTTATGACGCTTCCCTAAAGGCAGTTACGTGTTTTTATCGCTTGTCAACGGACCAGGGTGACCCTTTTAGTACTGGCAGGCATTCCCTGTAAAGTCAACTTTACCAAGTAGATACCGCTGTTGCAGAAGCGGTTGCCTGCGTCCCTGCCGTCCCAGGCCAGTTCGGTCCCGCCGGCGGAAACCCACTGCTTCACCAGTTGTCCCCTGATGTTGTAGATTGCGACTGTGACAGGTTTATCCGTCTTTTGATCCAGGCGGATGGTCAGCCTGTCGCGGAAGGGGTTGGGATGGCAGTTCAGCCTTGACGGTGCGGGCGTCTGGGCCGGGTCGTCCGCCCCCACCATGTGGGGCGGGTCCCAGTACACGTGATAAACGCTCATGGTACCGTCCGCGTAATATGTTTCCTTGCCTATGTAGGTGCCGGTTTCGTCAAAGTGGTAGTGGCCTGTGTAACTGCCGTACTGGCCTTCGACCAGGGTGACCAGTCCGCCGTCCGTCTGTGCCCCGTAAAAGGAAGAACTCGCAGGGAACCAGGATTGATAATAATCATCCCATTGCTCGTGGGCGATGGAGGTCGGGGCGAAGGCCTTGTCATAGATAGGCGAGCATTCCTCGAAAGCGCCGTTCCAGGAACTGCTTACGTTGTAGAACCTGTAGTTGTTGAAGTCCAGCGGCGCCGGGTATTGGGGCGCTTCATACGCGTAGGTCTGATTGAAGCGGCGGTACAGATTCCACTGGCCGTCATAGGGAATGTACTGCAAGCAGTAGTCCAGGCAGTCGTTTTCGTCATAGTAGAAGCTGTACCAGGAGGGATACGGATATTCGCTTTTCTTGTAATAGAGGCTGTCCGGCTGGTTGTCGGCGCGGTAGTGATAGACGGCGTGGAGGGAATCAGCGCCGGGCTTGGCCATTTTCATCTCCAGCAGGTCGTCCTCTTCGTTGAACAGGAACATCAGGTAGGCATAATGGGTAGGGTAGCCCGCCCTGTATTCATAATATTCGATCTTGGTCAGGCCGTTGATGTACTGGACTCCTCCCTCGAAGGTCGAGAGAGTGGTCGTGGAGGTGCTGTCCCCGCCGGCGAAGGTGGTGGTCGTGCTGCTGATGGAGGAGACCAAAGGCGGGTCCGTGGCGGAATAGGTGTAGGAGACATTGATCCGGACCAGGCTTTCGGGGTAATTGTAAGCCCGCTCATACAGGGTGCCGGTGATGCGCTGGGAGAAGATGTCGGCGCGTAGCAGGGAAACCGCGGCCAGAATAACGAACAGGGCAAGGATGGATGCAGGGGATGCCATTCTTTTCATTGGGTCACCTCCAGGAATCAGGATGTGTGCATTTATTATGAATAATTTATTACAAATGCAGGGGAAAGGCACTCGCGTGCCTGAAAAGCTTTCCGACAGCCGAACGGGCTCTCAGTTCAGATACGGACGCCCAGGGAAAGATTGATCTGGGTGTTGGTGATGTTGCCTTCCCAGCGGTAGAGGTTGCTGCCGGAATAGGTGTCGGCGGTCAGCTTGCCCCGGTTGGTCTTGTACATGGCCTGGATGAGGTATTTCTCCCTGATCTCCAGGCCGGCGCCCACGCCCCAGTAGAGGCCCCCCTTGAGGGAGCCGCCTTCCTTGTACTGGTCGTCGGAGGTGAAGAAGTTATAGCCCGCCTGCAGGACCAGTTCGGGATTGACGCGCAATTCCGTGGCGAAGTTGTAGCGGACGACACCGTAAAGAGGTATGAAGCCGAACTTGTCGTTGCCGTTGTCGAACTTGCCGTCCCTCTGCACCTGGTATTCGGCACCCAGCCCAACCAACAGGCCCCTGTATTCATAAAGGTACTCTACGGCGGGGGAGATGCCCATGGCCACATCGTAGTCACGTTCAGGCTGCTCGGTGTACTCATCGTCGGAATCGGCCGGCCGGTAGCGGGAGTCCACGTTATGGTTGCCGGCCAGGTCAAAGCCGAGGGTGAACTGGAAAACTCCGAAGCAGAAAGCGGACAGGCTCATCAGCAGAACGGTCAGTAAGGCGATCTTCATCTTTACCTCCAAAACATTGAAATACTTTTTCAGGGCCGGGCGGTTAAGTGTCAAGCTTTATGTTGATCCGGAGAGGAAAACGCGGAACCAAACCTCCAGCGCCAGAATGTCAAACAGCGTCTGCCCGTCGGCCTTGCTGCCGCAGCGGAAGCCTTTCCACTTGCGCCGGATGAGCGGCAGGTCATAGATGCCGCGTTGCCTGAACTGCTGCGAGGCCAGGATGTCCTCCACGTAGCCAGCCAGGCCGCCTTTCAGCCAGCGGGAGACAAAGGGCGTGGAGAAAATGGCCTTGTCTTTGCGCTGGTAAATGGCCTCCGGAATGAGGCCGCGCATGGCTTCCCGGTGGATGTATTTGCCGGCCGGGGGGCGGACCTTGAAAGAGGAGGGCAGGGAAAAAGCCAGCTCCACCAGCCTGTGGTCCAGGAAGGGAACGCGGCTTTCCACGCTGTGCGCCATGCCCATGCGGTCCTCGTAGAGCAGCAGAGTGGGCAGACTGGTCGTTTTGACCATGTTAAACAGGAAATTGCTCAACCGGGAGGAGGGTATGTTTTTAATCTCATCCAGCAGATGCCTGCGGCTGTTCATCTGCCCTGCCACCTGCCTGTGAAAACTGTCGTTGAAAGGCTCGAAACGGTAGAAGCTGAATTCAATGTTGTAGAGCAGATTTTCCGGGAAAAACACTGACATCTTGATTTTGGGGAAAGTACGGAAAAATGTTGAAAGTGGCTTGCCCTGCAGGTAATGCCAATATTGCCTGTAAAACTTGGGCAGTCTGCCTTTCCTGACTATATCTGCAAAATAGCGGTAGAAGGAATGGTTGTACCCGGCGGTCAGCTCGTCGCTGCCCTGCCCGTCCAGCAGGACCTTGATGCCCTTATCCCTGGCCAGCTGCATCACCGCGTACTGGGAAACGAAGCCTCCCCCCACAGGCAGGTCGTTGTGCCAGGTGGCTTTTTCAAACCAATCCACGGCTTTGGCGGGTTCGGGAGAGACCAGGTGTGACAGGGCTCCGGCCTGTTCGGCGGCGGTCTTGATCCACTGCCTTTCATCCAGGGCAGGGTCTTCGGCGTAGTAGGAGGAAAAGGTCTGGAAGGGCCTGTCCGTCAGCCTGGCCGCGGCGCAGACGATGGCGCTGGAGTCCATCCCTCCGCTCAGGCAGCTGCCCACTTCCACGTCGCTGCGCATCTGCAGCTTGACGCTGTCCAGAAAGATGCTTCGGTATTGCTCCACCGCTTCAGGAAAGCTGAGTTTGCTCCGCTCCAGGGACCGGATGTCCCATTCGTCATAGCAGCGGAGGCTCGACTTGCCTTCTTTTACAATAAGATAATATCCGGGGCGCAGGGCTTTGATCTGCTTGAAATGGGTCTGGTCGCCGTAGGCCAGCAGGGCGTTGATCTTGAGGCTGCGCCAGAGCTGGGGATAATTCAGCTCCTTGCTGACGGGGCAGGCCAGCAGTTGCTTGAGTTCGGAGCCGAAGTAAAAGGCGTTGTCATCCTGAGTGTGGTAGAAAGGCTTGATCCCATAGCGGTCGCGGGCGCAGAACAGGGTCTTCTCCCGCGCGTCATACAGGGCGAAGGCCCACATGCCGATGAAGCGCTTCAGGCAGTCCGCGCCCCACTTCCGGTAGGCGTGGAGGATGACCTCGGTGTCGGTCCGGGTGCGGAATTGGCAGCCCAAGCTTTCCAGTTCAGTGCGAAGCTCCAGGTAATTGTAGATCTCGCCATTGTAAACTATATGGCAGGATCCGTCCGCCAGGGACATGGGCTGGTGCCCGGACGGGCTGAGGTCCAGGATGGACAGGCGACGGAAGCCCAGGGCCAGGTCGGATTTGGCGTTTACAGGGATTTGGGGCAGAGCGGATTTTAACTCCGGAACGGTTTCCCTGCCCGCGGCCGGGACCGCCTGCCCGGAGGCCGTGTCGATCAGGCAATAGCCCTCGTCGTCGGGGCCCCGGTGCCTGATCAGGTCCGTCATCCGCCGCAGCAGTTGTTGATCGGCCGGCTGGCCGTATAAGCTATAAATCCCGGCAATTCCGCACATTTTTTGTTCTTTCCTTTGTGGATGCTACTATGCGAACACCCGTTTGCTGTCAATCCCATATCTGCGGAAGCGGCAAAAAGAAAGGGCCGCAGGTCTGGCTGCGGCCCCGATTCTTTGGAGATATGGGAGGCTGGATGGCCTATTTGCCTTTGTGGTGCTGTTCCTTCATTTTCTGGTGCTGGGGGCCCATCATCATGCCTTTCTTTCTAATTTCCATGAATTTGGTTTTCTGTTCGGCGGTCAGTTCCTTGAGCACGGCCTGATGGTGGTCCACCTGCAGGTTGGCGTTCTCCAGTTCCAGGTCAGAGATGCTCTTGTTGAATTGCTTGACTTTGGCCCAGTCTTCCGCGACCAGGGCGTTCTGCTTGTCGATTTCCAGGTTTTGGAGTTTGGCGCGGTTGGTGTTCATGGTCTTCTGGAAGTTATCCCTGAGCTGGTCCATTTTCTTGGTCTGCGCTTCGGTCAGTTCGAGCTCTTTCCACATCTCCCGGAATTCGGGGTCGAATCCCTTTCCGGGATTGGGTTTCATCATCTGGGGCTGGTCACAGTTTTCACATTCGGTTTTGCCCATTTCTTTGTTAACTTTCTCGGCGAACAGCGCCAGGCCGATTGCCAGCAGGGCTATTACTATTACGATGGCTTTTCTCATTCGGTTTCTCCTGATTGAGTGTTTGGATTATCCGGCGGGCCCGGTTTTTGCGTTTCGGGCTTGTGCCTGCGGTTAAGTCTTTCCAGCCTTGCCCTGAACAGTTTTCGGGCTTCGTCGGCCGGCATTTTGCTGCGAAGTTCAAGCATTGCTTCGCCCAGTTTGCCTTCCAGCTTGGACTGGGCGGCGAGGGAAGCTTCCATGGCGGCGTGGGCTTCGGATTCATCGTATGTGTCTTTGCTCAGGATGGTGATGAAGGCCCGGCGTTTCTGCATGAAATCGCTTCTCAGGTTTCGGATTTCCTGCCTGTTGGCTTCGGTGAATTCGGAATAGCGCTCCTCGCTGTCGGGGCGGCGTTCCCTGTCTGCCGGCCGGTGGAAGGGATGTTTGTGGGTGGCGCTGGCGTAGAGGAACATGCCCAACACGGCCAGGTTGAAGGCCAGGGATACGCAAAGGAGGATAATGATCAGGCGTTTGCTCATTCCAGTTCTCCGTTGATGTCCAGCTGGGCCACCAGGCTGTTGCCCCCGAAGTTGTACTGTTCGGAGTTCTGCAGCGGGGCGGGGGTCTGGTTGTGGAAGGTTTTGATTCCGATCAGGGAACCGGCGTAGAGGCTCATGGCGATGGCGAGCGTGGCCGGGATCGCCTGCCAGCGTGTGCGGACGGCTTTCCTGTGCAGGACGGGTCCGCGGTTCTGGACCTGTTCCAGGATGCGGTAATGCAGATGGGCCGGGAATTCCTGCTTGGGTCCTGCGGCCAGGGCTTTGTCCAGGTTGCGGTAATCGGCGATCAGCTTGTGGCAGTCGGAGCAATGGCGCGCCTTGGCACAACCTTCCAGACAGGCTTTGAGCCTGTCGCCGGCGGCGGGGCTGAGTTCCCCGTCCAGCCAGGGGATGAGTTGTCTTTTGATCTCACGGCACGTCATTGTTTTCCTCTCTTGTCATCCGGCTCGGGCCGGGTCTTGTTGTCCATAACTGGATACACTTTCGCCTCCGGTTTCCTTTATGATTTTTTTGCGCAGCAGTTTTTTTGCCCTGACCAGGAGCGATTCCACCGCCTTGACGCTGATTCCCAGGCGGGCGCTGATCTCCTTGTAGGAAAGGTTTTCATAGTATTGGAGGTGGATCACGGTGGAGAGGCGCACGGGCAGTTCCCGGACGGCCCGGTTGAGGAAGGCGTAATCCGGCGGGGGGTCTTTCTGGCTGGTGTCGCGCAGGTTGGCGAAATCGGCCGGCGCTTTGAGGATGAAGCGTTTACGCTGCTTGATCCAGTTCAGAGCCATGTTGTGGGCCATGCGGTAGAGGTAGGCGGTGGCGGTCTTTTCCTCGATCTCGCCGAGCCGGTCGTAGAAAGCGATGAAGATGTTCTGCAGCAGGTCCTGGGCGTCGTCGTCCACTTCCAAGAAGCGCAGCAGGTAATTATGGATGCGCTTTTCGTTCTCTTTCAGAAAGGGTTCGAATCTTTCAGCTTTCATTTTTTTCCACTTACATCCCATACTGGCGGGGGCGGCCTTTCCTGCAACAAGTTTTTTCCGGAGCGTGCCTATCTGCCTGACTGGCATAGGAATAACCCGGCCATCGCGAGGGCCGGAGCACAGCGTTTCGCCCCCTGGACTGCGGTCAGGCATGTCCCGCCTGCTTGATCTTCGTCAAGCCCCAGACAAATCAGCCAGCCCAACAAGGCAGATCCGGATTTCCCTGCCATGTGCAGTCATCTATGGTGCCCGCAGCCCAATTCATAACTCGCGATTAACAGCTCTCCATAATCACGTTTTTCGCGGTAAATCACCAGTTCTGTTGATCCTGCTTTTCGAGCATTTCGGGGTTGAATTCGCTGTTCTTCGCCCCCTCTCCGCCCCCGGACGCATTACTTACCCATTAGGGATGAAGTCCGTATTGGGTCCGTAATGGGTCCGTAGTGCAAGCAGGGAAGAAGCTGCCAATTACAGATTTTGACAACAGGTTGCGGCATCCATGAAATATGGATGAGAAGGGGACCGGCCAGTCCGGGGACAGGCGGGGGGAGCGGCAGTGCCCCGCGGAGGCAAGACGTCTGCAGTTACGCTATTGGCTGAAGCTGCGGGCTTAGAATTTTTCCGCGAAGGCGAGCAGATGCTTGACCGCTTCGAGTTCGGAGTCGCGTGCCTTGGTAAGCAGTTCCGCGGCCTGGCTGGCGGTTTCCGGGGTGAAGGACTCGGGCCTGGGCGGGAAGGGATAGAGTTCGCAGACCTGCCTTAGGGCGTCCGCGGCCTGGTTGTACAATTCCGAGGCCTGCGCCAGGGGCGCGTAATCTAACTTATCACCCAGCAGCCCGGGAATTTCCTGGAGGAAGAGCATCGCGTAGGTTCTGGCCTCGGCCCAGACATGGGCGTTGTAGGCGACGCCGAGGGAATCGTATTCACCTTTCTGCAGAGCTTTGATCCAGATGTCATAACCGGCCGGTCCCTGGGTGTAGCCCGGCAGGGCAAAGCGGGAGGGATCAGTCTGGTATTCGGTGAAGAATTTGAACGACTCGCGGACCTGCTGCTCGGTGCCGGGGGTCTCTTCCAGCCGGCTCACCAGCAGGAATTCCGCCATGCCGATGTCGGAGGTGCCGACCTTGTCCCAACGGCAGGGTTTGACACTGCCGTCATAGTCAAAGTACAGGTAGCCGTCCTTGTCGGTGCCCGCGAGCAGGTAATAGTCCGGCATGCCCAGTTCCCAGCCGAAAACGGGAATGCCCTGCCGGAGGGCCTGGCCGACTTTTTCCCAGGCGTTCTTCTGCTTTTTCTGGAAATCCTTGTCGTCCTTGCTGAAGCTGATTGTTTCAAAGCTGAGCCCGAGGTTTTGGGCGTTTTGCTTCAGGAAGTTATTGTCAAAGGCGGTGGGACCGCTGGGGCAGACCGCGGGATGCATGTTAAGCAGAAAAGCGTAGCCCGTCACGCCGCAGATCCAGGCGGGGGAATGCTTGAGGCCGTGGTAATGGGAACAGGCCGTAGTGCAGCCCATGAAGGTGGACCAGGCGCCCACGGGCTTGATCTTGTCAGCCATCTGGGCGTGGGCGCTACCCAAGGCGGCAACGGCCAGCAGGATGATGATTGCTTGTTTCATGGCGAATACCTCTCAGCGTTTTTTCCCACGCAAAGGAACAATGAGGAGGTGTCAAGCATAAAAGCGGCTGGGCGGGGCAGGGGCGGAGGTGTCCGAAGTAATGCGCGCGCACTTTCTGCTTGACAGGAGAGAGAAAGCAGGATTACATGAAATGCTATGAAAAACAGTGGAATACGCTAAAGGAAGGAAATGACGGAAGCGGGAGCGAGGATCAGGGAGGTTATGGCCAGGGCTCAGGCAGCGGCGGAAAAGGCCGGCCGGGACCCGGCGGGGATCACGCTGGTCGGAGTCAGCAAAACCCGGACGGCGTCGGAGGTCAATGCGGCATTGCGGGAGGGGTTGAGGCACTTTGGCGAGAATCGGGTGCAGGAAGCAGCGGACAAACTGCCGCTGATCACGGAATCCTATGCAGGCTTCCATTTTGTGGGGCACCTCCAATCCAACAAGGCCAAACTGCTGCTGAGCCTCAATCCCAGCCTCATCCACTCGGTTGACAGCCAGCACCTGGCGCGGGCCCTGTCCCACGCCTTGGAGGGAACGGAGCGGATCCAGGACATCCTGCTGCAGGTCAACACCTCCGGCGAAGTGAGCAAATTCGGGATGCACGGCTTTGAACTGCCGGAGTTGGCCCGGGGCATTGCCAAAATGCCGGGACTGCGGATCAGGGGACTGATGACCATAGCCCGCCTGAGCGAAGACCCCGAGGAAGCGCGTGCGGACTTCAAAACGCTGCGGCTGCTGGCCGAACAGTTGCAAAGCCTGGCGATCCCCAAACTGGAGCTTGGCATCCTCTCCATGGGCATGTCCAATGACTTTGAAATTGCCATTGCCGAAGGCGCCACCCATATCCGAATAGGCAGCGCTGTCTTTGGTGAAAGGACTCTCGCGGGGGCAGAACGATGATCTTCGTGGCGATCCTGCTGATCCTGCTGTCCTACTGGTACGGCTGCTTTTCCACGGCGCGGGTGCTGGCCAAGGGCTTCCGCTCCCTGAACGTGTACAAGGTGGGGACGGGCCTGGCCGACACGGAGAACATCTATTTCAATATCAGCAAGCCTTTGGGGCTGCTGACCGGGACGCTGGACGTGGTCAAGAGCTACGGCTGGCTGTTCCTGATCCGGCAGACGCTGATCGGGATGGACAGGATGGGATTGCCGCCGGACCTCAGCCCGCTGTATTCCTGCAACCTGATGATGCTGTACGGGCTGGGCATTTTGGTGGGGCACTGCCTGCCTCTGACCCATCGCCTGCGGGGCGGTCGGGGGATTTTCACCTATTTCGGGATCATGCTTTTCATCACGGGCTGGCCGGCCCTGATCACGGGCGGCGTGGCGCTGGTCCTGATCTACGGATTCAGGCAGGTGCGCTTTGCCCAATACACGACTGTGATCCTGCCGGTGATGCTGTCATTGCTGTTCGCCGCTTTGGGCATCCTGAAGAACCAGTACTTCCCGGAAGGGTCGAGCACCATGTTCATCAGCAAGCTGGTGGGCCTGGCGATCGCGATGGGAGTGCTGAATTTCATCGTGTCCAAGCGACTGGGAGAGTTTTAAAATAGGACAGTCCGAACCAAGGGAGATAACAGCCTGGCTGGTGTTATGATAGAGATCAAACCAGTGCGCGGCAAAGCAGACCTGAAGGCTTTCATCAGGCTGCCTTTCCGCCTGTATTCCAAAGACCCGAACTGGGTGCCGCCGTTGACCGGCGACCAGAAGAAATTCTTTGACCCGCGCCACAACGGCTATTACGGACATTCCGAGGTGGAGCTTTTCCTAGCCTGGGAAGGCGGCAGGGCGATAGGGCGGATCAGCGCCCAGACCAACACCCAGCACAACCTCGAGCACAATGACAAGGTGGGGTTCTTCGGCTTCTTTGAATGCGAGGACGACCAGGCCGCCGCCAATGCTTTGCTGGACGCCGCCGCAGCCTGGAACCGGGAGCGGGGCATGGATACCCTGCGGGGGCCGATGAACTTTTCCGTCAACGAGGAGTGCGGGCTGCTGGTGGACGGCTTTGATACCCCGCCCTACCTGATGATGACCCACCACCTGCCCTACTACCAGCGGCTGCTGGAAGGGGCTGGGTTCTCCAAGGCCAAGGACCTGTATGCCTACATGTATGATATCGGGCCGCTCCCGGAAAAGATCGAACGGGCCGCCCAGTACGTTATGAAAAAGCAGAGCTTCACGGTCCGGCCCCTGTCCAAAAACAGGAAACAATTGAAGAAAGATATAGCCACTGTGTTCCAGATCTACCGCCAGGCCTGGCAGTACAACTGGGGCGCGGTTCCGCTCACGGACGGCGAGCTGGACCATCTGGTCGAGGTTCTGCTGCCTTTGCTGGAGCCGGAATTGGTCCTGATCGCAGAGGTCAAGGGGGTGCCGGCCGGGTTCTTCCTGGCGATGCCCAACTATAACGAGGTCCTGAAAGTGATGGGAGGCCGGACCAATCCCTGGACCATGCTGAAAGGCTTGATCAAATCCAAGCGCATCCGCACCGCCCGGGTGATCACCATGGGCGTGGTCAAGGAATACCAGAACCGCGGGATCGACCTGGTGTTCTTTTATCATTCCTTCAAGAAAGGCATCCCCATGGGGCTGAAGCAGGCGGAAATGTCCTGGGTGCTGGAAGACAACGTCATGATGATAAGGGAGGCGGAACTGTTCGGCGCCCGCATATACAAGACCTACCGCATTTACGACAGGGCGGTGGGATGAACACAATGCCTGTCAAGGTGAAGCTCAAAGGCTTGGACCTGATCACGCTTGGCTTCTGCGCCTGGATGCTGCTGCTGATCGGCTTTGGCTGGAGCAGGACGCAGCACGCCGCGGCGCATTTCATCGCCTATCTGTCCATCTTTACGGGAGTCCTGGCTTTGGCCTGGCTGGCGGAGTGGATGAAGGAGGCTTCCAGGCCGGAGAATTGCCCCAGCGAGGTCTGCAAGGTGGTGCGCCCCAAAGTATACAACACTTTGCTCTTCATCCGCAGCTACTACCCGGTATTGCTTTTTCTTTATTTCTTCGAGTCGGTGTCGGCCACCAACCGCATCTTTTTCCGGGACTGGCTGGACCCGATCTTCATGGGCATGGACAAGAGCATCTTCGGCTACCTGCCGTCGATGGAGTGGGCCAGGAGGCTGAACAGCCCGCTGGTCAGCGAGCTTTTGTATTTCGCCTATTTCAGCTACTACCTGATGATCACAGGGCTGCCGGTGCTGTTTTACCTGAAGCGCCGGAAGGATCTGGACGAAGCGGTGTTTATCCTTACCCTGGTCTTTTACTTCTGCTACTTTATCTATTCCTGGCTGCCCGTGATCGGCGGAAGATACCTTGACGAAGCCATGCGGCTTTCCGTCCAGAACAACGGAGGGCTGTTCTCCGGGATTATGGCGGCCATCTACACCTGGTCGCCGCACCTGGGCGGAGCCTTCCCCAGCTCGCACATCGCCGTGGCCCTGGTCCTGTCCCTGCTGGCGTTCCGCTATTTTCGCAAGCTCGGGATAGTAATGCTGACCGTAACTTTTTTCCTGTCCATTGCCACAGTCTATTGCCACTATCACTGGTTCATCGATTCCGTGTTCGGGATCCTGACCGGGCTGCTGGGCTACCTACTGGGGCTCAGGATTTATGCCCGCCTATCGGAGAAGCTCAATGCAAAAGAATAAACTGCTTTTGGCCTTGCTGTTGGTTGCGGGGCCCGGCCTGGGGGCGCAAACGCTGCCCTCCCTGCCTGTGCAGGACTATGATTACCACATTACGGAAAACATCGTGTCGCCCATCGCCCTGGGCCTGGGCGGGCTGAACCTGACCTTCGGGGGCGATTACTTCACCTCCTATGACAATCCCGCCCTGCTGGCGGAAAACACTGCCACAGCCTTTGCCACTTCTTTCCGGCTGAAGAGTGAGGAGACGCTCGGTTTCGCTGAACTGGTATCGGCCAGCAATCTGCTGAAGGACAAGCAGTTCATGTATTTCAACCTGATTACCAAAAGCGCTGCCTGGAGCTACCAGCCGGTGGCCTCGGTGCACGTCAGCCAGCAGGCCGCGAACTACTCGAGCAGCGAATATTATGACTACCAACTGGACAAACTCCAGCTCTCCCTTGCCGGGACGGACGACCGCTTTCCCAAGCTGGCAGGCGGCTTGAGCCTGAAATACCTGACCGGGCGTCTGGTCTATCTGAAGGAATCCGGACCGGACATGGAAAGAGTAGCCTTTATAGACAATAAGGTCAAGGGCGTGTCCGGCGACCTGGGCCTGACCTGGACGGAAGAAAACGTGAAGTGGGGCGCCTGCGTGTATGATGTCCTGTCTTACCTGAGATGGGAGGACTACGGCTCCGAGAGTTTGCAGCGGAGGGCCGCCCTGGGATTCCAGTGGAGCACGGACAACCTGGCCCTGCTGGCGGGAGTCCAGGGCAAGGTCTCCGGCAAACCGGGCTCCACCTATCACTTTGGCCTGGCCCGGCTGTGGACCTGGAACTCAACCGCCGGGTCCGGCAATCCAGTCCAGCAGAACCTGATCATCAGGGCGGGGCTGTTCAGCGACAAGTTTGACGGCACCGACAACATCAGCTACACCCTGGGTTCGGGCTACAACTACAACCTGTTCCGCTTCGATTTTGGCCTGACCAACGCCGGCATGCGCCTGCGGGACAGCAGATACCTGTTTTCCGTGGGGATCGGCATCCAATAGAGATGTTCCAGCTTTCCTTCCTGAACACGGGCCTGCTCATCCTGGCGGCCGCCACAGTCCTGCCGCTGATCATCTGGCTGCTGGCCAAGAAGAAGCCGCCGCGCATCATTTTCAGCAGCATCCGCTTCATCAAGAACACGGAAAAGGAGCAGAAATCCCGCTCCCAGCTCAAGAACATTTTACTTCTGATCATCCGCATGCTGATCATCCTGCTGGTGGTCCTGGCGGCCAGCCGGCCCTCGCTCCGCACGCCCAGGCTGAAGCCCGGCAGGAAACATCCCCCCACGGCGGTGGCCATCGTCTTGGACACATCCTACAGCATGGATTATACGGCCGGGAGCAGATCCACGCTGGAGGCTGCCCGAACTTCTCTGCTGGAGATCAACCAGCGCGTCAACACCCAGGACCTGACTGTCCTGGTGACTGCGGACGAAAACTGGAACCGGCTGAACGCCCAGCTTTATTCCGGGCCGCTGCCGGCCGGAGTTATCAATTCCGTTAAAACCACCTGGCTGCCCCTAAGCCTGGACAAGATGCTGGAGTTGGCCACGGCCAAGCTCAAGGAAAGCCAGTTCACCAACCGCGAGATCTACCTGCTGACGGACGGCCAGGCGCAGGAACTGCCCGCCCGGCCGGAGATCCCGGTCATGGTAATCCCCCTGCCAAAACCGGAAACCTGGGACAACCTCAGTTGCGAAAACGCCCGCCCCGTCATGCAGCTGACCGACCGGCAGGCACTGCAGACCATCCAGTTTGACGTAATCAACCACGGCAGCGCCGTGAAGCGGGACGTACTGGTCCGGGTGGACCTGAACGGCGTCAAGTCCGCGGAAAAATTCATCACTTTGCAGCCGGGGCAAAAGCTGACCGAGACCCTGCCCGTGCAGGTAATGACTTCCGGCTGGCAGAGCGGTTATGTCGAAGTTGTGGATGAAAAGCTCACGGCCGACAACCGCTGCTGGTTCACCTTCCCCTTCGAGTTGCATCCCGCCGTGGGAGTGATCACAGAGCGGACCGCGCTGCCGCTCATCCTGCAGACGGTCCTTTCCGTCTATGCCACGCCGCAGGGCTCCGTCAGACTGATCCCGCCCCAGCAGGTCAACTGGCAGCAGCTTAAGGATTACAGCGTTGTAGTGTTTCACACGGCGGGCGAACTGACACCCCGCCTGCGTGAATTTTTAAGGGAGTGCGGCAAAGCCCGCAAGGGTGTCCTGTTCTGCACCGACGCAGGGTTGACCGCCGGCTGGAAGGGCTGGCTGCAGCAGGAGTACGGACTGCAGCTCAACCAGTTCAGCTCCGCGGCGCAGGCCATCACATACGTCAATCAGCACCATCCGGTCACCTCCCTGATGGAGGCTAAACGCCTGGCCCAGGTTTCCGTGGCGGATTACTGGATTACAGGCAAGTCCGCATCGTCCAGTGTCCTGCTGGCCACCGCCAACTCCAATCTGGCCGCGGCGGGGGACAACGGCATCGCCTGGCTGTTCGATCCCGCCAGCCTAAACAACCGCTTTTTCCTGGAGGCGGCGTTCCCCGTCTTTGCCTTCCGCAGCCTGCAATACCTGGCCAACGCCCGCTTTGAGTCCGAACAACTGACCGTGGGGCAAATCCTGACCGCCGACGAGTTGGCTTTGCCCGGGGGTGATAAAACAAGGCTGAACGGCAATCCCCATAAAACCTGGGAACCCGGGATCTATACCTTAGGCTGGCAGGGCGGCAGCCAGGCTGTCGCGATCAATCCGGACTATGAGGAAAGCGGCTTCAAACAGCTCGATTTTAAGCAATACCCGGCCTATCAGGTGCTGGGCGGGAAGTGGCGGGACCAGCTTTTCCTGTCCCGCCTGGGCCACGACGTCTGGAAGTATTTCCTGCTGGCGGCGATCGCCCTGCTGCTCCTGGAACTCATCCTCGTCAAGAGCGAGGAATGGAAAACCGCCGCCCAAGCCTGATCCCTCAGAGGAGGATTACATGTACCTGGAAAAGATAAATCACCCGTCCGACCTGAAGAAACTCACGCCTGAAGAACTGAAGCTGCTGGCTGCCGAAGTCCGCTGCCGCATCATAGACGTCATCTCCAAAAACGGAGGGCACCTGGCCCCCAGCCTGGGCGCGGTGGATTTCACCATCGCCCTGCTGCGCGTGTTCAATCCGCCCCAGGACACAGTGGTCTGGGACGTCAGCCACCAGGCCTACGCCTGGAAGATCCTGACAGGACGGAACGGCGGCTTCGACACCATCCGCACCCTGGGCGGCCTGAGCGGATTCACCTCCCGCGCCGAAAGCGAATATGATATCTTTGGGGCCGGCCACAGCAGCACCTCCGTTTCCGCCGCATTGGGCCTGGCCGCCGGCCGCGACCTCAACCTGGGCAAAGGCCACAGCATCGCCGTGATCGGCGACGGCGCCCTCACAGGCGGCATGTCGTTCGAAGCGCTCAACCATTCCGGACATCTGCAGAAGGACAAGTTCGTCGTCATCCTCAACGACAACGAGATGTCCATTTCGCCCAATGTGGGCGGCCTGCAGAAATACATGGCCCGTTTCCTGGTCTCCCGGCCTTACAATGTCCTGAAAAAACAGGTCTGGGACCTCAGCGCCACCCTGCCCAAAGGCATCCGCAGCAAGTTCATCTACGGCGCCCAGAAACTGGAGGAAAGCCTGATCAACATCCTGGCGCCCAACATTATCTTCGAGGACCTCGGCTTCAAGTACATCGGCCCCATCGACGGCCACAACATACCCCAGCTGCTCAGCATTTTCCACCGCGTCCGGCACAACCTGGTCGGCCCCGTCCTGGTCCATCTCGTGACCCGCAAGGGCAAAGGCTACGCGCCAGCGGAAAAGGACTCCTCGCTCTTCCACGGAGTGGGCAAATTCGACACCGTCAGCGGCGAGGTCGTCTGCACCGGGGCGGAATCCTGGTCCCAGGTTTTTGGAAAAAGCCTTTGCCGGCTGGCGGAAAAGGATGACAAGGTCGTCGCCGTCACTGCCGCCATGTCCGTCGGAACTGGCCTGACGGAGTTTGAGCAGAAATATCCCCAGCGCCTGTTTGACGTCGGGATCGCGGAACAGCACGCCGTCACCTTTGCCGCCGGCCTGGCGGTGAAAGGGATGAAGCCTTTCTTTGCAGTCTATTCCACTTTCCTGCAGCGCGCTTTGGATCAGGTCATCCACGATGTGGCCCTGCAGAAGCTGCCCGTGGTTTTCTGCATTGACCGGGCGGGCCTGGTGGGCGAGGATGGCGCCACCCATCACGGCGTTTTTGATATTTCTTTTCTGAATTTCATACCCAACCTGATCATTCTGGCCCCCTCCAATGCTGAAGAGTTGGACGCCATGCTCTCCTGGGCGGGTGATTACAGGGAAGGCCCCGTTGCCATCCGCTACCCGCGCGGCACTGCTTTCTGTCTGGGCAGGGAGACCGTCCCCTTCGAACCCGGCAAGGCGGAAGTGATCAGGGAAGGGAAGGACCTCGCCGTTATTTCAGCGGGGACCGCTTTTCCGCTGGCTGTGGATGTGGTCGAGTCGCTGAAAGGCAAAGGCCTTGATCCCTGGCTGGTCAACGCCCGCTCCGTCAAGCCGCTGGACACGGCGCTGCTGGACAAACTGGGCAAAAAGTGCAAGCGGATCATCACCCTGGAGCCCAACGCCCTGGCCGGCGGCTTTGGTTCCGCAGTGCGTGACTACCTGTCCGAAAGCAAGTTAAAAGTGACCTCCTTCGGCTATCCCGACCGCTTCATCCCACACGGCAGCATCGACCAGCTCAACGAACTGATCGGCTTCACGCCGGAAAGCATCTTCCGGCAATTATGCGCTTTGCTCTGAATGACACCATAGCCGCGCCCGCCACCCCGCCGGGAAGTTCCGCCCTGGCCGTCCTCCGGGTCAGCGGCCCCCGGGCCGTGGAGCGCGTCAGCAGGGTGTTTTCCCATCCGGATAAATTAACCTCCGCCGCAGGTTACCAGGCGCTGCACGGCTACATCAGGGACGGGGGGGAAGTGATTGACGAAGTGGTCTGCCTCGTCTTCCGCCAGCCGCACAGCTATACGGGGGAGGACCTGGTGGAGATCACGGGCCACGGCAATCCGGACCTTTCCAGCCGCATCCTGCAACTGCTGCTGAAGGATTGCCGGCTGGCCGAACCCGGCGAATTCACCTTCCGCGCCTTCATGAACCACAAGCTGGACCTGATCCAGGCCGAGGCCGTGAACGACCTGGTCCGGGCCTGTACCGCCAAAGCCGAAGCCGCCGCCCTCAACCAGTTGAAGGGGAGTATATCCAAGGAGATCGAGGCTGTGATTGCCGAGCTGAGCGATTGCCGGACCAGGTTCGAGCTCTCCATTGACTTTGCCGACCAGGACCTGCCCGGGCCGGACCTTGGAGCGGAACAGGCCAGGGTCGAAAACATCCGGCAAAAACTGCAGACCCTGATCGCGGGCGGCAGGCAGGGACGCATCCTGCGCGACGGCTTCTCAGTGTGCCTGTGCGGCGCGCCCAATGTCGGCAAGTCCTCCGTGTTCAATAAATTCCTGGAGGAGAGCCGGGCCATCGTGACTTCCGTTCCCGGCACCACGCGTGACTATCTGCAGGAGTGGTTGTCCCTGGACGGCTTTCCCGTCCGGCTGATCGACACCGCCGGACTGCGCGAGGGCGGGGACGAGGTCGAACGGATCGGCATCCGGCGCACCCGTGAACTGATCCGTGAGGCGGACCTGATCATCATGCTGACCGACCCCGACACCCTGGAACGCGAATGCTGCGCTCTGGACGATGCCACTTCCGCCAAAACTGTCTGCGTGCTCAATAAAATTGATCTTCTTGGCTTTGAATCCCTGCCTGACGAACAGGACTGGCAGGCCTTTCTCAAGGGCTCCCGCTTTAACGCCAAGCTCCCTCCCCGGGTCAGGCTGCATCCCTGCTCCGCCTTTCTGGAGGACGGGATCAAAGCAGTTCGGGACCAGGCCGTCAGCAGGATTGCGGGGCTTGGGATCGAACCCTCCTCCGTGCTGGTGACTAATTCCCGCCACCTGGCCTGCCTGCAGCGCGCCGCTGACGCGCTGGACAAGGCCCTGACCGCCATCGCAGCCTCAGCCGGTTATGAGTTCATCGCGTTTGACCTGATCGAAGCGGTTTCCGCCCTTTCGGAGATCACCGGCGCCGTCACCGCCGACGACCTGCTGGAAAGCATCTTCTCCAATTTCTGCATCGGGAAATAGACCTCCTCCTCTTCCGGAGCACTTTTTGCCAACGCGGACTTATGCTGTTTTCGCTACCCTGCGGTAAAATGTCCTCCAGGACATCCCGCGTCCTGTTGCCTCTTGCTGCCATATTAACTGTTAAATCACATATCACCCTTAGATTAAGCCAAAACTACGGTTATCTGAAGGTGATCTGAGCCTGATTTCAGGTTCACGGTCCAAGGGCGGGGTCAGTTCGATCCGTGTTTTTTCAATCGGGAGGAAGGGAATGGCAGAGGCTGCAACCTTTTTGCGAAAAGGCGGAGTGCCTCTCACAGCCGTTGCCCGCTTCAGGAAAATCTTGACAATAATCATTGCAGCCTCAAATCTACAAATCACGTGGAGGTAACCATGAAACGCTTATTCTGCTACGTTCCGCTTGTTTTGATTTTGTTTTCCCTGCTGGCCTGCGCGGCGGACCATCACACCAACCCGCCCGCCCAGACCGGCAAGATGCCCATCCGGATGAACCTTTATCCCGCCCTGCAGCAGGGCTTCAACGTCACCCGGGTGAACGTCCGCATCACCAAAGGCGATTTCACCGACGACATGGACATGCTGATCGACAGCACCATGGCCAGCGGCACCTTTGAGGACTTGGAGATCGGCACCTATGCCATTGACGTCTCCGTGTTCGAGGATTCGCTCCTGATCGCCACCGGGCAGGGCACGGGCACCGTTTCCCCCGGCCAGACGACCACGGTTTACATCACCCTGCAGTTCGTCCCGGGCGGGCTGGAGGTCGTTGTCCACTGGGGCCTGCCCTATGCTGAATGCCGCCGCGTCCTGCTGGTCGGCAACAGCCACACCTTTTACAACAGCGGAGTTAACACGCACCTGCAGGCTCTGCTCAACGCCGCGCACCCGGAATGGGGGGCTGTCGTCCAAGCCCAGACGGTGGGAGGGTATTACCTGCAAAACCATTTGGACGACCCCAACACCATCGCCGCCATCCAGGACGGCAACTGGGACCTGGTCATCCTGCAGGAGCAGAGCAGCAGGCCCATGAATGATCCCGGCCTGTTTTACTCAGCCGCCGTGGGGCTGGATTCGCTGATCGCCTCCAGCGGGGCTTTGACCGGATTCTACATGACCTGGGCCTGGCGCAACAATCCGGAGATGTATGTCCCCATCCGCGACGCCTACAACTACATTGGCGCTTACCTGGACGCCCTCGTCATCCCCTGCGGGATCGCCTACCACACCAGCGCGGAACTCAATCCCGACCTCAATCTCTACGCCCCCGACAACTACCACCCCAGCCTCTGCGGAACCTACCTGGTCGCCTGCACCTTCCTCGCCTCCATCTGGAACGTCAATCCCGTCGGCAACGCCTATGTCCCGGCCGGGATCGACGCCCCCACCGCCGCCTACCTGCAGAACCTCGCCTGGACCACCGTGCAGGCCTATCACAACGGCAAAAATGTAAGCCGGCCGGATTCGCCTCCCAGCTTTCCCGCAAGCTGGACGCAAACTCCGGAACTTGCTCTGCTAAAGGCCATATAGCAACCCACGCCGGCAGAAGCAATGAATCGGGAAGCAGTAAATGCATCCGAAGGATGCTCATTCTGCATTTATATCATTACAGGCCTGGCGATCTTCAACTCATCTTTGGTCTGATATCGATCCGGTTTGGAAAAACAGCTTCCTGAACAGGGCGTAGCCTTCCTCATAGGAGCAGGGCAGTCCCATCAGGGCGTCCGTCATCAGGTAGAGCGGAACCCGCATGTTGTAGAGCCTGGCCCGCTCCGGCAGGCCACTGTCAGGGCTGCCTCGATACATATCCAGGACCCGCTTCACAAACTTATCCCCATAGAACAGGATGCCGGCAAAGTCCAGGGCGGGATCGGCCCAGGCGCGGTCTGAGAAGTCGATGATGCTGATTTGGCGCGTGGCCCGGTCCCAGAGGATGTGGTCGGGCAGCAGGTCCTGGTGGGCCAGGGTGAGATTTTTTATTTGACTGAAGGATGCTTTCAACCTTTCCAGGTAAGCTTCAAGGACATCTATTTCAGTTTGTATGAAGCGTGGGTAGAGCAGTTCGCGGCAACGCTGGGCCAGCAATTCATAACGCTGCTTAAAGTCCAGCACCGGTGTTTTGAACTTGGTCGCCAATTCTTCCGGAACTGCATGCAGGGCGGAAAGGAAGCCTGCCATCTGGTTGGCAGCGGTTTCCTTGTCCGCAGCGGAAAGCCTTTTGAAGCGGGGTTGGTTCAATTCCCGTCCGGGCAGGAGGGGATAGCCTGCCAGGCTGCAGTCCGGTGTAACATATTGATAATCGGGGATCCGGACCGGGATCTTACTCCGCAGGTGTTGCAACAGGCGGACCTCGTCCGGCAGGAGATTGCGGTAATGCTCATTCCTGGGCGCGCGGAACACCACACGATTATCCAGAATGATGACATCGTGGTCAAAGCCGTGGCCCAGGTAGCGGTGCCGTTTCCACCTGAGCCCGGGAAACCCGTCGCGGATGGATTGCAGTAACAGCTTTTCTGTCATGCAAAAAACTGAAGTTTGATACAGTGATTCTGGCAAGCTTTTTCTTCCCTGTTCAAGATTTTTGTCCATGATTCAACAATACCCATTTTTCTGGTTGTCGCCCCGCGGCCGGCAGGCAGGGATGGCGTGCAGCTGTTCCTTCATAGTCAGGAGAGCTTGTATTTATCCGGCACGTCAGAAAATTGCATTGACCAAAAGGCAGATTGCCAGATTCTAGCATCCAGTACATTAATAGTTAAAATGCTTACAGATAGGATAGAACAATGTTGAAAGCCAGGATTCACGTTTTCCTCAAGCCCAGCGTCCTGGATCCCCAGGGCCAGGCGGTGACCAATTCCCTGCACGCTCTGGGGTATGCCAGCGTCAGGGAGACCCGGATCAGCAAGCACATCGAGATCATCTTTGTGGAAGAGGACCGCAGCAGCGTGAGCGCGCAGGTGGACGCCATCTGTGACAAGCTGCTGGCCAATCCCAACACTGAGCACTACAGCTTTGAACTGGAAGAGGTGACGCCGGGTTGAAGGTAAGCGTCATCACCTTTCCGGGTTCCAACTGCGACCACGACGCCATGCAGGTCTTTGCCGACCGGGGCCATGCCGTGGCGCAGATCTGGCACCAAGACACAGTGCTGCGGGATCCCGATCTGGTCATCCTGCCGGGCGGCTTTTCCTACGGCGATTACCTGCGCTGCGGCGCCATCGCCAAGGTCTCGCCGGTCATGCGGGAAGTGATCGCCCATGCGTACGGGGGCGGATTGGTCCTCGGCATCTGCAACGGCTTCCAGATCCTGACGGAATGCGGGCTGCTGCCCGGCACGCTGATGATGAACAGGTCCCTGCAGTTCATTTGCCAGCATCAGCACATCCGTGTGGAGACAAATGCTTCGCCTTTCACTTATAAGCTGGCACCGGGCCTGGCTTTGGACATCCCCATCGCCCACAAGGAAGGCAATTACTGCATCGACGCGGACGGCCTGAAAGCCTTGCAGGACGAAGACAGGATCGTCTTCCGCTATTGTGACGAACAGGGCGGCGTGACAGAGGAAGCCAATCCCAACGGCTCTCTGGACAACATCGCCGGCATCTGCAACCCGCGGCGCAACGTCCTGGGCATGATGCCCCATCCGGAACGGGCCGCCTCCGACTATGTGGTCTCGCAGGACGGGATTGTCCTGATCGAAGCCCTGGAAAACTACTTCCAATCCCTATGAGATTTGGAACCGCCACCCTTTTCAAACAAACCTCGGCCGGCGTGCTGAATGCCTTTTTCCCGCCTGTCTGCCTGCACTGCCATGAGCGCATTGCGGAGCAAAGCATGTGGCTGTGCGGCAACTGCAGGGACCGGCTGAGCTATGTCCCCATGCCTTACTGCCCCAAGTGCGGCTACCCTTTAACTGATACGGAGTGCTCCAACTGCGCGGAAAACGAATACGCGTTCACCCAGGCCAGGTCCGTGTTCATGTATGAGAACGCGGCCCGCGCCCTGGTGCATGAACTGAAATACACAGGCTACACCCGCATCGCGGACTGGCTGGGCAACCAGATGTTCAGGGCCGTCCTGGACAGCGAGGCCTACTGCACGGTGGACTGCGTTGCGTCCATCCCCCTGCACCGGGTGAGAAAGCGGGAGCGGGGCTTCAACCAGAGCGCCCTGCTGGGCCAGGCACTGGCGGCCAGGTTGGAAAAACCCTTTGTTGATGACGCTTTGCTGCGCAGGCATTATACGGAGTCCCAGACCCTGCTCCACGCGGACCTGCGGCGGAGAAATGTCAGGGGCGCGTTCCGGATCGGAAGATATGATCCGACTGGTCAAAAAATGCTGCTTGTGGATGACGTTTTCACCACGGGCAGCACTGTCAACGAAGCGGCTAAAACCCTGCTGCGGGCGGGCGCGGCGGAGGTCTATGTTCTGACCGCCTGCCACGGGCTGTGAGATGAACGATCTGAAAGTGACCATCACGGAAGAGGAAGCGCAGGCCATGATCGACCGCGTGGCGCGCTATGTGGCGGAGCGCGGCATGGCTTCCGCCGGCATCCTGGTGGCCGAATCCCTGCGTCCCCTGCACGGCATCGGCAGCCAGTTCATGTATTTCATCCTGCCCTTTGCCGAAATTCTCTTCGATTCCCAAAAGTACCAGCAGTTCGCGCTTTTGCTCGAAAAGGAAGATTATGTCAAGCAGCTCATCACCCGCATGGACGAACTGGATGAGGAACTGAACCGTGAGCGCCGCCAGAAGTCCAGGCTGCTGCGGCGGCGTCGCTGGAAAAAGTTCAAAGCGTTTCTCCAAAGGCTGTTCAGGGTCGGAGGCAGTTCGGAGGGCAATAAAGATAATTGACGGGAATGCCGTTTTTAAAGTTTTGTATCGGGCAACGCTTTTTTCAGACAGGCGGAGGAAAATATGCAATATGACGAAAAGCAGCTGACGCGCATCGTGGCAACGGATTGCGGCAGCACGACCACCAAGGCGATCCTGATCGAATGGGTGGATGGCGAGTACCGCCAGACCGTCAGGGGCGAAGCTCCCACCACGGTGGAGGCTCCGCTCAACGACGTGACCAAGGGTGTGATCAACTCGGTCCAGGAACTTGAGGAACTGGCGCGGCTCAAGTACAACAATCCCAATATCAGGTTCATGGAGAACGGCGAGTTTGTCATCCCGCGCAAAGGCGACTTGGGCGTTGACGCCTATGTCAGCACTTCTTCCGCCGGCGGCGGGTTGCAGATGATGGTCACGGGCGTGGTCGCCAGCATGACCGGCGAAAGCGCCGAAAGAGCCGCTTTGGGCGCCGGAGCCATCGTGATGGACCTGATCGCCAGCAACGACAAGCGCATGAACCACCAGAAGATCGAGCGCATCCGCGAGTTGAGGCCGGACATGATCCTGATGGCGGGCGGCGAGGACGGAGGTACGGTCAAGCACGTGGTGGAAATGGCCGAGCTCGTTTCAGCGGCCGATCCCAAGCCCCGCCTCGGGTCAGGCTACAAGCTGCCTGTCATCTACGCCGGCAACAAGCAGGCCGTCCCCGATATCGAAGATACGCTGAAGGACAAGGTCGGTCTGATCGTGACCGAAAACATCCGGCCCAAGCTGGAAATGGAAAACCTCGGCCCCGCGCGCGACAAGATCCACGACATCTTCATGGAGCACGTGATGCAGCAGGCTCCCGGCTACAACAAACTGATGGCCTGGACCATGGGTCCGCAGCACGAGAGCGTGCCCATCATGCCCACTCCCGCCGCGGTGGGCAACATCATGCAGGCCGTCGCCAGGGCTGAAAAGATCGAAGTCGTGGGCGTGGATATCGGCGGCGCCACCACCGACATCTTCTCCGTCTTCACCGAAGAATACATTTTCAACCGCACCGTCAGCGCCAACCTGGGCATGAGCTACAGCATCTCCAACGTCCTGGCCAGCGCCGGGCTGCCCAACATCATGCGCTGGGTGCCTTTTCCCATAGATGAAAGCGAACTGCGCAACATGATCAAGAACAAGATGATCCGCCCCACCACCATCCCCAGCCTGCTGGAGGAACTGGTCCTGGAGCAGGCCATCGCCAAGGAAGCCCTGCGCCTCGCCTTTGAGCAGCACAAGGAATTTGCCGTCACGCTCAAAGGCACGCAGCGCCAGCGGGATATTTCGGAAGCCTTCAGCCAGTCCACCTCCGGCGCTACCATCGTCAACTTGATGTCCCTGGGCTTGCTGGTGGGCAGCGGCGGAGTGCTTTCTCACGCGCCCCGGCGCAACCAGTCGGTCATGATGATGGTTGACGCCTTCCTGCCGGAGGGCATCACCCGCCTGGCCGTGGACAGCATCTTCATGATGCCTCATCTGGGCGTGCTTTCCGAGATTTGTGAAAAAGCCGCCACCGAAGTGTTCAACAAGGACTGCCTGATTTACCTCGGCACCTGCGTCGCGCCGGTCGGCAGGAACAAGCCCGGTAAACCGGCCCTGACAGCCAGGATCACGCTTCCAGGCGGCAAGGTTTTCGAAGAGGAGATCCCCTGCGGCGAGCTCAGGCTCATCCCGCTGGGCGTGGGAGAGGTTGCCAAAGCGCAGCTGAAGTCTCACGGCGGCACCTTCCTGGATAAAGAGAAAAACAAGGAACTGGAAGTGGAACTGCACGGCGGCGTGGTCGGCATCTTGCTGGATACGCGCGGCCGCCAGCCGTTCGAACTGCCGACTGACCCGGCAGCCCGCATCAGCTCTCTCAAGAAATGGATGAGGGAACTGAAGGCCTATCCGGAAGAGATACTGAAATAGGGAGGCGAAGATGGGACAGGCGTATTCCGCTGGACTGACAGTAACTGAAAGCACCATTCTGCGCAAGGAGCGTGTGCTGCCGCTGAAGGGAGAGGTCCTCGTCAAAAAGGGGGACAAGGTCAAGGCTGAGGATGTAGTGGCGCAGACCCTTCTGCCCGGAAAGGTCATACCTCTCAACCTCGCCAATAAACTGGGAGTCACGCCTGCCCAATTGGTCAACTTCGTCAAGGTCAAGGCCGGCGACCAGATCAAAAAGGGCACCGTTCTGGCCGAAAACAAGGGCCTGTTTGGCTTGGGCTTCATGAAAAACTCGGTCACTTCGCCCACCGACGGCGAGGTGGAATCCGTTTCCTCCCACACGGGCCAGATCCTCCTGCGCGAGCCGCGCATCCCCGTCCAGGTCAAGGCTTTCATGGACGGCGTGGTGACAGAGGTCATGCCCGGCGAGGGCGTCATTATCGAGAATAAATCCGCCTATGTGCAGGGCATCTTCGGGATTGGGGGCGAGACGGTCGGGGCGCTGAAAATCCTCGCCGCTTCGCCGGATGAGGAACTGCAAGCCGGCAAGATAGACGAGTCCTGCCGGGGCTCCATTATCGCGGCCGGCGCTTTCATCCGCCTGGAAGCTATCGACAAGGCCCGCCAGATGGGCGTGAAGGCCGTCATCACCGGCGGCGTGGACGACCAGGACATCAAGAAGATCCTCGGCTATGACCTCGGCGTAGCCATCACCGGCCACGAAAACGTCGGCATCACCATCGTCTGCACCGAGGGCTTCGGCAGGATCAATATGGCGCAGAAGACCTTTGAACTGCTGAAGAAATTCGAAGGCTTCAAGACCAGCATCCACGGCAGAACCCAGATCCGGGCCGGCGTCATCCGCCCCGAGATCATCATCCCGCTCCAGTTCCAGGAAGAGGAACTCACCATTCCCGAGACCAGGCTGCCCATCCTGGAACCCGGCACCCTCATCCGCGTCATCCGCCAGCCCAATTTCGGCCGCATCGCCAAAGTTACCGGCATGCCGGAAGAGCTCACCAAGGTCGAATCCGAGACCCTCGTCCGCGTCCTGCAGGCTGAATTCGAGGACGGCACCAGGGTCATGCTGCCCCGCGCCAACGTGGAAGTGATCGAATCGTAGCTGTTTATTGGAAACAGCTTATAACGCAAAATTATAACAGCCGGTTAGACAATTAGCCGGCTATTTTTTTTATCTGTATGTTTTCCTTCCCTTGCGGGGATTCCGGGATTTGGCCATATCCCTGTTCTGATAAAACCTGTGCCGTGAATCCTGCTTGGCCGCGGGTTTTTTCCTGCCGCTCTTTTCTTCCAGGATTTCCGCCTGCACCATCCGGCCGGAGTATTTTGCCCGGTTCAGCGCTTTGAGCAGTTGCGTGTCGTAATAGGAATCCAGTTCCACCACCGCATCCCGGTCCGTGATGTCGATGTATCCGATCTCGATGCCGCGCGCCACGTTCAGGCGGTTGATCAGTTTCATCAGTTCCCGCTTGGTCAGGTTGTCCTCATAGCCGATGTTGAGATGGAATCTGCTGAACGTGATATCGCGTTTTTCACGGGGTTTGCCCGGCTGCGTTTCCGTCACCAGGTCGAGGTCTGTGGCATCTTTGTAGTAATTGAGGAAGCGGTTGAACTCGACGGAGACAAATCTCTTGATGAGCTCTTCCCGGCTCAGCCAGCTCAGCTTTTTGTACACGTTTTCCATCAGCGGGTCGATCTGCTCGTCGTCCACCTTAATATTGTCCATGGTGTCGATCAGGTTGAACAGCTGTTTTTCGCAGATCTCCCGGCCGGTCGGCACGTGGGCCAGCACTATCTCGCGTCCCAGTCTGCGTTCGCAGGCTTTGAGCTGCCCCATTTCCTTGGCGTGGACGATGGTGATGGAGACTCCGCTCTTGCCTGCCCTGCCGGTGCGGCCGGAGCGGTGGATATAGATATCCGCTTCCAGCGGCGGCTCGTAATTGATGATATGCGTCAGGTCGTCCACGTCCAGGCCGCGGGCTGCCACGTCTGTTGCGATCAGCAGTTGCACGTATTTGCTGCGGAAGCGGCTCATCACCAGGTCCCGCTGGTTTTGGGAGAGGTCTCCGTGCAGGGCGTCGGCGTTGTATCCGTCGTGCTGCAGCTTATCGGCGATTTCCTGGGTCTCGGTCCTGGTCTTGCAGAAGACGATGCCGTAGATTTTGGGGCTGATGTCGGCGATCCGTTTCAGGGCCTTGTATTTGTCCTTGGCATGCACTTTGTAATAGAAGTGCCGGATGTTCTCCGCGCCCTGTTCCTGGTTGCCCACGGCTATTCTGTGCGGCTCGTGCATGAAGGTCTTGGTTATGGTGACCACGTCCTTGGGCATGGTGGCCGAGAAGAGCAGGATCTGCTTCTGTTCCGGCGTATGGCTCATGATCTCGAAGATGTCGTCCTTGAAGCCCATGTTGAGCATCTCGTCCGCTTCATCCAGGATCAGCCTGTCAATGCTGCCCGGTTTCAGGGCGTTCTGGCGGATCATGTCAAAGACGCGGCCCGGGGTTCCCACCACGATGTGGGCGCCTTTCTTCAGCGCTTCCTTTTGGGAGTAGATCGGCGCGCCGCCATAGACCGCCACAACTTTGATCTCAGGCAGGTATTTGGCAAAGCTCTTGAAATCCTTGGTTATCTGTACGCAGAGCTCGCGGGTGGGGCAGAGGATCAGGGTCTGCACTGTCTTTTTATTGCTGTCCGTATTGGCCAGGGTGGGGAAGCCGAAGGCGGCGGTTTTGCCTGTCCCGGTCTGGGCCAGGCCGATCAGGTCGGTGCCGTTTTCCATCAGCCAGGGGATCACTTCCAGCTGGATGGGGGTCGGGGTAATGTAGTTCAGGTCATCAGCCGCCTTGTGGATGGCCTCAGGTAATGTCATGTCCTTGAATTGTGTCATGCGTTCCTTCTTGT
>JAXDBS010000069.1:0-2869 GCA_034678545.1 Cloacimonadaceae bacterium (SeqCode) | reverse complement strand
CTGACCAGCTGGCCGCGGGTGTTATAGATTGCGATCCTGACCGGGGCTTTGTCCCGCACGTCGTAACTGATCGTGGTCTGCTGCCGGAACGGATTGGGGTGATTGCCCCGGAGGGAGGTCTGGGTGACCATGACCTCATCCTCGTTTCCGACCGTGAGCAGGAAGTTGCAGGGAGTGATCTGGCCCTCGGTGATCACGATATTCTCCGCCGTCTGCGACTGGTAGCCGGGGGCGGAGCAGGTCACGGCATAAGTGCCGGTGGCGACCTGCATCGTGTAAGAGCCATTGGCGCCGGTCGTGGTTGTGAATGCTCCGGCCGCGATGGTGGCGCCCATGATCGGCAGGTTGTTCAGGTTCCTGACAAAACCGGCCAGTGTACCCGTGGGCACCGGCTGTTTGACCAGAGGATTGGAAAAGACTCCCAGCGAGAGGACATCGTTGGTATAGACAGCCTTGACGGCCCATTTGTAGGTGCCGGTGGCCAACGCGGCCCAGCTTCCGTCGGTCAGAGTCAAATCCGTGATCATGCCGGGAGTCAGCAGGGTCCAGGTCGATTCATTCTGTTCCTGGCCCGCGACCAGACGCCAGACCTTATACCCCAGCAGCGGCCGCTGCGGGTCCCGACCCTGAGCAGGCAGGTCATAACTTTCACGGCTGACATGGGATGCGGGGTAG
Source organism: Cloacimonadaceae bacterium (SeqCode) (assembly GCA_034678545.1). GTDB lineage: Bacteria > Cloacimonadota > Cloacimonadia > Cloacimonadales > Cloacimonadaceae > UBA5614. The sequence continues at coordinate 2,194 of JAXDBS010000069.1, read as the reverse complement.
GCCTCTTTCCTGTTGCGGGAAAGCGGTTCATTGCCCCAGGCAACCGAAGGCATTTCCCGGACGCCGGAGGAGCGGACTGTCATGGCGCTTTCCGGGAAGCGGATGACGGTGGTCATGTTGCCGATCACCACATTGTCAATGAACCAGTTGTACCACATGCCGTCGTTGGTGGTGTTGGGGTCGTCGGCATGCCAGGCCAGCTTGATCTGCTGACCCGCATAGGCGGACAGATCGATTTGCACCGGTGTGGCATAGACGTTCCAGCCTCCTGTCAGGGTGGAGGCGTCCCAAAGGACATTCCAACTGGTGCCGTTGTTGTTGGTGACTTTCACGTAGTAATGGTCGTTATTGAGGGAACCGCGGTAACAGTAAGTCCCGAAGGTCAGGGAAGCGCCCTGCGGGCAGTTGAACTGCGGCGTGATCAGCCATTCGTCCTGATGGTTGTAATCCCACCAGAATCCGCACTGCCAGTTGCCATCGACGGGGGTGACCGTGATCGTGCCGCTGACCACAGTCCCAAAGCGGCACCAGGTCGGATATACACCCATGGAGTTGGCCGGCCCGTTATTGGTGACGATGCGGGTCCAGTCCGCGGGAGGGAAGACCTCACTTTCGAAGCTCTGGGTAATATCCACCGAGTTGGGATCAGGCGCCAGCCAGTTCAGCGTAACCTCCGTGTCTGCCGTATTAGCGGCTGCTGAAACGTTGCGCGGCGTGTAGGCTATCTCATTCACCGTAATCGTTCCCATATTGTAATCCGTGGTTCCCACGTTGATGTTACCGGTGGTGATCTGATAGCCGAGTGACGTGGCGCTGTATTGATAGCTCTGGTTGCTGTATACGCCGGGGATGGTAAATGAGCCCTGCGCGTTGGCCACTGCTTCATAGTCCTCATAGCCGGTTAGTGATATGGTGGCGCCCGCCAGGCCGGTGCCGGTGTCGCTGCCCACGATGGTGCCGGTCACTGTCACGGTCGGCATCTGGGTCAAATGGAAGTCCTGAGTGATCGTGGAATCTTCCAGGATAACCACAGAGAAAGTCTGGGGCAGGTAACCGTATCGGCTGGCCGTAACCGATATGGTATCGGCAATGATGTTCTGGATCCAGTAATAACCCTGGGCATCCGTCATATCCATGCCGCCATTCAGGATCTGGACGGTGGCATTGGCCAGGGGCTGGTTGCCGGCGCCGTAAACATGCCCGTTCAGATGCCCTACCCCGCCTGGGATCATGTTGATCGCCACGTTGGGGCGGTTAGCGTTGACAGTTCCGTTGCCGGTGGGAGGATTATTATCAGCGTACCAGTATTGATGGGTTCCCGTCTGGCCGCTCGTATAGCGGAAATAGGGTGTCGAGGTTCCCGACCCTCCGTAGAACGTTTCGACCAGGATCAGTATGTTGCCTCCCAGATAGACATAGGGCGTATCCAACTGGATCACGTTCCAGCCGGTCTGGCTGAAGTTCAGCGTGTCGCTGGTCACCAGGGTGGCGCCATCGACCATGGTTGCCCAGGTCATGGCTGTCTGGATCGCTTCAACCGAGGGTTTGATATATACATTGAAAGGAACCGCTGCCGTAGCCACAGTTGAGCAGTTCCACTGGAATCCGGTTATGAGGCCGATCATGCCGATCTGGGCGCCGGTTATCAGCGTGGCATCCCTTTCATAACCATAGAGAATGCCGAAGGGCTGGCGCTGGGTGGAAGTCCCTTCACCGACCGTAATCACGACCGTGCCGGCCGGCTGGACATTGACTGTCAGGTTGGGCGACTGGTCGTTCAGGCTGTTCTGGTCGCCGGCCAGAACCACCTTGCCATAAATGGTCTGAGATCCCTCAGCAGTGGGGGTCCAGGGCACGGCAACTTCGGCTGAGAGGCCCGGATTGATCTGAGGCCCGGCAATGGAGGCCAGTTCTACATCTCCTGTGCCATACAGCTTCACCAGATAATCATTCTGGGGATTGGTGCCCCAGTTGAACACGTTGACGGTATAATTTGAGGTAATCCCGACCGAAGGAGTTGAATTACCCACCAGGGACAGGGCCGCCAGGTCGTTGTCGGGGATCACTTCGATCATCACGTCATCCACATAGATGGTCTGCGAGGTGGAGGCGTTGCCGTGCTTGATCACCATGAACTGGCCGGTGCCGGCATAGGTCTGGAAACCGATCACGTATTCCGCCCAGGACGAGGTCA
>JAXDBS010000068.1:0-66360 GCA_034678545.1 Cloacimonadaceae bacterium (SeqCode) | reverse complement strand
ATCCTGAAAAAGAAGCAGGACCCGGAAAAGGTCAAGCTCAGCGACGAGATCATCCATTTCATAGCGGACAAGATCACCAGCAGCGTGCGCGCCCTGGAAGGCTCGCTGATCCGCATCCTGGCCTATTCCTCCTACAACAAGATCAGGCTGGAGGACGTCACTCCCGAAATTGCGCGCGAGATCCTGGCCGACATGATCTCGGAAGTGCGCAAGGAGATCACTTTGGACAACATCACCCAGCAGGTCTGCAGTTACTACGGGCTGACCATTCCGCAGTTGGTGGACAAGACGCGCCGCCAGACGATAGCCTTCCCGCGCCAGGTCGCCATGTACCTGGCCAACCTGCTGATCCCGTCCCTGTCCCTGAAAGACATCGCCGAGTATTATAAGCGCAAGGACCACACCACCGTCCTGCACGCCAAACGCATGATCGAAAACCAGTTCAACGAGGACAACGAATTCCGCGCCCATATCGAGCAGCTGATCAAGCGGATCAGGGATTAGGCTGGACAGCCCTTTGCGCGACAGGGAGATGGACAGGACCGGAAGGTTTATCCACACAGGTGGAAGGATAGGTGTGGACAGGTGTGGGAAAGTGGCGAAACAACGGCAGGTTGAATTTTTTAGTGGACAAAATACCCTTTTAAAATGCTTTATCCACAGATTATCCACAGGGATTTACCTGGTTTAAGAGTATTGTGATTATGCAGGTTAGAAGGCCGAATGGAGAGTTATGCGCATATCCACAGCGCCTACAAATACAACATAATAAGATATTACATAAAGAAAGGATATTAGAGATATGAAGTCACTCCGGCAGACGGCAGGGATCATCCTGTGCCTGGCAACACTGATGCTGATCGGCTGTACCCGCAAGGACAACCTGACCGGTAACGACTGGTCAAACCTGCATCCCCAGGTGGCAACGGCGGATTCATTCGAACTGGGATTTTCCTATCAGGCGGAAGGCAAGGTGAAGGGAACGGAAACCCGCCTGGTCTGCGGCAGCCAGGATTTGCTGGAGGCCTTGGCGGTCCTGCGCTTCACGGGATTGCCGGAAGATTTTGAGATCATAGAGGCGCCGGTGCTGAAGCTGGTGGCGACCCGCCGCTCGCCCCTGTCCCGGGAACCGCTGGAGCTGACCTTTCACAAGCTGAGCCAAGACTGGGCGGCCGATTCCACCGACCTCATCCTGGACAGCAACATCAGCGCTTTGCCGGTGCCGACATACCCTCTGCCCGATTCCGTCAGCGCGGATGGGGACACCCTGGAGGTCGACCTGGACAGCGCCATCATCCAGAACTGGGAAACGGAAGGCGTGACAGGATTCAACCTGGTGCTGAAAGCCCTGGGCGGCTGGGCGGAGTTCAAATCCGCCGAAACAGGCGGTTACGGCCCGCTCCTGACTTTTAAATATCAACTGGCCGGCGAGGCCGACACCCTGACCTACAGCCAGCGGGCCAGCCGCGACAGCTATCGCGTGACAGGAGAACAGGCGGAAACCCTGGCCTCTGCCTGGCAATTGAAAAACCTGCTGCCGCAAAGGCTGTATGCCAAATTCCAACTCAATGACAACCTCTTCCAGGACATGGACGGCAACGCGCTCAGCAGCGAAGAGATCAAAAGGATGACCATCAACAAGGCTGAGCTGGTCCTGTTCGTTAAAGACAATCCCTATTACGGGAGCACGGCCTGCTATTTCTATCCCTACAGCGTGAAGAGCGATTCGGTGGACAGCCCCATGGTCCTGGCTGCCTCGGACCTGGAGAGCATCGGCTACACCTTCAGCAGCGGAACCATTGTCAACAAGGATTCCGTGGCAGTGGAGATCACGTCCATCGTGCAGGCCATCACCTCAGGCGACATCCAGAACAGGGGGGTGGTGATCAAGGCCACCTCAGAAATGCAGAATTACGGCAGCCTTGGCTTCTGGCACTATGCAGACGCTCAGTCCGGCAAAAAACCCTATGTCAAGATCTACTACACCATACCCTATCTGAAATGAGGCGAAAAGCATTTTTGCCCGATTGGACGCGGCTTCTGATCATCCTGGTTCTGATTGCCCTGGCCGGCTGCTCCAAACATAAGGAAGCGGGCGAGGTCGTGGCGCAGGTGGCTAACGAGACTCTGACCCTGGAGGAGTTGAAGGCCAATTTCAGCGAGGCGGAGTGGAAAGGCCTGTCCCAGGAGCAGAAACGGGAGTATGTCCAGCAATGGGTGAACCTGGTGCTGCTGGCCAGGGAAGCCGAAAATCTGGGTCTGGCGGACGAAAAAGCGGTAAAAAACAAGGTGGACTATGCCCGCCGCAAGGTGCTGGGCAACGCAGTGATCGCCTTCAGGCTGGCCAATGAGAATGTCAGCGAAGAGGACATGTTCCATTATTACCGCATCCACCAGGGGGAATTTTCCAAGCCTGTTCCGCATTACAAGGTGCAGAGGATCTTTCTGAGCGACCCCGAACAGGCCACCGGGATCAGAACGGAACTGCAGAACGGCATGCAATTTGAAGACGCCGCCAAGCTGTTCTCCCAGGAAAGCATCGGCCTGAACGGCGGCTACATGGGCGCGGTTTCGCCGGACGGGGCGGACAGCACCTTTTGGAACGCCTGCCGCAACCACAGGTTGTACGAGGTGTTCACCCTGCCTACCCAAGGCGGGATCTTCCTCATGAGATATTACGCGGAGGAGGAAGGCAGCGGGCCTTCCGGATTCGAAGAGCAGAAAGACGAAATCCGAAAGCGCATTTTGGAAGAGCGCCGCCGCCAGGTCTATGATGACCTGATCCGAGAACTTAAAAGCAAAGCAGATATTTATTTGCAGATCTAGGGGTATTCCATGAAAAAAGCGATGTTTATAATCCTGCTGCTGGCCGCTCTGGCTGTGCTGCAAGCCGAACTGGTGGACAAGATCATCGCCCGGGTGGGCAACGACATCATTCTGCTGAGTGATCTGACCCGGCAGATCAAACAGGTGGAGAGTTCCGGCTATTACCAGGGCGAGGTTAAAGGGATCGATGTCCTGAACCAGATGATAGACAGCCGGCTGATCGTCCAAAAAGCCAAGGAATTGAACTATACGGTCGATGAGTCAAAGGTTCAAAGCGAGGCGGAGGCCAGCCTCAAGCAACTCAGGTCCAAATATGCCTCCGAAGAGGAATTCCGGCGCGAGCTCAAGCAAATGAAATTGAGCGCCGGAGAAATCCAGAAGTTCTATGAAGACGCCATACGGGAGCGGGAGCTGACCAGGCAATTCTACCAGAAGCTGATCGCGGTCAAGATCAACGTTTCAGACAAGGAAATGCGCGAATTCTATCTGGAGCACAAGGACAGCCTGGCCGTCAAGCCCGTGACCTGGAACATCGGCATGCTGCTCAGGCAAGTCAACCCGAGCGAAGAAACCGAACAGGCCAAGCTCCGGGAGATCAAGGCCATCCAGGAAAGGCTGAGGTCCGGCGAAAGCTTTGCCAGCCTCGCCGAGACAGAGAGCGACTGCCCCAGCTCAGCCCAGGGCGGCGACTTGGGTTTCGTAACCCAAGGGATGATGGTCAAACCTTTTGAGGACGCGGCTTTCGCCCTGAAGGTGGGCGAAGTCAGCGACGTGGTTAAAACCCAGTACGGATTTCACCTGATCAAGCTGGAAGAGACCCGCAACGAAGAGATCCGGGTCCGGCATATCCTCAGACTGGTGGAACCGACCGCTGCCGATACCCTGGCAGCCCAGGCCAAAATGGAAGAGATCAGGCAGGAATTTCTGGGCGGCAAGAGCTTCGCGGAACTGGCCAGACTGTGGTCCACTGATGAAGATACTGCCAAGGACGGCGGCGGGATCGGCGAGTTTGCTGAGGATGATTTTCCCGAATTGTTCGCGCCCTATCTCAAAACCCTGCAAGTGGGCGGGATAACGGAAGTGCTGAACAACGAAGGCGCTTTTTACCTGTTTACCAAGTTCAATGAAATCCCCTCCCGGGTGTACAGCTTTGACGAGGTTAAGGACCAGATCAGGGAAGTGGTGGCCCGCGGCAAGCAGTTCGAGGTGTATGAGGACTGGGTGGACCAGTTGCGGAAGGAAAACTACGTGGAGATCATGCTTTGACGGAAACAGGCCCGCAGCCGGTCAGGCAGGACATCTATACAGTCCTGGGCTCTGTCCTGGGAGTCGGGTTCATTCCCTGGATGCCGGGCACCTTCGGCACCCTGGTGGCCGCCCTGGTCTATCTGAGCCTGTCGGAATCGTGGCTGACGCAATTACCCCAACTGGCTTTTTTCGCCCTCGTCCTGGTTATCCTGTATTTCGCCGGAGTGTTCATCACCGGCAGAGCGGAACGCAAGCTGGGCCACGACGCGGGCAGTATTGTGCTGGACGAATTCATAGCCTATTTCATTTGCGTCCTGCTGCTCCCCAAGACCATCCTGACGGCGGTCTACACCTTTGCCGTGTTTCGCGTGTTTGATATTGCCAAACCGCAGCCCATCCGGCTTTCCCAAAAGCTGAAAGGCGGTTGGGGCGTGATGACCGATGACGTGCTCGCGGCTGTCTTTACCAATATCTTTATGCAGATCCTGATCAGGGTCTTTCCCAGATTTTTCAATATGTGAACAAGGAGATAAACATGTACCAATTCATACTGCTCAACGTGGCGGATTCCACGCGGGCCAGAGGCGGAGGTTCAAGTACTATGCTGTCCACCCTGCTGATGTTCGGGGCGATCTTTGCCGTGATGTATTTCTTCATGATCCGCCCCCAAAGCAAGAAGCAGAAGGAGCTGCAGCTGATGCTGGACAACATCAGGGTCAACGACAAAGTCCTGACCGGCGGCGGCATCATAGGCAAGGTCACTTCCATCAAACCGGATAAAAACATCTTTGTGATCGAGATCGATGACACCAACCACATCCGGGTGGAATTCCAAAAATCCTCCGTAGTGGCAGTCCTGAGCAAAGACGAGGGCCAGCCCGCCTGACGCTGTATCCATTACTGGACATAATGCTGTTATGAAAAAGGAACCGAAACTGCTGCCCGTCCGGGTCTATGGGGATGACATCCTCAGGCGGCAGGCCGAACCGGTCAATGTGTTTGACGACAAGCTGCGCGCCTTTGTCAGGGACATGGTCCACACCATGTACAGGCGGGACGGCGTAGGTCTGGCGGCGCCCCAGGTGGGCCACAGCATCCGGCTGTTCGTGATGGACATGGACTGGGCCCGCGAAGACAGCCAGCCCATCCCCATCGTCCTGTTCAATCCAGTCATCACCTCCTCAGAGGGTGAGTATGAGATGGAAGAGGGCTGCATCAGCGTCCCCGGCATTTATGCCAAGGTCAAAAGATTCAACCGGATCAGCTATACCTATCAGGATGAGTTCGGAAAGGAGCACCAAGACACGGCGGAAGGCTACAAGGCTGTCGTAGTGCAGCACGAACTGGACCATCTGAACGGCGTGCTCTTTGTGGACAGACTGGGCAAGCTCGCCCTGCTCAAGCTCAAACGCAAGCTCAAAGCCCTGCTGGAAACAGCCAAAGACGGCGTCAACATCCGCACCGACATCTACGGGGAGCAAGTCAAAAAGGCGAAATGAATCCTGTGTGTCGCCTTGTCTTCCTGGGCAGTTCCGGCTTTGCCGTTCCCGCCCTGGAAGCCCTGATCGGATCAAAGCAATTTTCTCTCCTGGCCGTGTTCACCCAACCTGACCGCCTGGCTGGACGCCATCTGCATCCGAGTCCCACCCCGGTGAAACTGGCGGCTGTGCGGCATGATTTATCCCTCCATCAGCCGGAGAACGTCAATGCTGAAGAGCCGCAGGAACTGCTCCGAAAGCTCCAGCCCGATCTATTGGTCACAGTTGCCTACGGGCAGAAACTGAACAAAGCGGTGCGTGAAACAGCGCTGCACGGCGCGATCAACCTGCATCCCTCCCTCCTGCCTGAACTGCGCGGGGCGGCGCCCATCCCCTTTGCCCTCTGGGAAGGCAAGGCCGCGACCGGGCTGACGATCTTTAAGCTGACAACCAGGATGGACGCGGGGCCGGTCTATTTCCAGCGGCAGGTTGACATCTTTCCCAATGAGAACTCCACCGGACTCAGCCAACGCCTGGCCCAGAGCGGAGCCTTGTGCCTGCTCGAGTTTCTCCGCAACTGGACGGAGCGGCCCTGGGAGCCTGTTCCGCAGGAGGAAGCCAGGGCAACTTATTGCCGCAAGCTGGAAAAGGCTGACCTGAACATCAACTGGAACAGCCCGGCTTCCACTGTCCTAAACCACATCCGCGCCCTGGCTCTGGAGCCGGGTGCCTCCACCCGGTTCAGGGGCAGGCAACTCAAGATCCTGGCCGCGGAGCTGTGTCCCGGATCAGGTTCTGAACAGCCGGGTACAGTGACAGCTGTGGCCAAGAATCAGGGATTTTCTGTCCTGACCGGCAGCGGCGGGCTATTGATCAAAACCGTTCAGCCCGCCGGCAAGCAGGCGATGCCGGCTTGGGCGTTTCATCTGGGGGCCAGGATCGTTCCGGGGGAAAGGTTGGGTGACCATGCCTGACAGGCAGAACGTCAAAACAGACCGGCTTTTTCCTGTCCTTGTCAGTGCCGGCTTGATCATTCTGACCGGCATCTTTCTGCTGCTCAGGTTCAGGCTGGCGGCGCGCCTTTTCATTTCCGCCATTGATCAGGCCGCTCTGCTCGCTTTTTTGGCCATCCTGCTGCTGTTGTGGTTGGGCTGGCTGTTTCTGACCGGCCTGGCCGGCGGTGTACTTTCCGCCCGCTATGTTTATACATCAGCCAAATGGCTGCTGTTTTTTGTCTTTTATCCGTTGGCCATCAGCTTGGCCTGGCTGCTGAGAGTCAAGAAGGAGCAGGCGCAGACCTCCTTCCTGCTTTTCCAAAACAGACTGTTCCTGCACGGCGTCAAACTGGATGCATCGCCAAGGCTGCTGTTGCTGTTGCCCCACTGCCTGCAGTTCCACGACTGCCGCATCCGCATCACGCGGGACATTAATGACTGCGAGCAATGCGGCAAGTGCAGCATCGGCGAACTCAAGAAGCTGGGCCAGGATTATCAGATCGCTGTCGGGATCGCCAACGGAGGCACCCTGGCCCGTAAAATAGTTCACGATGCGAACCCGGATGTCATCATCGCCGTGGCCTGTCACCGCGACCTGACCGACGGCGTCAGGGAAAGCTGGAAATATCCTGTTTACGCGATCCTGAACGAGCGGCCCCACGGCCCCTGCTTTGACACCCAGGTTAATACAGACATCATTTCTGATCTGTTGCAAAACTTAATTCGGAGGTAAAATGCAAAAACCTAACCTGCTCATCTTTGCCCTCGTGATCATCCTGCTCAACGCCGGCATCAGCCTGATCCTGATCAACAGGATGCACGGGGCTTCCAACCTTGGAGACAGCTTCTTTTCCACCCGGCAAAACAGGGAAGCCAAAAACGAAGAACTCAACAACTCCAGGCAGAATGCCATTACCGAGACAGTCAAAACAGTCGAGCCGGCGGTCGTGTCCGTCAACGTGATCAAGACGGAGATCGTGCGCGGGGGGATGAATTCCTTCGGTTGGCCGTTCGGCGATTTTTTCGGTGGCATCCCGATGCAGCGCCAGGTCCAGGCCATAGGCAGCGGCGTCATCTTTGACAGGGAAGGGCATATTCTGACCAATGCCCACGTGGTCAACGGAGCCACCCAGATCAAGGTGGTCCTGCCGGACGCCCGTGAATTCGACGCCAAACTCACCGGTTTGGACGAGGCCAGCGACGTGGCTGTGCTCAAGATATCCGGATCAAACCTGCCTTTCGCCAAGCTTGGCACCAGCAGCGACCTGATCATCGGAGAATGGGCCGTCGCCCTGGGCAATCCCTACGGCTTCCTGATGAACGACACCAAGCCCAGCGTGGCGGTCGGCGTGATCTCCGCCGTCAAGCGCAACTTCGGCCAGCGCCAGGACGGCAAGCTTTACAAGGACATGATCCAGACCGACGCCGCCATCAACCAGGGCAATTCCGGCGGGCCGCTCGTCAACATCAACGGCGAGGTCATAGGCATCAACACCTTCATCGTCTCCGAAAGCGGCGGCAGCATCGGGATCGGCTTTGCCCTGCCCATCGACAGGGTCAAGCGGCTGGCCGACGAGATCATCAGGTACAACAAGGTGCGCACGGTTGACTACAGCTTCAAGGTGCAGGAAATGAACCATGACCTGGCTGAATATCTGGACCTTAAGGATCAGAACGGCGTGGTCGTGGTCGGCCTCAGCAACTCAAGCCCCGCCTACAAGGCTGGCCTGCGCGACCGGGACGTCATCGTCAGGGTCAACGGCTCACCCATCCTCTCAGGGGACGATATCAAGCTGGCCGTGTCCGACATCCTGGTCGGCGAAACCGTCAGCTTCGAGATCATCCGCAACGGGAAAAAACAGACCGTTTCCTTCACCGCCGAAGAGTGATCTTTTCCTCCGGACCCGGTCCGGACGGCTCCATAAAAAAGGGTAAGCCCAAGCTTACCCTTTTCATATTGCTCCGCATGCCTGCGGTTACGGGTCAGAACAGCTGCCAGGACACTCCCATGCCCAATGTTTCCTTGAGTTGGACGGCGCTGTCCTGTTCCTTCTCGTAAAGCAATTGCAGATACAGGCTGGCGGTCACCACCGAAAACAGCTTGGTGCTGAGGCTGTGCTCCCAGCTCAGGTCGGGTGATTTCCAGTCATCGTTAAGCTCGTCGCTCTTGGAATTGAAGATGGCCTGGAAGACTTGCAGCCGGCTCTTGTAGCTGACATTGCTGGGCAGGAACAGCTTGTCGTATTCCGTCACCCAGTCCAGGCCGCCGTCGTTGGTCGTTAAAGTCTCGTATTCATCTGCAGCGATCCAGTTATGCCGGTCCACGTTCTGGCGGAAGGCGAAGCCCAGCCGGGAGTTCAGGTTCTCGTGTTCCTGCTTGATGATGGTCTTGGCGATACCGGCAGTTTCTGTGAACAGGATGGGATTGACGAAACGCGTGTTGTCCAGGCTTTCCTGGGAGAGGTCGATGAACTGGCTCTGCATCCGCCCTGCCACGAACGGGTCCACAAAGGCGTTGAGCGTGAACTTAAGCACGGATTCCAGGTCGATCTTATCCGTGCTCTTGTCCGGTTTTTCCCAATATTTGTCGCCGTCCGCGGCGGTCTTCTGGGTATGGGTCTGCCCGAAGGCCAGTTTCAGGGTGGTCTTGTCGTGAAGGATCTTGCTCAGCTGCTTTTCCGCAGCGGTGTTGGAGTTCGCCACCCAGGTGATGTTGCTCAGTTCAGTGCCGTTCCAGTTATCGCTGTAGAAGCCCTGGGCCAGGGACAGGCTGGCGTCGCTGGTGTATTTCCAGCCTTCCGCGCCCAGCCCCCAGGCCAGGCAGGTTGTTGCCAATAATGTGAGTAATGATCTGATGCTCATTCCTTCGTCCCCGTTCAGCGGTCCAGCATCTTGGTGCCTTCGGCGTTGACGATCACGTCGTTGGACAGCTTGCCGTTGGGAATGAATATGACCTTTCCATCCTCGCCGATCAGGATGGTGTTGAACATCTGGATCTCGTGTACCTTACCAGTCTGCCCGGCGCCGGTGATCGTGTCCCCCACCTTGAAGGGGTGGAACAGGATCAGCATCACGCCGCCCGCAAAATTGGCCAGCGAACCCTGCAGGGCCAAACCTACAGCCAGGCCGGCGGCGCCGAAGATCGCCACGAGCGAGGCGGCCTGGATGCCCAGGTGGCCGATCGCAGCGATGACCACAAATGCCATGATCAGGAAATAGATGATGCTGCACAGGAAATTGACCAGCGTCTGGTCCTTTCCGGCTTTCAACATCTTGTTGCGGATGAAGTTCCTGACCGCCTTGGCGATCCAGTTGCCTATGATATAAATGATGATGGCGATCAATAACTTGATTCCCCAGCTCTGGAGTTTGGGCAGGACCCGGGCCCAGAAGTCAGGTTTGGCAACTTCCGGAACAGTTTTCTCTACCGCGTTGGCGACAGTGTCGATAATTGTGGGTTGCAGTAATGTGAACATACTCATCTCCTTCCTACTCTGTTTGTTGTAAAATAACTGTTAACCGATGCCACTCTGCTGTCAATGCTTTTTTTATTACGGTCAACCATTGTATCTGCCCATCAATATGGCTTTCAATGTATTAGGCTCCGCAGCCCGATACCCGGCCTTCCTGGCGCAAGGGCGAAAACCAAACATTCTGCTTGACATTTATTTTTGCCCGGGAAACCGTTATCCTGAGTTTCAAGCGGAGCACGGCCCCTGGGGCCGCTATTATGGTCAACAAAAGAACCTGATCTTTTGGGAGGTGCCATTATGTTCAGATTATTGTTTGCCTGTCTCATCCTTACTGTATTCTATCCTCTGTCCGCTGCGCAGGATTCCGAATGGGGCAACGCCATCCAGACCACCGGGACGGGGGAGGCCACCGTTACGGACATGGTCTCTGTGCTCAGTGCCGGGATTCCTGTCCAGGTCAGCCAGGTGGTCACGGGATACCTGACCGGGGAAGTCGCCTTTGGCGGCACCACCCTCACCAGCAACGGCATGACCGACATCTTTGTGGCCAGGGCCGACCAGGCCGGCAACTGGCTCTGGGCCAAAAACTTCGGCAGCAACGGGGCCGACTTCGGATACGCCGTCTGCCAGGACTACAACGGCAACTTCTTTATCACAGGCTCCTTCACCGGCAGGTTCACGGTTGAAGGCGTCTCCCTGCGCAGCGAGGGCGAAGGCGATATCCTGCTGGCCAAGCTGGACGCCAACGGCAACCTGCTCTGGGCCAAAAGCTACGGCGAGGTCAAGTATGACACCGGATTCGATGTCATAGCGGATGCCTCCGGCAATTGCTACGTGACCGGCGAGATCATGCTGATCGGCTGGGACACCGATGCCCACGAGTTCACCAATTCCCGTCAGAAGGACGTTTTCGTCGCCAAGTGGAATCCGGAAGGCACGCGGGAGTGGTCTTACAAAGCCGGGGGCATCCAGGCCGACACGGGCCTGGGCCTTGCCCTGGATGCCGAAGGCAATTTCCTGGTGGCGGGACAGACCTACGGCAAGATGTATTATTCTGCCGCCAACGGCTCTGAGCAGCACACTTTCCATTCCGGAGGCTCCGATATCTTCTTCGGCAAAATGAATCCGCAGGGCCGGTGGCTGTGGCTGACCGAGATCAAGGGCGCCGGCAATGAAAAACTGAACGCCTTCGCCTCGGACGCCGCCGGCAATGTCTATCTGGCAGGCAGTTTCGGAGGGACTGTGTTCTTCCTGAATGAGTATATCAAAAGCGAGGATGTGACCGACCTCTTTGTCGTTAAAGTCGCCGGCGACGGCAAACCGCAATGGAAGGCCCGGCTGGACGGCGGCACCGGCGCCGAGATCAAAGCTCTCACACCTGACCGGGCCGGCGGCGTCTTTGTCACCGGCAATTTCAACTCTGCCCTGACGGTCGGCGCTACCAGTCTGGCCGGACAGGGATTGAAAGATGTCTTCCTGGCTCATTTGAACTCCGAGGGCAACTGGCATTGGGCCAGAGCCGCCGGCGGCAATGGCGAAGACGCCGGTCTGGCCCTGTCCTACAGCCGTTTCATGGATAAGCAGGATTGGCTGACCCTGGCGGGAAGCTTCTCCGGCAGCCTCCAGTTCGGTGGCCAAACCCTGAGCGGCGCCGGCAACAACCTGTTTGTTGTTCAGGCTGTTCAGCCCCCGACCGCTCCAATCATCCAGAAAAAGCCTCTGCTGGAACGCCCTCCCGTCAGGTTTAAACCCGAATAGCCGGGGCGCAGCAAGAAGTGAGCAAAGTACCGCGGCTCTGTTTGAGCGCCTGACGTCGTTCCTGCTTGCATTACGGACCCATTACGGACCCATTACGGACTTTGTCCGTATTGGGTAAGTAATGCTTCCCGGGGCGAAGCGGGGAGAAAGTCCGGAAGATACGCTCCGGCAGGAAGTTTGTCTGCTGTCAATCCTGTGTTCAGTTTTGTTTGCGGATTTGGTGGAGCCGTCCTGTGCAGCCGCCTTCCCTTTCAAACCTGGCGGCTTGGGAATTGATCTGCCTGGCCGGCAGAGAAAGGATCAGCCTGTCAATTTCCGATTGTGTTGACATCATTAATCCAGTGCAAATCATATCCCTATGAAAGAATGGTACTATTCGGAGCTGGGCCAGACCAAGGGCCCGGTCTCGCTGAAAAAGCTGATCGACAAGATCCTGAAGGAAGAACTGGAGCTTGATGCCTATGTCACGGACGGGATGGACCAGCCCTGGAAAAGGGTGAAAGACTGTCCCGAACTGATGGAGGAACTGCACAAGCCTGCCGGCCTGCGCCACACAGAGATCATTCCGGACTGGGTCACGCAGGCCGGGACCTCCCGATCCCGGGGCAACCTGTACTGGCACATCCCGCTCCGGCGGTTCATCGTCATGAGCATCATCACCGGCGGCCTGTATCAGCTCTACTGGTTTTACAAGCAATGGCACTGGTGGGCGACCAGTCGTAAACAGGGCCACCGCTCCTTCGACAGAGAAGCGATGCGCCTGTTCTTTTTGCTGACGCTGCTGGAAAGGATTGAGACAGACCAATCGCTGAACGAAGTGGAAAAGGCTGACTTCAACGGCACGCAATTGTTCTGGGTCTGGGCAGGGGTGGGCATCTTTGCCTGGGCAGGCTATTCTCTATTTAAAAGTTCAAGCTGGTTGGGATGGATATATTCTGTGGCTCTGTGCGCTCTGGATTTCGTCTTTCTCGTCCCTGTCCAGCGCTATATCAACCGGGTCAACGCGAAACTGGGAAACAGCTATGACAGGCCCGGCTTCGGGCATTACCTGTGCCTGGCGGCAAGCCTGGGGCCAATGCTTTTACTGCTCCTGCTGGCACCCTTGCTGAAACTGATCACAGGCTGAAAAGCTATATCCTGCCCTTGAGAATGTCCTGGCGGACGGGTTCCTCAAACTTCTCGATAGCGTAGCGCAGCATGGTGCGCGGCATCTTCCTGTAGTGCTTTTTCAGGAAAGCGTACTCGGCCCCGTAGTCCAGGTCGCCGATCTCGCGCAGCATCCAGCCCACGGCTTTGTGGATGAGGTCGTGCGGGTGGGTGAGCAGCTTTTCCGCCAGGGCAAAGGCGGTTTCAAACTGTCCGTTGCGGATGAAATGGTGGGTCGTGATCATGGCGGCGCGCTGTTTCCAGAGGTGGTTTTCGCCCGCCAGTTGGAATAAAATGTCGTGCGGCCTGTCCAGCAGCCAGGGGCCCAGGATCTGGTGCGCGCTGGAGTCCACCAGGTCCCAGTTGTTGACATAATCCAGGTTTGCCAGGTAGAGTTTGACGATGGCTTCCTTTTCCTCCGGGCCTTTGCTTTTCCGGAAGCGCAGCACCAGCATCATCAGAGTTGTAAGCCTGACTTCATGATAAGGATTTTTGATCAGGGCGGCCAGCTCTTCCGGGGAGAGCAGTTTGTAAAAGGCGTTGGACAGCTCGCGCTGCCGGGGCACCATGACGCCCAGGAACTTGTCACCTTCGCCGTAGCCGCCGGGACAGGCCTGGAAGAACTTTTCCAGGGCAGGCACGCGGGAGGGATCGCTTGCCGCCTGCAGGGCGGCCAGGAATTCCTTTTGTTCTTTACTCATATCATTCCCGATTAATGTCTGTGTCGTTTTATGCTTTTGTAAAACAGGCCGGGTCCCCGCCGCGCGAGGACGAAGGATTGCCTGCGCAGAAACGGCGGCTTAAAACAATCCGCTGATGTCGCCGTCGCCCACTACGTCAATGACTTCGGCGGAAGGATGCTTGGGCAGGCCGGGCATGCGCATGATCTCGCCCGTGATGGGGACCAAGAATCCGGCGCCGGAGGAGATGACGATCTCGCGCACCGTGACCAGGAAATCCTTGGGCCGGCCCAGCAGTTCGGGATTGTCGGACAGCGACTTCTGCGTCTTGGCGATGCAGACGGGCAGCTTGTCGTAGCCGTACTTGTTGATCTTTTTCAGGTCGGCTTTGGCTTCGGCGGTGTAGTCCACTTTCTGGGCGCCGTAAACCTCGGAGGCGATCCTGAAGATTTTTTCCTCCACGGGCTGGTTCCAGTCGTAAAGCGAATTCAGCTTGCAGATGTCCTTCTCGGTCATGCGGATGGCGTGCTCCGCCAGTTCCAGCCCTCCTTCCCCGCCCCGGGCGTGGAAGTCCGCGATGGAGGCGTCAAAGCCCTGGCTGAGGCAGAAGTTCTTGACGATGGCCAGTTCCTCGTCCGTGTCAGAGGCGAAGCGGTTGATGGCGACGATGGATTTCATGCCGAACTTGTGGATGTTTTCCAGGTGTTTGGCGAGGTTGGGCAGGCCCGCTTCCACGGCGGCGGGATTGGGTTCCCTGATATCCTTCAGCTTGACCCCGCCGTGCATTTTCAAAGCGCGCACGGTGGCCACCAGGATCACGGCGTTGGCGCAGAACTGTCCGTATTTGCAGACCAGGTCAAAGAATTTCTCGGCGCCCAGATCAAAGCCGAAGCCCGCTTCCGTGACCACGTATTCGCTCAGACGGAGGGCGGTCTTGGTGGCGAGGATGCTGTTGGCGCCCTGGGCGATGTTGGCAAAGGGTCCGCCGTGGACGAAGGCCGGCGTGTTTTCCAGCGTCTGCACCAGGTTGGGTTTGAGCGCGTCCTTGAGCAGCGCAGCGATGGCGCCCTCGTAGCCGAGCTGGTGCACCCGCACCGGTTCGCCGGCATGGGTGAAGCCGATGGTGATTTTGCCGATCCGCTCCTTGAGTTCGTCCATGTGGTTGGAGAGGCAGAGGATGGCCATGATCTCGCTGGCGGGCGTGATGTCGAACCCGTCTTCGCGCGGGAAGCCCTGCTTGCTGCCGCCCAGACCGATCACGATCTTGCGCAGCATGCGGTCGTTGACGTCCAGAACGCGCTTCCAGGTCAGGCGGCGGGGGTCGATGTTGAGTTCATTGTCGTAATAGATGTGGTTGTCCAACAGGGCGGCCAGGGTGTTGTTGGCCGCGGTGACGGCGTGGAAGTCGCCTGTGAAGTGGAGATTGATGTCCTCCATGGGCAGGACCTGCGACCAGCCTCCGCCGGCGGCGCCGCCCTTGACTCCGAACACGGGCCCGAGGGACGGCTCGCGGATGGCCACGCTGGTCTTTTTACCCATCCGGTTCATGGCCTGGGCCAGTCCGATGGAGGTGGTAGTCTTGCCTTCTCCGGCCGGGGTGGGCGTAATGGCCGAAACCAGGATCAGCTTGCCGTAGGGCTGCTCCTCGATGCGCCGCAGCGCGGTGTAGCGGACCTTGGCCTTGTAGCTGCCGTAATGGTCCAGGTCGTCCGGGCTCAGGCCCAACCGGGCGGCGATCTCGTTGATGTGCTTCAGGTCCGCCTGGCGCGCGATCTCAAGGTCTGTGGGCATGTTTCCTCCCTTCCGTTCAGTAAAAAAAAAGCAACCGGATCAAGACGAACCGGTTGCTTTATGTTGAGTTAAAACAATCCTCAGCCTGGCTGTGAAGCAGCCGGCAGAATTATCTGATGACTAGTTTGCGGCTCTCGACAGTGCCGCCGGCGGTCATTTTATACATGTACATGCCGGAGGGAAGCAGGCTGCCCCGGTCGTCTTTGCCGTCAAAGGTGACGTTGTGCAGCTGCGCGCCCAGCTTGCTTTCGACCACGGTGCGCACTTTCTGCCCCTTCAGGTTGAAGACCTCGATCCGGACGGGCTGCGCACTCTTCAGGTTGAAGGCAATGACAGTCTCGCCCGCGAAGGGATTGGGGAAGTTACCGAGCAGCTTGGCGTCAGGCAGGATCACCACGTTGTCCTCGTTGGCGGTGGTGCTGAAATCGTTGAAGTTCTGGCGGGGATTGAGGCCGTAAACGTCATAGTTGTAATCCACGATACCCACGATCTGGGCCCATTGGTTGCCGATGTTCGCGAAGCCAGTGGGCCAGGAATGGTAACCGGTGGAGGTGGCGAGATAGGCCCCGTCGTCGATCTGTCCGGCTCCGCTGCCGTCCGTGACGTAGAATTCGGCGTAGGAATTCGGAACGGCGGTGACAGTGACGTTCTGCACTTTGCAGAGCACGCTTTCCCACATCTCGGCATTGGCGGGGACGGCTGGATCAGACAGGACGGAGGTCTGGATCAGGGCGGGTTCGGGCAGCTGATTGCCCTGGCTGATGATAGTGATGGTCGGGGCGGGGGAATTGCTGATCTCGGTCATGCCGTAGTACTCGATCAGTCTGCCGGTGATGTTAATCAGGTCTCCGGCCACGACGCCGGTCCCGAACCTGTAAATGTAAAGCCCGGACCAGGGGCCGCCGCCCGGGTCTGAGACATAGAACTTGGGCTGCAGGTAGGACGGGCTGTTGCCGTAAGTGTCGCAGGTCACGACGACATTTTCCAGGGTTATGGTCTGTTCGGCGTAGGGGGACGGGTAGGTCCCGTCCGTGCCGGGCGTAGTCGTGTATTGGGCGTCGTAACAGGACATGGCCAGGGCAAGGCCCACACTGAGAATCATAAGGCTTAGCAAAGCAATGCGTTTCATGCTGCATTCCTCCTTTTTTGAATTTCCTCTCTTATGTAATTCCATTATTTTGGACTTTCAAATCGTGACAATCTTTTTTTTCACAGATCAAGGCTGACCCGCCGGAGCGTGATTCAAGCTGGTCCGGTAAATTCATCCCTGGCTGCCTCGCGGAGACAGCGGAGAGTCTGCGCGGACCAAGCCCCCGCTGCTTCCCGGGGCAAGCGGGAAAGCTGGAATTCTCGGGTCGGGCTGCAGGAAAATCCGCCGATTGGCTTGAGGTTTGCATTACAAAGTAAACCTGTTTTATCTGAACGGATAAAGCGTGAAAACTTGCTAATGAGAATAAGAAATAAACAAACACAGGAGACCAAAACCATGAGCAACCCGCTATTGGACAAGGAGTACAAACACAGGCTGGATGCCATACCCTTCCACCTGATCAAAACCGAACACTACATGCCCGCCATCGAAGAGGCGCTGAAACAGGCAAGGCAGAATTTCGAGCGCGTCCGCTCCAACCCCGAACCGCCCACCTTTGACAACACCATCCTGGGCATGGATTTCGGCGACGAGCAGCTGGACTACGTGGCAGGCATCTATTTCAATCTGCACGGGGCGGAATCCGACGCCGAGTTCAAGGCCCTGGCCCAGAAGATCTCGCCTATGCTGGCCGAATTCAGCAGCTTCATCATGACCGACGAGCTCATCTTCAAGCGCGTGCAGGCTGTCTATGAACAGGAATGCCTGCAACGGGAAAAACCCGTTCCCGACTTCAAGGACAAGGCGCAGATGGAGCGCTGCGAACGCTGGCGCTACGTGGAGCGCGTGTATAAGAGCTTTAAGCGCAACGGCGCCCTGCTCTCACCCGAGGACAAGAAAAAGCTGACCGCGATCGACATGGAGCTCAGCACCCTCAGCCCCAAATTCTCGGACAACGTGCTGGACGCCACCAACGCCTTCGAGCTGGTCCTGACCGATCCGACCGACGTGGAGGGCATCCCGGAGTCAGCCCTGCAGGCGGCCCGCTTCCGCGCCCAGAAAAAGGGGTACGAGTCCGGCTGGCTGTTCAATCTCCAGATGCCGAACCTGATCCCCGTCCTCACCTATTGCAAGAAGCGCGAAATCCGCGAGCAGATGCAGCGCGCCTACGGCTCCCGCGCCTTCAACGATAAATTCGACAACCAGGAAAACATCCTCCGCACCCTCCAACTCCGCCACCAGAGAGCCAAACTGCTGGGCTACGAGACCCATGCCCATTATATCCTGGAAGAACGCATGGCGCTCACCCCGGAAGCGGCTTCCGCCTTCCTGGAAAAGATCTATGACGTGGCCTATCCCGCCGCCCGGGCCGAGATCGAAGAGCTCAAGGCCTTCGCCAAAGAAACGGACGGGCTGGAAGAGCTGATGCCCTGGGATTACAGCTATTACTCGACCAAGCTGAAGGAAAGGAAATTCCAGTTCGACCCCGAGCAGCTGAGACCCTGGTTCAAGCTGGAGAACGTCCTGGAAGGGCTGTTCCTGGTGGCGAACAGGATCTACGGCATCACGCTCAAGCAGGTGGACGACGTCCCTGTCTATCATCCGGACGTCACGACCTGGGAGGTCTATGCAGCCGACGGCAGCTATCTGGGCCTGCTTTACCTGGATATGTTCCCCCGCGAGACCAAGCGCGGCGGCGCCTGGATGAACGCCCTGCGCGGACAGGGTCTCTACAGTGAAGGGATGCGGCGTCCCCACGTCATCAACGTGGCCAACCTCACGCCTTCCACGCCGGAGCAGCCTTCTTTGCTCCGCCTGGACGAAGTGCGCACCGTCTTCCACGAATTCGGCCACGCACTGCACGGCCTGCTCTCCGACTGCCGCTACAAAGCCCTGGCCGGGCCCAGCGTGCTCTGGGACTTCGTGGAACTGCCCTCCCAGATCATGGAGAACTGGCTGCTGGAAAAGGAGGCGCTCAACCTCTTCGCCAAACACCACCAGACCGGCGAACCCCTGCCCGGCGAGCTGCTGGACAAGGTCCTGGCCGCCCGCAACTTCCATGCCGGAAACAGCAACCTGAACCAGTTGCGATACGCCCTGCTCGATTTCGCCTGGCACCTGGCCGATCCCGACAGCCTCGGCAGCGTGGACGAATTTGAAAACAAGTGTATCCGGCGCTTTCTGCTCATGCCCCCGACCCCCGGCAGCAACATCTCCTGCGCCTTTTCGCACATCTTCGCGGGAGGCTACTCCGCCGGCTACTATTCCTATAAATGGGCGGAAGCCCTGGAGGCCGACGCCTGGTCCCTGATCAAGGAAAAGGGCATCTTCAATCCCGAAGTCACCTACGCCTTCCGCGACCTGATATTGTCCCGGGGCAACTCCGTGCACCCCATGGACCTGTTCGTCGCCTTCCGCGGCCGCCAACCGGACCCCGACGCTTTGCTCAAGCGGGACGGTCTGCTCCCGGAAGTGTCCTGAAGCCCTAATGAAACACAAGAGCGTGATGGCATAACTAAATCAATCTCGCATAACGCGAAGCTGCCCGGCCCCGGCCGGGCAGTTTTTTGCTTGTTGATTTTGCGGTCCGTTCCCCCCTGCAGTCCGAGCCTGACATCAAGGCCTGATCTCCCTCGCATAAAGCCTGTTTTGCCCTTATCAGATGGTTGTATCAAGCTGATTCGGCAATTGGGATGCAAGCAGGATCAGGGAGCGGACGCTATTGCAATAACTCGACATCATCGGAATGCGACAACCTAGTGAAAATGGGGCAGGGGGCGGAGCCCCATACCATAAGGGGTGGTGGGCGGGATATGAATGAAACCGGATGAATCAGGTGGGCCTGCGGGATAAATCCGGTGTTCTGGATGCCTGTCTTTTCTGCCTGCAAAAAGGCTGCCGTTTGAATCCGGCAGGCCTGATTTTATTGCGGGTTGGCCGGGAGCATGTCCCGGCCGATCATGTCAGTGCTTCTCTTTGCAGAGTTCGATCAGAACGCCCAGGGTTGACTTGGGGTGCAGGAAGGCGATGTCAGCATGGTGGGCTCCGGGGCGCGGCTCTTTGTCAATCAGGCGGATCTCGTTTTCCTCCGCCTTCTGCAGTTCGGAAGGCAGGTCGTCCACGGCAAAGGCGATATGTTGCACGCCTTCGCCCCGCCTCTCGATGTATTTGGCGACGGGGCTGTCTTCTGAAGTCGGCGCCAAGAGTTCTATCCTGGTGTCGCCGCAGGGGAAGAAGGCCACTTTGACCATCTGGGAAGGGACTTCCTCCGTGCCTTCGAGCTTGAGGCCAAGCTTTTCGTAAAACTCAATCCCCTTGTCCAGGTCGGAGACCGCGATGCCGATGTGCGAGATGCGCCTGATCATTTTTTCTTCCCGTACTTGGCGGCCAGGTCGAAGCCCAGCTGCATGGCCTTGAGGTTGATGTCCACAAAGGCGGGTTTGACCGAGTTTTCGATCGCTTTGTGGAGCGACTCCTCCTTCACGATGCCGGTGATGCCGACCAGGAAGGCCAGGGAGCAGATATTGGTGGTAATGGGGCTGCCCAGCTTGCCGGTGACGATGTCCGTGAAGGCCACTTCGTAGGTCTGCTCGGACAGGACAGAGATGTTTTTGACGAAGGTCGAATCCACGATCAGGACCCCTTTTTCCTTGATGTCGAAGATGTATTTGTCGCAGGCCTCCTGGGTGAGGGAGAGCAGGATGTCGAACTGGGTGGCCTCCGGGAAATGGATCTCGCTATCGCTGATGATGACGTCGGCGCGGGAGTAGCCGCCCCGGGATTCGGGCCCGTAGCTCTGGGTTTGGGTGACGCGGCGCTTTTCCAGGACGGCGGCGTTGGCCAGGATGATCCCTGCCAGGATGAGTCCCTGCCCGCCGCTGCCGGAAAGGCGGATCTCGGTGGCTTTACTCATGTTTGCCTCCCTTGGCGCGCTCGCAGAGTTCGGCGTAGGCGGCCGTGAATTCGGGTTTGATTTCCTTTTTCAGGATGCCGCGGATGATCTTGCCGGCGGTCTGTTCGGGCGGCAGTTTTTCGGAAGCGGCCAGGGTGATGGAATTGTCCCGCATGGCTTTCATCATGTCCGCCGGGCTGCCTTTCTTGTTCAGTCTTCCGTAGATGACGGGGCAGGCGCTGACCACTTCCAGCAGTGAGAAGCCGGGATGGGTGATGGCTTCCTTCACGTAGTTCTGAGTGTCCATGGTGTGGAAGGCGGTGGAGCGTGCCACGAAGGAGGCCCCGGCGCCCATGGCGAGCCGGCAGATATCGAAGTCGGGCTCGATGTTTCCGTATGGCGCGGTGGTGGCGATGGCGTCGTGGGGCGTGGTGGGGCTGGCCTGTCCGCCCGTCATGCCGTAGATGTTGTTGTTGATCAGGATGACGGTCAGGTCGATGTTGCGCCGGGCGGCATGGATCAGGTGGTTTCCGCCGATGGCGGTGCAGTCCCCGTCGCCGGTTATGACTATGACTTTCATGTCGGGTTTGAACATCTTGACCCCTGTGGCGTAGGCGATGGCCCTGCCGTGCAGCGTGTGCAAGGTGTTGAAGTCCACGTAGACGGGCATGCGCGAGGAGCAGCCGATGCCGGAGACCATGACGATCTCGTCCTTATTGAGCTGCAGTTCCACGATCGCCCGGATGATGGAGCCCAGCACGATGCCGTTGGAGCAGCCAGCGCACCAGACGTGCGGGAATTTCTTGTCATGCCTCAGGTATTCATAGATCACTTTTTGCGGAATGCTGGCCATTTCAATGCACCTCCCTGATTACCCGCAGGATGTCCAGCGGGGTGATGAGAGCGCCGTCGCAGCGCTGGATGGGGATGAGGTCGCCGTCGGCCTTGTCTTTGGTGAGGCGGCGCACCTCCTGGATCAGCTGGCCCTGGTTGAGCTCGGGCACGATCACTGTCTCCACGTTGCGCAGCATTTTACGCACCGCTTCGGCCGGGAAGGGCCAGATGGTCAGGGGCCGCAGCAGCCCGACCGGAATGCCTTCCCTGCGGGCGGCGGCCACGGCGGATTTGGCGGAACGGGCCGTGATGCCGGCGGCGAAGATGGCGATCTTGGCGTCTTCCATCTCGCGGCTTTCGATCTGGACCAGGTCCCTGATGTTATAGGTTATCTTTTTGCGCAGGCGCTCCATCATGTCGTAAGCTTCGTTTTTCTTGTTGGTGGGGAAGCCCAGGACGTCGTGGGTGAGGCCGGTCACGTTGAAGCGGTATCCTTCCCCGAAGCTGGCCAGGGGCGAGAGGTACTTGCGGTTTTCGTCGTAATGCTTGTACCAGTGCTTGGGCACGGTGGGCTTGATGCGCGTGATGATGCGGATGTTGGCGACGTCCGGCAGGGCGACCGCCTCGCGCATGTGGCCGATCACCTCGTCCAGCAGCAGGACCACGCAGGTGCGGTATTTTTCCGCCAGGTTTACGGCGCGGATGGTGAGCTCATAGCTTTCCTTGACCGAATCCGGGTAGAGTACGATGGAGGGCGCGTCGCCGTGCGAGCCCCAGCGGGACTGCATGATGTCGCCTTGGGCGGGGCTGGTCGGCATGCCGGTGGCGGGGCCCACGCGCTGCACGTCCACCACCACGCAGGGGGTTTCCGTGATCTTGGCGTAGCCGATGCCTTCCTGCATCAGCGAAAAGCCGGGCCCGCTGGTGGCGGTGAGCGATTTGGCGCCCGCCAGGGAAGCGCCCGTGATGGCGGCGATGCTGGCGATCTCGTCCTCCATCTGGATAAAGACGCCGCCGCGCTTGGGCAGTTCAAAGGCCAGGATCTCGGCGATCTCGGTCGAGGGCGTGATGGGATAGCCGGCGAAGAAATTGACCCCCGCGTCCAGAGCGCCGATGGCCACTGCCTCGTTGCCCTGCATCAGGCGGAAAGGGCGTTGGGACGGCACGGGCGATTTCTTCTTCACTGCCACGGGTTTTGCCAGGTTGGTTGCTTTGGTTGCCATGCCGCCCTCCCTATCTGTTTTTGGAGCCTGTGATGGCAAAATCCGGGCACAGCCGGTCACAGGTCTCGCAGTGGATGCATTTGTCGGGATTGGCCACGTAGGGCGAGCCGTCCGCCTTGCGGCCCAGGCAGCCGGTGGGGCAGAACGCCACGCAGATGCCGCATTTCTTGCACCAGTTGTAATAGATCAGCACGGGCGAGGAGGCGTCTTCGATGGACTTGACTTCGGTGATCTCCACCTCCATCTTTTCCTGTGCTTCCTCTTCCCTGATAATCATGCCCACTCGGTCTTTTTCGACTTTCTTGGACATAATACCTCCATTCGGATTATTCATTTTGCCCTCTTTTAAATGCGGCGCGTTTTCTTTCAAGCACTTTTTTGGATCAGCGGATTTATCAGCCCCCCTTTTCAGCCCGCGGCGCCCCGGGGAATTGCGCAGTGAACGGCCACGGCGGCGGGGTTGTCAGGCGCGCTTGCGTGCTTCGCGGGAGAATCTGCTTGACCGGATGCTTGCGTAAATCTTGACGGACTGGAGAAAGCAAGGAAAGCTCAGAAGATCCTGGCCGTCATCGGATCCGGCCAGGCATCGCGTCCCTCACCACCATAATAGTGCCCGCCCTCAGCCTGGCCCTGTCCCTTGTTGCCATCAGCTGCTCTTTGCTGGGGCGCAGCCCCATACAATCAGGGTGGCGGGCGGGAAAAGATAAAAAGAATAGTAACCACGAAGAAACGAAGACATAAAGTGATAAGCGTATAGAGTAGATAGGTCACAGAAGAGGATTGAGAAGTCCAAAGGACGACACCCGGTAACCCGGTTCGTGAGAGCCGGGGCAGCTGAAACATAGAGCCTGAGTCCGGATGGAGGAACACATGATTCCGCGGGTTATTGGGCGGCGCGCGTAAAAACAGCTTGACAAGCCGGACGCTTCAATAAAATGAGAATCATTCTCAAAAGAAGAAGGGATTATGCGGAACCAGGCAAGCATCTTTGAGGCTTTTCTGGACGGCCGGGGGCTGAAATTCACGCGGGCGCGCCAGCTGATCCTGGAGACGGTGTTTTCGCTGCACGAGCACTTTGACGCGGAGCAGCTTTATGACATCATCCACAAGGTGAGCCGGGACGTTTCGCGCGCCACGGTGTACCGGACCCTGCCCCTCCTGGTGGAGGCGGGGCTGATCCAGAAATCGGTGCGCAGCGAGGCCAGGGACACCTTTGAGCACATCTACGGCCACCCCCGCCACGCGCACTGGGTCTGCAAGGTCTGCGGGGCGGTGGGCGAGACCGAAATACAGGATGTCCTGAAGCTTCTGCAGGCCAAGGCCAGGGCGCAGAACTTCGCTCTGGAAGAGGTCAGCCTGGCGGTCAGCGGCGTCTGCTGGAAATGCAGGAATGCAAATGAGTCTCAATAAATTGATCATCAGAGAGCCATCCGCCCCCTCCGAACCGGACCGCGGCAGCGGGATGAACGCCTGACAAATATGGAAAAGCGCGCGGACAGAACCATCGCCCTGCTCGGCAACCCCAACGTCGGCAAGACCACCGTCTTCAACATCCTGACAGGCAGCCGCCAGACGGTCGGGAACTGGCCCGGGGTCACGGTAGAGCACAAGCGGGGCAGGTTCGCGGAAGGCGGCCTGGAGATCAGCGTCATAGACCTGCCGGGCATTTATTCACTGACCGCCGGCACGCCCGACGAAAAGGTGAGCCGGGACTATCTGCTGACCAAGCGGCCCGACCTGGTGATCAACATAGTGGACGCCTCCAACCTGGAGCGCAACCTCTACCTGACCCTGCAACTGCTGGAGATGCGGGTCCCCGTTCTGGCCGTGCTGACCATGCTGGATATCGCGGAACAGAACGGGATAGAAATTGATACCGAACACCTGCGCGGCCACCTCGGCTGCAGCGTCGTGCCCCTCAGGCTGTATCACCGGGAAAGCGCCTCAGGACTCAAAGCCGAGATCCTGTCCCGCCTGTCCCGGCCCTGCGAAACAGGATTTGTCCCCTGCTACGACGAAGTGGTGGAACTGGGCCTGGTCAAGATCGGTTACGGCGCCGACCTGGAGCGTTTCGACCGTTCCTGGGACAGGCGCTGGCTGGCGCTTAAACTGCTGGAGCAGGACGGGGATTACCTGAAACTGCTGAAACCGGAGGAAAATGCCGCGGTGCAGCAGGTGGCGAAATCCATCGAAAAACACCGCCGCCAGGACATCCGCAACGTCATTGCCGACGACCGCTACGGCCTGATCCGCGGCCTGGTCAAGGACGTGGTGAAGCGCAAAGCGAAAGCGCGCGCGACCTGGTCGGACCGGATCGACGGCTTGGTCCTGAACGGGCTGCTCGGCCTGCCCATTTTCTTCCTCGTGATGTTTCTGGTCTTTTCGCTCACCATCTGGCTCAGCCAGCCACTGGTGGCGCTGATCAGCAAGGCTTTGGGATGGCTGCTGGTGGGGCGGTTCGGGCTGCTGCTGCGGGGTCTGGCCGTCCCGGGTTGGCTGGCGGATTTCCTCTCCAACGGGCTCGGCGCCGGACTGGTCACCATCGCCACGTTCATCCCGCCCATCCTGTTCATCTTCATCAGCCTGGCCTGGCTGGAGGATTCCGGCTACATGGCGCGCGCCGCCTTTGTGGCGGACAGGTTCATGCGGCGCATCGGCCTGCCGGGCAAGGCGTTCATCCCTTTGCTGGTGGGCTTCGGCTGCACCGTGCCGGCCATCATGGCGACCCGGACCCTGGAAAACAGGCGCGACAGGGTCATGACCTCGCTGCTTACGCCCTTCATGAGCTGCGGCGCCAAGCTGCCCGTCTATGCCTTCCTGGCCATGATCTTCTTTCCCAAAAGCGCCAGCCTGGTCGTGTTCGGGCTCTACCTGACAGGGATAATCCTGGCGCTGGCGACGGGCTTTTTGCTCAAGAAAACGCTGTTCAAAAGCCAGCCGGCGGACTTCATCATGGAACTGCCGGCCTATCACCTGCCCACCTTCAACGGTATCATGATGCACGCCTGGCACCGCCTGAAGGACTTTATCCTGCGCGCCGGCAAGACCATTCTGGTTGTGATCGCCGTGATGTATGTCCTGCAGATGATCACCCTGCCCGCCCAGGTTCAGCCCTGGCCTGGCCTGCCCGCTCAGGCAAAGCGCGTCTCCCTGATGGAACTGGCTGGCAAGGCCGTCAGCCCCGCCTTCGAGCCGATGGGCATCGCCCGGGACAACTGGCCGGCCAGCGTGGCGCTACTCTCCGGGCTGTTCGCCAAGGAGGCGATCGTGGGCTCGTTGCAGTCCCTGTATGCGAGCGGCACGGACGAAAGCGCCGGGGCGGAGATCAGGCAACGCTTCGGCGACGGCGTTTCCGGCTTTGCCTATCTGCTTTTCATTTTACTGTATTCGCCCTGCGCAGCGGCTTTGGCCATGCTCTGGAGGGAACACGGCAAAGGCTGGATGGCTTTCGCCTTCGGTTTTCTGACCCTGCAGGCCTGGCTGGTGGCGACCCTGTTCTACCGGTTGTTCAATCTGCCGCTGGACCCCACGGGCTCGCTGTTCTGGCTGGCGGTGGTGGCGGCGGTGTTTGTCATCCAGTACTGGCTGCTTTTCGCGGCGGGAAGGAAATATGCAGCATCTGTTTAGGCGACTGGGCGGAAGGATGGGCCTGGGGCGGGGACGCCGCCGAAACCGTTGCAGGAAGGACCGGCCCTATGAGGACCTGTCACAGGTGGCGGCGGAAACCAGCGTGGCCATCGCCTGCAACAACGACCACAAAACTGTGGAGCGCGGCCTCTATGACGGTGTGCAGGTCAAGGTCCTGCGCAACGAAGCGGACGAGCCGAACCTGATCATAGCCGTAGGGGACGCGCGCTATGTCCTGGACCGGCGGATTGCGCGCCGGATCAAGGTTTCGGAGATCTGACAGCAGTCCGAATTGGTATAAGGTTCCGCCCCATACCCCGTTACTGCGCACCGTCGTTCCTGCGCAGGCAGAGCCTGTCCTCGCCCTGTTCGGGGAAACCCAGCCTGTTTTTTTTAAGAACGCGCCTACCGTCGCTGATCCTGGGTCCCCGCCTTCGCGAGGACGACACGCCCCATGCCCCGGTTATAAATAGTACGCAAACAGATTCCTTTAATTGGCAAAAAGGACTCCCGGAAGAGCCTACCTAACTCTTTACCGTAATTCCTGAGAGGTGGTAGGCCGCGAGGGCAAAAGCGTTGCTCACGTTCAGCGAGTTTTTCCAGCCGTAGGTGGGGATGTAGAGGACCCCGTCTGCCTGCTGCAGGATTTCCTCTTCGATGCCCAGGGCTTCGTTGCCCAGGATCAGCGCCACAGGCTTTTCCGGCTTGTACTCGAACAGGTTGACGGCATGGGAGGCGGTCTCCAGGGCGAGCACGGGCAGGCCGTCCTTTCTGCAGTACCTGATGGCCTCCGCGGTTTGCGAGACCAGCGTGTAGGGTACCCGTTCCTGCGTGCCCATGGCCGTTTTCAGGCAGGCGTTCAGGGGCGGGAAGGCGGTAATGCCGCAAAGGTACATCCAGCGGGCCTTCACGCACTCGGCGGTGCGGTAGATGGCGCCCAGGTTGTAGCGGGAGCGGAGGTTGTCGGCGATCACTGTGAGGGGATAGGGCACCTTGTGGAGCGGGCCCAGGACGCGCCCGTCATACCTGTACACCAGCGGCTCCTTCTCGTTGCAGGATTTGCCGTAAAGCCGCAGGAGCGGGTCGATCAGGCGCAGGGCTTCATGGGGGGCGGTTTCGGGCGTGAGTTTTTCAAGGTCCCGCAGGTCCTTTCGAACTTCCGGAACTGACCAATTCAAACAATCCAGAATGACGGGAATGATCTCCTGCCGGAAGTCGTCTTCGGCCAGGTTGTTCTCAAGGGCGGCGAGCATGGCCATGATCGCCTTGAGCTGCTTCTCCGGGCTGAAGGAGGCGAACTTCGCCTGCGAGTAGCGGTGCGTCTTAATCATGCTTTTTGCGCAGCAGCAGCCAGACGAAGAAGGGGCAGCCGATGAAGGCGGTGACGACGCCCACTGGCAGTTCCAGCGCGGTCAGGTGCATGGCGGCGAAGTCGCAGCCGAGCAGGAAAATGCCGCCCAGCAGCAGGGAAAGGGGATACACCCGGCGCTGCGAATTCCCGGCCAGCAGCCTGACTGTGTGCGGAATGACGAGCCCCACGAAGCCGATGATCCCGGCGTAGGCGACGCAAATGCCCGTCAGAAGAGAGCTCAGGACGAACAGGCGCCGCCGGACGCGGTGCACATTGACGCCCACGCTGCCCGCGTAAAGATCGCCGCCGCTCATCACGTCCAGGGTCAGGCTGTCCCGGTAAATAACATATAAAACAAACAGGCCCAGCCCCGCCAGGACAAGGAAAAAGCGGTATTCCGACCGGCTGAAGATATGCCCCAGATTGCCCATCAGGGTGCCCAGGATCAGCAGCGTGTCCTGCTGGAAGAGATACATCACGAGCGAGATGACGGCCGATAAGAACATCCCGGCGATGATCCCGGACAGCAGCAGACGCGTCTTGTCGAACTGGCCCTTCTTCTGCGCCAGCAGCCAGACCAGCAGCATGGTCAGCATGGCGCCCGCGAAACCGAACAGGGGCATCAGGATAAACAGCCCCGCCAGGCCGGCCAACACAGCGCCCAAAGCCGCTCCCGACGAGATGCCCAAAATGTAGGGCTCCGCCAAGGGATTATTCAGCATCATCTGGTACACGGAGCCGATCCCGGCCAAAGTCATGCCCGCGAACAGAGTCAGGATCAGGCGCGGCAGGCGCACGTTGAGCAGGATGTTGGAGTCCGCCCCGCCTGCCGTCAGGTAGACAAAGGCCAGCAACACCCCGAGGAGGAGGATCAGTCCGAACAGCAGGATCTTACGCATGCGTCATTATTTTGTGCAGGTACAGGCGTCCCGCCTGTACTGGACAAACTGGGAAGCTTATCCCCACATCCGGAATGACAGCTGATGGAAACAGGGCATGGGGCGAAGCCCCAGACAAAAAGGGGTGGTGGGCGGGAAAAGATAAAACAGCATGGGTTTCCCCGATCAGGTCGAGGACAGGCTCTGCCTGCGCAGGAACGACGGAATGTAAGTACAGACACCTCGTCTGTACAATCAACTCTGACAGACGGGTGCGTCCGTCGTTGCGTCCCAAGATTGGCCACTGAGAGAAACGGGGCATGGGGCAGAGCCCCATACAAATAGGGGTGCCGCGCGGGAAAAGATAAAACAGGCTGGATCCCTGCTCGTCCACTCCAGCCGGCAAGCTGTCAGGGGACCCCGGTCGCAGGAACAACGGATCGTTATTTATTCTCATATAAGATTTCCCGCAGGCGCTTGGCGCCCTGCACGCAGCGGGGACCGGCCCGCAGGATCCAGTCCGGATTGAGGTCATTCTCAAAGCAGATGCGGTTGTTTTTTACAGCCGGGATGTCCTGCCAGCCCAAGCGCTTTTGGATGTTTGCCAGGCTATCCCGGGAATAGCAGATCATGATGTCCGGCTTGGCCCTGATCACGTCCTCCGCCCTGATGCGGGAGTAGTCGCGCTCCAGGTGGGAGAAGATGTTGTCCCCGCCGGCCAGTTCGATCAGCTGACCCACGAAGGAACTGTCCGCCACGCTCATCAACGGTTCGCGGTAGATCTCCAGATAGACCTTGGGGCGGGGGGAACCGCCAGGGGGGGGCGTGGCCTTGATCCTGTCCAGTTCGGCACGCAGGCTGTCCGCCACGAAAGCGGCCCGGTCAGGCATTTTCAGGGCGGCGCCGACGGTTTTTACTGCTTCCAGCAATTCCTCAATGGATCTGGGATAAACCGTATGGACGGGGATGCCGAGTTTGGCCAGCTCGGTCGCCGCGGCCTGCTGTTCGAGCGAGGAGGCGAAGACCAGGGTGGGCTGCAGGGCGATGATCTTTTCCCTGTCCAAAGCGCCGAATTTCCCCACCCGGGCCTTGGCCTGCAGTTCAGCCGGCCAGGCGCATTCCTCCGTGACGCCCACGATATTGTTCGTCCCTTCGATCACGGCGATGATCTCCGCCAGTTCGGGCGAGAGCACGACATAGCGGGCTTCCGCCTGTCCGGAAGCGCTTTCTTGGCAGCCGCCGACCAGGGCGAGCAGCAGCAGGGGCAGCAGCAAAGCCGCCGGAAGGAGGACACCGAACATGTAAAACAGGTCATTTCTGATCATGAAAAACAGCTTGGCAAAGCCGCCGTTTTTGTCAATCACATCTGACCCGGACCGCCCTTGAAACGTCAGGCGGAGATCAGCCTCAGCATATCTTCAGATCAGGGCAAAACCGGCTTTATCTGAGGGTTAGATCGAGTTGGGCAGGAGGCGGGGATACAGGGGCGGAGCAGGGAACAAGGCAGCGGAACGCAAATTTGGAAGCGGTGTTTGGACTTCCGTCAGGTAATAAACCTTGACTAAAAAGGTCAGATCCCTGATAATGACAATCCGGCAAGGGTAAGACCTGATCCGGATTGTTCATTAAACGGGAACCGGAATGGGGCAGGTCCCTGCGAGGCGCAGGCAGAGGATTTTTCTGTTTTCGGCGCTGTTTTTGCTTATATTATAAGTACTAATGTTGCATTAACAATAATTCGATAGATACAAGGAGATGTTATGAGAAGCCTACTGTGGCTAACCGTGCTTTTATGCGCCCAGGGCCTGTTGTTCGGGCTGGGTGGCACCATCGACATATCCCATCAGCCTAATGCCGCCGCTTTGGTGAGCGACACGCCGGCCGGGCTGACGGTCAACTATACGGTCGGGGAACTGGCCTGGCAGGAGACCGACACGCCGCGGGGCCGTTTTACCGAACTGAGTATTGCAGGCTACGCCACGACCAACCGTACCGGCCTGCCTCAGCTGCCGCTGCTGAGGCAGATCATCCGCGTTCCGCTGCAGGCGCAGGTCCTGCCGCGGGTGACGCAATCCAGCAGCAGCCAGGTGAGCCTGGCCGGCCTGGGGATCAGCCATCCCCTTTTGCCGAAACAGGAATCCCAGTCCAAAAGCGCGGACCCCGCCACGGTTCCGTTTGCCTATGACAGGGAATTTTACAACGGAACGGGCTGGACCGGCGAGCCAATTGTTAAAGTCGAGGAGATCGGCATGCTGCGCGGGGCGCGCCTGGTGGCCCTGGACTTTGTCCCTGTCAGGTACAATCCCGCCACCGCCCAGTTGGAAGTGACCGCTTCCGCCACGGTGGAAGTCGCCTTTGCCGGAGCTGATTGGGCCGCCACGGACGAGCTTTATGAAAGATACTACTCCCCGGTTTTCGAACCGGCACTGTCCCAGGCGCTGTTCAATTACGAGACGCCGCGCACCACCCTGAACCGCTACCCGCTGGGCCTGATCATCATCGCCCCGGCCAACTACGAGGCGACCCTGCAACCCTTCATCAACTGGAAAAGGCAGCAGGGCTACAATGTGACCTTCGCCACCACAGCTGTTACCGGGACTACCACCACGGCCATCAAGGCCTGGCTGCAGAATATCTGGAACACGGCCACCACAGAGAATCCGGCGCCCTCCTATCTGCTGCTGGTGGGCGACACGGGACAGATCCCGGCCTGGACCGGCAACACGGATAGCGGGCACGTCACTGACCTGAGCTACGTGCGGCTGCAGGGCACGGACTATGTCCCGGAGATGTATTTCGGACGCTTCTCCGCCACCAGCACCACCCAGGTCCAGACCTACGTGGACAAGACCCTGATGTATGAAAAATACGCCATGCCCGACCCCTCCTACCTGTCTCACACGGTGCTGATCGCCGGCATGGATTCCTATTACGCCCAAACGCACGGCAACGGCCAGATCAACTATGGCAAAAACAATTATTTCGGCGAATCCACTGCCCCGGCCTGGACGCCCTACGGACCCTACAACATCCGCAACCATATGTACCCCTATCCCGCCTCCGGATCCTCCGACTCCGCCATCCTGGCCGACATGAGCGCCGGGCTCGGCTTCATCAACTATACGGCCCACGGCAGCGAGACCAGCTGGTCCGACCCCAGCGTCAACATCGCCAACATCAACGCCATGACAAACGTCAACAAGTATTTCGTGGCCGTCGGCAACTGCTGCCTGACCAACCATTTCAACACGGCCGAATGCTTCGGCGAAGCCATCACCCGCACCGCGGGCAAGGGCGCCGTCGCCTACATCGGCGGCACCAACAGCACCTACTGGGACGAGGACTTCTACTGGGCGGTGGGCTACAAGACTCCCATCACCAGCAGCGGCCCCGCCTGGATGGCCAATCGGATCGGAGCCTATGACGCTCTCTTCCATTATCATGATGAGGCGGTGGCGGACTGGGCCGGCACCCTGGGCGCCCAGGTGCTGATGGGCAACCTGGCAGTGGTCCAGGCCAACAGCAGCCGGGCCAATTATTACTGGGAGATCTATTCCATCATGGGCGACCCCAGCCTGATCCCCTACATGGGCATCCCCACCGCGAACACGGCCCAGTACGCTCCCACGGTCCAGATCGGTGTGGGAACCATGCAGATCACGGCCGACCCTTACACTTTTGTCGGCATCTCGCAGAATGACGTGTTGCACGGGTCGGGAATGACAGACGGATCCGGGAACTTAACCCTGAATTTCATCCCCTTTACAACTCCGGGACCGGCTTCCCTGGTACTAACCCGCTCTTTGCGCCAACCCATAATTGCAACTGTCGAAGTTACCTCCGGTGCCGGACCATATATAATCATCAATAGCATGTTTATCAATGACAGCAATAATTCCATCCCCGAAGCAGGTGAAACCCTTTATCTGGAACCCATTATCAACAACGTGGGAACCCAGGCGGCGCAAGCGGTGACCGCCACTGTCACAACCGCCAATCCGTATGTGAATATAATCAATAACACGACCACCCTGGCCAGCGTTGCCGTAAATACTCCATACACCATCGGCAATACTTTTCAGGTGGAAATCCTGAATTCCATCCCCGATCAGGAGGAGGTGGAATTCACGTTTACCTTCACCGACGGCAGCAATAATACCTGGAGCGGCACACGCTCCATTACGGTAAACGCGCCTGATCTGACATTCAGCGCGCCGACCTTCTTTGACCCCAATAACAACGGCGCTTTCGAGCAGGGCGAGACCATCACTGTCACCTTCAACCTGTCCAATACGGGCCACGCCGCCACCTCGGCGGCCCAGCTGAACGTGGTGATCAACAGCCCCCACGCCACGACCACGCAAAGCGTTTTCACCCTGCCAGGCTTTAACGTGGGCACCGTCATCCCCATCACCCTGGACATCAATATCAGCGCCTCCGCCCCCACGGGCGGCGTCATCTCAGTCGGCCTGGCCCTCACCGCCGGCGCGCAGCTGGTCAACAGCATGTTCGCCCTGCCGGTCGGAGCGGTCGGGGACGGCTTTGAAATAGGCTCGATCGGCGCTGGCTGGCAGAACGTCAGCACCATCCCCTGGACCATCGTCAGCGGTACCACCAACGCCCACACGGGCAATTACTGCGTCAGGAGCGGCGCCATCGGCCACAACGGGATCACGGAACTGAGCGTCACCCTGAATGTCGGCATGGCCGGCGAAATCTCGTTCTGGCGCAAGGTGTCCTCCGAAAGCGGGTATGACCTCCTGAAGTTTTACATCGATTCCGATGAGC
Organism: Cloacimonadaceae bacterium (SeqCode); assembly: GCA_034678545.1. Lineage (GTDB taxonomy): Bacteria > Cloacimonadota > Cloacimonadia > Cloacimonadales > Cloacimonadaceae > UBA5614. The sequence continues at coordinate 33,282 of JAXDBS010000068.1, read as the reverse complement.
AGGGAAGCTGGTCCGGCAACCTGCCCTGGGGCCAGCAGACCTATGCCGTGGCGGCGGGCCAGCACACATTCAGATGGTCCTATCAGAAGGACTATTCCTCCACCTCCGGATATGACTGCGCCTGGATCGACGACATCGTCTTCCCCATATCCGGCGATGCTAACGCGCCCATCTATTACCAGCCGACCACATCCCTTAACTACAGCGGAGTAGAACTGCATACCATCGTTTCGCAGGACCTGGTGATCAGAAACCTGGGACCGGAAGCCATGACCGGGACCATTAACGCCCCGTCCCTGTTCGGACTGCATCTCAACGGCGTTTCCATCGTGTCTCCCCACACCTACTCCATACCCGCCCACGGAAACGCCACGCTGATGGTCAGCGTTTACCTGAACTCCGCCACAAACTTTAACGGGGAACTGGTTATTACCTCAAATGATCCCAATTATCCTTCCCAGCAGGTGGCGCTGAGCGTTTCCTCAGTTACCAATGACGACAACACGGCGCCCGCAGTCACCGCCCTGGAAGGCAACTACCCCAATCCCTTCAACCCGGTTACGGCCATCCGCTACTCGGTCAAGGAAGCGGGCCCTGTCACCATCAAGATCTACAACACCAAGGGGCAGCTGGTCAGGACCCTGGTCAATGCCCAGGCCAAGGCAGGCAGCCACAGCCAGGTCTGGGACGGCCGGGACGATGCTGGCAAGCCTGTGTCCAGCGGCGTTTACATGTACAGAATGACGGTGCCGGGCTTTGCCCAGACGCGCAAGATGATGCTAATGAAATAAACAATAGCCATGGGAGCGGTTGCATAGCTCCCACGGGAGGAAAAGCTTATGAAAAGAACACTGTTCATGATCCTGCTGCTGGTGCCGGCGCTGCTTGCCTTCGCCGGGCAGTACACGGTCGGCGGAGCCCCGAACCAGGTTTCCCTGGTCTCATCCACTCCGCAGTCTTCGATCCTGGAAATGACGCTGGGCCACTTCAACCGGGAAGAGGTCAATATTAACGGCACGACCTACTGGGCCCTGAACCTGGACCGGGAAGGCATCACACAGGAAACCGGGCTGCCGCAGGTGCCTTATCTCAGCCGCAGCCTGGCGATCCCTGGGACAGCCAAAATGCAGGTGCGGATATTGGATTCCGAATACACGGAAGTGACCATGCCCGTCGTCCCTTCCAAAGGCATCCTGACTCGTGACATCGATCCGGACACGGTGCCCTGGGTCTTCGCTCCCTTCTATCAGGGCGGCGGTTTTTATCCTGATGAATTGGCCCGGCTGTCCGAGCCGTTCATCATCAGGGACTACCGCGGGATCACTGTCCATTTCCAGCCCTTTGTCTATTATCCTGCCACGCAGACGCTCCGGATCTACACCCGCATCCGGCTGGCTGTTGACAACGCCGGCAGTGACACAGTCAATATCATCACTGCCAACCGGAATTCCGCCAGCGCCTGGTTTGAGAACATCTACCAGGGGCTGTTCCTGAATTATAACCAGGCCAAGTACCCGGTCCTGGACGAGCAGGGCAGGATGCTGATCATCACCAACAGCATGTTTGACGCGTCCCTGCAGCCCTTCGTCGAATGGAAACGCCAGAAGGGCTTCACGGTGGACGTGGTGGACATCACGGTGGCCGGCCCCACGGCAACTCAGCTCAAAACTTATATCCAAAACCAGTATGACCTGAATACCGACCTGGCTTTCGTGCAGATCATCGGCGACCATGCGCAGGTCCCGTCCCTGACTTCCGGCTCCGGCGCTTCCGATCCCTCCTTTACCCTGCTGGCCGGCACCGACAGCTATCCCGAGATCTTCATCGGGCGCTTTTCGGCCCAGACCACGGCGGAACTGGACACCCAGATCCTGCGCACCGTCCGCTACGAGCGAGATATGCAGTCTGACAATGCCTGGTTGTCCAATGCAATTGGCATCGCCTCCGCGGAAGGCGGCGGCAGCCAGGGCGACATGGGCGAATCCGATATCGTGCACATGAACTATATCAGGACCGACCTGCTGACCTACGGCTACGGCACAGTGGACCAGATCTACGATCCGGGCGCCAGCGCCGCGGCAGTGTCGGCCTCGGTCAATGCGGGCCGGGGATTCATCAATTATGTGGGACACGGCAGCAGCACGACCTGGGTGACCACAGGTTTCAGCAATACCAATGTCGGGCAGTTGACCAACGACAACAAACTTCCTTTCATTGTCTCGGTCGCCTGCGTGAACGGCAACTTTGCCAACTCGACCTGCTTTGCCGAATCCTGGCTGCGGGCCCGTGACTCCGTGACCGGAAATCCGCGCGGCGCCGTGGTCTTCTACGGTTCTACCATCAATCAGTCCTGGAATTCACCCATGCGGGCCCAGGACGAGATCACGGACCTGCTGGTCGCCCATCAGAAGAATACGATCGGCGGACTCTATTTCAACGGCTCTTCCAAAATGATAGAAGTCTATGGAACGGACGGAGCTAACATGTTCAAGACCTGGCACATCTTCGGGGATGCCTCCCTGCAGGTGCGCACGGTCAATCCGCTTCCCCTGACGGCGCAATACATGCCCATCCTGTACCTGGGCCTGACGTCCTACACGGTCCAAACCGTGCCCGGCGCCTGGGTCTCCCTGTACGCCGACGGCGTCCTTTACGGCAGCGCCTTTGCGGACGCCTCAGGCAGCGCGGTGATCAACCTGAGCTTGGTTCCGGCAGAGCCCATGAACCTGACCCTGACCATTACGGCCTTTGACCACATCACTTTGATTGACACCATCCAGGTGGTCCCCAACGACGGCCCTTACCTGCAGGTGGCGGCCCAGGTCGTGAGTGACGGGGACAACAACCTGCCCGAATTCGGCGAAAGCTTTACCTATGACCTGACCCTGAACAATGTCGGCAGCGTCACCGCCACCGGCATCGCTGTCACTATCAGCACCGCCGATCCCTACATCACGATCACGGATAACGCGGCGGTCTATGACAGCATTCCGGCCGGGCAGGCGGTCACCAGTGCCGGAGGTTTCGCCATCCAAGCGGCCAATAATGTGCCCGACCAGCACGCCGCGCTCATCCACGTCAGCATCTCGCGTTATGATTCCCTGGCCTGGGAATATGAGGTGAGCCTTATCCTGAACTCTCCTGTCCTGGCTACCGGAGCCCTGCAGGTGAACGACTCCCAGGGCAACAACAACGGGCGTCTGGATGCGGGCGAAACGGCCAGGATCAGCATCCCCGTCACCAACAACGGGCACGCTCCGGCCGCGGACCTGCTCTGTTCGCTCTTTATCAACAACCAGTATTTCTATCTGCTGGAACCCGTCCAGACCACCTTCCCGCTGGTGGAGCCGGGACAGACAGTGGAGGTCATGTTTGACCTGACCTTCAGCTCCCAGATCCCCGTGGGCGCGCCAGTCGAGTTCATGCTGATCGGAATTTCCGGTGAATTCACCATCCTGCAGGTCATCAACACCTTTATCGGGCTGGTGATCGAGTCCTTTGACAGCGGAACCTTCACAGCCTTCCCCTGGACCTTTACGGGCGGCAACTGGAGCCTTGACACCTCCACCTTTTACGGCGGCAGCGCCAGCGCCAAATCGGCCCTGATCGCAAACAGCGGTTCCACTGCCATGCAGGTGGTGATGGAAGTCCCGGCTGCCTCGAACATCAGTTTCTGGAAAAAAGTCTCTTCCGAGCAGAACTATGATTTCCTGAAGTTTTACATCAACGGCGTCCTCAAGGAGCAGTGGTCCGGCGAAAGCGTCTGGACCCAGCACAGCTACCCCGTCCCGGCCGGAACCACCACCTTCAAATGGGAATACGCGAAGGACTACATGGCTACCGCCGGCTCTGACTGCGCCTGGGTGGACGAGATCGCCTTCCCCGGCGTGGGCGGTATCCAGGGAGTGCCCGTTATCAGTGTCCTGCCCGACATGCTGGATTTCGGGTCACACACAACTGCAGATTTCGAGCCTCTGCCCTTTGCCATCACCAACAGCGGCGAAGCCACCCTGATCGGGACCATCACCGGGTCGGATGCCGTCCGGATCAAACCGGCCCAGGAAGAGGTCTATGCCCAGACCCTGAACTTCGTCATCCCGGCGGGTATCACCATGAATTTCGATGTCATGGTCTTCCCGGCCGCGGAAGGGAATTTCAGCGGCGAGTTGCATATCAGCTGCGATGATCCCGCCCATCCTGCCTCGACCGTTCCGGTTACGGCTATTGTCCTGCCGGTCGGCAATGATGAGCAGGTCTCGGCACTGGTTACCCAACTCAGGGGCAATTATCCCAATCCCTTCCGGTCGGAGACCAACGTGCACTTCAGCCTCAAGCAGGAAGGACAAGTAACCCTCGAGGTTTATAACCTGCTTGGCCAAAAGGTGGCAACGCTTTACAACGACAAGGCCAAAGCCGGCAACTACACTTACAAGTGGAGCGGCAGGGACGACGCGGGCCGCAGCGTGGGCAGCGGCATCTATTTCCTGCGGATGAGAAGCGGCAGCTATCAGGGCACATCCAAGATGATCCTGATGAAATGATTCCCTAACATCTCGTGGATAAAAGTAAAGCAGCCGGCTCAGGCCGGCTGCTTTTGTATCAGGCGGGAAGCATGCAGTCCCGGCAGTTCTCCAGTTTGGGCCTGATCGTTTGCCACACCTCCAAAGGGCTGGCGGAGGCGTTGAGCTTGCTCATGTCCTCTTTGTTGGACAGGGTTTTGCTCAAAGTCTGCAGAATGTGCAATTGGGCCTCCGGATTGTCTTCCGGCGTGACGATCAGAAAGACCCAGTTCACAGGTTTGCCGTCCGGGCTGTCCCATTCCAAACCGGTTTTGTTTCTTATCGCATAGATGAGAGGATGCTCCAGGCCGGCCAGCCGGGCATGGGGAAAAGCCAGGCCTCTGCCCACGGAAGTGCTCATCTGCTCCTCCCGCAGCAGGATCTCATCCCTGACCAGGTCCGCGCTCAGTTTCAGCTTTTTGGATAGGGTGGCGCTGATGCCCTCGATCAGGTCCTGCTGGCTGGTAAAATCGGCATCCAGCAGGATTGAATCCTGGCTGAAGACGATCTCCAGCAGACCTTTGCGCCTGCGTTTCAGGGCCAGCGACAGCCAGGGACCGAACACGATGGTGGTGATGATGCTGGCCACTACGATGCCGACAAAGATCTCGCTGCTGACCAAGCCGCTGGAAAAAGCCAGCATGGCCACCACGATATGCATCTCCCCGCCCGCCGTATGGCAGATGGCGATGGTGTTCCAGTCCTGCTTGTTCTGCCGGGCCAGCCAAGCGCCTAGATAGGCCCCGATATAGCGCGCGGCGATCCCCACGACCGTAAACAGCAGGACCAGGCTCCACTCAAAATTCCTGATGAAATCCAGCCGCAGCCCGATGTTGGCAAAGAACACCGGCACGAACAGCGAGTGCACCAGCCGGTTCATGACGTGCCGGTCGTTTTCGGAAAAATGCCTCGCCTCGCCCAGCACGATCCCCGCCATGAAAAAACCGAACAGTGAGTGGATCCCGATCCCCAGCGTAACGGCCCCGAACAGCATCCCGACCAAAAACACGAAGGTGGTCTTCAGCCCCGTTTCCGAGCCGTATTTGTTGTGGATCAGGGTCATGCTCCTGTCCACCAGACGGCGCAGCAGCGTCAGGCTCAGGACAGTGAAGCCCAGCGTGAGCAGAACCAGCCTGCCGATCGACCACAGGTCAACCTGCGACTGCCCGAACACGCCTAAAATGACTGTGAACACCACCCACCCGATCAGGTCGTTGATGGTGAGCGCCGACACGATCAGGAAGCCTGTGTCCGATTTCAGGATGTTGAGGTCATACATGACGCGGATGGCCACCGGCAGGGCGCTGATGGTCATGATCGTGGACAGGAACAGCGTGAAGATGGTGCGCTTGGAAGGATCGACCAGGAAGCTGTCATGGATCAGGTAGATGGGAATGAAGGCGAGCAGGATGGGAACGATCGTGTCGGTCAGCGAGATGGTCAGCGCCTGCCCCTTCTGTTTCCAGATGCGGCCGAAATTCACGTCCAAACCGGTTTCCATCAGCAGGTAAAAGTTGCCGAACCAGGCGATCGTCTCCAGCATCACGATCTGCAGATGGTCCTTGGGGAACAGGAACGACTGCCAGTGAGGCAGGTAGCGCCCGAAAATCACCGGGCCCAGCAGCAGGCCCACCAGCACTTCGCCCGTGATGGTGGACTGCTTGAAACGCTCGAAGACCAGCCCTGCCAGCTTGCTCAGCCCCAGCAGCAGGGCAAATTGCAGCAAAAAGATCAGCAGATTGTGCTCGGTCAGATGGCCCATATTGTTTTTTCCCCGCCCAAGTTCAGGTTTTGGAACTCTCGTCTTCTTTATTTGGATTTCCGGATGCCCCGCTCTGCCTGTCACAGAGACCAAGCAACTCCGGGTCTATGTTCCGCCCCCCGCCCCAATTTCGTCAAGTTTTTTTGCCTTCCTGCAATCCGCGATCCAGTTGATTGCCCCTTGGATCGTTTCGTTTCCATCAGTGTGAATAATCCTGATAAATCGCTTGACTGCGCCGCAAAGCCTGTTATCCTTGCCCCTGACGATGGGAGTTACCCTAAACGGGATTTCACCGAATATTATTAAGGAGCATGACATGGACCAGCAAGCTATGCCTGCCGCGCCCGTTCCGTCGGGAAAAAGGACTTCTCTCTGGATCATCCTCGTCGTGGCGATCCTGCTTCTGGCTGCCGCGGCAGTCTTTGGTGTAAAGATCTTTCTGAACCGTCAGGAAAAGGGAAGTTCCCTCCTGGTGCAGCAAGCTATCCGGGAGATCAAGGCAGATCTGGACCAATATATTCAGACCAACGGCAGCCTGGAGGGTTTCGATCTGGTGGATGATGCCGAGGACGCCGTTAAAAGCAGGGAAATCAACGCCAAATGGGATTTTGAAGTTGTTCCCCTTACTCAGGCGGATCTGGACCAACTGGCGGCCGGGGGCAAGACTGATGTTCTGCCCTATCGCCTGATCCTGGCCACTGCCAATTCGGAAGCGGGCCGCCTGGCCGGCAGGATGATCTGGTGGGAAGGGGATAACAAACGTTACCACGGCTTCGGCATAGACGACCTGACCGAACCGGCGGTGGAGGAAGAGGAATCCGCTCCTTCCGAAAGCGCTTACGTGCAGAAATCCCGCTCCACTGAGGCGCAGACCGGCATCCGCGCCATGAGCACCGCCTATAATGTCTATGTCCAGACCAACGGCACGGCCGAAGGCTATTCTGTCGATCAGGCACTCAGGGACGCCAGGCTGGGAGACGCCACTCTCAAGCACTGGAGCTTTTCAGTGGAAGGCAACCCGCCCCGCAAATTCATTGCCATCTCCACCGCCGACAGCCCCAGCGGGGCCGGCAAACAGGTCTGGTATGACAAAGATGATGAAAAGTTCCACGGCTATGGAGTGGATAATGCCGCTTTGCCGAAAACCCCGGCCAGCACGGGTGCACCTGCCCAGCCGGTCAGCACTGTGGCCGTCTCGCCCGCCATCTATACGGTGGGGCCTTATACGGATGTCTGCATCCGCCAGACGCCCAGCCTGAGCGGAAAAGTCCTTGTCACGGTCAACTCCGGCGACAGGCTGCAGGGCCTGGGTGAAAGGACTGTCAAAAACGACACTGTCACCCTGAAAGGCTTGAAATATTCCGGGTCCTGGATCAAGGTCAGCACCGCCTCCGGCGTCACCGGCTGGATCCATTCCGCCACTCTAAGATAGGCCGGACCATTATGGCTGACCAATATTCCAACCGTAAAAACGGCAAGGTGAAATTCCTCCGCATCCTGATTCTCGCCCTGCTCCTGCTGGCTGTCGTTTATTCCTTCTGCTCCGGGAGCAAGGATAAAACCCCGGCCGCGGAAAAGGATTCTCTTGATGCGGCGCCAGATACTTTTGAGCAACTGGCCGGTCAGCCTGAAAACACACCTGCCAAGGCTGAACAGGTTGAACCGCCGGCCGCTGCTGAAGAACCGAAAGACTCCGCGCGCCAGCCCCGCCTGATCGGGAAAGGCCTCTACCTCCTCGTCATCAAGGATAAGTTTGAACTGCGGCTCTATGCCGACGGCAAGTTGGCCAAAACCTACCCCGTCGCCCTCGGCAAGAACTCCGGCGACAAGCAGAAGGTGGGCGACAGCCGCACCCCGGAAGGCCATTTCCATATCAGCCAGATCCAGGACTCCCACACCTGGACCCACGATTTCAAGGGCGATGACAAAGGCCCCATCGCCGGCGCTTACGGACCCTGGTTCCTGCGCCTCTACACAGGCAGGGACGCCACCTTCTCAGGCCAGACCTGGACCGGCATCGCCATCCACGGCACCCACGACCCCGCCTCCATCGGCACCCTCGCCTCCGAAGGCTGCATCCGCCTCAAAAACGACGACATCGCCGATCTCAAAGCCCGTGTCCAAACCCAGAAAAACGTTCCGGTGGACATCCTGGAAAGCGTAAAATAGACAGATCAGAGCAGACAGGAACACCGGATTTATCAGGTTTTATTCATATCCCGCCCGCCGCCCCTGTTTGTATGAAGCTCCGCCCCACGCCCCGTCTGCCTGAGCGGATCGTCCAGACGAGGCGCCTGTACTTACGGCGGCACCTCCCGCCTTCAGTTCAGGGCGATGACCCGGAAGAAGACCCCGCTTCCGGTCAGCAGTGTTGCCCATGACAGCGCTTCGGTGACGCCTGCCGTGGTAAAGCCGGTGTAAGGATTGCTGGAAGTTTCGATCCGGTAACTGGTGGCGCCGGGGACCGCGTCCCAGCTTATGAAGAACAGTCCCCCTGACTGCGCAACCGCCAGATTGGCAGGGGGGCTCAAAGCCCCGGACTCATAGATGTAATTCAGTTCATAGAAGCCAAGGTCGGTGCCCGCGCTCAGGACCAGCAGCCTGTAATGGGCTGTGGCGGCCGGGGTAAAGGATATGCTGAAATTGGGAAAGCCGGTGCCGTCATCATCCGACGTGATGAGTGTGCTTACCGCATCGTCATAGAGATAGGCCACCACATCTGTGAAGCCTCCCGATTCAAAGGTGTAGGTTCGCCCCGCCACCCCTTCAAACCTGTGCCAGTCCTCGTCTGAGAAATAGTGGACTGTCCGGTTGAGCGTAGACCAGGTGGATAAGACAGTCAGGGCGACAGGCTGGGCCTGGGAATCCGGTTCATAGGCGTCCGTATCCACGTAGTAATGATAGTTGAAACCGTAAGCGCCGATGCTGACGTGTCCCCAGGCGTTGACTTTCAGTTTGTAAATGGCATACTCAACCGGCGAGAAATCAATGAGGAAATTCGAATTTCCGCCTGATTCGTCATCCCACGCCAACTGCTGGCTGCCGTCTGCGTTAAAGAGCGTCGCCTCCGTATCCGATGTGCCCGTGGAGCAGAAAACGTAATGGCGTCCCGGTACGCCCAGAAAGGAGAACCAGTCGTCGTCGGCATTATCGTGGAGGGTGTGGCTCTGGGCTTGCGTATCGGGCACAGGCTCCAGCCCGGTGTACTGAAAGACCGAATTGTCAGGCTCGTAAACATCGGGGTCAACCCATAACCGGTAATGAAAATCATAAACTCCATATACGTAGTAGTAAGCACTAATCTTCAGGTAATAAATGCTGTCATAGGAAGGCTCGAAGGCAAGATAGAAATTGGGATGATCCGGACCGTCTTCGTTTGATGCAATCAGGGTTATTCCATCGCCTGCATAAATCTCAGCTCTCGTGTCAGTAGTGAAACTGGAGTAGAATTCATAATTTATGCCTGTAGACCCGTAAAAATAAAACCAGTCTTCATCAACAGTGGGATAGATGCTGTGCCGTTCAGTGGAAATTGAGATTGAGGGGCTGATGCCCCTGCCCTGAGCAATCGAATTATCCGGTTCATACGGGTCAGTAAAAGCGGAGTAGTTGTGATAGAATTCGTAAAGACCCAACGATCCGCCCCAGCTTGTGATCTTCAACTTGTACCAGCCGTCGGCAGGCAGGGTGTAATTCAGGCTGAAATTATACTCTTCCCCGCTGTCATCATCATAGGCAAGCTGAGTTGTGCCGTCTTCCTGATAGAGCCAGGCTTGGGTGTCCAGAACGCCGGTTGACCAGAAATTGCAGTTCAATCCGCTTAATCCGTAAAATTGGAACCAATCCTGATCTATGTGGGTGTGTAATGAATAAGGGTTGCCCGTGGCATAATTGTTGATCGCAAACTGAGTGCAGGACTCAGGCGAATCGTTCGGCTCATAATAGTCGGCGACCGTCGTAAGCTGGAAGTGAAAGTCATAAGCGCCGGTGTTTGCTCCGTAACCTCTCACCTTTAGTTTATAATAACTGCTCGTGGTGGGAATTATGTATAGCAGGAAGTTGAGATCGCCGCCGCCGTCGTCATTGGAGGCGATCAGGGTTACCCCGTCATCCTCATACAATTCTATCATCGTATCCGTATTGTACGAGGACGAAAACTGATAAGTCCAGTTTGCCACGCCGTAGAAGCGAAACCAGTCCTCATCATACTCGGGACAGATGGTGTGGCGCAGCGCGTAGGGCTCGTTCTGCAAAGGCAGATACGAACTTTGGGAGCTTGTGTTGTCCGGTTCGTAATAATCGGTGAAGTTGTTGTAGGTGTAATAAAAATCATACGGCCCCATGGCTCCGCTCCAGCCCATGACCTGGACCTTGTACCAGCCGTCGGCCGGGACGGCATGACTGATGGAAAAATTAGGGGCGCCCCCGCCGTCGTCATCATAGGCCAGAAGGCTTGTGCCGTCTTCCATGAACAGCCAGGCGCTCACGTCCGTGTTGCCGGCTGACCAGAAATTATAGGTCACATTGGCCAGGCCGTAAAACATGAACCAGTCCTGGTCTGTTGTGTTGTGCATGGTATGAATCTGATAAATGGCGTACGGCTGGGGGGTCAGGGCCGTGCAGCTGTAGGCAGTGTCGTCCGCCTCATAGGCATCAGGATTCGTGTTATAACTGTAATTAAAATCATAATATCCTGTATTGGAACCATACCCCATTACCTTAAGATAGTAAAAACCATTGATGTAAGGAGTAAATTCCAGGTAGTAATTGGTGCCTTCCCCATCGTCATCGTCATAATCCAACTGGGTTTCCGCGTCGTTATCGTATAGCCACACCTGCATGTCGGTGCTGCCCATGGAATAAAAGACATAAGTGTTTCCGATATGGCCGTAAAACAAGTACCAGTCCTCGTTGTAGGCTGTATGAACGGAATGGTACTGGACCTGGTTGGTGTAAGCAGGATAGAACAATTGCGCATAAGTGTATATGTCATCATATTCATAGATGTCCGGATCAACAGCAGGCGGCCTTTCCACATTCTGAGGGGTAGGTTCTTTGGGTTCATTTTTATCGGCGATAACAGGCCTGGGGGGCAGCAACGGCTGCTCCGGCAAGGGTTTCAACCCGGTGTCCGGAGGGCTGAGGATAACTGGTTTTCCTCCCGGCTGGGAGATGTTGAAAGGGCTTGTCATGGGTTGGATGGATTTCTCTTTGGTTCCCGGATCATAGACATGGCTTTTTGCGGTTGCTTTGTCTTCCTGCCATCCCTCGGCCTGGGCGCCGAGTCCGGTCAGGAAAACGGCCGGGATGACAATGAAAAAGGCGGCTTTGACAGTGTTCATAAGACCTCCTCTGGGATGCACGTCTATTAATTCAAATATTATTGAAAGCAATTCACCTGTCAAGGAATATATCGCTTTTAAAAAGATATTCCTTTATGGGCTTGGCGCTGATAACTGAATCCTTGGGGGGCTGATTCCGTAGTGAGCCCAAGCGCAGGCTTACAGTTGGCAAATGTGGATTTCGGATTCTATTGTTCGGATGGGAATAAAAAAAACCGCCGTTCCTGAAGAACGGCGGCATTGCTATGGGGATCGGAATTTATGGCGCGACTAAAGGTAACGGGACCAGGTTGCCGCCGGAGGGCAGGGCTACCCATAATCCAAACGGTGCTCCGCCGCTGTTGTTGGCAGGATTCAGGAAACCGGAGGCCACTACTGTCAGGGCGGCGCCGTTGAGCCCCAAAGTGGCCAGCGGAGCCTGATAAGCGGCGACTGTGTTCACGCCGGTTTCATCACGGATTTCCAGGACATAATCCAAAGTGCCCAGTTCCAGGTATCCGGCAAAATCAGTATACATCAGGTTATCGATGATCTGGCCTGCGCCCACGCCCGTTTCATATACGTCAACCGTGGGTGCGTCGGTGGAGCCGTGGAAGACCAGAACATCCGTGTTTCCGGGCATGGAAGCCTGCTCGCGTCCCATCCCGTATACTTCTATGTCAAAAGCCGGCATCGGATTGTACCCGGAAGGGCTGACTATGCCGTTAGCGATAAGGATATAGGTTTCGCCGGCCGCCAAGGTGTAATTCTGTGACCAGATCGGATTTTCCGGGCCGGTGCTGCTGGGGCCCTGGATGGCGATGGAGAATTCCACGCCGGCAGGCGCGTCAACAAAGGGAGAAGCGGTCCGGAAGGCAAAATCATCCAGCAGCAGGGTGTCGTTCAGCCAGACATCAACCACTGCGGCAGCGGCATCGGCGGAGTTGTGGATGACTTGAACCCGGGCGGTCGGCATGGGGCCGGTCACTTTCTTGACTTCGCCGTGAATGGCAATATTCAGTTCCATGTCGTCCCAGTTCATCTTCCAGGGAATGGAAAACGTATAATCAGCTTCCAGGGCGGGATCGAACGTCATTTTATGGGGAAATCTGCCAAATGCGGGAGCGCCGCCAAACCCGGTCAGTTTGACATTCATTTTCACTTCTTCCAGCTGCCAGTCGTTCATCATCATGATCTTCACTTTCAGGTGGTTGTTTTCCTTCCAGACTTCAACTTCGCCGCTCTTGTATTGCTTGTCGGCATAAAAATAATAGGTCTGGGGCGTCAGGGAGGGAGTGGTCTTGATGTAGGAAAACCACGGATGCGGCATCCCGTTCGGCATTAACCAGCGATATGTGAAATCTTCAGGCTGGTCATACATTCTCACCATGGCTGCTGCCTGGAGGGGCTCGTCCTGGCTGTTCTGGGGAATCCTTGATCTTGAGGTTCCCTTCAGCATCGAGTAATCATCATTTTCAGCAAGGGGGGCGGTAAGGTTCTGATCGCTGCAGCCGACGGCGAAAAGGGCCAGCAGAACTGCGATAAAAGGTAGTAAATATATGGATTTCATTGTTTCTCCTTGTTATTTATTGATTGCTGTATTATTGATTGTGGATTGGTAAGCGGTTTTTCCTTCGGTATGCTTGTGGGTCGGAAAACTCCTTGTTGATTTTGACGCCTGAATCAGAGTTGTGACGGCACGTATCATTTGACGCACATCCTGTGGTTAACTGAACATGCGCTTAACTTGCCGGATTTGATAACAGAACCGAATAACATCATTTATAATCCCCCTTGATGTTTTTATTATTCTTATGTCATCCTTTGTTACTTATGAAAAGTCGGATGTGACCCTATGATAATTGAAAGTAACTCCAAAGCAAATATTTCTTTCCGGAGTTGAATAATTACACCTATCTCATTGCCTGCCATGATCTTGTGATGGCCATGAAGGATCCTCCCTGCCGGATTGAGTCGGACTCCGCCCTTTCGGGACCTGGGTGTGCACGCCGTTAGCACCCTTCCGTGATTACTCGTGATGACCGCTATGTAATCATATGAACTCAAGCACTCCCGTACCCCAGTTATCCCTTCCATCCCCCTTTATGCATAAGTATGATTACAGCATATCATATGTATGGTTATAGTATATCATCTGTATGTCATAATACTTTTAATCAACTTATGATATATTGAGGATATGCTTTTGATTTATAAATTAATCAGGGAAAGGCCAGTTAAGAAAGCCCAGCCGGGTGATCCGGATGGGTCAGAATGGGTAAATACTGCGGCTCTCTTTCAAACAGAGTGGGTGCATTATCTTTGATTATCTTTGCGGTGTGTCATTTCCGAGTAGGCGGGAAGCAAGATCTTTTTATAACAATGAGTTATACTGAGCTTGGGTAAATGTGATCCTCATCAAACAAGGAGGATGGATCCGACCTGAACGGAAACAAAGAAGCTGAAACTTTGGGCAGCAGAAGAAGCATCAGTTGACTGAACAGAGGTTGTTTCGCTTGACATAATGTTGTGTTTGACGATAAACTGCTTACAATCCTATCCGCTGGAGGGATTTATGGCCAGAGCTTTACCGCTGTTTTTTTCACTTCTGCTTGGGTGTGCCGCCCTGCCTGCGCAGGGACGACGGTGTAGGTACAAGCGTCCCGCTTGTACCAAGGCAGGCGGGGACGCATGTCACTCCTGCTTTCGGGGCAGGGGGCGAAGCCCTATACCATCAAGGGTGGCGGGTGGGAACAGATAACAAGTCATGATACCGGCCTGCGCCGGGAAAAAGGGGGACGGATGCATATCCGTCCCGACAGCAGATGAATATCTGCGCTACAAATAGATGTACAGCTTCAGAGCAGATTTTTCAAATCAGCGATAAATTCCTCAATCATGGCGGGGGTGGTATTCCAGGAGCAGAGGAGGCGGACCTCGTGGCGGGGTTCGTTCCAGAGGTAGAAGTGGTATTTGGCCTGCAGGGGTGGAATGATCTGCGGCGGCAGGACGGCAAAGACGAAATTGGCCTGGACAGGCTGGGTGATGGTGATCTTATCAATAGCGGAGAGTTTTTCCTTTAGCAGCTGCGCCATGGCGTTGGCGTGTTCCGCGTTCTGCTTCCAGATCCCCTGGTCCACATAGGTTTCCAGCTGGAGGGTGAGGTAGCGCATTTTGGAGATGAGCTGGGTCATCTGCTTGCGGTAATAGACTGCAGCGGCGGCCGCGGCGTCCCGGTTGAGAAAGATCACCGCCTCGCCGAACAGGCAGCCGTTCTTGGTAGCGCCCAAGCTGACCGCGTCCACGCCGCAGCCGGCGGTCATGGCTTCCAAGGTGCAGTTGAGGCTGACGGCGGCGTTGGCGAGGCGCGCCCCGTCCACGTGCAGGAAAAGGTCATGGGCGTGGGCGTAATCAGCCAGGGCTTTCAATTCCTCCAGAGCATAGACGGTGCCGTACTCCGTGGGCTGGGAAACGGAGATGACGCGGGGCTGGGACATGTGCTGGTCGGCCATCAGTTCGAGGTGGGGGGCGATCAGGGCGGGGGTCAGCTTGCCGTCGGAAACGGGGATGACAATCAGGCGGGCCTGGGTGAATTTCTGGACGGCGCCGGCCTCGTGCATATTGATGTGGGCGGTGTCGGCGCAGAACACGGCCTCATAGGATTTGAGCAGGCTCTGCAGGGCCAGAACGTTGGCGCCGGTGCCGGTCATGACGAACAGGCATTTGGCGGTTGGTCCGAACAGGGCTGCCACCTTCCACTGGACCTTTTCCGTGTATTCCTCTTCGCCGTAGCCGTGCCAGTAGCCTGAGTTGGCTCGGTTCAAAGCTTCCAAAATCAGCGGGTGGGCGCCGGAATGGTTATCGCTTCCGAAACTGACTGGGTGCATTAGGAACGCTCCTTTTTCTGTTGACAAACACTGAAAGCTTTTTTGCCTGAGCTTTTATCCGTGTCAAGGAGAAACAGATGAGTTCAATCGCGGTGCTGGGTTGCCTGTGGGGTGACGAGGCCAAGGCCAAGATCGTGGACGTGCTGGGCGAGTGCGCGGACGTGGTGGTGCGCTTCCAGGGCGGCAGCAACGCCGGGCACACCATCCACCTGGGGGACAGGAAATACGTTTTCCACTCCGTCCCCTCCGGCATCCTGTACCCGGACGCGGTCTGCGTGATCGGCAGCGGAGTGGTGCTGGACGTGTTTGAACTTTTAAAGGAAATCACCGCTCTGGAAAAGCAGGGGATCAGCTTCAAAGACAGACTGCTGATAGACCTGCGGGCGGCCCTGGTCCTGCCCTTGCACAAGGAACTGGACGCGGCACGGGAAGACAGATCCGGCAAGAACAAGATCGGGACGACGCTGCGCGGGATCGGGCCCGCCTACTCGGACGACAGGGCGCGGGCCGGGCTCAGGCTGAATGACCTGTACCACAAAGAATATCTGCTGAAGCGGCTGGAAGGGCTGTATCAGTACCATAATATCAAACTTTCCGCTGCTGCCAAAGAGAAATTAGGCAAAGACCTTCAAGCAGCGGGGAAAAAACTGGCTCCCTATGCGGCGCAGACCGATACTTATATCCGGAAACGCTACGCGGCGGGCGACCGGATCCTGTTCGAAGGCGCGCAGGGCACGCTGCTGGATATCACGTACGGCACCTATCCTTATGTGACCTCGTCCAATACGATGGCGGGCGGCATCAGCACCGGCGCGGGAGTTCCCCTGAAGATGGTGGACAAGGTGATCGGAGTTTACAAGGCTTACAGCACAAGGGTGGGTGAAGGGCCTTTTCCGACCGAACTGAAGGACGCCACCGGCGACAAAATCCGGCGGCAGGGCAACGAATACGGCGCTACGACAGGGCGTCCCAGGCGCTGCGGCTGGTTCGACGCCGTGGCGGCAAAATACACGGCGGAACTGAACGGCGTGGACGGACTGGCCATCACTTTGCTGGACGTGCTGTCCGGCTTTGAGGAGATCAGGATCTGCACCGGTTACTGGATCAATGGAAAACGGACTGAGGACTTTCCGGCCGACCCGTTCCTGCTGGGCAAGGCGGAGCCGGAGTACCTGACCCTGAAAGGCTGGAAGCAGGAGATCACGCAGGTGAAAAAGCTGAGCCGGCTGCCCAAGGCCGCCAGGACATACCTGGAAGCCATCCAGGACCTGCTGGAAGTCCCGGTCGAACTCGTCTCCGTGGGCAAGCAGCGCAGCCAAACCATTATTATATCAGGTAATTGAACGAGAGAGGGATACATGAAACACAAGCTTTTACCTTGGCTGCTGGCGGTATTGTTCATTGCTGTCGGGTCAGGCCTGGCCGCCCAGCAGGACAGCCTCGACTTTCCCGCGCCCCAGTATATGCTGCCTTTTTACGACCACTTCAGCGCCAATGACCTGAACGTGGAAGCCATGGGCCGGGGAGGGGCGGACGCCGCTCTGGAGGGCGGGCTGGAAAGCGCCATCCGCAACCCCGCCACCCTGGTCAGCGACAAGTCCGGATTTTACATGGAATTTACCGTCAAGCCGCCCATCAACGAGATCAACGCCTCCGCCGACCAGGTCTATACCTCGCCCCTGCCCTTCGGCATCTTCGGGCTCAGCGGAAGGCTCTGCGGAAGCCTGCAGGGGGCGGTCAGCTACAACGTCCCCAAGTCGGTCGTCTATGATGATTTCACGGTCGAGATTGCGCAGGGCGCCGGCATCGTGACCCGCTACCCCAGCTATTACCTGCACCAGATCACTGCCACCTTGGCTGACCGAATCGGGCCTGTGAGGATCGGTCTGAACCTGCACAGCCAGCTGCACCAGTTCAGGGATGTCACCGTATTCCAGACCTTTGAGCGGATCGACAAAACCTGGTACGTGTTCCGGGTCCAGCCGGGGGTCTTTTACCGCGGTGATAAAGTCAGGCTGGGAGCGGCTTTCCAGTTTCCGGCCAAGCGCCGGATGGATATCGGGTACGAGATGTATGAAGTGACTTTGCCCTGGAAACTCAACGCCGGCGTTACGTATGAATTCCTCAACAACAAACTGCTGGCGGAGGCGGAGTGGGAGCAGTGCAGCGCCATGGCGGCTGAGTTTGAGGACCGCCTCAGCCTCAAGGCCGGATTAGAAAAACGGATCCGCAATGTGACCTACAGGATCGGATTGGCCAGTTTCCCGGGTGTCTTTGAAGGCGCCTACCGGCTGCCTGTCCGCGAAACCACTGATGCGGAGCAGCTCCTGTGGTGGAGTTCGGTGGACCGGGGCGGGCTGATTGAAGACACCGGCCAGCTGTACGGGACTTTAGGCTTCACCTATCACCTGAAAGGCGGCAAGCTGGCCCTGGGCGTGATGCGTGACCTGCTGGACAACGTCCCCACGACCCGTGTGTCCATGGCGCTGGGGTTCGACCTCGAGGCCTTCAAGGGCAAGAAGTTCCTGATTTTTGACAAGTGATGCCTCGGGTCGAGATACGCAAAGTAGAAGCCTACCGCCTGCCCGAGCTGAGGGAGGCGGCCCGGGAATTCCTGGCGGCGGGTGATCCCATCCGTCTGAAGAACGCCAAAACGGTCCTGCTCAAGCCCAATCTGCTGGGCGGCTTTCCTCCCGAGCGGGCGGTGACCACCCATCCCGCCGTTCTGGAGGCTTTGATCCAGGTTCTGCTGGAGATGGGCAAGACCGTCTGGCTGGGCGACAGCCCCGGCGGGACGGGCAACCTGCAGGAGATCTGGCAGGTTACGGGGATGCAGGACCTGGCGGAGCGTTATCCCGTCCGGCTGGTGAACCTGAGCTCGTCGGGCGTGCAGGAGATCGAGGCGGACGGCGTCCGGCTCCTCCTGTCCAAAATACTTTGGCAGGCCGATGTTACCATCAATGTCTGCAAACTTAAGACCCACGGCCTGATGGCTTTTACCGGCGCTGTAAAAAACCTGTTCGGCCTCGTGCCCGGCCTGGCCAAGACCGAGTATCACAAGCATTATCCCAACTCCCGGGATTTCGGGCACATGCTGGCCGTGTTGCACGCCAGTGTGAGGCACCGGGTGGTCTATCACCTCATGGACGGGATCATCGGCATGGACGGAGCTGGCCCTTCCGCCGGGCGTCCGCGCAACTTCGGGCTGCTTTTCGGCTCGGCCTCCGCCCCCTCGCTGGACTATGTGGCCGCCCGCTTCATGGGCTTTTCCCTGAAGCAGATAGAGTATGTGAAAGAAGCTCTGCACGAGGAAGGGATCATCCCCTCCCAGATCGAATATCCGCTCAGCTTCCGGGACCACCGCCTGCCCAAAGTGGACCGCCGGACCGCCGGCCTGCAGTCAAGGGTCATGTCGCACGTGCCGCCCCGGGCCAGGGTCGTGCTGAGAAAAATCATTGACTTGTATCCATATGTTACGGATAAATGCCAAAAGTGTTATGTCTGCGTAAAAAGCTGCCCGGTGCAGGCCATTGAAACCGGGGAGGACGGTTTCCCCGTGATCGGGACGGACAAGTGCATCCGCTGCCTTTGCTGCCACGAGATGTGTCCCCACCAGGCGATCGGCATCCACAAGTCCCTGCTGTCCAGGCTGTTTGTACGATAGGGAGGTGAGCATGCAACTGGAATACTTCGGCCATTCCTTCTGGAAAGTGTCGGGCGGCGGCGTAACTGTCGCCATCGATCCCTTCGACGATATCGGCTATCCCCTGCCGCGGGATCTGGAGGCTCAGTACGTCTGCGTCAGCCACGAACACCACGACCACAACAACGTTGCGCTCATCCGGGGCAAGCCCGTGGTCATCCGTGAGGCGGGCGCTCATGCCCACCCGAGGCTGGAGGCGGAGCTGATCCCCGTCTTCCACGACGCCAGCCGGGGCAGCCAGCGCGGCAAAAACAACCTGATCAAACTCAAGCTGGAAGGATTGACCCTGGTGCACTGCGGAGACCTGGGCCATCTGCCGGAGGCCGCCGTGCTGAGGAAGATAGCCCGTCCGGACCTGCTCCTGATCCCGGTGGGGGAGATCTACACGCTTTCCCTGACAGACGCCTGGAACCTGATCGATGAGATCAGGCCCCGGCTGCTTTTCCCCATGCATTACAACACTGATGCGGTCAATTTCCGCCTGGGCGGACTGGATGCCTTCCTCAAACGAGCCGAACAGGTGATACGGCCGGAAACCAACAGAATCGAGATCACCCCGGCCCTGCTGGAGGCCGGGGGCACCGTCGTCCTGAACTGGGCGGCAAAGGAGCGGGCATGAAAGTGAAAACCACCGCCCTGGAGCGCAAAAAACCTTTCCGCATCATATTTTGGGGCCTGATCCTGCTGATCGTGGTCTGGCTCCTCTTCCTGGACAACAACAGCTTTCTGAAGCTATATCTCAAAAACCGGGACAATGCCGGGATGGAAGATAAGGTAAAGGCCCTGCAGACCCAGAATGACAGCCTGATCAAGGAAATTCGGCTGTTGAAGACCGATGTGCGGCTGATCGAAAAGATCGCCCGGGAGAAGCTGGGCTACCAGAAACCGGACGAGACCGTGTACCGCTTTTACCAGTCGGATTCCCTGTCCCGGGATAAGAAGCCCCGCAAGTGAGCATGGCTTCCACCCATCCCAACTTCCCTTTCAGCGAGGCTGAGCGGCTAAGCCTGGGACAGGCCGTCTCGGAACTCTGCGCGGCGGGAGGTGACAGGGAAAGCGCCATCCGGCAGTTAAAAAACCAGCTGCAGGAGTTTTCCCGCAACAACAGCCACCACAGGCAGGCCATGGGGGCCTGGGCCGCTCATTTCCTGAAGGCCTTCATCCCCCATCTGGACAGCCTCAGCGACTGCCCTGACCGCGCCTTCGGCCAACTCGGCAAAATGCTGACGGACCTGCCCTGCGAGGAGAATTCGGAAGCCTTTGAAGCTGCCCGCGCGCAGGTGGACGAGGCGGCCGTCCGGCCCCTGCAGCGGGAGCGCTACCTCTTCCTGATCCAGATGGCGGCGCTGCTGCTGGAACTGGAATCCGCCCAGGCGGAGAAATACCTGAAGGAACTGCAGCCCGTTCTCGCGAACGGCGGCGGGATCTCCTGCCACACTGTCTTGGTCAGGTCGCTGAACGCGCGGGCGGAAGCCCTGGCCGGTCGCCACCTGGAGGAACAGAACACCTGGCTGGACGCCATTCTGGAGGCCTGCAGGCTGCAGAGCAGGCAGACCGCCTGCCACTTCCTGTCCCAATGGGTCATTTCCCTCGGCTGGATCCGCCCCATCAGGATGCGCAAGGACCTGCTCCTGACCCTGCTGGACCACACCCAAAAGTAAAACGGCCAGTGCCGCGCCCAGATCCTGTTCGAACTCTTCAACCTGACCGACAAGGCTGTCAGCACCGGCGAAAAACTGGATTTCCTGGCCCGGCTGAGGAAGCTGCCGGCCTCCCTGTTCACGGTCAGCCAGCTGCAGAGCATGTATTACTTTTCCGGCAGCATCAGGTCGTCCGTGGAATCGGCCTTCCTTGAGTCCGTCACCGATTTCCAGCATTCCAACTATTACATCCACCGGAGCTGGAACCGGATCGACCGGATCAACCACTTCCTGTCCGCCCACCTCTCCGCCGAAGACTACCTGACTGTCCAGAAGAGCGTCGAGCGCATTGTCCGGGAGCTCATCAGCCTCATCAATATCCAGAGCAACGCCTATGTGGAAACCCTCCAGTCCAACTACAACAAGATCAACGATCTCTACCACCAGGTGGAGGAACTCTCCCTGCGCGATTCCCTGACCGGCCTCTACAATCGGCGCTTCCTCTGCAACAACATCGGCGAGCTGCTCCAGCTGGCCGTGCGGCAGCAATCACCCCTCAGCTTTGTGATCATCGACATCGACGATTTCAAGCCCATTAACGACACCTACGGCCACCAGGCCGGCGACCTTATCCTGAACGGGATGTCCGCCCTCCTGCGCAGCTACTTCCGCAAAAGCGACTTCGTCATCCGCTACGGCGGCGAGGAATTCCTCATCATCATGTTCAACACCGACCAGGTCCAGGCGGAGCAGACCCTGGAATCCTTCCGCGCCAAAGTGAATGAAACCGCCTTCACCTGCGCCAAACTCGAACTGAAAATCACGGTCAGCGTCGGGATCGCCTCCTGCCTGATCACCAGCCCCTTTACCAATCTGGACCTGGAAAAACTGATCGCGGAAGCGGACGCCGCCATGTACGAATCCAAGGCGGCGGGCAAGAACTGCATCACTACCCGCGTCCTGCATTACTGATCCGTCAGGCGCGGCAGCCTGAGCCTTCCCGGCTAAACCGGATCCGGTTTCAGCTTTCCCGCCCGGCATTTTTCGCCCCCTCCCCATCCTGCTGATCTGATTTCCGGCTTGACAAGATGCGGATAAACGGATTTTTAGAAAACCAAGGAGATTTGCATGGCCAAGGTTACCGTCGAGAGTGTGAACAAATATTATGACAACGGCTTTCACGCCGTCAAGGACGCCTGCTTCGTGGCGGAGGACAAGGAATTCGTCGTTCTGGTCGGCCCCTCCGGCTGCGGCAAGACCACCATCCTGCGCATGATCGCCGGCCTGGAAAAGATCTCTTCAGGCACCGTCAAAATCGGTGGCCAGGTGGTCAACGACGTCCTGCCCAAGGACCGCGACATCGCCATGGTGTTCCAGAACTACGCGCTCTATCCCCACATGACTGTGTATGACAACATGGCCTTCGCGCTCAAGCTGCGCGGCGTCCCCAAGAAGGAGATCGAGGCCAAGGTCCGGCACGCCGCCGGACTGCTCGGCATCCAATCCATGCTCAAAAGCCGCCCCGGCCAGCTTTCCGGCGGCCAGCGCCAGAGGGTCGCCCTGGGCCGCACCATCGTCCGCAACCCCAAGGTCTTCCTCTTTGACGAGCCCCTCTCCAACCTCGACGCTAAGCTCCGCGTCCAGATGCGCTCCGAGATCGTCAAGCTCCACCACACCCTGGAAAACACCATGATCTACGTCACCCACGACCAGACCGAAGCCATGACCATGGCCGACAAGATCGTGGTCATGAAGGACGGCGTCATCCAGCAGATCGACGTCCCCCTCACCGTCTACAACCATCCCGCCAACCTCTTCGTCGCCGGCTTCATCGGCAGCCCCGCCATCAACATAGTCACCGGGACCCTCGGCGCCGGCTCCGGCGGATTGGATTTCTCCTGCGCCGACTTCCGCCTCAGCCTCACCCCCCGCCAGAGCGAACTCCTCGCCGCCTATAAGGACAAACAGATCCACCTCGGCATCCGCCCCGAGGACATCTATGACGCCCGCTTCGACACTCTCGCCGCAGAGCCCCGCCAGATCCAAGTCCTCTGCGAGATCATCGAGCCCCTGGGCAACGAATACATCGTCTACCTCAAATCCGATAATTATAGCTTCACCGCCCGCTTCGACCCCAAGGACCTCCCGCCCAAGGGACAGCTCTTCCCGGTCACCGTGGACCTCTCCAAAGCCCATTTCTTTGACAGGGAGACCGAGGCCTGCCTGATCTGACCGCGCGGGAATGACATGCCGGGGCCTCATTTAGGAAGCTGGCTGACCCTGCTGCTGACCGCCGCCCTCTGCCGGCTGGCAGCCCTCGAGCCCCTGCCCCCCTGCCATCCCCTCCTGCTCGGAGCCTGCGGGCTTACTGCCCTTTCCGACGACCCCGCCGCCACAGGGATCAACCCCGCCGCCGGCGAACCCGGCCTGGCCGCCTCCTCCGCCCTCACCCACGGCATGCGCCGGCTCGCCCGGTATGAACTGGCCTCCCTCGTCGCCTGGCAGTACAGCAGCGCCTATGCCGCCTGGCAGAGTCTGGACAACGACGCCTGCCGCCGCGCCGACGTCCGGGCCGGGGTCCGCTACGGCTGCAGCTTTTTCCGCCTGGGCTTGGGCTATAAACTCCTGCTGGACGAGATTCCCGGCTATGGCGCCGCCCGGGACGACAGGCTGGATGCCGGCCTCCGCCTGAGCTACAAAGGACTCAGCCTGGACCTGGGCTCGGAACACAGACTCCCCCCGCGCTCAGGCGGGGAGGGCAGCTATAACCTCTGCCTGGGACAGGCCCCGGACCCCAACCTCACCCTGGCCGCCGGACTCGCCTTCGCCCCGGACACGGATCCCTGTTTCAAGCTGGGCTGCCGCCTCCGCCTTTACCAAAACCTGACCGCCCTAGCCGCCTGGGAAAGCGAACCCGCCCGCTTCGGCTGCGCCGCCGCCTTCGACCTCGGCTGGCTCAACCTCGCCTACGCCGTGCAAACCCACCCCGATCTGGACTGGACCCACAGCCTCGGACTGACTGTCCTGTTCCCCTGATCAGGATTTTCCCTGTATCATGCGGCTGCGGCTGTCGCCTTCTAACCCAATCAAATATTCCGTTGATTCCGTAATTCGCCGTCCAGGCATGCCCGATATTTCCTGCCAGATGATTTGCAAGGCACTGGCCATTTTTATCCTGCTGACCTCCGCCCTGCCTGCGCCGGCTATTACAGACCCTCTGCCCGAACTTACCGAGTTGGATTATGAGCGGGCCGAGGTGCAAACTTGGCTGCCGGCGCAGGACAGCCTGACCCACTTTCTGTCTGACCGGCCGCATCAGTTGGAGGCTCGCCTTAACTGGAGGCCAGGCGATCGAGCGCTTACTTCACGTATGCTCTTGTCTGCCCGGGGCGAGAGAAAGGCAGGCCAGCCTGAGCTGAACGGCGTCTTCTACCAGTCTGTCCAAAAAGGCGAAATCCCCGCCATTAGAATTAGGTTGGGTTTGCAGGCAACCACCCGGAGTTGGCTGCGTTCGTTTTACATTGGCCACTTCCGGCTGCAGGCGGGGGAAGGATTATGTCTGGGAGCCTATGGCGGAGGGGACAGGCAGGCCGGACGGATGGTATATCCCGCTCCCGGCCTCTCGCATCCGGCCCTGACGGGAGTGGCGGCCCAAGCGGCGTTCGGGAGGCTGGAATTCACCGGCTGGATCTCGAATACCTTGCGTTATGCCACTCTGGAGGATGGAATGGTCAGCCGCCTTTATGAGTCTGATCTGGTTGATCCCTCCACCAAGGGCAGGGCGGCGGAAAGGACAGGCGGTTTGATCGCGGCGTACAGGCTGGGCCGGCTCGATTTTGGGGCGCTCTGTTACAGCCAATGCCTGGATCAGTCAGCGGCTGATGCCGCATCAGATTATCCCGGACAGGCCGGCAGCCTGTTTGGCAGCTATCAGTTCAAACCGCTGACTGTCAGTCTGGAAACTTTATGGGCCGGGGAGCATCCGGCTTGCGCGCTGAGGATCGGACACGAATCCGCCCGGCTGGCCCAGGCCTGGCAATTGGTCAGCGGGCCGGACGGGGGAAAGCTTTCCTATGCCCGGACCCGCCGGGTGTTCGGGCAGTCAGCCGCCGGCCGGGAATTGAGTTGGGACATCCGCTACAGGCTGGTGAGCAAAATAACCCTGACGGCGCGAATTGCCGCCCGGGATGGTTTGAGCGGCGAAGCTGACTCCGGCCGGAAGCAGCGGACGGTCTGGTCCGCAGCCTGGAGAGACAGCGGCCGGGAGAGCGGCCTCACCTGGTATCGGTTCAGCCGGGACTCGGCCGCGTTGACGGATTCCGCGGGGGCGGGGCTTTTACCCGTCCAGAACAGGGTAAAGGTTTTCTGGGCGAAAGAAATCAGCCCGCGGATCAGTTACCGGGCCGCCTGCCAGTATCAGCATTACCGGGATCTCAAACTGGCCAAAAACGGATTTTCCCTGCAGCAGACGCTTCATTACAGGCACGGGCGGCTGGAAGCCGGATTGACGTTTCAAACCTGGGCCGATCAGCAAAGCGTTTATCAGGCCACAGACATCCCTTCCGACGAGGAACTGCTGCTGCAGGCGGATTCCGACACCGCCCTGCGCCTGAGCCTGGCTTGTCCGGTCAAGGCTCGGGCGGGTTTCAGCCTTTATGTTTACCTCCCGTTCCGCCGGGCCGGCCGCCGGTCCTTCCGGTTGGGCCTGCAAGCCCGGCTGTGAGCGGTTTTTCTCAACAAACCGGCGCGGGGCGGGTGGATCAGAGGCTGAGCCTGAAGAGGCTGCGGATCGCGGGCGGGAAGGGGGGCGCGTCGAGGCGCCGGTGGCAGGCGGCCTGGTAGAAGGGGAGGCGTTGGAGCCAGACCTGGCGGATCTCTTCATCGGCGAGGCCGTGGAGGGGCGGGCGGCGGTCGGCGCGGATCCTCTGCAGGAGGAGGGGGAAGGGGAGGTCCAGCCAGAGGGAGAGATGTCCGGGCCGGAGCAGGAATTCCCGGTTTTGGGGGAGCAGGACGCTGCCGCTGCCGGTGGCGATGACAGCTTCGGGTTGGGGCGGGACAGGCAGTTCGGCCGGGAGGCTGAGCCGGAGGCACCGGCGGGCCCGGAGCAGGAGTTCGGTTTCCAGGCGGCGGAATTCCGCGATCCCGCAGGCGTCAATGAGGGCCTGGGCGCTCTGGCCGCGGCGGCGGCCCATCTCCTCGTCCAGATCGAGGAAGGGGACCCTGAGCAGGTTGGCGGCGGCCCGGCCGTCGGTGGTCTTGCCGCTGCCCATGAAGCCGGTGAGGAAGATCAGCACGGGTCAGGCCTCAGGCGGTACCGGCCTGCGCCGGCAAGATCGCAGGAACAGGCGTCCCGCCTGTACCGGACAAGCGGGGACGCTTGTCCCCACATCCGGAATGACGGCTGATAAGAAAGTGGGCATGGGGCGAAGCCCCATACCATCGCCGCGGGACATGATTATTTCCGGCGGTCGGTGATGTCGTGTTCGACGGCGAGGGCGATGTCCTCGATTTGATCGGCGAGGGCGGCGGACTTGCCCAGGACCTCGTCCCTGAAGGTTTGGGCGGTGACGCCCTTGACGTTGATCAGGATGTTGTAATAGGCGCCTTTGGCCCCGGCGAGGGCGGTGAGGGCTGCCACTCCGGCGTCGGAGAGGGCGTTAAGGTTGCCGGCCCGGGCGACCCGGCGGGCGAGTTCCACGGCTTCCAGGGCGAGTTCGAGGGTCTCGAGGGGCACGAGGATGGCCTTTTGGGTGGTTTCCTCCAGCCGGGCGGCGCGGAGGGCGATTTCCTCCTCCGTCTTTTTGGGCAGGCGCAGGGCTTCCATCATGGCGTCAAAGGCGTCCGTGTCCCGGTCGATGCACTGGAGTGCCTTTTCCTTGACGGCCTGGGCCTGTTCGGCTAGCTGCAGGACCTGGTCCTGAGCCTGTTCATAGCCCTTTTTGCCGACCGTGAGGTTGGAGACCATGGCGGTGAGGGCTCCGCTCATGGCGGTGCAGAGGGCTGCCACACTGCCGCCTCCGGGCGCGGGCGCGTCGGTGGAAAGCAGGTCGCAGAAGCCGCTGAGGGTGAGGTTGACGAGGGCGTCGGGGCGGGCGATGGCATACTCGATCACCTTTTTGTCCGGGTCAAAGGGGCCGAGGTCGGTCAGGCCCATGCTCTGGACGGCGGTCTCCATGACCATCCGCTCCGGCAGGCCGGCGCTTTCGCCCAGGCGCCTGAGGTAAAACTTTCCCGCTTCCAGCAAAGCGGCTTTGGGGATCAGGCCGACCAGCTCGCTGCCGGTGACCCGGATGCCCATTTGGGCGGCCAGCTCCCGCACCTTTTCCAGGACGAGGTGGGGCGGGGTGACCTTGTAGTTGGTGAGGTTGATGCTGATCTGGGCGCGCTTAAAGCTGTCAATATACCAGCCCACGGCCTTGCAGTGCCGGAAGAGGCCGGGGAGGACGACCTTGTCGCCTTTCTCGTCCCTGAGGAGCTTGCCGTCAGGGCCTTTGGCGGGGCGGCCGCTCTCGCGGATCATCAGGGCCAGTTCGTGGGCTTTCTTTTTATCGCGGGTGTTGAGGTTGATGTTATAGGCGATCAGGAACTCGCGGGCGCCGATGGCGGTGGCGCCGCTTTTGGCGTTGAATTCATGCGGCCCGAAATCCGGCTTCCAGGCGGGGTCTTTGGCCTTGTCCGGCAGAGCTTCGTATTCGCCCTGGCGTACGGTGGCGAGGTTTTTCCATTCCGGCCTGGAGGCGGCGTTCTCATACAGGTAGACGGGGACGCCCAGCTCGCGGCCCACCCGTTCGCCCAGGACGCGGGCCCACTGCGCGCACTCCTCCATGCTCATCTCCGAGATGGGGATGAAGGGGCAGACGTCGGTGGCGCCCATGCGCGGATGCTCGCCGCGGTGCTTGCTCATGTCGATCAGCGCGGCGGCCTGCCTGATGGCCTGGAAGGCGGCTTCCACCACGGCTTCGGGCTCTCCGGCGAGGGTGAAGACGGTGCGGTTGGTGTCGGCTCCGGGGTCCACGTCCAGCAGGGTGACGTTTTTCACGGCTTGGATGGCGGCGGCGATCAGGTCCAGGACGGCGCGGTCCCTGCCTTCGCTGAAATTGGGGACGCATTCCATAAGTTTCATGTCAGTTCCTCTCTATTTCTCGTTCTGCGTATCGGTTTCGGGGGCTTCGGAAAGGTGGATCTTGACCCGTGAGATCTTGCGGTCGGTGGTCTGCAGGACCTGGAGGCGGTAGGGCCCGGCGTCCAGGATCTGGCCCGGGTGGGGGATGCGCTCCAGGCGGTCCAGGATGAGCCCGGCCACGGTTTCATAGTCGCCTTCGGGCAGGGCCATGTCATACTCGCCGTTGAGCTTGTCGATCTCCACGTCGGCCGCCACGATCCAGGTGTTGGGGCCCACCCGGTCGACGTCAGTCCCGGCGTCCTCCTCAGTGTCGAATTCGTCGGAGATGTCGCCCACGATCTCCTCCAGGATGTCCTCCATGGTGATGATGCCGGCGGTGCCGCCGAAGGAGTCGACGATGATGGCCATGCTGAGGTGGTGCTGCTGCATGTCCCGGAGCACGATGTCGATGTCCGTGTTTTCGGGTATGAAGAAGGGCTCATGGACCAATTGGCGGGCGTTCATGCCTTCGCTGCCGGGGGTGCGCAGGAGGTCGTAGATGATGAGGACTCCGATGATGTTGTCCAGGTTCTGGTCATAGACGGGATAGCGGGTGAAGCCTTCCCGGGCGGCCAGTTCGAGGATCTCGGCCGCGCTGGCGTCCGCCTCGATGGCCACCACGTCGGTGCGCGGGATCATCACGTTGTAGGCGCGCTGCTCGTTGAATTCGAGGGCGTCCTCGATCATTTCCAGATGGGGCTCGGATTCGGGGTCGGAGGCCGTCTGGGAAATCAGGAAGGCAAGGTCGTCCCGGGTCAGGTAGGCCATGGGCGAGGCGGTGTCTATCCTGAGCAGTTTCTCCAGGGCGCGGTTGAGCCAGGTGACGGCGTAGACGAAGGGGCGCAAAAGGTTGTAAAAAAGCTTGAGAACGGGGAACAGGGCGGGCACCATGGCGTCGGCGTGGTCCCGGAACAGCGACTTGGGCAGCAGCTCGCCGAAGATGAAGACAACCGCCGCCACCCCCAGCGCGGTCCAGCGCGGGTCAAAGTACCAGCTGCCGCTCCGGTTGACCAGGGTCTGCGCTACAAAGGTGGTAAAGGAGGCCAGGATGACATTGACGATGTTGTTCCCGATCAGGGTGGTGCCCAGGATCTTGTCCGGCTGGCGGATGAACTTGAGCAGTTCGGCCGAGCGTCGGCTGGAACGGGCCGCGGCCTCCAGCCTGAGCCGGTTGAGGGAGATCAGTCCCGTCTCCAGTCCGGAGAACAGGAAGGACAGGCAGAGGAAAAACAGGGCGATGCCAATGGCGGGTATTATTCCCATACGGTTTATGAACTTACCTTCTCCCGGCGCCAGGCGTTTTTGAGCGCTTCAATGAACTCGTCGATCTCACCTGACAATAATCCGTCCAAATTGTAGGTTGTCAAGTTAATTCGGTGGTCGGTCACCCGCGACTGGGGAAAATTGTAGGTGCGGATCTTGGCGGAACGGTCCCCCGTGCTGACCTGGGCCTTGCGGTGGCGCGCGATCTCCTGCTCCTGCTTGCTGATCTCCAGGTCCAGCAGGCGCGAGCGCAGGACTTTCAGCGCCTTGGCCTTGTTCTTGATCTGCGATTTCTCGTCCTGGCAGGTGACGACCAGGCCGGTCGGGAGGTGGGTGATGCGGACGGCTGAATCGGTGGTGTTGACGCTTTGGCCGCCGTGCCCGGAGCTGCGGTAGACGTCGGTGCGCAGGTCGCTTTCACTGATCTCTAGGTCGATCTCCTCCGCTTCCGGCAGCACTGCCACCGAGACTGCGGAGGTGTGAATGCGCCCGCCCGCTTCCGTCACGGGGATCCTCTGTACGCGGTGCACCCCGCTTTCGAAACGCATGGTGCCGTAAACATCTTTGCCGCTGAGTTGGAAAATGATCTCCTTGAAGCCGCCCAGGCCGGTCTCGTTGCTGCTGAGCACTGCGAGCTTCCACTTCCGGCGGTCGGCGAAATAGGAATACATGCGGAAGAGGTCGGCCACGAAGAGGGCGGCTTCCTCGCCGCCGGTGCCGGCCCTGATCTCCACAATGGCGTTCTTGGCGTCGTTGGGGTCGGAGGGGATGAGCAGGTCGTCCAACTGCGCTTCCGTCTTGGCCAGCCGCTCTTCCAGCTGCGCGATCTCCTCCCGCTCCAGGGCCTGCATCTCCTCGTCGGATTCGCTCTCCAGCAGGCTTTGGGTCTCCTCCAGGCGGCTGTTCAGCTTGCGCCACTGTTCCCAGGCCTCCATGATCTCTTCCAGTTCGCGGTGGCGCCGGGCTTTTTCGCGGTAGTCCTTGCCGTCCGCCATGTGGGCGGGGTCGGCGAGGTATTCGTGCAGGCCGGCAAATTCCTTTTGCAGCGCCTGCAGCTTGTCGGCTGGAAGCATCAGTTCCCGATCCAGCTCACATTGTGTTCGCTGACGTCCAGGTCCAGTGCGGCTTTCATGGCGATGAGAGCGGTCTCGACCATCTGGTCGTCCGGGGGCTGGGTCGTGATCCGCTGCAGGGCCATGCCCGGCCCGGTCATCAGTTTCACGACGGGGTGCTTCAGGTTGCGCCCGGAAAAGCGCAGCACCTCATAGGAAATGCCCGAGACCAGCGGGATCAGGAGAATGTGGTAGCCCAGCCGCAGCAGGAAGGGAACGGGCCTTTTCAAAATGAAGGCCGAAACCAGCGTATCCGCCACGGAAAAGACCAAAATGCCGATCAGCAGGACAAAGAACATGAAGCTCGTCCCGCAGCGCGGATGCACGGTCGTCCATTTCTGGATCTCGCCGATCTGCAGCGGCGTGTCGTGCTCGTAGGCGTTGACGTTCTTGTGCTCGGCGCCGTGGTAACGGAACAGCCTCTTCACGTCTTTCATCAGGCTGATCAGGTAGAGGTACACCACGAAAAATACGATCCGGATCACGCCCGCGAACAGGTTGAAGTAGAAATCCGTCTTGCTCAGGTTAAGCAAGTCGCCCAGCTTGTAGGGCAGAAGGCCGAAGAGCAGCAGGGCGAGACCGAAGGCCACCGCGTAGGTGAGGATCTCCTCCGCCTTTTCCCGCCGGGCGGATTTGGGCTTGCTCTTTTCCGCCTCGCTCAGGTCCAGCTCATAGCGCTGGGCGGAAAAAGTCAGCGTCTGCAGGCCGATCTTCAGCATCTCGATCAGCGAGACGAAGCCCCGGATGATGGGCAGGCTGTAGAATTTGACCTTTCCGGTGACGCTGGTGAAGGGCTGCTTCCAGACCTCCACGCTGCCGTCCTTGCGCCGGATGGCGGTCGCCAGATGTTCCGGGCCGCGCATCATCACCCCTTCGATCACGGCCTGCCCGCCTACGTATATCTGCTTTTTTTCCATTTTTTTTCCTTTTGTTTTTGTTGAGGCCGGGCTCCAGGTTTTTTCTCTTCCCGCGCCTACCGTCGCTTCAACTGGTTCCCGATCTTCAACGGGAAGGCCGCCTTCGCGGGGACAACGCATCCCACGATCCTTTTTTTGGGCGGCAGGTTTTAACTCCTATATACTAAAGCGTTTTTCCGGAATGTAAAAACGCCATTTCTCCGGGCAGGGAAAAATGGCGCTGTCAGGAAAGGTCTCTATTTCTTGTCGGTGATCTTGTACTTGCGGTTGAATTTCTCCACGCGTCCGGCCGTGTCCAGGATCTTCTGCTTGCCCGTGTAGAAGGGGTGGCAGACATTGCAGATATCGACGTTGAGCTCGCCCTTGGTGGACTTGGTCTCGAACGTGTTTCCGCAGGCGCATTTGACGATCACCTTTTCATACTTGGGGTGGATTCCCTGTTTCATTTATCCGTCTCCTTTGGGTTTTTCCTATCTTACTTCAAGGCAATCTTTTTCCACCTGTTTTTTTGTCAACCCCTATTTCTCCCTTGACAATATTCCGCGCTCTCCGGGATTATTCGTAGCGGAATTTTTTGGCATATGATCAGATCTGCCGTTTGTTCCCGGGTTCTGAGCTGACTCAAGGAGGTTTAAATGACAGCTAAACGCCTTCCCGCCCTTTTATTTCTGCTGCCGGTGCTCTGTTTGGCCCTGGCCCTGGCCGCCTGCGCCGAAAACGAGGAGGAAAAACTCACCCCCGACCGCGACTGCGGGGAAATCATCGCCGGAGTCCTTTCCATCAACACCTGCGGCCTGGCGGACCACATCTCCGACCTGGCCGAATTCCTGGTGGACGACACCACCAAGGTCGGAGCCGGCTTCAAGGATAAGTATCCCGGCCGCGAATACACCATGCACAAAACCTATGACCAGGGGAGCATGACCTGGACCATCACCATCCACAAGACCCGCGGCGATTCCCTTGTCCTGCCCTACGGACGCGCCCACCGCGTCTACACCATCAAGTATT
Organism: Cloacimonadaceae bacterium (SeqCode); assembly: GCA_034678545.1. Classification (GTDB taxonomy): domain Bacteria; phylum Cloacimonadota; class Cloacimonadia; order Cloacimonadales; family Cloacimonadaceae; genus UBA5614. The sequence continues at coordinate 945 of JAXDBS010000068.1, read as the reverse complement.
TCAACGCCCTGAACGAACCGCAGAAATACTATGTGACAGATTCCGACACCGCCCGCGCCGCCTCCTTCAAAATCGCCTGGGGACGCGGCTACCACTACACCCGCCGCATCTCTGACGTGATCGATTCCCTGTCCTGCAACTTCACCGTCACCAACGCCCACCGCGACGTCGTCACGCTCAACGGCTACTATTACCGCGAAGGCCTGGACAACATCAGCGGCTGGAACAAGGTCCGGGACGCCGATTTCGCGATGGAGATGACCCTGCAGGATTTCCACGCCCCCCGCGGCTATCAGCCCACCCTTTACCAGTACCTGTCCGGGGCGGTCACCGGAAGCATCGACGCGGTGGTCACCTTTACCAGCGGCACCCCCTACGGAGAAACCACCCTCAGCCGCGATTTCGACCTGACCGTCGGCTTGGGCAAGGGCAACCTCAGCATCGGAGACAAGGATTATACCGCCGACCTCTTCCTGGGCGAACTGGAAGACTGAGCGGCCGGCAACTCTGGACGCCCGTCCGTACGCGGATCCCGGGCGAAGCTGGCTGATAGGAACTCATGGATAAAATCACCGTCAACGGCAACCCGGTTGACTGGGAGGAAGGCCTCACCATCAACGGCCTGCTGCGCAAAATGAATTACACCTTCCGCCTCCTGGTCATCAAAATGAACGGAGCCCTGGTCAAAAAAGACCAGTATGAGACCACGGCCGTGCCACCCGGGGCCAAGGTGGACGTCATCCACCTGATCAGCGGCGGCTGATCCCAAAGCACCACCCTTCCCAAGGAGAGATTTATGCTCAAGGTCAACGAATACTTCGGCGGCAATGTCAAGTCCGTCTCCTTTTCCAACGAAGAGGGCAACTCCACCGTCGGCGTCATGGAGCCCGGAGAATACGACTTCGGCACCTCCTCCATCGAATACATGACTGTGATCAGTGGCGC
>JAXDBS010000067.1:0-11645 GCA_034678545.1 Cloacimonadaceae bacterium (SeqCode) | reverse complement strand
CATGACATCCTGCCTGACGCTTTTAAACAGGAATACCATAGCGGAACCGGAGGCCGTCATGAACCAGGTGAAGAGCGTGGCCAGCAGGGCCTGAAGTATGTGGTTGCTGCCCAGGTCTGGGAGGAGTGTCACTCTTTACCCCTCTGTTGGGACAGGACGCTGAGCACATCCTCAAAACGGACGGGTTTGCTGATGTAGTTGTCCATTCCTGCTTCGATGCATTTTTCCTTGTCGCCTTGCATGGCATGTGCTGTCATGGCTACTATGATAGGCTGTATTTTGACCGTTTTGGAATGCCTGATATTGCGGGTAGCCTCGAATCCGTCCATTTCCGGCATCGCCACGTCCATGAAAACAAAGTCGAAATCGCCCTGGCGGATCTGATTTAAGGCTTCGATCCCTGTGCCGGCCGTTTCTGCCTGGTAGCCAAGCCTTTGGAGGATGTTAAGCATCAGCTTCTGATTGATCTGGTTGTCATCAACAACCAATATCTGGTGAGGATGCTGAAGGGCAAAGTTCTTATGCAATCTTGGAACATCGCCTGGCCTGCAGCCCTGTTTGATCTTACCAAAAGCCTGCAGGAGTGTTTCGGCCAGAGTGGAGAGTTTTACAGGTTTTGTGATGAAGTAGTTCAGGGTATTGTAGTACTGGTCGTTATCAAGGTTCTTTAGACCGATCGTGCGCAGGAAAATCATGGGCAATTGTTTATACGGTTCGTGGAGACGAATCTTGCTGATATATTCGTTGATGTCTTCAGAGATGTCAATGATATCACTGATTCCAGTACCAAATATCTGCCATTTTCCAGGCTGATTGGCGAAAGCGACGGGATCGTCAATGACCACTGATTTGACCGGGGTTTTGCTCAGAAAATTGACGATGTAATCACGCAGGGTGTCATTGGTTATACAGATAAACAGAGTTTGGTCAGTTGGAATATCCCGGGTCAGATGCTCCGGTAAAGATACAGGCTTGGTCTGAACGAAAGATGTTTTGAAAGTAAAGATGAAGGTGGTGCCTGCGCCAAGTTCGCTTTGCACGCTGATCTCGCCGCCCATCAACCGAACCAGGCGCGCGCAGATCGCCAGGCCCAGACCGGTCCCGCCGTATTTTCTGGAAGTGCTGGAGTCGGCTTGGAAAAAGGGATTGAATAGTTTTTTCTGCTCCGGTTGTCCAATACCTATCCCCGTATCTTTGATACTAAACCGTAAAACGACGTCAGGTTCACTGACTTCTGCCAATTCCGCCTTGATCTCGATGTAGCCAGAGGGAGTGAACTTAATGGCATTACCGATAAGGTTCAGAAGGATCTGGCGCAACCGCAGGCTGTCACCCAGGATCTCATAACGGATTTCAGAGTCAAGCTGGTAGAACAGGTCAAGGCGTTTTTCAGAAGCCCGGACAGCCATCAGATCCAGGACATCTTCAATGCAGCCGATCAAGTTATAAGGTTCCATTTCGAGGTCGATCTTCTCGCTTTCGATCTTGGAGAAGTCCAGAATATCGCTGATCAGTTCCAGCAAAGCGTTGCTGTTGGAGCGGATGGCATTGACATAATCCGTTTGCTCGGAACTCAGTTGGGTTTGCTGCAGCAGGTTGGACATGCCGATCACGCCGTTCAGGGGAGTGCGGATCTCGTGGCTCATGGTGGCAAGGAAGCTGGATTTGGCTTGGTTGGCATTGTCTGCAGCGGTCTTGGCTTCCCGCAATTCCACCAGGGTCAGCTGCCTGGACAGCACGCCCCCGATAGCTGATCCCAAAGGTAAAAGTGTGATCTCATCACTCCGGTTCCATTCCTTTTCATGCGCGCAATCCACAAAGGCTAAAACGCCCCAGAACGCGCTTTCCAAAAACAGCGGAATCATTAAGGCTGATTTGATTCCGAGCGAAAGCAGGACCTGCTTGTCCTGCGGAGAGGGATACTTATGATTGGTGGAGAGAGATTGCCCTGATTTCAGAAGCTCTATCCACTGCCGAACGAATTCGTGTTGCTGCTGGTTGAACAGGTTGGAAACCTCGCACAGCCCAGTCTGCTCGTCCTGGGTCCAGATCCATTTTACCGAGAACAAGCTGGCTGTCTCTTGGGTCTGCGCTTCATAGTTAAAGATGACCACCTGATCCACTTCCAGGGAATTTCCCACCACAGGCAGCGCTTTGCGGATAGCCAGTTCATAATCGCTTTCAGTAAGCAGGATATTCTCTGCTACGGAGACTCCGAACAGGATCATGGTCTGCAAGGTCAGTTTGTCATTCAATGTAACCAGGGTCGAGATGTCCACCATCACAACCAGGATGCAGGGCTCATTGAGAAAATCCACCACTTCGGCATTAAAGGAGACTGGTAAGACCGTCCCGTTGAGTTTTTTAATTGTGACCTTGGTATCCTTCCATTTACCTTGCTCGTCCACCACGCGGCGAAAATCTTCCCTGACCTGTGGATCGGCAAATAACTCTATTTCCTGGCAGGTTTTTCCGATGATCTCCTCTTTTTTATAGCCCAGCAGGTTCAGGAAACTCCTGTTTACTTCCAGGAATCTATCGCCAACGGGATCTATGATGAACATCATGGCCGGTGAAGAATCAAACACTTTAACGAATTTCGCTTCGGACTGGTAACGCTTTTCCTGTTCTTCTTCCTGCCTGGAGATATCACGCGAGACGGCAAAGTATATCTCGCGCTCGTTCCAGATGGATTTCTGCAGTCTGGTCTCGGTGGGAATATGTCCGCCACCCTTCTTGAGAAGCGGAATTTTTATTGTCTGTTTCGTTTTTATCGTTTCTTGAAGCTGTTTTTGGAGTTTTTGCGAATCTTCATATACAAAGAAATCCGCCAAAGGTTTGCCTGATAGCTCCGCTTCGGAAAAGCCCAGATAAGCTGCAGCCGTTTCATTCACCTGCAGGACGTTCAACTTCAGGTCCAGCAGCCAGATGATCTCGTCCAGATGATTGATCAGGCGCAGGTAATTATCCTGGCTGTCGCGGATCATCTTCTCCCTCAGCGCAATGGCTGAAATATCCTTGCGCAGGCGGGTGGTCCGCTTCAAGAAAGTAAACGCAATGACGCTGGCAATGATGGCAAAGGCCAGGTAGACCACAGCCCGGGTGTAGTCAGGGGGAGGCAGGATGCCGTGTTTGACGGTTCTCCCGATCAGCTCATAAAGGAAATAACTGAAACTGGCATAGATGCCGATGGGATAGTGAAAAAGGCAGAACCAGATGATATAGGCGAGCACTACATATGACAGAATGATATCCAGGTGCTGGTTGTCGGTCAGGATGGATACTGTGACGAGGAAGAAACCCAGCAGAATCAGGATCAGATATTTTAGAATGGTCCACAAGGTCAGGCGGCCAGGGGCGTTGTCATTGTTCATAAGGATGCTCCGCTGCTTGATTATTGATGTTGATAATCTTATAAAGGCCCAGTGCCAGTTGCGCTTTGTCCTTATACTGTTCATGCTCTGGATAAATAGGTGGATGGATGGTCAGGGTCAGGTCGGATTTGCGAATCTGACGCCGGTTTTCAAACATATCCCGTGTTCCTGTTATGGTCAGGGGTTGAATTGCGGCTTGCGCATTGGTGGCCAGTTTGAGGCTGCCTGGCTTGAATTCGGCCATCCGGCCGGTTTTGCTGCGCGTACCTTCCGGGAAAATGACCAGCGCGTGTCCCTGCCTGATACTTTCTGTCCCCTTGCTGATCGACCGTAAAGCCTGGCGGGGATCGGAACGGTCTATAAAAGCGGAGTGGATGGCGCTGATCCATCCGTTAATAACAGGGACTTTCTTTAGTTCCTGCTTGGCAATGAAACCGACGGGACGGTTCAACCAGCCAATCAGCAGGGGAATGTCAAACAGGCTTTGGTGATTGCCGATGTAACAAATGCTTTCAGCTTCGCACAGGTGTTCTCTCCCGATCACTTGCACGTGCGAACCGGTGCTGAGTATGGTCAGCCTGGCCCACAGACGGGTGACGCAATAGGCGTATCGGTCGGCAATTTTCATGCCCGCGATCAGCCTGATCAGGTAATAGACGCCCAGAATGGGTACAGAAATCAGCATTACCAGAACAAAGAAGAAAGCCCAAGCGATGGTAAAAACCATGTTTCACTCAGTAACTGAGATTGACCCATTCGTCGTAAATATGACTGAGCGAAGTGATCCATCCGTTCTGCTTTTTTGCCTTCCTGATCATTCTCCAATAGAGCAAGCCCCAAAACGGATACTCGATAAAATCATAGGTTGTGTTGTGCCAGAGCAGGGAGATATGGGACTGGTAGTTTGCCGCCCTCTTCATCAGGCCGCGCAGCCTGCCATAAGCGGACAAGGGGTTCAGGTTCATGGCCTTGCGGGAGTACATGGTTGTGTCCATGACGATCAGGGGAATTTCCAAAACCCGGAAAGTGCGGTTCTCCTCTATATTGTAAGGATAGAACGGAAAGGAGATCCCTGCCCGGTAACCAATGTGTTCCCAGTATCCCAATGTGCTGTCATATTTGACTCCGGCCTGTTCCAGAACTGAAAAACTCTTTTGATAGTCGAAATGCAGGTAATGGGTCCGGAAACCAGCAGGACTGAAGCCCATATACTGAAGTGCCTGCAGCTCTTTCTTCAGAACGGCGAGGTCAAATGCAGCTTCCGGGCTGCCGTGCAGGCCGATATCTCTCTGGGAAAGCAGGTCCAGGATCTGCTCGCTGTACTTAACGTTACTGATGTAATTCTGGCGCTGATCAGGGTAATCGGTACTGGCCATCAGGAACCAGGTGGACTGCACCTGCAGTCCGTCTTCTTTTGTTAATATCTTACGAATCTTGCGCCAGGGATTGTTTAGGAATCCGATGTGCTGCAGATGCCCCAGCATCTTGTAGAAGGCAACCAGGGGCCTCTTGTAGAATGTTGTCAGGTTGTACTGGTACGATTTGCGGATCTGTTCCTGGGTCCAGTAATGCCAGTAGTCCACATCGTGCGACAGGCTCATGCTGAAAGCCTTTTTCTCGCTCCAGTGGATGTCTCTGACGAATTCCGGCATCAGCAGTTTCAGCGTTCTGTAGAGGATCCTGCAATACACATCCACGACGGGCAGTTCGGTAAAATCCCACCTGTACTGGAGGGATTCCCGGAAATCCACCCTGCCCGTGCCCTGCCCCTGGCGGCTGGCCACATATTCGTGCCAGCAGGACAGAAAGTAGAAACCGCTGGCAATGATGTCTTTGCGGATGACGCAGAAATCCTCAAAGAAAGTGTAGAGCTCGCCGCTTAGCGAGAACAGGAAAGGGATTGCCTCCTGCCTGTATTTGCGGAAGTTCACCTTATCCAGCGGATAGAGTTCGCGCTGCTCGAAAAACTCTGCGGTTGCCGGATCGAAGTAGATCCGCAGGGGATAGTTGAAATTGCTGTAAGGCCCGTAGTATAGATGGATCCCTTCGCTGTGGCTGCCGTAGAAGAATTTCGGGTTCAGCCTCAGGATATAGCAGTAAGTCCGCAGGACAAACTCCGCCTTGGGCAGATAAGGCTGCGGCACATTGATCAGGATATTGAAATTGGGATATTTCTCCATGGCTTGTTACGGGGACACCCGCTCAGTCCTTGATCAGCACCATTTTCAGGATCTCGGATACGTCCTGGACATATTTTACGGTCATGTTTTCCGTGATCGCTGTATCAATTTCCGAGAGGGATTCTTCGTTTTCGGCCGGGATGATTGCCTGTTTGATTCCGGCCCGCTTGGCTGCCAGCAGTTTTTCCTTGAGTCCTCCGATTGGCAGGACCTTGCCCAGCAGGGTGATCTCTCCCGTCATGGCGATGTCGTGGCGCACCTTTTTCTGCATAAAGAGGGATGCCAGGGCAGTGGTCAGGGTGACGCCTGCGGAAGGCCCGTCCTTGGGCACGGAGCCGGCGGGTAAATGGATATGGACATCGGACTTTTCAAAATCCCTGGGGTTGATCTTGTATCTCTGGTGATTTGCTTTCAGATAGCTCAGGGCGATGCGGGCCGATTCCTTCATCACTTCACCGAGCAGGCCTGTCATGACGATGCTGCCTTTGCCGGGCATGCGGATCGCCTCGCAAAACAGGATCTCGCCGCCGTATTGGGTCCAGGCCACCCCTGTGGCGACCCCGATCTCGGGTTTGCGGTTGGCCAGTTCCAGGCTGAATTTGCGCGGCCCCAGGTAATCCTTCACGTTTTTGGCCGTGATGACGTATTGGTCGGCTGCCCCATCTGCAACCTGCCGGGCGATTTTCCGCAGGATCGATCCGATCCGCCGTTGCAGGTTGCGGACCCCCGCCTCTCTCACGTAATAACGGCAGAGCTCTTCCAGAGCGCTCTGGTGGAACCTGATCCTATGCCCCTTGAGCCCGTTGGCATCGAGTTCCTTGGGGATCAGGAAGTGCTTGGCGATCTCCAGCTTTTCCACTTCCACATAGGAGGTGAATTCAATGATCTCCATGCGGTCGCGCAGGGCGGGCGGAATCGTTTCCAGCGAGTTGGCGGTGGTGATGAACATCACTTCCGAGAGGTCGAAGGGCAGGTTCAGGTAATTATCCACGAAGGTGTTGTTCTGTTCGGGATCGAGCACTTCCAGCAGGGCGGAGGCGGGATCGCCGCGGAAGTCGCGCCCCAGCTTGTCGATCTCGTCCAGCATGAAGACCGGGTTGGCGGTTCCCTGGCGCTTGATCTCCATGATGATCTTGCCGGGCATGGCGCCGATGTAGGTTCTTCTGTGGCCGCGGATCTCTGCTTCATCGTGGATTCCGCCCAGGGACATGCGGATGAACTTGCGGTTCATGGAGCGCGCCACGGATTGGCCGATCGAGGTCTTGCCCACGCCGGGAGGGCCCACGAAGCACAGGATCGGCCCCTTGAGCCGGCCTTTCAGCTTTTTCACGGCGATGTATTCCAGCACGCGTTCCTTGGGCTTTTCCAAGCCGTAATGGTCATTGGTCAGGATACGCTCGATCTTTTTCAGGTCCAGTCTGTCCTTGCTGTAATTCTGCCAGGGCAGGTTGACAATCCAGTCCAGGTAGTTGCGGATGACGGCGTATTCGCTGGCGGCCGGCTGCAGGGAGGAAAGCCTGTCCAATTCCTCGTAGGCGACTTCCTTCACATGGTCAGGGAGCTTGTTTTTCTCGATCAGGTTATACCATTTGCGGATCTCTTTGCTGACCTCGTCCATCTCGCCCAGTTCCTTGCGGATGGCATCCATCTGCTCCCTGAGGTAATATTTTCTCTGGTCTTCGCTCATCTCGAGCTGGATGTTGCTGCGCAGCTGATTTTCCAGCCGCATCTGTCTGATGAGGTCGGCCAGGCAGTTGTTCAAAATGTTAAAGCGTTTGTGCAGATCCACCGCTTCCAGGATCTTCTGGCGGTCCTCGAGCGGCAGCTCGGTATTGCCGGCAATGATGTCCGCCACGCGGCCGGGTTGTTTGATGTTGCTGAGCCCGGCGATCATTTCGCGGTTCAGCAGGTTGCTTTCCTGGGACACTTTTTCCAAAAGTTCAATGGCGATCTTGCGCAGCGCCATGACTTCCGGATCGTCTTCCTGCTTTTCCTGGACCGATTCCACGTCCACAATGATAAACGGCTCGCGTTGCACGACCTTCTGCAGTTTGATGCGGGACGTGCCCTGCAGCAGCAGGCTGATGGTGCCGTCCTGGTTCCGCAGCATGCGCAGGATGGTGACCGCTGTTCCGATCTGGTGCAGGCCCGGATCGGCAGGCCCGGATTTTTCCTTATCCAGAAAAAAAGCCATCGATTTGTCATTGGACAGCGCGTAATCCACCACCTGCTTCTGCTCGTCTTCCGAAACCACCAGCGGCATCAGCAGGAAGGGGAACATGACCGTGTTGTCCATGTGCAGGACAGGCAGGGTCCTTGGAATTCTGCTGTTCTGGTCTTCCATTGAGTTTCTCCAATCTCTATTCTATTTAATTATTTTCATTTGGTCAAGAATTTCCCATAATAAATCCTTATGTCTGGAGCAGAGTAATTTGGCAAGGAAAAAAAGGGTGGCTCCCGTGACAGAGTTGCCTGCAAGTCCACAATTCCGGTTACCAAGTATTTTATCAACCCTGCAGGATAGCAGTTGTGCCTTTTTCAGCTTTTGGTTCCACGCCATATATCTGAAAATGCTTCAGGTTTTTTTTGCCATCCATTTCATTTTTTGGAACAAGGTTTGCACAATCAGATTTAACGGAATTATGGAAAAGATACAAGACAACATCAAGATCGGATCCTGGACGCGGGTGGTCGTGCTGACCGGAGCCGGGATCAGCGCCGAGTCTGGCTTGCGCACCTTCCGCGACAGCGACGGGCTCTGGGAGGGCCACCGGGTAGAACAGGTGGCCACGCCGGAAGGCTTTGACCTCAGTCCCGACCTGGTCTGGGATTTTTATAAACAGCGTTACCAGAACGCCCTCGCGGCCGAGCCCAATGCCGGCCACCATGCCCTGGCGGAAATGGAACGCAAGCTGGGCACCAATTTTCAGCTCATCACCCAGAATGTGGACGGCCTGCACCGCCGCGCCGGCAATAAGAACGTCTATGAAATGCACGGCACCCTGGATAATTGCTACTGCGTAAAATGCTCTCAGAAATATGACCTGCGGCAGATCGACCTGAGCCAGGATCTGCCACTCTGCCGTAAATGCAGCGGCCTGCTGCGTCCCGACGTGGTCTGGTTCGGCGAGGTCCCCTATCACCTGGAAGAGATCTTCAAAATGTTGCAGAGATGCAATTTGTTCATTGTCGTCGGCACCAGCGGAATGGTCTATCCCGCCGCCGGCTTCGTGATGTCGGCCAAATACAGCGGTGCCAAGACCGTCGGCATCAATTTGGAAAAGCCCAATAACCTGGCGCATTTCGACTATTTCTATGAAGGCAAATCCGGTCAGTGGCTGCCCGCGCTGGTCAAGCACTGGCTGGAGTTCTCTGAGGTGGAAGCGACCAGCTGACTCTGCGCAATCTCAACCACCGTAATACCCGCCACCGGGGCTTTTTCCATCCATTTTAACTGCCGCTGACACCCTTGTTTTCTTCCTTCCTGCACCCGTTTCTGAGCTGCCCTGCCCCTTCTCAGGCATGCATAGACGTCAGAGTCCAATCCGCCTTCGCCCTTAATAGCATTACTTACCCATTACGGACAAAGTCCGTATTGGGTCCGTAATGGGTCCGTAGTGCAAGCAGGGGAAAGGGGGGCAAAAAAAAGCGGACCGGGTGGGGCGGTCCGCTGAAAAGTGCATGATTATTTGTTAGGGCATGGCCTTATAAATGTCGGTGTATTTCTGCTGCAGGTCCTTTCGCCCTACCTGTTGGGCGATCGTGTAGCACATCTGGACAGCTTCCTTGTTGGTGCGGTCCAGGTTAAACCACTGCTCGGCGTAATCCATCAGGCCTTCCAGCTGCTTGTAGCCGAGCATCATGTAGCAATAGGCTTTCAAATTTTCGGCATTGGGCCTTTTGTTGATGATGCGTTTCATGTAATCGATCTCGGCGTCCTGGTTGCCCAAAGCACGGGAGAGGTCCTTGGCGGAGGTCAGGGCATCCAGGTTTTCCGGTTCGATCTTGAGGATCTTGACCAGGGCGTCGAGGGCGGGCTGGTATTCCTTTAGTTCTGTATGGGAAGCGGACAGCAGGAGCAGGTTGTTGATGTCCAGGGGTCGGATAGCGGCAATGCGCTCGAAGTAAGTGATGGCTTTGGCGTAATCATTATCGTTATAGTAATGCGCGCCCATCAGGGAGAGCATTTCCACGTCGTCGGGATTGGTGGAGAGGACCTTGTCCAGATAGAACTCAAGCTTGTCCTGGTCCTTGATTTCCTGGTAGGCGGAGACTAGCAAGCGGTAGGGCTCCGGCCGGGCCGGTTCCAGCTTGCTCAGATATTCATAATTCCGGATGGCTTCCTCGTAACTTTTATTTTCAGCCAGGATCTGGGCGATCTTGAGCGATTTGACCCAGGAGCTTTCCTTCTTTTTGGAAGCGTCGCGGCGGGTGGCCCTTTCCTTGTCGTCCAGCTTCTCAAACCTGTTCATTACGACCAGTACTGAATCATAACGTCCGTAGGTGGTGCGGAAGGCCGCCAGGACCTCTGTGGCTTTGTCCAGGTTCTGGAATTCCACGAGTTCGCCCTTTTCCAGCTTCTTGGGCTCGATCTGGGTGGCAAAATAATAGACCAGATCGGCCGAGCGCTTGAGGGCAAGGACATGTTCAGGATTATCGGCCAGAACTTTTTCATAATAGCCGAGAGCCTTGCGCAGTGATGCTTCGTTATCTTTCTGGGTGTAATAGACATTGGCGCTTTTCAGGTTCAGGTTACCCTGGGGCGACAGTTTCTGCCGGTTGCGAGCGCAAGCGCTCAGCAGCAGCAGGGCAACTGCAGCACAGATCAGGAAATTCTTCATATGGACAACTCCTTGCCTGGATTACAATTCTTTTTTTAACTTCTATTTTGGTTTGGGTAAATAAGTCAAGGATTTTATCAGTCATGGCAGCCGCCTAAGCCATACAATCAGCTGCTGATTTTACTGTCCGAACCCGGGAGGGCAGGATAAGCAAGAGAGGGAATTAAATCTCTTTACAAAAAAATGACTTGTCCAATGATGACATTCTGAGTATAAATACAAGAAAGGGAAGAATATGAAAAGGTGGCTGCTTTTTTTAACATTCCTGCTGCCGCTGCTGCTGGCAGCTGAGGTTGTTGACCTCAACACCGCCACTCTGCAGCAGCTCAGGCAATTGCCTCTGACAGAGCGGCAGGCGCAGGATATCTATGCCTACCGGGAATACGTTTCCTTCTTCACCAGCATCTTCGATCTGCGCAGGATCTCTTCCATCGATCAGCAGACCATGAATCAGCTGCGGCCTCTGGTCATGGTTTCTTTGTACCGCGAGACGGATGACGTCACGGCCCGGCGCGAGGAGATCATGGACCTGATGGACAGGTATGATTCGAATGAAGGGGCCTCGGAAGGCATGGCAGACGTGTGGATGGACTACCTGATGACGCCGCAGAACGTCAACAAGATGCATTTTGACGACTTCATTAGCCTGCCTAATGTCTCGGCTGTGGACGCTGCCGCCATCCTGACGCGCAGGGCCCAGGGTGACACGATCGCCGACATGCGCGACCTGCGGAACACTGTGGGGCTGTCCCATTACGGCTATACCAACCTGCGCAGCTTTGTCTATTATTCCGAACCGCCAGTCCGCAACCGGCTTTACCTGGACGCGCAGCTGCAATACTACACCCGCTACCTGGAGGAAGGCGCTACGGACATGATGAAGGAAGCCATCCTCCGCAACACGGGCAGTTCAACCTCCGGCGTTTATGCGCCCAACAAGCGCCCCTACAGCTATTGGGGCTATTTCGGACTTGATAAGCTCGATCCCGATGTCCTGCTGAAAGCGCGCCTGCGGTATGGCAACCTGCTCAAGTCAGGCTGGATGTACTACTCCTCCAAAGCGGAATCGCCAACCACTTTCATGCAGTTGTATAGCGGCGCGGGAGTGGTTGACCTGGAAGACGCCCGCGAGTTCTGGCGCGATTCCAAGGTCTACGCCGGTTATGAAAACACGGATCTGAAGCTGCTGGGCACCTCCTCTTTCAAGGCCTATGTGGGCAATTACCGCGCCACTTACGGGGAAGGCCTGG
>JAXDBS010000066.1:0-32172 GCA_034678545.1 Cloacimonadaceae bacterium (SeqCode) | reverse complement strand
CTGCCCGGATTGGCTGAAAACAGGAATCCGATCTCGTCCTGTCCACTCTCTGTATAAACTTTATTCAATTCAGTTAGTACGATTTTTTCTATTGTTTTTTTGTCAATTTTAATTTCCACCTGCGCCTTTGGAATGGAAAGCCGCCGGACGTTATTCTGGATCGCGGCAGCCAGTTTGCGCGCGGTCTGGCGACGCTTCTCAGTTAACAGGTCAGCTTTCCGGACCAGGGCGTCAAACCTGGTTTCGATCTGGCGGGCAATCTCTTCCAACTCTTCTGTGAGGCTGCCATGAGAACTAACCGCCGCCGCAATCTTGTCCCGATAGCCGAGCAGGGCTGCGATTGAATCCTGGCGGTACTTGGCCTTGAGCGCATTGATCAGGTCAAGGCGCTGCCTGACTTCATCCAGGCGGGTGGGATCGGCACCGATCTTGTCCTGGAGAGAACGCAGGTCCGAACTGATCTCACCCACAAGCTCCAGGCAGGATTCCAGGCTGCCGCAGAGCTGAGTGATGCCGCTGCTGATGTCCGAGTACTTCTGCAGCTGAGCCAGAGCCCGCGAGAGCGTGTCATGAATACTTCCTTCCTGTTCATAGATGCTTTGGTTGAGCTGTTGGGCCAGATCGATGATCTCCGCTGAATGGGACTGCAGTTTGAATTCCTGTTCCAGTTCGGTGTCTTCCCCAAGGCGGAGGCTGGCGGCATTCAGCTCTTCCAGTTGGAAAGCGTACAATTCCATCAACTGACGTCCGGCTTCCTCCTGCTGCTGCAGTTCCGCCTGTTTCTGCAGGTCTGATTTGAGTTCGCGGAAAAGGTTTCGAAATTCGTTGCGAAGAAGCAGAAGTTCTCCGTATCTATCCAGCAGGTCAAGCTGGAAGGCCGGCTGCAGGAGGTTCTGCTGGTCACGCTGGTGGTGAAAGTCAATGAGCAGTTCATGCAGGTCTCTGAGCACGGAGCCGGCGGTCTTCCTGCCGTTCAAATAGGTAGTGGTTTTGCCGCCGGGCGCGATTTCCCGCGCCACCACAAGCTCTCCGTCCTCCGTCTCCAGTCCAAGGTTTTCCAGATAATCGAGCACCGGCCTGTGCTCTTTTCCGATGCTGAAAGAGATTTCCAGATAGACTTCCCGGGTCGGGTCGGGAGCGGTCCGCTTGGGGGAAGACCTGCCAAAGACAAGGTTCAGAGCATCTACCAGGATGGATTTGCCGGCGCCGGTTTCTCCGGTCAGGACAGTCATTCCGGGCCCGAAGGCAAGCCTCAGATCTGTAATCAGGATGTAGTTACGGAGGTAGAGCCCGGTGAGCATCACTTGCCCAGGTGCATCTTGTTGCGCAGGATCTTGTAGAAGGTGCGGTTGCTGAGTTTGATGAAGTTGACGTGCTGCCTGGCAGCCGTCACGGTCAGCTCGTCCTCGTCGCCGATGGCGTGGACGTTGATGCCGTCGATCTGCAGCCAGGCCGGATTGTCCAGACCATAAACCCGGAAGGTCAACTTGTCCGTGCTGGGATATACCATGGGCCGGATGGAAAGGATGTGCGGATTGAGCGGGCTGACCACGATGGCCTGCATCACGGGTGACAGGATGGGCCCCCCGGCGGAAAGGGAATAGGCTGTCGAGCCGGTGGGCGTGGAGGCGATGACGCCGTCGCAGCGTGTGTCCACCACGTACCTTCCGGAATTGTAGATGCGAATGCTCATCAGCCGGGCGGAGTCGCCCTTGAATACGACCGCGTCGTTTAGCGCCAGACCCTGGCAGGCAGTCCTGCCGCCGTGCCTGAGGATCACGGAAAGCAGCATCCGCTGCTGCAGTTTGTACTTGTTCCGCAACAGGTCCTTAATGGATTTTTTCAGGTCTGTGAGCGTGCTTTCCGAGAGGAAGCCCAGGTAACCGAGGTTGATGCCCAGCAGGGGGGCGCCTGTCCTTAGAGCGATATCTTTAGCCCGGAGCATGGTGCCGTCGCCGCCGAAGACCAGGATGCAGTCCAGCTCCTGGCTGCTTTTCCGGTCATCAATGATCTGATCCAGAACAGGCGAAAGCAGCCTGGACTGGCTTTTAAAACCGAAGAAGCTGAGCTTGTGGTCCCGCCGCAGATCGCATATCAGGTCACAGATCGCTTCCTGCCCTGTGTATCCTGGATTGAGGTAAACGCCAAAATTTTTCATAATGATTCCATGATCCTGAGATAAGAGTCATACCGCTCGACGGGAATATCGCCTTCCTCCACCGCCGTTAGGACCGCGCAATCCGCTTCGTGGCTGTGGGTACAGCTGCGGAAGCGGCAGCTCGGGGCCAGGCTGTCAAAGCCTGGAAACACCACGGGCACCTTATCTTTTTGTTCCTTGTGAAGGTTGATAGTCTTAAGACCCGGCGTGTCAACCAGGTTGCCGCCGAAGGACCAGCCGATCAGCCGAGCCTGGGAAGTGGTGTGCTTGCCCTTCTCGTTGAAATCGCTGATCTCGTCCACGGCCAGGTTCAGTCCCGGCTCCAGGCAATTGATCAGGGAAGATTTCCCGGTGCCGGACTGGCCGGAAAACACAGTGTCAAAACCTGTAAGCAGCTCTTTCAGTTCCGCGATCCCCAGCCCGGCCAGAGCGGAGGTGAAAACAACCGGAATGCTTAATTTTCTGTAATAGGAAAGCTCCGCCTCAGCTGCAGCAAGGTCTTGGCAGAGGTCTATCTTATTGATGCAGATGATGGGACCAAGCTTATTCAAAGCGGCGATGCAGAGATAGCGGTCGATCAGGCCGGGCTTGAGCATGGGCTCGGCCCAGGAAGCCGTGATCACCAGAAGGTCGATGTTGCAGGCGACGACGATCTCTTTCTGGAAGGCGTTTTCCGTGTAGCGGGAGAGCGTGTTGCGGCGGGGCAGGATCTCTTCGATGCGCAGGTCTGGGGCGCGGGAGAAATCCACGTTGACCCAATCGCCCACGGCACTAAGCATTTTGGTCCTTAGCATGAACTGCCTGAGGCGGCCGCTCAGGGTGCAAACGTGATTCTCGCCCTGGATACTGACGATGTTCAGATAGTTGGATTTGACTGCCACGACCCGGCCCTGCCTGAGCTCCAGGTTACTTTTGTATGATTTGCCGAAGCGGCTCGACACGCGCTTGGCCTTGTGGCTGACCGGGCTCTGGAGTTCGTCGTAATAGTCCTGTTCCTGGACAGAGGTATTAAGGATCCTGTCTTTATTGCGCTTGGTGACTATCTTGTCTTTTTGCTTCATTATCCGTTGGGAATGACAGGAACCACGCTGTCAAAGAGGCCAGCGTGTTCCCTGATCTTGCTTTCCGTGCCGAACACAGCGTACTGCTGTTTCCCGATAACTTCTTCCACCAGTCCGGCGAAGCCGCGGATGTCCTGGACAGTGGTTGAAAGCACCTCGTCCCTGATCCTTTGCCGGTCTTCGAAGGTGTAATTGGTCAGGAAATGGGTGTCTGTAACACTGCCTTTCTGGCTGGCGGTCAGCGGTCTGTCCAGAACGGACATGGCACCGATGATGTATTTCTCCAGGTCGCGGGGGTTGCAATCGAAGCTCTTCAGGTATTGAGCGACCCTGCCATAGGTCTGCAGGGTTTCCGGCAGATTGGGATCGCGGTAAGAACAAAAATGCATCTGCCCGTAAAGCGAAAACTGGGCGAAAACACCGTAGGCGCCTCCCTTCACGCGCAGTTCCTGCATGAGGAAATCGTTGCGCAGGATGTTTTCCAGCACCATCATCCGGCCTGAATAGGGAAAGCCCAGTTCGCGGAAATTGCCGCCCTGGGCGCAGTACTGGACGTTGACCGGAGCGATGATCCCTTCATTGTGCCTGTTCGGAGCAAAGCTGACGGCTGCAGGCCTGACTTCAGTATCGGAGATCTCTTTAACAAAGCTTTCGAGTTTTACTTTGACCGGGTTTATCTGCGCTTCCGGCGCAGTCAGGCTCAGGACCAGGTTTTTGCGGTTGAACGCCTGGCCGGCTATCTGCGCGAGGTGATTGCAGACGGCTTGCGGATCCTTTGCCATTTGCTTGTCGATGTTGCTCAGGAAGCCATACATGGCCATGCCTTCCGTCTCGTCCTGCCATTTATGCAGACGGCTGGTCTGGCCGTGCATGCGCCGCGTGGCAGTCAGGTGGCCCGCGCTCATGAATTCCATCTGCAGGCGTGACATCTGCTCCCGGATCAGCTGGCGTATACGCTCCCGATCAGAGAAGACTGTCCTCAAGAGCAGTTCCGAGGTCAGTTCCAGCATTCTGTCAGTTTTGGCGGGTACGCATTTGGAACGGACCGCCAGCCTGGGGCAGATGATCTGGGGATCCCTGAAATCTGTGTGAAAGGCCAGGCTGGAATAGATCCCGCCTGTGTGGATGCCGATCTCGTTGTTGATATCGGCAAAGCTGTAATGCTGCGTGTCGAGCTCGCCGATCAGGTCGTTGGCCAGGGCCAGCCAGGGCAGTTCCTCGGCAGGGATATGGGCGAGGTCGATATAGGCGTTGAGATAGATCACGCCGTTGGTAAAAACGTCATGCTTCAGCAGGGTGTAAGTGTCGGCCTTTTCCACTTCCAGGGGCAGCTTTTCCGCCTCTTTCTTGATATCGGTCAAGGAGATGAACGGTATTTTGGCCAGGTCTTCCTGCGTGTCGGCAGTGGACTGCCACTGCTGCAGGGTAAGGTTGTCCCGCACCAGTTGATCGATCTGGTCTTTGGACAGCGTCGCCTTGTAAATCTCCAGAATCTTCTGAGTCTCGGCTTCCTTGCGTTGCACCAGTCCCGGAACCGGTTTGAGGACAATGCGGCTGGCGTGGTTGTTATGCAGCAGATATTTATCGATAAGCTGCTCGAACAGGGGTGAGGTCAGGCCTTTGCGCAGTTCGGCCAGGTTTGACTCGAAGGCGACGATTTCCACGGGATCTACACCCTGAATCCAGCTGTTGAGGCTGATCCAACTGTAGAACAGGCCCTTGGGAAAGCTGCCCAAGTCGCACTCGCGGAGGAAAAATTCCCTGGAGTTGATGGCGGCCTCGATCAGCTTCTTGTCAAAGCCCTTCTGGCTGATGGCGGCGAGTTCGGTCTTGATCAGCTGCTCCAGCCTTTCCAGGTTCTCCTTGGCCACGTGCTTGCAGATAATGGAGAGGATCGGCTTAGTGCAGCCCGAGTTGTAATAGGCATAGCTGTCCGCGCAAAGGTTGGATTGCTGGATGGCCAGCTTCAGGGGCGAGGCGGGCGAGTCCATCAGCAGCGATTTCAACATGCCCATGGCTTCGTTGGTCTTCACATCCAAAATGTGGCCGCAACTGTAATTCAGGCTGAGGTAATATTTGCCGTCGGGGCTCTCCTGCTCGCCGATGGAGTATTCGCTTTCGACCTGCTGCGGCTGGTCGAATTCCTTCTGAGCCGGGATATCGGTCCGGGGATCGGTCCGGTTGAAGTCCTTCAGATATTTGGCGTCGATGAAGCCCAGCATTTTGTCCATGTCCAGGTCGCCGTAGAGGTAGATGTAGCTGTTGGAAGGGTGGTAGAACCTTTTGTGGAAGGCCTTGAAGTTCTCCCAGGTCAGCTGCGGGATGGCGTCCGGGTCGCCGCCGGACTCAAAGCTGTAGGGTGTATCCGGATTCTGGGCGTGGACGATCCTGCGCATCAGGACGGATTCGGGGGAGGAAAAGGCTCCCTTCATTTCGTTGTATACCACGCCGCGGTAGAGGATGGGATCCTCCGGTTTGAACAGCTCGTGGTGCCAGCCTTCCTGTTTCAGGATGTTCTCGTTCCTGTGAATATTGGGATAAAGCACCGCGTCCAGATAGACCTCAACCAGGTTGTAGAAATCCTGCTCATTGGTGCTGGCCACGGGATAACTGGTGTTGATGGAATCGGTGAAGGCGTTCAGGAATGTGCTCATGCTGCCTTTGCATAATTCGTTGAAGGTGTCCTTGGCGGGGAAGTGCTCCGATCCGTTCAGGACGCTGTGCTCCAGGATATGGGGGCAGCCGGTGTCGTCGTGGGGCGGCGTCTTGAACGTGATGGAAAACACCTTGTTGGTGTCGTCGCTCCTGATGAAAAGCACTTTAGCGCTTGTTTTGATGTGCTCATATTGAATAACTTCCGCGTTGATCTCGGTGACCGGTTTTCTGCCGATCAGCCTGTAGTTACCATTCCCGCTTGAGTTGGAAGGGTTCATGTTGCATTCTCCTCTCTGTATTCTGCCTGGATACCGAATAATAAATAAGCCTGATATCACCTTCATATGACCGCATTAATGGCTTTATCTGGCGGTGATCTGTCATAAATCCAACCTTTGGCCCCCAAGGGCGGACCGTGTTGCCCGACAGGGATTTTTGTTCGTCTGCGGTCAGATCAGTTTATACTCTTTCAGGGTATCCTTCAGCACGGCCCGGCTGGATTCCTGCAGAGGGCACATAGGCAGCCGGAATTCGTTTTCGATCCAACCCATCATGTGCAAAGCTTCCTTGACGGGAATGGGGCTGGTCTCGATGAACAGGTGCTGGTTGATCCTGATCAGGTACTGGTGCTGCTTCAGGGCGGTGGCGTAATCGCCCTTGAGGCAGGCCTGGATGTGCTCGTGCATGAGCCTGGGCAGGATGTTGGCGGTCACGGAAATGGTGCCCTTGAAGCCGCAGGCCATGAGGGGCAGGTTGATGCCGTCCTCGCCGCTCAGGCAGACAAAGCCTTCCGGCGCGTCGCGCACGATCTCCGCCGCCTGCACGACCATGTTGCTCGCTTCCTTGATGGCTACGATGCGCGGATTGGCTTTGGCGATCCGGACCGTTGTCGCCGCCGTCATGTTGACCCCGGCGCGGCCCTGGATGTTGTACATGATGATCGGGATGTCTGTCTTGTTGTGCACTTCGCTGAAGAACTCGAACATTCCCTGCTGGGTCGGCTTGATGTAATAGGGCACCAGGACGAGGGCGTAATCAGCGCCCAGTTCCTTCGCCTTCTTGGTCTGCGCGATGGTGTGGTGCAGATTGTTGGTGCCGGTGCCGACCACGACGGGGACCTTGTGATTGATCCGCTGAATGGCAAAGCGCAGGAGCGCCTCCCTTTCGTCGGAAGCGATGGCGGCGCTCTCGCCGGTCGTGCCCAGCAGGACGAGCCCGTCCGTGCCTTCCTCCAGGTGCCAGTGGATCAGCTTCTCCAGCGCCGTGTAGTCGATCTCGCCGTGCTTGAAAGGCGTGACTATGGCGCAAAACGAACCTTGCAGCATAAAGCCTCCTGTTTATAATCTGGTTACGTCTCTGCTCCGGCCGTAATCACAGGCGCTCCCGCCTATAGAATAATCTGTCATTCCTGTGCAGGCAGGAATCCAGCCTGTTTAAGCAAACAATAATACGCTACATACTAATTAACCGATACCCGCCAGCCCCATAAAAGGCTGGGCTGCGCCACATGCATTGAGTTTTTTTTCAAGTAAAGCAAAAAAAGCCGTCATCGCCTGTTTTGTAAAGCACAATCTGCAACGATGACGACTTTTTGCTGTATTGCCTGTCAGATCTCAAGGATCTCTTTTTCTTTTACCTTTTCGGCTTCGTCGATCTTGTTGATCCAGTCGTCGGTGGCGTCCTGGATCTCTTTGAGCTGTTTCTTTTCCTCGTCTTCGCTGAGTTCGCTGTCCTTCTTGGCTTTCTTGACCTCTTCGTTGACGTCACGGCGGATGTTGCGGACAGCCACGCGGGCGTCTTCCGCCATTTTCTTCAGCGACTTCACGATCTCCTTGCGTTTGTCTTCGGTCAGGGGCTGGAAGGGCATCCTGATCACGTTGCCGTCGTTGTCAGGCGTGATGCCGAGGTTGGCGGCCAGGATCGCTTTTTCGATGTCGCCCAGGGTCGTCTTGTCCCAGGGCTGGATCACGATCAGCCTCGCTTCCGGGATGGAGATGTTGCACAACTGCTTCACCGGAGTGGGCTGGCCGTAATAATTGATTTTCACGTCGTCCAGGATGGAGGCGCTGGCGCGGCCGGTCCTGATCTTGGAAAACTGGTGCAGCAGCGACTCCAGTGTCTTTTGCATCTTGTCGCCGGCCTGCTGTTTGAATGTGTCCATGTTATTCCTCTTGTTTGGCCTGTGTCAGGCGTGGATAAAAGTGCCAACTTCGGAGCTGAGGGCGGCATTCTTGATACTGCCCCGCTCCGTGACGTTGAATATCTTGATCGGCATGGCGTATTCCTGCGCCAGGGAAAAGGCTGTCATGTCCATCACGCCAAGCTTTTTGCCCAGGCATTCGGCATAGGTGGCGGAGCGGATGAATTCGGCTTTGGGATTTTTCCTGGGGTCGTCTGAATACAGGCCGTCCACCTTGGTGCCTTTCAGCACCACGTCCAGCTCCAGCTCCACGGCGCGCAGCACGGCGGCCGTATCCGTCGTGAAGAACGGATTGCCCGTGCCGCCGCAGAGGAAGCAGATCCTGCCTTCCTGCAGGGCGTTCCTCACGCGGGATGGAGTGTAGAACTTGGCCACCTTGTCCATGCTGAAAGCGGAAAACACTTCCGCCGGATAGTTCTTCCTGTTCAGGATCTCGGCCAGGTAGAGCGCGTTCTGCACGGTGGCGAGCATGCCGATGTTGTCCAGGACCACGCGGCTGAGGGACTGGTTTTTCCAGCTCCCGCCGCGGAAGATGTTCCCTCCGCCCAGGACCACCGCCAGGCTGTAGCCCAGCTTGCGCAGGTCGATGATATCGTCCGTGAGGCGGTCGATCACCTCGTCGTCATAACCGTGGCCCTTGCCGCCGGCCAGGATCTCGCCGCTCAGCTTGAGCATCACCCGGTGCATTTTTTCCGGCTGGTAACCTGTCATGGCGCGCCCCGCCCTGCTTTAATCGCCCACTGAGAAACGGGCGAAACGGTTGACCTTGATGTTCTCGCCCATCTTGGCCACGACGTCCGTGATCAGGGCTTTGACTGTCTGGGCCGGATCCCTGATGAATTCCTGCTCCAGCAGCGCGTGCTCCTTGACGTACTTGGCCAGGTGGCCATCCACGATCTTCGGAATGATGTTTTCCGGTTTCTTGTCATTGATCGCCTTGTTGGTCGCGATCTCACGCTCCCGTGCGATGATGGCGGGGTCGATCTCCTCCGGCGTTATGGCCAGGGGATTGGTAGCCGCGATCTGCATCGCCAGGTCCTTGCAAAGCTGCTTGAAATCATCGGTCTTGGCAACGAAGTCGGTCTCGCAGTTCACTTCGATCAGGACTCCGATCTTATGGTTGGAATGAATGTAAGAATAAACCAGGCCTTCGCGGGTCTCGCGGGTGGCCTTGGCCTCGGCCTTGGATATGCCTTTCTCGCGCAGGTACTTGATGGCGGCGTCCATGTCTCCGCCGGAGTGCTCCAGGGCCTTCTTGCAGTCCATCATGCCAACGCCGGTGCGCTCGCGCAGCGCTTTTACCAGTGCTGATGTTATCTGTGTCATTATTATCTCCTGTAGTTCAGTGTTGGGGGCACGGCCTGTTTAGCCGCAGGCGGTGCCGGGTTCAGTTCCGTTCTTCCTCTTGGGGCGCCGGGGCTTCGCTCGCCGCGTGTTCCTTCTCCTCGATGATGGCTTCGTCAATGGCGGCTGCGGCCAGTTCCGCTTCCAGATCGAGGTTGCGTTCGCCTTCCTCTTCCGCTGTAGCGGCGGGGGCTACGACCGCTCCTTCGCTGGAAAGGCCCTTGCCTTCGATCACGGCGTTGGCCATGATGTCCGAGATCAGGGTCACGGCGCGGGTGGCGTCGTCATTGGACGGGATCACATAGTCCACCAGGTCGGGATCGCTGTTCGTGTCCACCATCCCGAGGATGGGAATCTTGAGGACGCGGGCTTCGTGAACGGCGATCTCCTCGTGGTCGGTGTCGACGATGAAGATAGCTCCGGGCAGGGCGTCCATTTCGCGGATCCCGCCCAGGGCGGCTTCTATCTTGTCGTGCTTGTGCTTCATGCGCATCTGTTCCAGTTTCGTGTAACCGCTGATCGTGCCGTCGGCAACGATCTGTTCGTAGTACTTCATCTTTTCGATGCTTTGACGAATGGTCTGCATATTCGTCAGCATTCCTCCGTACCAGCGGTTGTTCACATAGAAGACACCGGCTTTTTCGGCGGCTTCCCTGATGGCGGCCTGTGCCTGCTTCTTGGTTCCCACGAACAGGATGTATTCGCTGCGGGCGGCCACTTCTTTCAGGAATTGGTAAGCTTCGTTGATGGCGTCAACGGTCTGCTTCAGGTCGATGATGTGGATCCCGTTTCTCTTGATGAAGATGTATTTCTTCATCTTCGGGTTCCATTTGAAAGTCTGGTGCCCGAAATGGACCCCGGCTTCCAGTAGCTGTTTCATTGAAACAACGGACATGTCTTTCTCCTATCGGTTACGGTTTGATCTGCTGCCGCGGGATCCACGCAATCCAGTTCCGAATGCGGAACACCGCCTTGCAACTCCTGCGGCAGGATGGTTGGCAGCTATACGGTTTTCGGGTATAGCTTGGTTGGTTAATTTACACGTGTTCATAGAAAAAACTTCTGCGTCCCGGGGGCAGGGGACGAACCTCTGCCCGGCCACTCGGTGTTTAACGCTTGGAGAACTGGAAGCGTTTTCTGGCTTTGGGACGGCCGGATTTTTTCCGCTCCACCATGCGCGAGTCGCGGGTCAGAAAACCGCTGCGGCGCAGGGTAAGCTTGAGGTTCTCGTCGAATTCCACCAGGGCGCGGGCGATACCGAGGCGGATGGCGCCCGCCTGGCCGCTGAGGCCGCCGCCGTAAACGTTGACCTTCATGTCAAAGCGGTCGCTCATTTCAGCGATCTGGAAAGGCTGTTCCACCAGCATTTCCAGCACTTCGCGCTGCAGGTACTTCTTCATCGGAACCTGGTTGATGATGCGCTTCCCCGTGCCGGGAGTGAGGCGCACTCTTGCAACGGCAGTCTTGCGTCTGCCCACTGCGTCAAAATTCTGCATGCCATTTCCTCCTTAGGAATACTTCAGTTTGAGCATTTCCGGTTTTTGGGCTTCATGCGGATGCTCGTTTCCCGCATAAACCTTCAGCTTGGTCAGCATTTCCTTGCCCAAAGTGTTCTTGGGCAGCATGCCCTTCACGGCGTGCGTGACGATCCGTTCCGGGTGCTTTTCCATCACCGTGGCGATCGGGATCTGCTTCAGCCCGCCCGGGTAGCCGCTGTGTTCCTCATAGATCTTGCTCAGCATCTTGGTGCCCGTGACTTTCACCTTCTCGGCATTGATCACGACCACGTAGTCGCCCGTGTCGATGTTCGGCACGTAATACGGCTTGTTCTTGCCGCGCAGGATCGCTGCGATCTGTGAGGACATGCGCCCCAAGGGCAGACCTTCGGCGTCCACAACGTACCAGGCGCGCTTAATGTCACCCGGCTTGGGAGTTACGGTCTTCATGGAGACTCCTTCTGTCCAGTTTTACGTAATTTTACCACAAATTCCAGCCCTGTTTATGTGTCAAGCGGAAAAGGGATTTGTTAGCTGCAGAGTTCAATGTCATTCCCTTGCAAAAGGGAATCCATTCCTTAGCACACGAACGAAAGTGAGTGTTTATTTGGAATTAACGCTTCACAGGCTCAGCGTATGTGGTATGGATCCTCGATCAAGTCGGGAATGACAATTGTAAAAACCGTTGTAAGTGTATAATTTCTAAAACACATCCTGCCCATTAAGATATAATAAACCCTTTCTTAAGAGACAAATCACACCAATGAGGATTCTCCTGCTCTATTAGGGCTATCTTCCAATCCCTATTCCAATGTTTGATTTGCTTTTCACGTTTGAAAGCGGCCTCACTTCCTTCCACCGATTCTACGTAAACAAGTTTATGGATATTGTATTTTGCTGTAAACCCCGGCTCTGCTTTGGAAAGATGCTGTTCCAGTCGAATACTCATATTGCTGGTAACCCCGGTATAGAGCGTTCCGTTTTTCTGACTGGCAAGTATGTAAACATAGAAACGTTTCATGGTGTTAGATTCTGCTCATTCAATTAGCTGGCAAGAGAAATGTTATTATATGTCATTCCCCGCTTGACGGGGAATCCATACCTCGACACACAAACGTAATGAGTGTATAAAGTTAATTATCGCTTCGCAAGTTCAGAGGCTATGGAATGGATCCTCGATCAGGTCGAGGATGACATCTTACTGAGTGTAGTCATTCCCTTGCAAAAGGGAATCCATTCCTCAGCACACGAACATAGTGAGTGTTTAACAACAGTGTGAGCATAATAATTGCCAATATAATGCGCTCTTTTCTTAGTCATTCCCCGCTTGACGGGGAATCCATTCCTTAACACACGTGCGCAGTGAGTGTATAATTTAAATTAACGCTTCGCAAGCTCAGCGGCTATGGAATGGATCCTCGATCGGGTCGAGGATGACATCTTACTGAGTGGAGTCATTCCCTTGCAAAAGGGAATCCATACCTCAGCACACGAACGCAGTGAGTGTATAACTTAAATTATCGCTTCGCAAGCTCAGCGGCTATGAAATGGATCCTCGATCGGGTCGAGGATGACATTTGGTATTGGAGTTACGATCTTCATAGATACTCCTTTTATCCATATTTATATGAATTTACCACATTTTCCAGCACAGATAATGGTCAAGAGTCAAGTCCTAAATGTTGGTGTAAAATCATAACTCATTGTTCAGATACCTGATCAAAGACCTGCGGAGCTAAGCGGAGCAGGTCTTTGGCTTTTCTTTGCCGTTTCTTTTTTCTGCCATCAATTGCAATCTGTTTTCCTGGATTCTGATTAGTGGCTTGGTCAGATAGATCCTATTGCATGTCCAATCCTCGGAATAATCTTGTAGAATAGAGCCCAGCAGCCTGATACAACTGTTCTCGTCAGGAAAGATGCGGATACAGCGTTCCCGGCGTCTGAGTTCCTTGTTAAGCCGTTCCATATGTACAATAACGAAATAGCTATTTATTTAACTCCCAATATAAAGCAGTTGCTATTTGACTATCTTGAAATCCTGTTTTTTTTGCTTGCGCTCTAACAACAACAGGATTTGATGCATAATGATTTTGTAAAGATATCATGACTGCAGGATATTCAATATATGGTGTTCCTCCCCCAACAGAATAAAAAATACGTACATGTGGTGTTTCTCAATAAAAATAGACACCCATAGAATGAGAGGTAGTCGAATATCCGCCACTTGGAGGACTAAAAGTTGGTGTAGCACACTGCTCTTGAGGTATATCAGGCTCAGTTGATTCTGTAGATTTCTTTTCACATGAAATAATAAATGAAATTAAAAGCAGAAGAATAATAACTATCTTAATATTCATAGTTTCTCCCTTTTTAAATTCTACGAATTTCGATATATCTTAATGATACGCAGAATACAATCTCATCCATACAAAACACACCATCAATTTCGATGACGTCTTCCAGGCAGGAGCCGGGGGTGTACCATTCAATATTGTTGTAAAGGTTCCCGCCTTCAGGCCCCCCGTCAAGCGAGGGACGACTTTCTTTTATGTATTTGACCAGGGTCTGCCAGCCTCGGGGGATGCGTTCAAAGGGGTCGGCAAAGGGATCGGTGATGTGCAGGGCGATGTATTTCCCGCCAGGGAAGGGTTCTACTAAAACAGCATGGGTTCCAGAACCACCTTTAATCCCTGCTTCGCAGGAATTTAAGGAAACCGGTTGCGCAGGAACGACGATAGTGTCCGGGACCTGCAGCCAGTATTCATAGCCGCGCAGAACTTGCGCCTTTTCTGCAGCACTGACGGGGACATCAAAACCGAAGGCGCGGGCTTGGGCAAGATCCGCTCCCTGTTCCTGCGCCCAATTGCGCAGGCGGGTCATGACTTCCTCTTCGGGATTGGCACTGATCACGCGGTCCTTGGCCATGGTCATCGGCGGGATCTTGACTTCGAAGGGTTCGGAAAAAACTGACTGTGCCATCTCACCTGCCTCAACTGCAAATCTCATAAAAATTACCTGTCCGAAAAGGCATTTTTCCTGTCAAGTATTTATGCGTTGATTCCGCTGTCCATGCTGATTAAGCTGGCAACCAACATGCAACAATAAGGACTGGATGCAAACCGCACGTGCAAAGCGGAACCGGAACCAAGATCCGTTATAGTAATCCTGTAGAGGGAAATAGTAGAATCAGGCTGACGGAATCAGATACCGCCCGGCTCTGAGGTTCCGCGCTTCCAGTTATCTTTAAGCATGCCTTTGGCGACCTTGAGGCCGTCCTAGCGGTTGACCGGATTGACGGTCACGGTTGCCAGGCTGTCCAGGGCCATGAACTTCTGCTGGTAGTCTTTGTTAACGTTTACCCCACATCCTCAAAGCAGCAGACAGGCAGCCAGCAGGCTTACGGGAAGAGTGTATCCACTGATGGAAAAACGGCATAGCAGCATGTTCACCTCCAGGGCAAATCATAGGTAAGCTTTACGGCTGATCCGATTTACTGTCAAGAAACATAATCGCTGTTGCAAGCCCTCCGTCGGACTTCAGCAAAACAAACGCCCATATTGATTAAAGGCGTTATTTCCTGTCATGCCTCATTCCTGCCCCCTGCCTGCATAGCAGTTCTATCGCAATACCATCACGGTACCAATACGGACTTTTACCGTAATGGTACCGCAATGGTATAGCAATGGTAAAGTAATGCCTTAAAGACAGGATAAAGAAAAGGGGCTGGATCAGAGGTTGATGTTGCGGGTGATAACGGTGCGCAACTCTCCTATATTGAAGGGTTTGGGCAGGACGTCGTCAAAGTTTTGCTTTTTGTATTCCTCCGCGTCTTCGGAGCGGATCTGGTTGCTGTAGGCGATGAGTTTGACTTCGGGGTCGGATTTCTTGAAGATGCGCATCAGCTCGGCGATATTGACGGAGCTGGGCAGGTTGAGGTCGGCGAGGACAAGGCGGACGGGCATGCCGTTGTTTTCGGCGCGGAAGAACAAGGAGGAAAGCTCGTCCGGGTCAGTGGTTTTCTGGACCCGCAGGCCCATCTTGACCATGGTCTTGACCAGCAGGCTGCCGAGGGCGTCGTCCTCATCCAGGACAAGGACAAGGGGGGCGGCATTGGCGGGGCGGGGTTTGGCTTCCGGGGTTTCCCGCACGGCAGTCACCGCCACCGGGATGTAGAGTTCGCAGTCGGTGCCCTGTCCTGATTGGGAATGGAGGCGGATGTAGCCGTTGTGCTTCTTGAGGAGCGAATAGGCAATGGTGAGGCCCATGCCGGAGGCTTGGGGCCGGGTGGTAAAGTAGGGCACGAAGACGCGGCCCTGATTTTCCAGAGGGATGCCTTCGCCGTTGTCCTTGATGTGGAGGCACAGGTATTTGCCCGGCTTGAGTGGCAACCCGGCGCCTTCGGCGAGGGAGCAGACGTTGGCGCTGACATAGAGGAGGCCGCCCAGTTTCATGGCCTGGAGCGCGTTGGTGACGAGGTTGGAGATGATCCGTTCAAAAATCTCGGCAGACATCTGGATGGGAGGCAGATCGGCCTCGAACTGGAAGATGGGTTTTACGCCGGAGCCGGCCAGCAGGCCGAGGACGGTTTTTTCCAGGAGGCGGGAGGCCTCGGAGGCCTTTTCCTGGATGGGGTTGGCGCGCGCCATGATGAGCAGGTTGTCGGTGATTTCCTTGCCCTTGAGGGTGGATTCCTCCGCCGCTTTGAGCATAGCTTCCTGCTCGCTGCCCTTGGGGGCGTCGTCCAGGGCGAGGGAGATATTGCCCAGAATGGCAGTCAGGATGTTGTTAAAATCATGGGCGAAACCGGCGGAGAGGGAGCTGATGGCCTCCATCTTCTGTTCCTGCATGTTTTCGGCCTGCTCGCGCGAGCTTCCGGTCACATCCCGCAGGAGGAAGACCACGCCGGCGGCTTTGCCGGTCAGATCGGCAACGGGGGCCGCCAGGCCATCCAGCAGCACCTCATTGCTTTCGGGCGTAACAATGGAGGTTCCCTTGAGGCTGACGCGGGTGCAGGCTTCGCGGGTGATACGGCTGACGGGATTCTGGAAGGGGAAGCGGGTGTCTGTATTGATGAGGCGGAAAACGCTTTGCCAGGGTTGTCCGAGGACAGCTTCGCGGGCGCCGCCGCAGAGGTCGAGGGCGGAGCGGTTGACGGCGGTAAGGGCGCCTTGCAGGTCGGTGGTGAAGATGGCGTCATCCAGTCCGTCCAGGGCGAGTTGAAGCCCGGAGCCGGATTCCGCGGGCAGGGCCGCAGCAGCGGAGGCGCGGATCTGCCTCCCGAAGAGGCTGGAGATGGAGGTTAGGCGGTCCAAAGCGGAGGCGGCGACAGGCAATTCCGGCTTGTGATAGCCGATCAGGAAGAGTCCGCTGATCGCGTCCCCGTCCCGGCAGGGCAGGCAGATAAAATACTCCCAGCCTTCATGCCTGCTGAGCTTGTGCTCCGCCGATTCCTGCGCCTGCATGCGCATCCAGTCGCGCACGTCGTCAGCTGCGCCCTGGACACTGTCCAACATGATGTCCAGCATGGAGGCCCGGAAGACAAAGGCGCGGCCTTCGCCCAGGGTTTTGCTCATCCAGCGGTAGGCGGGGAGATCCAGGCTTTCAATGCGGGCGGAATGGCGGGCCAGGTCGGGATCGGCGTCCCAGTGCCCCAGTTTCCGGAAGAGTCCGGTGTTTTCGTCCTTCTGGTAGAGGGCGGTAAAATCGCATTTGCAGTAGATGCCGAGAGCGCTGAGCACTTCCGCAGGCTTGTATTGCGCGCCGGCCGTGCTGTTGTTGAGCAGGGCAAAGAGCAGGTTGTTGAGCAGCTTTTCGGAAAGCAGTTCCTGTACGGGCTCAGGCTGTTTCAGCGGGGCGGGCTGGGGCGCGGCCAGGGAATCCTGCCGGGGCTGCGGGGCCGCAGGCTTATGTTCCTCGCGAAGACAAGCGTCATGGGCCTGATCCAAGCTCTGCCAGCGGTCCCAAGAGCTGTCAAGCAGTTCCTCCTCCTCCTCGGGGGGAGGGCGGAGGGCGAAATAAACGGCGATGCCGGCGAAAGCAATCAGGAAAGCAAGGAAAACGATGACTTCGAACAGGCCGGGTATGAGAGAGTTGAGCATGTCCCGGAGGGGCAGGGAACGGGAACCGCTCTGCAGGGCGGAAGAAAAGAGCAGAAAGAGAATGCCCGCCACAGCCGCGCCGATGCACAGCGCCGCAATGACGCGCCGACCCGTCCTACGCTGCCGCGCCAGGTATCTTCCGTGATTCCCACCAAAGTTTTCCATAGACTATTCCATTGATTTTACATTTTACAGGCTTGTCAATCCAGTCAACATCTTTTTAGCGGCGTTGCCGGGCCGGGCCGGAAAACGGTAGGGCCGAAAAGGCGCAAATCAGCTTTGGATGCAGGATTTGCTTGACAAAATGGTAATCATAAGTAGATTATGGTGCAAGGAAAAGCAATGGAATTCAAAGAAACGGTCCTGACCCGGCACAGCGTGCGGAGCTTCGCGCCTGATCCGATCCCGCCGGAAGCGATGGCGGACATGCTGGAAGCGGCCCGGCAGGCGCCCTCAGCCCAAAACCGGCAGCCCTGGAGGTTCGTGGTCATCCAAAGCAAAGACAAGATCAGGGAGATGGTGTCCAACAGCGGGCTGCTCGGCCTGACCAATTTCTTCATCAAGGACGCTCCCTGCATCATCATGGCCTGCGCCGACGCGGACAAGAACCTCAGGCTGAACGGGCAGGACTATTATTTAGTTGACACAACGATTGCCTTTCACCAGTTGATTCTGATGGCGTGGAGCCACGGGATCGGTTCCTGCTGGCTGGCGGCCTTTAACGAGAAGAAGCTGAAAACCTGGCTGGAACTTCCTGAAAGCTGGCGCATCGTGGCCATGAGCCCGTTCGGTTATCCGGCAGAGAAACCGGGGCTGTATTCCAAAACGGTCAAGACGCTGGCCGGAAGCAAGACCCGGCTGCCGCTGGAAAAGATCGTCCGGCAGATCGGCTGAAAAAGGAGAAACAATGGCAGCACAAGTGAAAATGACGCGGGAGTTCATCCAGAAACTGCCCAAGACGGACCTGCACGTGCACCTGGACGGTTCGGTCAGAATCCCAACGCTGATCGAACTGGCGCAGAAACAGAATGTGGAACTGCCCACCCAGGATCCTGCCGAGATGTGCAAACTGATCTGCTGCGGCGATAAAACAGAAAGTTTGGAAGATTACCTGCGCGGATTCGATATCGTGAACCTGGTCCTGCAGAACAAGGAAGGCCTGAAACGGGCCGCCTATGAGCTGGCCGAGGACTGCGCCGCGGAAAACATCCGTTACGTGGAAGTGCGCTACTCACCCATCCTGCATACGGCCAAGGGGCTTAAGCTGACCCAGATCTCGGAAGCGGTGATCGACGGCCTGAAGCAGGCGGAGAAGGATTTCAACATCAAGACGGGCGTGATCATCTGCGGCATCCGCAACATGGACCCGACCACGTCGGTCAAGCTGGCCGAACTGGCCATCGCCTACAAGAACAAGGGCGTGATCGGATTTGACCTGGCGGGCGGAGAGAACAACTACCCAGCCAAGGACCACAAGGAAGCCTTTGACCTGGCCCTGAAAAACAACCTCAACATCACCATCCACGCCGGCGAAGCCTACGGACCCGACAGCATCCACCAGGCGCTGCATTACTGCGGTTCGCACCGGATCGGGCACGGGACGAGGCTGGTGGAGGACGGCGACCTGCTGAACTTTGTGAACGACCACCGCATCCCGCTGGAGATCTGCCTGAAGAGCAATTTCCACACCAAGGCGGTGCCCAGCATCAGGGCGCACCCGATCGATTTCTACCTGGACTATGGCCTGCGGGTGACGCTCAACACCGATAACAGGACCATCTCCAACACCACCCTGACGGATGAATACATGCTGGCCATAGAATTGCTGGGGCTGGATTACCCGCAGATCAAAAACATCATTTTGAACGGCTTCAAGAGCGCTTTCATCCCCTACAAGGAAAGAGTGCGCCTGATCAACCAGATCCTGGCCGAGATCGACGAACTGGAAGAAGCGGAACTGAAGACCAGGGTCAAGGTCAAGGAGAACCTGTAAGCCATGATTGAAAGGATCAAAGCCAGTCTGGCAGAGGCCGCGGGCGTGCTGCAGGAATTTTCCGGCAAGGAATCCAGCCTGCAGACCCTGAAGAAAGCGGCCGAACTGCTGTGCGAAGCCTTCCGCAAGGGCAACAAGGTGATCATTTTCGGCAACGGCGGCAGCATGTGCGACGCCATGCATTTCGCCGAGGAGCTGACCGCCCGTTTCCGGAAAGACAGGCCGGCCCTGCCCGCGGTGGCGCTATCCGATCCCGCCTTCCTGAGTTGCGCGGCGAACGATTTCGGATATGAAGAAGCATTTGCCCGGGGTGTGGAAGCCCTGGCCAAACCCGGCGACGTGGCGATCGGCATCTCGACCAGCGGGCAGTCGGAAAACGTGATCAGGGCCATGCAGGCGGCCAGGTCACGGAACTGCTATACGCTGGCCCTGCTGGGCAAGGACGGCGGCAAGCTGAAAGGCAGGTGCGACCTGGAACTGGTTGTAGCGGCCCAGACCACCGACCGCATCCAGGAAGTGCATATCAAGATCCTGCACATTCTGACCGAACTGGTGGAAACCGAGTTGTTTACATCATGAATAAATATCCTGTACATAAAGGAGCGACATAATGAAAAAAACCATGCTGACCCTGATCCTGGCCGCCCTGCTGCTGGCGGGACTGTCCCTGTTCGCTCAGGAAAAGGCAGTGGAGGAGGAAAATCCCCAGGCTGCCAAGCTGAAGGATATCGCGGTTCAGGTCCTGAAAGACCTCAGCGAAAATAACAATAAAGCGGCAGACCGGATCGACTTTGCCGAGCTGACCGTGAACGGCTATTTCTACGGCGACGATTACTGGGACGCTTTCGACTACTATGAGGAAGACTATTTCATCGAGGACGTGCTGCTGGAGATTCACCGCCTGCTACATTATGACGGAGACGAGAAAGACGCTTTCGAGAACTGGACCATCGGCCTGGGAGAGCACTCCTTCACGGCCCAGACCCAAAACAAGAAAAAGGACGTGTACATGTACTTCGACCTGACCGACAAGGACCATCCCTACCTGTACACGCTGAACGTCAAGGACAAATAAAACCGGTCGCGATAACTGGCCTTCACTCTGCTCCGTTCTTTCGGAACGCTGGAAAAATTGAAAAGCGGACCTCATGGGGTCCGCTTTTTCATATGGCTCCGGAAGAGGGATTCGAACCCCCGACCTAGTGGTTAACAGCCACCCGCTCTACCGCTGAGCTATTCCGGATTGCTTGCGCGTGTTTCAAATTTCGGGGAGCGCCTTTTCTGTCAATAAAAAACTCGGCCTTACAACAAGCCGCCGCCGTGCCTTAATGGGCGGGTTAAAGGTAAAGCCGAAGCTGAAAACTCAACTGATCCGGATTCTAAGGTTGCAGGACCGCCCTGACCTGGTAAAGCCTCCTGACTGACGTGGTCGGAATCTGGATCTCCAGAAACCTGGTTCCGACATTAGTGAGCAGCGTGAATGGGCCCTCCGGCCCTTGCATGCTGTGATAAACATTATAGGTGGCTTCGGCAATAGGGTAATCCCAGTCCAGCCTGACCAGCGCCATTCCGCTCAAGTAGCCCAAGAAAGTGATGGCCAGGTTTTCCGCAACCGGCACCTGCATCTGGCTCCAGTTGATTCTGCCATTGGGGTCTTGTTCATAGGTCTGCCCGCCGAAGCTGCCCATGTAGAGGACAAAGTGCAGACTGCCTTCGTTATTGGTCTTGCTGACGTTGTAAGCGCCGCTCCAGGTGTTTTCAGGGAAGGTTACGTCGAACAGGGTGAGGTCCTGATTGTTGTTTATTTTAAGTAAAGTACCGCCTGCCTCACCAATGCTGAAAGTGCAGTGATGGAAGGAATGGTTAGTGTTCACCAACGCCCCCGTTTCGATATTTATGCCATTGACATCCATGTTATAAAAGTCAGCATATTGGGCAATGATATATGCTCCCGATTGCACCGTGAATCCGTACCAGGAGAGGGCGGGATAGGCAGAGTAAACCTGTACGCGGTCCGATTCCGAGCCGATGAGCAGGATCGTACCTCCGCTGTGGATAGTGAGGTCGCCCCAATCCAGACTCAGAGCTTGATTCACTGTCAGGTCCCCGTAAACATCAATGTCCTGACCCACTCGGAGCTGATGGTCAGCAGTCAAGCTTCCGGTCTGGACATTCAGAAAACCAGTCAGTTTGAGATCGGAAACAGCCAGAACAAACGACGTAGCACAGTTAATGAGCAGGTTACCCAGCATGGAGCCGGTTTCCATATTCAGCACAGCGCCGGTGCCGTACATTTCCAGCAGCGAGCCGGAAAGGTCAAAAGGATTGGAAGTGTTGACACTGAAGCTGCCACTCACCCTGATGATGCCGCCGCTGACAAATTCATTGAAGGTATTGCCGAAATATATACCCTGGTTTTTTACATCGAGGGTGCCGCCATTCATAGTCAGTGAGCCGTAAAACTGGGGTGAGGTACTGCAGCCGTATATGTTTATTGCTGCTTCTGTAGAAATATGGATGCTTCCATACAAATACAGGTTTTGGGATGTATCCTGATGCAGATTGACAACAGAATTTTCATGAGATTCTATCCCATCGCTGATCGTAGCATCGGCCAGGTCATTGGCTGTGAAGGTGGAGTTGATAAAATACAATGAGCCATTCTGCCAGTCATACAAGTCACAGGTGAAAACCGCATCGTTAAAGTAAACTAAGGTTGCGGAATTATCCACGACCAGTGTTTCAAATTCTGTAGTTGCGTTGACAGCCTGGTCAATTGTGCCGTCCAGCCAAAGAGTACCTTCCGGCGCCTGCAGGTAGGCAGTTGGTGCTTCTGTCAGATTCCCCGCCACTTTGAGCGTGTACCAGTAAACTCTCATGATGCCTGATGCCACCTCAAGACTGCCATTGATATCCAGATCGCTTGCCGTATCCACCCTGACGCTGGTGTCTTTATTAACCTGAAGGTGGTGGAGGGTTGCTCCATAGACACAGCTAATGGTGCTGTTTGTGTTTCCAAAAAGCTCAATCGTCCCACCCGCAGGATCGAAATCAGCAGTGTTGACCATCAGGTCTCCGGAAGTTCTAAGAATGCCTCCTGAAATGGTAGAACTGAATCCTTCCTGAACGCTGATTCCCACATCATGAAAGGCCAGGATTCCGCCGTTCATGTTCAAAGATCCGGGGTTCGAGAAATAGCAGGGATCTGTTCCTCCATAGATATTGAATGTGCCTCCATCGACATGCACATATCCGGTGATGTTCACTGAAAGCTGAGGCGTAATCTGTTGCATGGTGAGTGTGCCTGACACATATATGGATCCTTCTATCGAATTATCCCATAATGAATAAACATCAAAATTTCCATACACTATCAATCCGCCGCTTGATGCCGATGCTCTGGAATAGGCGTAGCACCACACATCCGCGGCAGTATCAATGATCAGGAAACCTGAGACTTTATTCAACTGGATCTGGTCAAAGTTTTCAGACGCATAAACGTATTGGTTCCCATCCCCGTCAAAGATAACCGCGGATGAGCTGGCGGAATAAGCTAGGAATCCGTTATTCCCCGCATAATTATACCAATCACCTCCCAGATTTAAATCATAAGAACCGGGCACCAGGGAAGCGCCGGAATTTATGCATAAATAGCCGTTTACGTCAATGTTGCTGAGCATGGTTACTGAGCTTCCTGAGTTCTTAGCTATGACCAGATCGTTAAAATAACTCCCGCTCTGTGTAGTAATGTTCGAACTATTGCCGGTCAGAAAAAGATTGCCGTTATTGAACTGAAGAAGTCCGCTGGGTGCCACAGTAACTGCACCGGATATATAGATGGTAGCGTTGACGTTGCATTCAAGCGTTCCTCCCGTGCCCACACTGACAGAACCGTAGATAAAATCAGTTGCCACTGTGTTGAATGCAAAGTAATTGGAGGCAGACACAGTGAGGTTGCCTTTGATGGTCAGGGTTGAGCCTCCAGCCTGATGCCTCATGTTGGGGCTGTTGCTGATCAGGTTGTATATTGAAGCGTAGGCGTTAGTGGTTATGGAAGGAGAGGAGCCGGTGAAATAAAAGTTGCCTTTTTCTGGGTTGATGTTGCTGCCTGTTTCAAAATAGACGTCATCCGAGACATGAATTTCGGCGTAATCATAAGGTATATAGAGTGTAGCGCCACTGTTGAAGGTTAGGTCTTCCACATGCAGTTCAGCCAGTTCGTTGGTCAATCGCAGTTGTCCCTGGCTGACCAATCCGCCGGTGACATTTAAAGTTCCGTTCCCGATTTCCAGACTTGTCCCGATTTCTATATCTACCGTGTTACAGGAGTATGTTTCGGTGACAATTGGATAGCGTCCTGACATGGTTATGGGTATTGATACATCTTCGCTTAATGTGGGATCGTGGCCCAGACTCCAATTGCCATCTGTGCTCCAGGCAGTGCCGATGTTGCCCGTCCAGGAGTTCGTGACCCGCGTGACGGTTTCCCGGTTAGGAGACCCCTCCGGATCAATATACCCCGTTTCAGTCTGGGCAAAGGATACGACGGCGAAAGATAGATAAAACAAACATGTTAAACAAATCGAACTGCGTTTCATAACATTCTCCTCATACTTACTTCATTAATATGGCACAGCAGATCAGATTGATGGTTATGACTTTTTTATCATAATGCCATATTTCGATATGTGTCAAGCAAAAAAAACTTACCCCGGCCCAAAATGCTCCAAATACCGACCCTCTGTGGACAAAGCATCGGAAGAAAGAATAAAAGAAAAAGGACAGGCATAAGCTGTCCTTTTTCATTCATCTGATGCTAATCCAGATTGGATTATGGTAAAGGGAGCTTTGGTTTTCTGCCGAAGTCCGGCTTCAACGGCGGGTTCTTTTTCAGTTCCCTGAGCACCTCTTCGATCGCCGCATCGAGTTGCGGATCAAGGCCCCTGGCATAGTCCTGGGGAAGGATATCCACCTCGATGTCGGGATCGGTACCATAGTTTTCCACCCCCCAGCCGACGTCCTTGAACCAGAAGCTCATTTCGGGCTGGGTGGTTACGGTGCCGTCTGCCAGCCAGTGCCGAGGCCAGATGCCTATGACTCCGCCCCAGGTGCGCTTGCCGATCAGTTTGCCCAACTTCATGAGCTTGAAGCTGTGACTGATGATATCCCCGTCGGAACCGGCATCCTCGTTGGTGAGCATGACCATGGCCCCCATGGGTGAGTCGTAGGGATAGGGAGAGGGACCGAACCAGCGGGAAAGGTCATAGCCAATCCTGCGCCTGGCCAGCTTCTGCAGCAGCAGGCCGGAGACGCTGCCGCCGCCGTTGAAACGCACGTCCACCACCAGGCCGTCGTAATCCACTTCGGCCAGGAACATCCGGTGGAACATGATGAGACCAACTTCGCCGCAGTCCGGGACGTGGATATAGCCCACCTTCCCTTTGCTCTTTTTATGCACGTATTCACGGTTGGCTTCCACCCAATCGACGTAGCGGGGCCAGACTTCCGATTTCATGGCACGGACAGTCACATTCTTCTTTGTCTTGCCGTCGGGGCTCATGACACCAAGCTGGACAAGCTGGTCGGCCAGGTTGACCGTGGCTTTTTCGGGCGGGTAATCCGGCCCCAAAGGCTGTCCGTTGATGTCGGTAATGAACCAGCCGGGCTTTACTCCCAGGCCGGGATTCATCAGGGGCGGGCGGTTTTTTTCCTCCCAGTGCCAGCCTTTCAGGATGTTCGTGATCTCCCAGGCCTTGCGCCTGGCGTTGAACTTATAATCGATGCCGAGCAGACCCAGGCGGTAGACTGGCCCGGGACGGTAGTCGCCGCCGAATTCGTAGCAGTGGCTGGTTCCCAGCTCGCCCTGCATCTCCCACATCAGGTCAGAGAATTCGCTACGGCTGGAACAGCGCGCCACGAGCGGGTAGTAGCGGGCGAAAACCTTTTGCCAATCAATGCCGGACATGTCCTCGGTCCAGAAGAAGTATTTCTGCAGACGCCAGGCTTCGCGGAACATCTGCTGCCATTCTGGCACCGGTTCGATCTCCAGTTTGACGCAGGAAAGGTCTACCCAGCCGGATTTGCGGCCCGGGGCGTCCTCAGCCGGCAATTGGGCCTTAGGTTCCAACTTGGAGGAAACCACGCGCAGCCTTTTGCTGAAGTCAGCCAGGATGGCGCTGTGGTCACCGGACAGGGAGAAACCCCGGATACCCTGCAGGTAGGCCCAGCCTTCGAGTTTGACCAGATCGTAACATTCCAGTGAGAATTTGATCTCCTCATGACTCCAGACCTGGGAGGGCAGGGATAGATAAAAGATCCTGTTCTCGCCGGCTTCGAGCCTAAAATAGATACCGTTGGAAACAGGGAATTCGACAAGGCGGTCACTGATCCCTTCAAAGTCTATTTCAACCGGTTTGGGAGGTTCTTCCTTGGGTTTGGGTTTGTCCTTGGCTTCAGCTTTCTTCTTGTCATCAGTAGCCTTGACCTCATCCGGCTTGTTGTTGAAGCCTTTCACGTCAGGCTGGAAGGGAGAGCGTGTGTCCGCTTTTAGCGGGATCAGGTAGGGCTTGACGGCGTTGGGGAAAATGAAGTCGAACTGGACAGAGTCCATGACAGGTTCGTAGGTGCGCACGGAAAGAAAATACAGGTACTTGCCTGCCGGATCGAAGCAGGGTGAATAGTCTTCCAGAACCGGACTGGTCACATCATGCCGCTTTTTTTGCTGAGTGTCATAAATGCGGATGCAGGCCAGCTTGCGGGTTGTATTGACGGCATAGGCCAGCCAGCGGCCGTCAGGAGACCAACAGAAATCATTCAGCAGGCCAAACTTGTTTTGGTCAGCAACTGCGGACGAACCGGTCTTATAGTCAATTACCACCAGCTCGTTGCGGTGATTGCTAAGCGCCAGCAATTGACCATAAGGTGCGGGTTTGATCACATAAGGGCGGCCGATGTCAAGCTTGTCGAAGACCTTTACCGTGTCGTTGTTCGGTTCGGCAAAATCCCTCCGGATCGGATGGATCTCCAGGCGCTCCTTGTCTTTCTCATCTGAGATGACAGCCAGGTTCTTGCCGTCCGGCAGGAAAGCGGTGAGCCGGTAGCGGATTCCTTTCCGGGCGCCGTATTGCTGCGTGCTGCCTTCCCAGTTGCCAAGCGTGTAAGCTTTGCCGCGGGCGGACAGGGCCAGGGAGCCTCCGTCCTTGGAAAGTTCCGCCGATTCCAGGTAGCGGGAAACGTCCACAAACCTGCGCTTGCGCTGTACAAACGGGCTGACATAATCTATCTTTACCTTGCTGACTTTATCTGTCTTGAGGTCCAGGCTGAAGATGTCCGCTCCGGCATGCCAGACAACGGTCTTGCCGTCTGTTACGGCGCGGCGTGCGTAGTAATCCTTTTGGCTGCTGTGCCGGCGGATGTCCCTGCCGTCTGAAGTGCAGGAATAGAGATTGCCGATGCCTTCGTGGTCGGAAATGAAATAGATGCGGCTGCCGATCCAGAGTGGGGAGGTGAGATTTCCTTTCAGCTTGAGCAGTGGTTTGAATTGCCCGGAGCCGTCCTTATCGATCAGCAGCCTGCCTGCCGTGCCGCCGCGATAGCGCTTCCAGCGGGCCGGTTCGCCTGTGTGGACGCCCAGGACGATACCTTTCGCGCCGAAGGAAATGTGATCGGCCAATCCGTAGGGCAGCAGCTTCGGAGCATGGCCTTCCAGGTCTACCTCGTAGAGGACGAGGTTGCGCTGGAAAGGCTGCCTGTAATTACTGCAGAAGATGATTTTGCCGTTCCTCCAGGCAACTGGTGCGGCATAAGCCCAAAGCCAGCTCAGGCGGCGGGCTTCACCTCCCGCGGAAGGCATCACGTAGATGTCAAAAGTGCCTTCGTCGTTGCAGGCAAAAGCGATCCATTTGCCGTCCCCGGAAAAGCGGGGAGAGGATATGATGCCCAGGTTGGCGGTCAGGCGGGAGGGCGTTCCGCCTTTCAGGGAAACGGTCCACAGGTCGTCTTCCGATACGAAG
Source organism: Cloacimonadaceae bacterium (SeqCode) (assembly GCA_034678545.1). Lineage (GTDB taxonomy): Bacteria > Cloacimonadota > Cloacimonadia > Cloacimonadales > Cloacimonadaceae > UBA5614. The sequence continues at coordinate 5,155 of JAXDBS010000066.1, read as the reverse complement.
ACCAACTGGTCGCCGTGGACGATGGGCTGCCGGTAATAACCTTGCATGGTCACTCCTATATCACAAATTGTTGCTCATCCTAATCTTCACACGATAATTACGGATCGCGCGATTTTTATTGCGCTAAAACTACTTTAATCCTTCCACAAATCTTAAATATGCAAGCGAATTCTCTAGACGGGTGAGGATGTCCTCCTCGCTCTTGAGGCGGTTAACCAGAGTCTTTGCTATGGCAGACCGGGGAATCGCCACCTGCAGATAGTTTTTATACAGCTCGCCTTCCGCAGTCGAGACCAAAATGGTTTCCGTCTCGCCCAGGAGGCTGTCGGAAAACCGGGTGGCTGAGACAGATTCCACCAGTTCCGAGGCTTTCTGCTGCAGGTCCGGTTCGGTGATGCCGGCGTCTGCCACAAACTCGTTCATCAGTTTCTGAAGATAAGGCTTCACATACTGGGGCGATTTGATATACACATTCGCCTTAGCTCCTTCCCTGGCTGCGATCAGAGAGGTCTGCTGATCAGTTCCGTAAACATGGACATAGTCCTGGTCCGGCTGGGTATTCCACCACTCAGGCAGATACTCCAGCGGCTTGTACGCGATCCTGTTGCTGCTGCAACCAGCCGCCAGCAAGGCTAAAACGGCCAGGCCAAACGACAGGGCAAGGCGTGCCGTCTTCATGGTTCCTCCTTTATTTCAGCTTAATGCAATACTTTGGGTTTAGACAAAATCGGATCAGATGCTGATCACAATTCCCGGTTATAGATTTTCATCTTGTTCTGGTGTTCAGTATATGTGCGGGAAAAGATGTTGTTGCCCTCGAAGTCGGCAAAGAAATACAGGAAATCCGTAACTTGCGGATAATACACAGCCTGCAGGGACGAAATGCTGGGATTGCAGATGGGATTGGGGGGCAGCCCGTCTATCCTGTAAGTGTTATAAGGCGAGTCTATCTGCAGGTCGGTTTCTGTGAGTTGCCTCCTCCGGATATCCTGCCGCTCCAGGATGTAATCCACACTGGGACAGCTCTCCAAACGCATGTTCTTGGCCAGCCGGTTCAGAAACACCCCTGCGATCAGGGGTTTTTCCCTTTCCAGCACTGCCTCCTGCTCGACGATGGATGCCAGGATAAGGTTGCGGTAAAACTCCTCCTGTTCCGTTATCTCATACTTGTTTTCAGCCAGCTTCTTGAAAAACTGGCCGGTCATCATGCCAAAGATGTAGCGGGGCTCGATGTCAATGTCAAAGGCATAGGTTTCCGGATAGAGAAAGCCTTCCAGGGTGGGCTTGTCAAAACCGGTAAGGGCTTTGACCACAGAGGGATCGGTGGCGATGGCCAGGAGGGAATCGTAAGGGCCGATGCCCACCCGTTCCATCTGCCGGATCGTCTTGTACAGCGAAAACCCTTCAGGGATGGTCAGGTGGATCAGGGTGGAACGTCCGGAGCGGATACGCTCCAAGGTTTGCATCAGGCTGCAGTTGCCGCCGAAGACATAGTGTCCGGCTTTCAAATGGCGGTCGCTGCCGTCCAGCTTGGCCATGATCCTGAATAGCAGCTCGCTGCGGATGACCTTTTTCTCCTTCAACTGGCTCGCTATCGTAGCCGTGTTTTCCCCTGGTTTGATCCTGATGATCACCTCGGGTGCGTTGAGCGGAACGAACAGGCTGTACCAGACCAAGGATGCTGAAGCGATCAGCAGTATAAACAATCCTGCCAGAGCGGTTCTGATCCATTTGCGCCCTTCCGGTTGAACATCCGGTCCGGCTGATGTTGGATCTGATATGATCTTTGTATTATCCTGCTGCATTATTCTCCATGTATTTTTTCAGGATGAGACAGGCGGCCAGGGCATCCACCCTGGTGCGGGCCTGTTTCCAACCCAGGCCCATTTCTCTCAGTATTTCATTGGCGTCATACGTGGTATAGCGCTCGTCATATCCCACCACGGGGATTTTCAGGGCGTTCCGCAGTCTGTCCAGAAATTCTTTCGTTTCCTTGGTCATGTCGCTCTCCGTGCCGTCCAAGTTCCAGGGAATGCCCACGATAACCCGCTCGATATCCTTTTCCCTGATCAGTGAACACAGGAAATCGACCAATTCCGCAAAATCCCGATTGGGGATGGCTTTGTAGGGTTTGGCAAATATCTGCAGGGGATCGGAAAGGGCTAACCCGATTCGCTTTTCCCCATAATCTATAGCCAGCAGCCGCGGTGGCATCAGATATTGGACTCGTCCCGCCACACGGCGATGTACCAGAGATTGCCCGCCGGCTTCAGGAAGAACCGGGCCACGCCGCTGGAGGACAGGGAACTGCTGCTGCCCGGAAACATCAGTTGAAGGTCGAACAGGCACGGAATGCAGATCCAGTCCTCGTGGCCGACTTCCGGATCGGCCAGCCACTGCTCTTGGGGAGGGATCTGCAGGCGCAGATTGATCTGGTCCGGGGAAGGATAGGATCCGTCGCTGGAACCGTATTCGAACAGGTTCTGATGATACTCGACCTCCTGCTCGTACCCCCACCAGCTGTCTTTGATCCCGTCTTCGTTCCAGTCGATGCCGATGCTGTTCACCTCTGAGGAAAGCAGTTCAAAGCGGAAGCTCTCCTTGTCCAGGCACTGCTTGAACAACTGGATGTTCTTCTGCCGGTAGGAAAGCTCCAGAGCTCTTAACAGGGAAGTGGGACTGCTGTTGACGGCAGCGGTCTGCCCGTCGTCCCTCAAATTGGGATGGAAGGGGTTGGTGCAGCTGCCGAACAGAAGCGCCGCCAGCGCCAGCAGCAGGATCAGCTTAGACCGCATGGTCATACTTAAGCTTTCCCCAGGTGGGTTTGAGCGTTTGCTGCGGCAAGGGATCGGAGCGGTAGTCATACCAGTTCAGGATCCGCCAGAAGCCGTTGTCCTGCACCATCTGCAATTCCATTTTCCCCGCATAAACCGTGGTCTGGCCGGAATGCGTAAGGCTGATCTGGTATTGTCTGTAGAGCCGGGCCGGAGTGGCATTCAGGTCATCCGCCTGACCCGGGATGGGATTCAGGCTGTCAATTGCCACTTCTTCGATCAGGTTGTGCAGGTTGTAAAGCATGTCGCGCTCGACCTCGCGCGTCCAGGTGAGATTGATGTTGTAGTCGTTAATGTCCTGCGTGGCAAAGTGGAAGCGGAAATTCGGCATGAAAAGGTCGCTGTATTTGGCCGCGTTCCGCTCATCCTCATAGCTGTACTCCAGGTTTTCCACCGCCAGCTCTGTGGTGGTGAAAAAGCTGTTCCAAAGCGGCGGTTTGTCAGGTTCTTCGGATTCGCGCAGAGTGAAGATATCACAACCGCTGAGCAGCGTGAGCAGGATAAAACAGACACAATACCTCATAAGCCTAATTTCGCGGCCAAAGTAAACGTGTCAATAAAAAATGGAAACCGCCCTGAGCTGTACCCCCTCCCCGCTCAGGTTTTTGCTCTTGACTGAATCGCCCGTTTTGCCACGTGTTGCTTATCATGGATAAGGGTATTGTCAGGAAACAGTCTGCCAGGGTTGTCCTGAGCGGCGGCGCGGCGTTCGGCCTGGCCGAAATCGGCGTGCTTGAAGTCCTGGAAAGCCGGTTTGAGATCACCGGGATAGTTGGGACCAGCATCGGAGCCATTGTCGGCGGGCTCTACGCCGCCGGCTCAACTCCCGCCGAAATGCTGAAACTGGCCCAAAGCTTCAGGAAAAAAGACCTCTTCAATCCCTTTCACCTGGATAAAAGACTGTCCGGAATCTTTGACGGAAAGGCCATCCTGAGGACTTTCGTGAAATGGACCTGCAACGCCCAGGTCGAAGCTTGCCGCATCCCTTTCCTGGCGGTCACCTATGACCTCAACAAGCGTAAAACAGTCATCATCGACCGCGGCCCCCTGGCCCGCGCCTTGCGCGCTTCCTCCTCCATCCCCTACCTGTTCGCCCCTTACCGCTGGGGCAACTACAACTTTGTGGACGGCGGCATCGAATACCCTCTGCCACTGGGGCTGCACGCCGCCCTGCCCGGCGAGATCACGATCGCCGTCAACGTCCTGCCCCAGTCCGCCGGAAGCCCCGAAACCATCGCCCTGGCAAGGGCTGACGCTTCCTCTTCTACCCTGCGCCTGCCCGAAGTTTTCCTGAGCAGTATCTTCCAGAACCAGGCCTTTTTGGCCATGCACTCCATCCTGGACAACCGGCCCGACCTGGTGATCAGCGCCTGGTATCCCAAGGGTGAGGTGTTTGGTTTTGACGAAGCGGAAAAACTGTACAGGTTCGGCCTGGACCAGGCCCGCAAAGCTCTGGAGGAGCAGGCCCGGCCCGGCTATCTGGCCAGGGTCAGGAAATACTACCGGGGTCTAACAGCCCGCCTGAGCAGGGGATTGTGAACGCGATGATCCGGCATCCTGAAACCTTCTCCCCAATCGGCAAAACCGGCAGTTCCAGTTACCTGGGCTGGCTGGCCGGAAAACTGCTCTCCGGTCGCCGGAACAAGATTGCCGGCGGGCACTGGCTGACCTTCTCCGGAATAGCTCTGGGCGTCTTTGCCCTCCTGACTGTCAGCAGCGTGATGAACGGCTTTGACCAGGATATGAGCCAACGTGTGATCGGAACCAGGTCAGAGATCAGGCTCGACAATCCGGATTCCTCGCCGTTAAGGCATTATCAGGCAATTTTAGGTCAAATCAAACAACAACCCGGCGTCAGGGCTGCCGCCCCGGTCATCCGCAACGAGCTTATGCTGGTAAAAGGCTCCGGCCTGGCGGCGACTGTCTGCTTCGGCATCGACCTGGAACAGCACCGACAGGTCAGCCGCGTCCTCGAGCCCCTGAACCTGAAGCAGGTGTTAGATCCCGGGCGGGAGTGGAACCAGGGCATCATAAACGGAAATCCGCAACAGAGCGACCTGGCCGGCGGCGGTATCATCTTGGGCGCTGAGCTGGCCCGAAGCATCGAAGCCGCCGTGGGCGACACGGTCCGGCTGGTTTCGCCCCTGGGCAGCGTACCCACTCCCCTTGGCTTGTTACCCAAGACCCGCGCCCTCAGGGTCTGCGGAATCTTCATCGCCGGCATGCCTGAATATGACAGGCTCTATTCCTACGTTGACCTTGGCACGGCCGGCTTTTTCAGCTCATATCAAGGTCAGATCGATCACATTGATATCGTCACC
>JAXDBS010000065.1:0-6114 GCA_034678545.1 Cloacimonadaceae bacterium (SeqCode) | reverse complement strand
GGCCGTTTTTTCGTTGGAAGACCAGGTCCTGTGCACATTGCGCTCTTCCGCCTGTTTGGAACGCTGCACATATTCCATGATCTCTGTGGAGGGAGTTCCCGGATAGGCGTAAACGCCGGAAATCCCGGCATCCAGCGCGCCCTGCGCCAATGCCTCGTCGCCCAGTAACATCACTTTTTCCATTTTTACATCCTTGGGTTTATTTTCTTCTGATTACCTCATTTGCTGTTTGTCCTATCTTTGCAAGTTTTTTTTGCCTGGCTGGGCCAAAGCATAGAAAAACCTTGACGATTTCATTGCAATTAGGAATAAGGAAAGCAAGTATCAAGCAGATATTGGATATGCCAGCCAAAGGAGACAAGATGAAAAAGCTGTCAGTTGTTTTAACCATGGTATTTCTTCTGAGTGCCGTCTTGGTCAGCGGCATGGCGAGAAAACCGGGGACTGTCAATCTTGATGATGATCAGAAGCTGAAGCTTCTGCAGCCTGAGAAGCACGATCTCCAGATCAACTGCGCCGGCTTTGACGGCAGAATCTATTTCGTCGATGACTTTGTCCTGAGCGGCACAGAGCTTGAGGAAGGCCGCCTCTGTTTCTTCCTCAACTCGGATTTCGTGTTCACGGAGCTTACTGTCAACGGAAATCCCTTCCTGCTCAGGGAATACAAAAAGGTGGCGGCAACGGATATCGAAACATCCATGAATCCTGACGCTTTCCAAATCATGGATCAGAAATGCCGCATCTATGAGCTTGTGTTTGACCCGCAGACAGAAATACCGCCACGGGCTGATATCAGGCTCAAGTACCACCTGATCCCGCAGGATTCTCTGGCGATTTTTACAGTCAGGGATAATACGCTGCAGATGAACGGCTCCGATTTCTGGTATCCGCGCAATCCGGACAGGAGCGAAAATGTTAATCTGCTGGTCAAGACTTCGGATCGGATGGTTTTTTCGCTGAATGGGAAAGCCGTTGACTACACCATGACCGATACTTATAACAAGGAGTACCGGGCCAGTTTCTTCGACAGTCAGGACAGCCCGGCCGCCATCATTTTCTTAGCCAAACAGCTAAAGTAGCTCAGCCGGTAGAGCAACTGATTCGTAATCAGTAGGTCAGGAGTTCGAATCTCCTCTTTAGCTCCAGCACTTGCGCCACTTGTCAATTCGGAATAAAATGATGAGTGGCGTTTTTTCGTTATAGTAAAATACAGGAGCCTTTGTTGCAAAAATCCCGCACTGCCCTGGCGCTGTTTTCCGGCGGCCTGGACAGCCTGTTGAGCGTCCTCGTGGTCCGCCAGGCAGGAGTGAGAGTAATCCCACTCTTCTTCCGCACGCCTTTTTTTACAGAGGAGCGGGCCCTGAGAACGTGTGAGCAAAACGGGCTGCAGTTGGAAGTGATCGATATATCCGACCGTTTTCTGATCATGATGGAACATCCCTTCTACGGCTTTGGTAAGAATTTTAATCCCTGCATCGACTGCCACGGGCTGATGTTCAATTTGGCCGGCGAACTTTTGGATCATTATAAAGCTGATTTCCTCATCTCGGGAGAAGTGCTGGGACAAAGGCCGATGTCCCAAAGAAAGGACGCTTTGAACGCAGTCGCCAAGCTGAGCGGATACAAAGACCTGCTGGTCAGGCCGCTCTCTCAGCAGCTGCTGCCCGATACGAGACCCGTCCGGGAAGGCTGGATCATCAAAGATGCGCTTCTGGCCATCAGCGGGCGCAGCCGCAAACCGCAGATGGAACTGGTCAGGCACTTTGGCATCAGTGAAGTGCCGAGCCCCGGTGGAGGCTGCCTCCTGACTGACAGGAACTTTACAGCCCGCTTTAGAGATCTGGTGGAACATCAAAAACTGGACCTGCAAAGCATCAGTTTGCTAAGATTCGGCCGCCATTTCAGATTGAACAGCACAGCCAAACTCATCATCGGCAGGGATGAACCGGATAATATGCATATGCTTGAATCAGGCCAGGGAGGCCTGTTTCTTCTTAACTTGGAGATTCCAGGACCGCTGGGACTGCTCACACCTGATTCAGTCGATGATCAGCTTGTCGGCCTGGCAGCCAGCCTGCTGGCTTTTTACAACAAGAAATCTCCCGCTGAAGTCAGGATCAGTTATGGCAAGCAGTTTCCTTTAACTGAATCAGTTCAGGTTACAAAAGCTTCTGAGGTTGAGGTTATGAAATACATGATCAGAGGACAAGTTGATTAAGCATAAGGTATTCGTTCTGTTACGGGAATTTGAGACCAACACATATCTGGCTTGGGATGACACTTCCAGGCAAGCCATGCTGATCGATCCCGCCCAGGCGGCTGTTGAAGTTCTGGATTACATCCGCCAAAACGATTTGAAAGTGAAATGCATAGTAAACACGCACGGCCATGCGGACCACATCGGCGGCAATGTTTTTTTCAGGGAAAAACTGTCTGTACCGGTCTGCATTCATGCTGATGACGCGCCTTTGCTGACCGATGGCAAACTAAATCTGAGCGCTTTCCTGGAGTGTGATCTGACCCTCCCTGCCGCCGACCGGCTGCTGCAGGACAACGACACACTCGAGCTCGGACAGGTGCCGGTACGGGTGATCCATACTCCCGGACACACACAGGGCTGCATTTGCCTCCTGGCGGAAGATCTTCTGTTCAGCGGAGACACTCTGTTCTATCACGACATCGGGAGGACGGACCTGCCTGGCGGGAACTATGAACAGATCCTTGAATCAATCAGAGCAAAGCTTCTGATCCTCACGCCAGAAACATTGGTCCTGCCGGGGCATGGCCCCAACTCCACAATCCTGGATGAAAAGGAGAATAATCCTTATTTATGAATACAGTCCTGATCCTGGATTTCGGTTCGCAATACACCCAATTGATCGCCCGCCAGGTACGCTCCCTGAGTGTCTACTGCGAGATCGTTCCCTATTCGATCGAAGTAAAATCGCTAATAGCCAAACATCCCTCGGCCCTTATCCTTTCAGGCAGTCCGGCCAGCATTAATGATCCCGGCGCGCCCCTTCCGACCGAAGAGATCTGGCAGCTTGGCATTCCCATCCTGGGCATCTGCTTTGGACTGCAACTGATCGTCAGCAGGTTTGGCGGTAAGGTTTGTAAAGCTTCTAAAAAGGAATACGGCCGCGCTGTTCTGCATTTGCTGGAAGAAAATGCTCTTTTTGCCGGATTGGAAAAGGAGCAGACGGTGTGGATGAGCCATGGCGATGCCGCGGAAGAGCTTCCCGATTGCTTTTTCAGGCTGGCTCAAACCGAAAACGCCGCCTGCGCGGCTATCGCGCACCGGAGTCTACCCATTTATGCCTTGCAGTTCCATCCCGAGGTGGCGCACACACCCAATGGTAATCTCATCCTGAGCAATTTCCTGTTTAATGTGGCTAAACTTTCTGCTGATTGGACACCCGGATCTTTCATTGAAAACACCATATCCAGGATCCGGGAAACTGTGCAGGACAAACAGGTTATCCTGGGCTTGAGCGGCGGGGTTGATTCCTCCGTGACAGCCGCCCTTTTGTATAAGGCGATTGGGCACCAACTGATTCCGATCTTCGTAGATACGGGACTGATGCGAAAAAACGAAGCAATCCAAGTGAGCGAGATGTTTTCCGCTTTGCCTGACTTCAACTTCATCAAAGTTGATGCTGGGAACATTTTCCTGAACCGGCTAAAGGATATTACGGATGCCGAACAGAAGCGCAAGATAATTGGGCAGGCCTTCATCGAAGTTTTCGATAAGGAAGCCGCCAAGCATTCTGCCGCCAAATTCCTGGCTCAAGGCACCCTCTATCCGGACGTGATTGAAAGCGTTTCTTTCAAGGGTCCGTCCGCCACGATCAAATCCCACCACAACGTGGGCGGCCTGCCGGAGAAGATGCACCTGCGCCTGATCGAACCGCTGCGCGAGCTGTTTAAGGATGAGGTCAGGGAAGTGGGCCGGCTGCTGGGGCTGCCGGAAAACCTGATCCGGCGCCATCCTTTCCCGGGACCGGGCCTGGCAGTCAGGATCATCAGCGATGTGACTGCGGAAAAGGTCATGCTGCTGCAGGAAATTGACCACATTTTCATTGAGGAACTGCATGCCCAGGACCTGTACAATTCAACCTGGCAGGCTTTCGCCGTGCTTCTGCCGATCCGGAGCGTTGGTGTCATGGGCGATGAAAGAACCTATGAAAACGTTTGCGCGCTGCGTGCAGTTAACAGCACGGATGGGATGACGGCAGACTGGACGGAGTTTCCCTATGCCTTCCTGAAAAAGGTTTCCAATAGGATAATCAATGAAGTGCCCGGCGTAAACCGGGTCGTTTATGATATCAGCTCCAAGCCTCCGGCTACGATTGAATGGGAATAGACGGCAGATTTCTGCTTGACAATAAAGCATGCATATCAAATTTGAACCATGTTCCGGCGAGATAGCTCAGCAGGTAGAGCAGAGGCCTGAAAAGCCTTGTGTCCCCAGTTCGATTCTGGGTCTTGCCACCACGCTATCACAGGCGCTGCCCAAGCGCCTGTTTCTTTTATGAAGTACCTGATCAAGAACATCCGCATCCCCGTCTTGGAAGAGCAGAACCCTGAGTCCCGATTGGCAAAGATCCTTGGCAAATACGCTGATGATTTACAATCATGCCGGATCAGTAGAAGAGCGCTGGACTGCAGGACCCGCAATCAGCCTTTCTATGTTTACACTCTGGAAATATCTTGCAATAATACTATGCCCAACCACAGAGACATTGTTCCCTGCCGTCCGGAAGACTGTTTGCACGTCCAGCCGAAGAAGCTGTCGGATCCGCATCCCTGCATCATTGGCATGGGGCCGGCGGGGCTGTTCTGCGCCCTGGCCATGGTGGAAAATGGCCTGCAGCCGGTTTTATTTGACCGGGGTGAGGCAATGCATTCCCGCGCTATAGCAATAAACAAATTCTGGTCTGACGGACATCTGGATCTGGAGAGCAATGTTCAGTTCGGAGAGGGAGGGGCAGGCGCTTTTTCCGACGGTAAGCTGACCGCCCGCAGCTCCGGTGCCACGACCCGTAAGGTTTTTGACTTATTGATCCGGTTCGGAGCCCCTGACTCCATTGCCCGGGAGGCTCTGCCGCACCTTGGCACTGAAAGGATCCGTCAAATAACAACAGAGATACGGGAGTATTTGCGAACCAAGGGTTGCAGCTTTCTCTACCGGTCCCGGCTGGATGACTTGCTTGTAGAAGGCGAAGCCGTTACCGGGATATCGGTCAATAATCAAATCTTCCGCCCGGAATTGACTGTACTGTCCGTAGGAAATGCCGCCCGCGATACTTTCCGGATGTTGTCAAAACGTGGAGTGGCTTTGCAAGCCAAGCCCTTTGCCGTTGGCTTCAGAATTTCCCATCATCAGCAGTGGATCAACACAAGCATTTATGGTGATGAGAAATGGGCTCAGATCCTCGGCGCTGCCTCGTATAGGATGACAGCACCCAAGGCCGGAAAAGGCACCTACACCTTTTGCATGTGTCCGGGTGGATATGTCATTGCCGCCTCCAGTGAATCTGAAGGGATGGTAACAAACGGCATGAGCTTTGCCTCCCGCAGGCATGAGTTCGGAAATGCGGCAATAGTAACCGCGGTCAACGAAGCTGATTATGGACATGATTTGTTTGCCGGGCTACAATTTCAGCAGGCTATTGAGCACAAAGCTTATCATGCTGGATATGCCATGCCTTGGCAGCTCGCCGCGGATTATCTGCGAAAGAGACTGTCGCAGGAACACAAGGTGGATTGCCTATCCCCCACAACTATTTCTGCAAATATCTCAGAATTGTTTCCCACATCTGTCAATGCCGCCCTGGAAAAAGGATTGTGCCATTTTGATAAAATCCTGCCAGGTTTCATACAGGAGGGAATAATCCTGGCTCCGGAAACGCGCACATCTTCTCCGCTCAGGGTAATCCGGGACAGGCAGAATCTGCATTGTCACGGTATCAGCAATCTCTATGCCATCGGCGAGGGTGTAGGTTATACGGGGGGCATTATCAGCAGCGCTGCTGACGGATACCTGATCGGCTCGCGGTTCTCCGGTTAGCGTTTTTCATTGACAACCTGCTGTCATGCAGATATAAAGTAAAC
>JAXDBS010000064.1:0-6014 GCA_034678545.1 Cloacimonadaceae bacterium (SeqCode) | reverse complement strand
TACTAAAATGTTGTTTTTTTTTTTTTTGGGTTTTTGGTTTAATTTTTTTTGGTGGTTTCCATGTTCCCCCCCCCCCCCCCCCCTCCGTCACTCAGGGCGGACGCACGCTTCCATCACAAGGCAAAGTCACAGGCCGGCTTGATAAAGTGATAACCTCCTGAGCGCGACCCTGGCCGGATAAAAGGGCGATGGAATCATCAGCCCGGGGATGGGAGACTTCATCAGCTTGGAGGGAAAGATCTGCCCCTTTGCCTAAAGTCCGGCCGCTTAACCGCCCCGGTCATAGATGCCCTCGCCCGAGGTTGAACTCATGAGAGTAGATTCGCAAATTAGCACATTAGCCATACTCCTTCTCCCCTTCCCCTCCGGCGGCCGTGTGTGTGACCCGGCCTCTTTTTTCTTACAGGCGGGGCTCTTGTTCCTACGATCTTCCCGGCGCAGGCCGGGATCCAGTTTTATCTTTTCACGCGCCTACCTTCGCTGATCCTGGGTCCCCCGTCAAGACACCCCAAAGGCTCTGCTTTTAAGAACCCCGTCCAGCGAGGAACGACTTTCTGGTAATGTGTCACCCGTAACTCATAACACATAACCGTGAAGGCGCGAGAGAGCAAAAGGTCATCTACAGGGGGCGGCAGAATCCGTCCTCTCACTTTTCCGGTGTGACCGGGAGAAGGAATGAGGGATCAGGTTAAAAGCTGAAATATCTTTACGAAAAAGGCAGCTTTTCTAAATTGACTAAAAATCAATAACTGGAAGAGGATAGCGTATGGAGACACCAAAGTCCATCCTCGAAATGAGGGAGCAGCGGGACAACGCCAAGCTGGGCGGCGGCGAGAAGCGGATCGAGGAACAGCACCAGAAAGGCAAGCTGACAGCGCGGGAACGCATAGACCTGCTGGTTGACCCGGATAGCTTCGAGGAATTTGATCTGTTTGTCACGCACCAGTGCCACGACTTCGGGATGGAAAAGACGAAGTATCCCGGCGACGGCGTGGTGACCGGCTGCGCGACGATCAACGAACGTGTCGTATACATATTCGCGCAGGACTTCACGGTGTTCGGCGGCTCGCTTTCGCGGACCTACGCGGAAAAGATCTGCAAGATCATGGACATGGCCATCCGCAACGGTTGCCCCGTGATCGGGTTGAACGATTCCGGCGGAGCGCGCATCCAGGAAGGCGTGGACGCCCTGGCGGGTTATGCGGAAATATTCTGGCGCAACGTCATGGCCTCCGGAGTGGTGCCCCAGATCTCAGCTATCCTCGGACCCTGCGCCGGCGGAGCCGTCTATTCCCCGGCCATCACGGACTTCGTGATCATGGACAGCAAGAACAGCTATATGTTCGTGACCGGCCCCAAGGTGGTCAAGACAGTACTAAATGAAACGGTTTCCACGGAGGCGCTGGGCGGCCCGCAGGTGCATTCGTCCCGCAGCGGCGTGGCGCAGTTCGTCACTGACAGCGAAGTGGAGACCATGCTCCTGATCAAGAAACTTCTGAGCTACCTGCCCTCCAACAACCTGGAAGATCCGCCCTATTTCCCGACCGCGGACCTGATCAGCCGAAGCTGCGAAGAGCTGGACAGCATCGTTCCCGACAACCCGAACAAGCCGTATGACATTTTGGAGGTCATCCACAGCATCGCGGACGAGAACGAGTTTTTGGAAGTGGCGCGCAACTTTGCCCAGAACCTTGTGGTGGGATTCGCGCGGATGAACGGTTACCCGGTTGGCATCGTGGCCAACCAGCCCAAGGTTTTGGCAGGCGTCCTCGACATCAATGCCTCGATTAAAGGTGCGAGATTTGTCCGTTTCTGCGATTCCTTCAACATCCCGCTCATCGTATTGGAAGACGTGCCCGGCTTCCTCCCTGGCACCAACCAGGAACACAACGGTATAATCCGCAGCGGCGCCAAGCTGCTGTACGCTTTTGCCGAAGCGACCGTGCCCAAGATCACTGTCATCCTGCGCAAAGCCTACGGCGGCGCTTACTGCGTGATGAACAGCCGGCACATGCGCGCCGACCTCGTGTACGCCTGGCCCACGGCTGAGATTGCCGTGATGGGCCCCAAAGGCGCGGTCGAGGTGATCTTCCGCAAAGAGGCGCAGGACAGCGCCGACCCGAAGAAGACTTTGGCAGAGCGAGAGGAGGAGTACCGGGCCAAATTCGCCAATCCCATGCAAGCGGCGGAAAAGGGATACATCGATGACATAATAGAGCCGTCGCGGACTCGATTCCGCCTGATCCGCGCCCTGGAAATGCTCGCCAACAAAAAGGACAGCATCCCGCCGCGCAAACACGGAAACATCCCATTGTAGGCCAAAACCGATGTCGAGATACATTATCATCTCTCTGGTTTTGCTTATCAGCTTGGCGGCGTTTGCCCAGGCTGAGCCCGATTCCGCCTCCGCGGACATCAGAGCCATGTCGGACAGCCTGCTCAAGATAATCGAAGCCAGGCTGAAAACGGAATATGGGATCACAGACAGCAACACTCTGAAAGAAGCTGCCGACAGCCTGCAGTTGAATCTGACTGCCCTGAAAGAGCAACTTGGTCTGGACGCGGACAACACCCGGCTGGACAAGATGCGCCTGCGCCAGCTGGGGATTCCGGTTTACAGTATTTTGTTGGCCCAGGAGACCCTTCACTACGGATTCAATGATACTAATACATTGAGGCAGATCTCCGAGCAACACAAAATCCCGCTGAAAAGACTGAAGTATCTGCTGGGCCTCGATCCCGTGGACCAAACCTTGAACGACCGCACCATCCAGTCGCTTAACCTTCCTATCGATTCGGTCCTGTCTGCGCAGGACAAGTTTCGTGCGACTCTGGGAACGATGGGCAATAACATCATCCTGGTCGGGATAATCGTTGTTTTTTCTGCCTTGTTCATCACGAGCATCATTATCCTGCAGTTGAAGCACATCAATCTGCTGACGCAGGACAAACCGGCTCAGGACCACACCAAGGCCAAGAAGCCAGGAGCGCTGCTTTCCACGCATCCAACCGTCACCAACGACGAGATCGTTGCTGCAATAAGCGCTCTCGAGATCCACAGATACCAGCTCGAGGAAAGACGGCGGCTGGCTTTGACCTTCCGCCGCGGTTCAGCCAGGATCTGGCGCGCCGTAGGTTTGTTAAACATGCCCAACCGCGGCCTAAACCGTAAATAAATCCGTCCAAAGGATAGAATATGAAGACCTATAAACTGATCATCAACGGCCAGAAATACGAGGCGTCAATCATGGAGTTCAACCCCGATCACGCGCGGGTCAGAGTGAACGGACACGATTATAACATCGAGATCGAGGACAACTCGCAGGCCCAGGTCCCGAAATTGGAAAGGGCGGAAAAAGCCCTGCCCGTGGCGCCCCAGCTCTCGACCTCCTTTGATGCGAAAAGCGGAGCCGTTAAAGCGCCGTTGCCAGGTGTGATCGCTTCCATCAATGTAAAGGAGGGCGACCAGGTGAAAAAAGGCGATCCCATCCTGGTCCTGGAAGCGATGAAAATGCAGAGCGAGATCGCAGCGCCCGTTTCAGGAAAGATAGCCAAAATACATGTCAAGGAAAGAGCGCTGGTCCAGGAGGGCGAAATTCTGATCACGCTGGAAAGCGACGAGATCACCTCAGAAGCCAAGCCGGACAAAGCCCACCTCAACCGCCGCGCCAGCGACCGTTTGGAAGCAGTCAGGGACAACACGGTCAAAGCGCCGTTGCCCGGCCTGATCCTGGATATTTTGGTCCAGCCCGGAGACGAGATCGCCGGTGGGCAAACAGTCCTGATCCTGGAAGCGATGAAGATGGAATCGGAGATCCACAGCCCGGTAGCCGGAAGGGTCAAAGCCGTGAAAGTAACCAAAGGCGCATCCGTAAAAGAAAACGACGTGCTCCTGGAATTGGAGGCTTAGACCAGATGCAGGAACTTATCCAGTTTCTCCATACAACCTCTTTTCTAAACCTTAACGCAGGTTATCTGCTGATGATTATCGTGGGCCTGATCTTCATCTGGCTAGGTATTTTCAAGGAGTTTGAACCGCTGCTGCTGGTTCCCATCGGATTCGGGATCGTGGTCGGTAACATACCCGGCATTTTCGAGCAGGGCCAAGGGGTATATAATAAAGGCTCAGTACTGAATTACCTGTATTTTGGAGTGAACCAGGGCCTTTATCCGCCGCTCATTTTTCTGGGCATCGGAGCGATGACCGATTTCAGCACTCTGATCGCCAATCCCAAGCTGATTTTGCTAGGAGCAGCCGCGCAATTCGGGATCTTCGCCACTTTTGCCGGTTCTCTCCTGCTCGGATTCAACATTTTGGAAGCGGCGTCCATCGGTATCATCGGCGGCGCAGACGGCCCCACATCGATTTACCTCTCCTCCAAACTCGCACCCCACCTGGTCGGACCGATCGCCATCGCCGCCTATTCCTACATGGCGCTGGTCCCCGTGATCCAACCGCCCATAATGAAACTGCTCACGACTAAGAAGGAGCGGGTTATCCGCATGAAGACGCCGCGCCTGGTCTCCAAGCGGGAAAAGATCATCTTCCCGATTGTCGGGCTGATCGTCACGACCTTCATCGCACCGGGCGGCATCACACTTTTAGCCATGCTCTTTCTTGGCAATCTGCTCAAGGAAAGCACAGTCACCGAACGTTTGGCGCAATCAGCACGGACAGTTTTGGTGGATGTGGTGACGATCCTGATCGGGCTGACGGTAGGAGCGAGCACCAGCGCGAATGTGTTCCTGACTGCCAAATCCATCAAGATCTTCGCGCTGGGAGCCTTGTCATTTGCAGTAGCCACAGCGGCCGGTGTGCTCTTCGCCAAGCTGATGAACCTGTTCCTGAAAGAGAAGATCAATCCTTTGATCGGTAGCGCTGGAGTGAGCGCCGTGCCTGATTCGGCCAGGGTTTCACAAATCGTCGGACAGCAATATGACAAATCCAACTATCTGCTCATGCACGCAATGGCGCCTAATGTGGCCGGCGTGATCGGTTCAGCAGTGGCGGCGGGCGTTCTGCTCGGTATTTTAGGAAACTGAATGCCGGAGCGGATCCGTTCAATTTTCTTTTTCAGCAAGGGACACCAAACCGGGAGGAATTCCGCATGATAGAAGTCAGGAACCTATGCAAAGCATTTCCGCAAAAGGATGGAACAGTCCTGTTCGCTGTGGATGATTTGTCATTTTCGGCGGCGGACGGGGAGATCGTCTGCCTGCTGGGAGTGAACGGAGCCGGCAAGACCACGACGATGAGGGTGTTGTCAACGATGTTGAAGCCCACTTCGGGAACTGCCCTGGTGAACGGATACGATATTCTGTCCCAACCCCAGAAAGTGCGCGAGAACCTGGGCTTCCTGTCCGGGGATACCGGACTCTACAACCGCCTGACCGGCCGTGAGTTCATCACATATTTCGGGCATCTGTATGAAATGGAAGACAGCCGGATCAGGGCGCGCATCAGCGAAATGTCCTCGCTTCTGGACATGGATGATTTCCTCGATAAAAAGATAGATTTCCTCTCCTCCGGCATGAAGCAGAAGGTCTCGATCGTGCGCTCCATCATTCACGACCCGCCTGTCATGATTTTGGACGAACCCACCAGCGGGCTGGACATCCTCACGGCGCGCAATATCATCTCCTTTATCCGCAGCTGCAAACAACAGGGCAAGTGCGTCCTCTTCAGCACCCATATCATGCGCGAAGCGGAGCGCCTGGCCGACCGCATTGTCATGATCCACAGGGGAAAACTTCTGGCAGACGGCAAACTTGAGGAAATGAGGGAATCTGCCCAGCAACAGGACTTGGATGATATCTTCGTCTCGTACATCAACCGCCGGACAGAAGCGGAGGTGCAGTCGCATGAATTTTAAACGGGCCGTGACAGTATACAGGAAGGAAATGCTGGAGATGTTCCGCGACAAGAGGACCATATTTTCCACCATTATCCTGCCTTTCATTCTCTATCCTCTTATCTTTGTGGGCGTCTCCTCCCTGATGATGCGACAGACAGC
>JAXDBS010000063.1:0-4677 GCA_034678545.1 Cloacimonadaceae bacterium (SeqCode) | reverse complement strand
CCGCCGGGCGAGGCTGTGATTGACTTGGGCTGGTCATAGTCCAAAACGGCGATCTCTTTCCTGTCCTCCGGCGAGGGCAGATAATTCACGATGGCGTCCAGCACAGCTTTAACCGCGACTCCCGTAGCCGCGGAACAGGCAAAGGCCGGGACCAGGTCGCCCCCGGCAATAGCTTTTCTCAGGCCCGCCACCAGCTCCTTTTCGCTGAGCTCGCCATGTTCAAAGTAGCTGTTCAGCAGAGCCTCGTCCGTCTCGGCCACCGCTTCCATCAATCGCGCCCGGGCTTCGTCCGCGGCCTCCTTCAGGTTGGCCGGGATTTCGCTTTCCTTGTCATGTATGACAGCTTTCTGGCGAATGATGTCAACCACGCCTTCAAACGTGTTTTCCCGCCCGATCGGCAGATAGACTGGGACCGGATTTTCGCCGGTGTTTTCGTGGATCTGCTCCAGAGTCTTCTCAACATCGGCGTGCTCGTTGTCCATTCTGTTGACCAGCACCGCCCTGCCAACCGGTTTGTGCTCCAGGTTTTCCAGCGCCAGCTCCAGTCCCACTTCAAAGCCGCCGGCCGCGTTGGCCACGACCAGCGCCGTTTCCACCGCGGGTATGGCAACAATGGAATCGCCTTCAAAATCAGGGTAGCCGGGAGCGTCCAGCAGGTTAATCCGGTGGTCCTTCCAATCCGCGAAACCGATCGACAGGCCCAACGACATCTTCTTTGCGATCTCTTCCGTGTCAAAATCCAGCTGGGTGTTGCCCTCGTCGATCTTACCCAGGCGGTTGGTGGCTCCGGCTAGGAAGAACATCTGCTCGGCCAGGGTGGTCTTGCCGGCCCCGCTGGCTCCCAGCAGCAAAATGTTTCTCAGTTTGCTCATTGCGTATTCTTTCATTCTCACCTCAGGATTCTATTCTATATCTTTTCATTCCATCTGATTAACGAGCGGGCCCGCTGGCGCAGATATGTCTTAATGTCACGTTATTAGCCGCTTAACTCATTATTAACCAAGATTTTTACCACTAATTTTCCCGCCCCTTTCCTGTCAATCTTTTCATCAGGACGTAATTCATTGCCTGTCTTTCACAGCTTTTACTGGAGAGTCTTTGCTTTAGTGAACGATCTTTGGGATATGCATTTGTATATCTGTTTATGTTCTTTGTCAGTTTTTTAAACATATTGAAGTATTACTTTGCATATATTCTGTTATTGCTTGTTATTAATGTTTTTATGCCATATAACTAACTGTATTCTTGTTACTTTCCGGCTTTTATCTTGCCTCTTATGAAAAATAGATCATCTGTATGCTTACAGTATATCATCAGTATATTATATGTATTCTTTTATACATATGATTTACTTATGATATATTGTAGATTTATAGATGGGTTAAATATGTCATTAACGAATAAAATCACGTGGATTGGCAATGTATAAACAAAGGAGTGTTAATGAACATCGGAACGCATCAGCAAAGTGTGCA
The DNA here is from genome assembly GCA_034678545.1 of Cloacimonadaceae bacterium (SeqCode). Lineage (GTDB taxonomy): Bacteria > Cloacimonadota > Cloacimonadia > Cloacimonadales > Cloacimonadaceae > UBA5614. The sequence goes on along the minus strand of JAXDBS010000063.1, from coordinate 3,202 downwards.
TTGAAAAGCTCTTGAAAATAGGGAAAAAGCTATCGCAGCATCAAGATAAGATTTTTTATATGATCTCTGAAAAACCTCTGTGAGCAGTCTATTCTAATAATCAAACCAGGAAACATACACTGCTTTCTTGTTGACAAATGGCAGAGCGTTGCCAAAAGAAGGACATGATCAAGACCAGAGTAATCCAAAACGCTGTCGAATATGCGGCTTTCCGGTCCGCCATCGCGCTGTTCAGAACTCTGCCCCACCGCTGGAGCCGGGCTTTTGTTCTGTCGCTTTTTGAACTTGTTGGATACAGGATCGGCGTGCGCAGGAAACTGGCGGAAAAGCAAATCGCGGAGGTCTTCCCGGACTGGGACAAACAAAAAAGAAACAAGGTCCTGAGAGGCGTTTACCGCAATATGGCGCTCAACGTGATCAGCGTCTATCTGACCGGCGACGATGAGCTGTATAAAAAATCACGCTTCGAAAACAAGAATTTATGCGCGGCGGCGCTGGCCCGCAACAAAGGCGTGCTGCTGATCACAGGCCACTTCGGCGATTGGGAAGCGCCCTGCCGGGTGCTGCCCCTGGAAGGTTATGGCCTGGCCATGATCACGAAAAGACAGCGCAACCGTAAATTTGATGATTACACCAATGCCATCAGGGAACGGACAGGCGGTGCCATCATCGACATGAAGCATGCCCTGCGTGGCGTTCTGGAACACACTTCGCACAATGACCTGATCGGCATCCTGCTTGACCAGGACGCCGGCAAACGGGGCGTGCTGGTGGACTTTCTGGGCCGGCCGGCCTCCAACTGGAAAGGCACCGCCAGAATCGCTCTCAAGTACAGGATTCCGATCGTCCCGGCCTTTGTGATCAGGGACAGGGACGAAACCCTGCGCTTCCGCTTTGAAGCAATGATAGATCCCGAAGGCCTGGATGACAACGAAGAGAATATGATCATATTGATCAAGGAAATGAACCGGGCTCTGGAAGATAAGATCCGCCAGTATCCGGAGCAGTGGTTCTGGCTGCACAAGCGCTGGAAGGGCGCCCGGCACTTTCTACGGAAAGAGGCGGAAAACTAGAACCTGGCCTGAAAGCCCAGAGAGATCGACGTGGGGTCCGGATCCACGTTGCGGTGGACCCGCCTTCCCCGGTTCAACAGGTTGATCAGGCAGGCAAACACATCCAAATTACCGGACAAACTGAACCCGGCACGCGCTCCGATATCCATGACCCCGTCCAGGTCTGCTCCGTCTTCATCCTCAGTCAAAAAGCACTGCTCGGCATACAGGTCAAATGTAACAGGATGAGCCGAAAATGTGTATTGGGTCAGCAATGAGACAAAAGGAACATAGGGCAAATCATGATTGCCGTTGGAAGTCTGCCAGCCCTTGTCCAGAAGGCAGGATTGGCTGAACCTGGAAGCGCCGGCGGACCAGGACAGAATAAAATCCACGTTGTTGCGCAGCACGTTCTGCTCCTTGAGAAGCGGCAGATCGTTCGAGCCGCTCTGAGGAGTAAGAAAATACATGTATTCGTCCACGACGTACTGGATCCCATAATCCAGAGATAGCTGCACAGGCTGCCCCGCCAGCCGGAACGAACGGCTGGCCAGAAGCAAATGAGCATTGAGAGGCCGCAGAGAAACCAGCGCGTCCTTGTGCTGCTGCTGCCAAGGCTGGCCCAACAGGAGCTTGTAGTTGTCCATGATCTCAAAGTCCGATTTCTGGAAGACCTGGATCAGGTTTTCGTTATCTATGTGAAAACGCTTGGACAGATGAATCCCCGGGGCGATCTTATCGCCTGACACTACAAGTGACACGCTCCTGAACCAGCCCAGCGCATCCAGATACTCGTCCCCGGGAAAATCCAGGCGGGCTTGTATCGTGGCAGTATCATACGAATACCAGGCGTCGGCGGAGAAGAGCAACTCGTTTTTCAATCTTGTGCTCAGTCCCAGGTTGGCGTTCAGGAGCATTTCATCCCGGTCTTCAGTATGCTGCAGATAGCGGTAGCGGCAGTTATGCATTTCCAGTCCCAATCTGAGCTGGGACGGATTTTGGAAGAGGTTTAAGCGTTCCTGGTCATAATTGAGTCCGAGCACACTGACAGACTGAGCCTTGGAATAGAATTCTGATTTGACATCGGTTTTTTTGAATCCGAAGCTGAGCCGGCTGGCAGGAGTAAAATACTGCCCTATCAGCTCTCCGCACCAGTTGTGCCATTGGTCTGACAGCGAATGTTTCTGCAGGCGGCCCCTAACTCCAAGGGGCGAGCCGAGAAAACGGTCGGAAAGAAAACAACCGAGCAGATTCAGTCGGTGGTCGGCGCTCAGATGCAAAAAGTTCTTGAGCACTTCCGGCTTGGGAGCCGGGATTTCCAGGATTTGTGGAAAGACAGGTTTTAACGAATCGACTACATCAGGAAGCAGCAGATCGTTGCCGCCGATCCCCTTTTTGGCCATGATACTCTTAAGCTCAGAAGGGCCTGTGATTTCTACATCGGGCAATTCTTCAGCGGTTGCGAAAAGGCAGGCCGCCAGAGCCAGTAACAAAGCGGACAGAACAAACCTTGTCGGGGCAATCATTCTGTCCCCCCTTTTAAAAGATCTGCCAGCTCGGTCTGCAAATCCTTGCCCAACCTGTTCCTGATCTCCTCAAACACAGATTGGGCCTCGGCCATCTGCCCCAAAGACAGATAGGTCCTGACCAAAAGCGTCTTCGCCTCCAGGACGAGCTCGTCCGATTCAGAATAGAGGTAAATGGTGCGGTACATCTCAACCACGGCTTCTTCATAACGAGCCTGTCCGTAAAAGCTGGCCGCTTTGATGTATTGAGCGCTGGACCTGATCTGGTAATCCGGATTCAGCAAAAGCTGTTCTGAAACAGATTGGGCTGTTGGCCAATTGCCCTTGTCATGATTCCACTGCATCCAGATAAAATAGCTGTAATCCAGAAGCGAATCCGCCTGTTCAGACCACTTGTTCCAGTATACAGCCACACTGTCGGCCTGGAAATCGTATGCAGTCTGGAGCAGCCTGTTCAACCGAACCCCGGCTGGATCCATCTGCACCGCCTGATCGAGCTTTGAAATTGCTTCAGCGTGATTTCCGGCCTTGATTTGCAGATCAGCCCATTCAGTCAGGATATCCGGAGTGGGTTCCAGGCTGAAGATCTGCCTGTAGATGCTGTCCGCGGCCGCAACCTGGTTC
>JAXDBS010000062.1:0-4991 GCA_034678545.1 Cloacimonadaceae bacterium (SeqCode) | reverse complement strand
CCGCCGGTGATGGCGCCGGTGGTGTCCGCGTCGTCCCCCAGGTTCACCGCTTTCAAAACCGCTGCGGCAAAGTCATCCGTGGTCAGCAAACACCAGATGCTCGCTTCCAGGCTGGCCACCACGTAGCCGCCGGAATCGATCTCCGCCTCTGCCAGGCTGGCCAGGCCGGGCTCCAGCAATCGGTTCAGGGCCTGGAACTCCTTGGTGTGGCAGGCCAGGCGTGTCATCAGTTCAGCGGTATCAGTTCGGGCCTGTTCATAGGCCAGGAACTTGTCGGTCCCGCCGCTGATCCCTTCCGCCATGTTCAGGTAAAGGAAGCAGCACAGGGCGGACCTGATGTGCGGATGGGTGAGGGCGCTGGCTTGGCGGACCAGCCTGAACTGCTCTTCGGGGTCTTTTCCGCTGATCGCCACAACCAGGGGCAGGATGCGCATCAGGCTGCCGTTGCCGTTGCTGTATTCGTCGGAATCATCGGCCAGGTCTTCCAGCCGGTCGGTTTCGCCCGCCCTAAGGATCTTCCGGAGGTCGGCCAGCCTCCTTGTGGTCTGGATCCCCACGTCGAAAGCGCGGTCGCGGGCCGACATGTAACCCTGGTCCAGCCAGGCGAGGAACCTCCGGGCCTGGTCCTGGAGGTCAAAGCCCTTCGCCAGGCTTTCCGCCAAACATAGCGTCAGCGAGGTGTCGTCGGACCACAGCCCCCTCAGTTCTTCGCCCCAGGAGCGGATCTGCCCGTCCTCTCCGCTGAAATCGCCCATTCCCACCACTGGCCTTGCCTCGCGCTCGGACCTTGGCTCAAACTGGGCGGGAAAGCCCAACGCGTCGCCCACCGCCACCCCGGTCAGGATGGCCCGCATCAATTCAGAGCTGTTCGCCTGTTTCACATTAATCTCCTGTGTCAACCCTTGCCGGCATGTCAATTTCAGCCCGAGCGCGCCGGCTTTCTCGCTATGGAGCATGGCTGTTCCCAAAATGAAGTGAATCTGGTGATACTCCGGGGGGTATTCTTCAGCGCATCGCGCTTCTGAGCAGTTCCACCAGCCTGGGGTCGGTTTCGGGATAATCCAGAGCGTAATCCAGCGGGGTCCTGCCCTCAAACCGCAGGAAGGGACTGGCTCCCAGCCCGATCAGCGCTTTGGCTCCCTCGAAATCGTTTTGCATGGTGCAGGCTATCAGGGGGGTCTTGCCTTCGCTGTCACGGGCATTCACATCCACCCTGGACACCAGCATGTCAAATATGGCTTTGTAGCTATCGGGATCGTAGGTCATCCCCAGTTCGGATACCTCGTAGCCTTCGACCAGCAGCAGGCCAGGATCGAACAACCTCACCTCCATTTCCGGGATTTCCCAGGCATAAAAACTGTCCACACCGCCGGCTGCGATCACCAGGTCGGAGGCGTTTACCGCCACTCCGGCCGTGTTCACCAGATAATCCACGATATCCGCTGCCCCGGCGGCTATGGCATAATCCAGCATGCCGGCCGGATCGCAAAACTTTATCTTTCGTTCTACTATTTGCCGCACCATGTCCAGACAGCCGTTGGCGGCCGCGTATGCGCCCGGGTCCCGGTCGGAATAGTCCTCTGCGGCATCCTCATAACGCCCGTAATTGTCGAGCAGCCATTCCAGCACCTCCACGTTGTCGTGGACGGCAGCATAGATGGCGGCGGTGCGCCACTTCCAATCTCTGTAGATGAGGTCTGTGTGCTCGCGCACCCTGGCCACCACATCTAGATTGCCCCTGCATTCCGCGGCATAGAAAAGGGCGATCCGCTCCCATTGGTCCCAGTGAATGCAGTTGGCGTCACGGTCCAGCAGCAGATGTGCGATTTCGCCGTTGTTGCTGAACAGCGCGGCCTGCAAAGCGCTCACCCCGGAGGGGCTGAGGGCGGCGTTTGGGTTGGCATCGCGCTCCAGCAGGACGCGCACCACCTCGGTGTTGCCCAGATAGGCGTGTTTGATCAGTTCCCAATCGTATGTGCGGTAATCCAGGCTTTTCACATAGGCCAAAGCGTCCTCGATCCGGTACTCATCGGGCGTGGCCGGCCTCAGAACGACATCCTCACTCTGTCTGGGTTTTTCCTTAACTTCCGTCTTGCTCTTGCTGTCCCCCTCCAGGGGAACAGGCTTGATGTACTCAAGGTCAAACGCGGAAACTGTTGCCAGCAGAGCCAATAAAACCAAAATCAGCGTAAGCTTCATGATCATCTCCTTTGCCGTTTTCCGGGCGGGACCTGCTGCAGACTGGACCAACCCGGTGACGTCATTGTTTTGGATCTCCATCCAGAATGTCAATCGTTTTTTTCTCATCGCCCCGTCTGTTCTCCCCTGAAGCGCCACGCCGCTTGTCATTCCGGGGCAAGGGCTTCAGCCCTTGGGACCCTAGGATAAGATCGTAACGGTGGTTTCAGTAATCAACATTGCCCTGCCTTATGCTCTTTTCTCTGGGTCTCTGTGTCTCCGTGCCTCCGGGTTGATGATTCTTTGTTAAACCTTGCTTGTCAGCTTCCTGTCCGCCTCCCGTTCAGTTCCCATTGAACCCTTGGGAAGTCAGCGGGAAGTGAATGGGATGTGGTTGGGAAGAGGCACAGAGAGCCTCCATATTTAGTGGGTAACAATTATCCAGTTTGAACAGAGAAAAGATGAACAGATAAAATGGGGGATTGGTCACGGAAAAACGCGCAAATAGAGAAAAAGGGGTCAGAAAAAAAAGAAGAATAGGAACACGAATGACAGGATCGAAGGATCAGCGGGATGTTCGTAACATAAGCTTCAGCTTGTTGGGTGCCCGGAATTCATTCCGAGGCACGAAGAATGGGTCGCGGATGAGATACCATCAAGATGAGGGCTCACACGATCTATTCCGGCGAATAATAAGCATGGCGATATTTGGCCCGCTTATTTATAAACGATTGCGGGGCATGAGATTAAGCGAATAATAAGCAAAAAGTGGTTCTCTATTACATACTCGGGTAGCTAGAGGAGGGATAGGTATGGTATTAATAGTATAATATATAATTATAAAATATATTATATATGCTATATATATACTATATAGCATTATATCTCTTACCTTCTCTCCTGTACCCCTCCCCTGCTGCCACGTATGTATAAGAGAGAGTGTTTTTGCTTATTATTCGCATAACACTATGTGAGCCAAAGAGATATAAATAAGCAAGCCAAATATCGCCATGCTTATTATTCGAGTAAGGGGAGGGCCGAAACACTCCCCCTTTGTTTGGTAATTGTTGATCTACCGGTTCTATGGCCGTGACCAGCTATCATAGATCAGCTTATCCAACACATCTGCTCTTGCAGTTATTCTACTCACCGCCTCAGCCTCCACAGTTATCGCCTTCCTCTCGATCAGCGATACCACACATTCCCTGAACTAACGCTTCTTCATGTGGCTCATGTTCATCAGGGGAGTGGCGGGCTTTACCGCTGTATTTGTTCACCAGCAGTTCGACCAGTTTCCGTTCTCCGGACAGCTTATCCTGTTCGCTCACGATCTCCAGGAAGGGGATGGTGTTGGCGAAGTAGAAGTCGCAGAGGTAGAGGCATGGGCGGCGATCTCTTCCGAAACGCCGATCTGCGTGAAGAACTTCTCTCAGTTTCCGCTCTGGATGGCCTCGCCCAGTTCTTACCAGATTTCCACCAGGGTGAAGATGGCGCAGAATATGTAGAAGTAGCCATCGTAGATGCGGGTGAAGTAGCTCATGAGGTCGTCGTTGGTTGGGATAAAGATTTTATGCCGGGTGCGGCAATTGTTACCCATTAAACGTAGGTAGAAACGAAACAAAAAGGAAGATAACAGGGAAACTCAGGAGGATGAGGAAGCAAAAATCGGAATGAAGCAATATCAAGGAATGGAGCGGGCAACGGGACTCGGACCCGCGACCCGCAGCTTGGGAATTAAATTCGGGGTGTATTTTGGGGTATTTCGGTGTATGCCTAAATATTATTAGTGTTTGTATGGCAGTAGTTTATGAATCTCCCTGTATTTTTGGACTTGACAGAAAATCGACCCATCTGTGTCCTGTTGTGTGTCCTGCTATTTCGAAATTCCATGTTGCGGAATCGACGCAATATCGTAGTTTTTTGACTAACAGACATGGACAATTTTATCGCACACGAGGTGGAAATGGATTACTCAGGTAAATTGAAAGGGATTAACGACGGTTACAAAATCAAGATCCGTATGAAACCTGGGGTCAGAAAACGGACTATCTTTCTGGAATATTGCCATGAGGGTAAAAGGGAGCGAGAATACCTTGATCTGCATATAACCGACAATGACCAGACCAACAAGCAGAACATACGGGTGGCAACCCTAATGCGGAATGAAAAAGAGCTCCAGTTACTCAACAAGCATTCCAATGTGCAAGTATTCGAGACCAAGAAACCCAAAAGCCAGGATACTTTTTATGAGTATGCCCTCAGCGTGATCGAAGATAAGATCTATGAAACCCGCAGATTTTACGAATGCGGGATAAACTCGTTTGTGGCCAGAGTGGGGGAGGGGCTTAAACTGAGAGCGGTTACGGAGAAAGACATCAAGCAATGGATCGATTCGATGACCTTAACCGACACCACCAGAGCGAATTACTTGCGATCAGTGAAGTATGTGCTCAAACAAGCGGTCAAAGCCAAACTGATCAGCGCCTCACCCGCGGAGAACCTCCACATCAAGACTCCGGAGTCGCGCAGGGGGTTCCTGACCATGGAGGAGATCCAAAAGATCGCGGACGTGAATTTCGACCGGCCAGCGGTGCAGGATGCCTTCCTCTTTTCCTGCTTCACCGGGCTGAGACGGGCGGATGTCCTGGCCCTGAAATGGTCGAACATTGACAATGATTACCTCACTTTCACCCAGCAGAAAACCGGCCAGGCGGAACGGATGAAGCTGGCCACCTCGGCGCTGGAGATCATCGAAAGGCAGGACAGGACCAACAACAGGGTGTTCGATCTGCCCTCACGCAAGATCTTCTTCT
>JAXDBS010000061.1:0-19988 GCA_034678545.1 Cloacimonadaceae bacterium (SeqCode) | reverse complement strand
TTTTCCACGAAGTTTGCCGCCGAAGTCAAGAACTACGAGCCTGACAAGCACTTTGATTCCAAGGAGGCGCGGAAGCTGGACCGCTATACGCAGTTCGCCCTGATCGCCTCCCGCGAAGCGATCGCCGACGCCGGACTCGGCACTGCCCCGATAAACAGGGAACGGGCCGGCGTGATTACCGGGGCCGGGATCGGCGGCATCCTGACCCTGGAAGAGGAATGCGGCAAATTCCTGGCGGCCGGACCCCGCAGAGTGAGCCCGTTCTTCATCCCCAAGATGATCTCCAACATAGCAGCCGCGCACATAGCAATCGAAAACGGATTCATGGGCATCAACTACAACATCACCAGCGCCTGCGCCAGCGCCAATCACGCCATTGGATCGGCCTTCCGGGCAATCCAGTACGGGGACGCCGAGATCATGATCGCCGGCGGCGCCGAGGCCGCGGTCACGCCGCTGGCCGTCGCGGGCTTCGGTGCGATGCGCGCCATCAGCACCCGGAATGACGATCCCAAGACTTCTTCGCGGCCATTTGACAAAGACAGGGACGGATTTGTAATGGCGGAAGGAGCGGCCCTGCTGGTCCTGGAGGAACTGGAGCACGCCAAGGCGCGGGGGGCCAGGATCTATGCCGAACTGGCGGGTTTTGGCGCTTCCGATGACGCTTACCATATCACAGCTCCGCTGGAGGATGGTTCCGGAAGCACCCTGTGCATGCGCATGGCCATGCAGGACGCCGGACTCAAGCCGGAGGAGATCCAGTACCTGAACGCTCACGGAACCTCCACCCCGCTCAACGACAAGGGAGAGACCAACTCTGTTAAGCAGGCCTTTGGAGATCATGCTTACAAGCTGAAAATAAGTTCCACCAAATCCATGGTCGGGCACATGCTGGGCGCGGCGGCAGGCATCGAAGCCATAGTCTGCTGCAAAACCATCGAGACCGGCTGGATCCATCCCACCATGAATATCTTCACGCCTGATCCGGAGTGCGATCTGGACTATGTGCCCAACCGGGCTATCCAGATGAAGGTTGACGCTGCTTTGTCCAATTCGCTGGGCTTCGGCGGACACAACTCGGCGATTGTCATCAAGAGGTTTTAAAAAAAGCCATAAGATTAATCAGATTATCAGGCAGAAGCCTGTTTTCTTCCCGAGGATAGCGTGAAAGCAATTATTAAAAGAATCATAGATTATTTCAGCACCCGCTCCATTCCAGGGCTGCAGGAATTCCCAAAGTGGGAAAAGGGTCTTGCCCTGATCCAGAAAAAGATCTCCTATGAATTTCATGACCTTACCCTGCTCAAGGCGGCCCTGACCCACAAGTCCTACCTGCGCAAGAAATACAATGATCACAAAGCCTTGTCTCCCTTTGAACGGATGGAATTTCTGGGTGACTCCATCCTGGGCTTCGTGGTCTGCAAGGAACTCTTTCAGCATTACCCGGATGAGCAGGAAGGAAATCTGTCCAAGCTGAAATCCAAGATCGTCTCAGAGACCTATCTGACCCTCAAGGCGAATGCGCTCGACCTGGGCAGGCACATCCTGCTCAGCCAGGAGGAGCAGCAGTCAGGGGGACAGACCAAACCTTCTATCCTGAGCGATACGATGGAGGCCGTGATTTGCTCCATCTACCTGGACGGGGGAATCTCAGCAGCCTCGCGATTCGTCAAGAACCACATCCTGACCGGCTTTGAAAGCCTGGTCAACCGGATCGAGCTGGTAAACTATAAAAGCATTCTGCAGGAATACCTGCAAGCCAAAAACATGCCGCCGCCGGAATACAAAACAGTCGGGGAGGTGGGTCCCCAGCATCAGAAGGTTTTTGTGATCGAGGTCGCCATCGGCGGCAAGACCATGGGCAAAGGCAAGGGCACGACCAAAAAAGCCGCTCACCAGGAAGCCGCTCGGCAGGCCTGCCAAAAGCTGGGGATTTGAAGACCCGTGCTGATTTTTCCGGTGTTCATCCCGCAGGAAGGCTGCCCATTTAAATGCGTCTATTGCGACCAGCAGCAGCTTGATTCCGTCCGGGAGTCAACTCTGCAAGAGCTTGAGGAGCAAATCTGGAAGTTTTGCGACAGACACTGCAGCGAGCCGAAGCAGATCGCATTTTACGGCGGGACGTTTACCGGACTGACTCCTGAAGCAAGGGATAAATATTTCAACCTGATCAAGCCCCATCTGGATGACAAGACCTCAATCAGGATCTCCACCAGGCCTGATCTGGCCGGTCAGGAAGAGCTGGATTGGTGCAGGAAGTTCGGGGTAAGGACCATAGAACTTGGGATCCAGGACTTCAATGATGAAGTGCTGGCAGCCTCCGGGAGAGGTTATGACGGTCAGACTGCAGCAGCAGCCTGCCAACGGGTCAAACAAGCCGGTTTTGAACTCGGCGTTCAACTGATGCCTGGCCTGCCCATGTCTTCCCGGGACAGTGTGACGCGAAACCAGGAAACCCTGCTCAAACTTCAACCGGATTTTCTGCGTCTGTATCCACTGATAGCGCTGTGGGGCACTGAATTGTGGAAAGCCTGGGAAAGGGGTGACATGGTCCTGCTGACCCTGGATGAGGCGGTCGGCCTATGCGTCGAATACACTGAGCTGTTGGAGTTCCATGGCATTAAAGTTATCAAGTCAGGCCTTCCGGCATTGCGTAAAAATGCATTCTATGCGGGCCCCTATCATCCCAGCTTTGGCGAGTTGGTCAGGGCGGAGTGCCTGTTGAGAAAGATTCTGGCCAATTGCGAACCTTGCACCGCAGTGCTGATAAGTGCTGCGGACATCTCGCTGTTTACGGGACACGGCGGGCGTTATCTGAATAAACTGAGAAACGGGCTCAATTCGTGCACACTCAGGATTGTATCCGATCCGTCCCTGTCCAGGGGAGAATTCAGGTTCGCTATGGACAAAGCGGCAGGATAAAGGAAGTGGTTTTGAGCAAGATAAAAGGATTGCCAGTTCTTACGGTAATTCTGGGTTTGCTACTCAGTTCCTGTGAGATCAGGGAATTCGTCATGCCATCCTGGGATGTGGAATTGAACATACCCTTGATCAACGAAAGGTATTATGTCTCTGACCTGATCGATAATGAAAATTTCATTGCCGCTCCAAACAACAACATTTTCTTTCAGGCGTCCGGGGAAGTGGAGACTGATTACCCTCAAGGGCTGTCCTGGAAACAGCAGGGCGACCCGCTGAGCATTCCACTGCCCGCCAACAACGCTGTGAACGGAGCTTTTAGCATGAGCAACGACTCATCCGGGATGCAGATCACCTATGGCGAGATCTCTCAGGGAACGCTAAGATATGCTTTCACCGATATGCAGGATGACATCTGGATGGCTCAGGTGATGCTCTGGAACATCAAGGATAGCGAGGGAAATCCTCTGCACATTCTTTACAACGGCACACAGAATCCCCAGACCATTAATCTGGCTGGCTACCACATCGGCAAGCAGGGATCAAATCAAGTCCTGACCCAGCTTAATTACAGCGTGCAGGTCATATCGGACCTGCCGCCGGGATCACAGGCCGGCGTCCTGACCATCGAGATTCCGGGAGCGATCGAATTTACCGCCGTCAGGGGGATATTCTCCAACCTGTCCCTGGATATCGATCAGAGCTCTGCCGAAGTTGAAATTGACTATCCCTCCCAAATCGATCAGGCGGTAAACGTGACCGATGCCCAGATAGCGGTTACGGTTATTAACCCGATCGGGTTTTCCTTTTTCTTCGAAGGGCAGTTCTATGCTGTCAATGAGAACACGGGGGAAGAGCGCGTGATCGATGCCCGGGACGATGAGGAAAATCCTTTTGAAGTTGCGGCCAGCGTTGATGGGATACCGAGCATCACGGAACTGGGCTTTGCAGACAGCGTCAATTATCTGCTCAACATCATGCCGACCCGTGTGGAGCTCAGAAATGCCTGTTTTGTGATCACAAATCCCGACAACTCAATAGGGGAAATCCGCGCGGATGATGTCATCACGGGAGAATTTCTCGCCAGTGTGCCCTTCAGGTTTATCCTGTATAACCATCCCATCACTCCAGACGATGCAGTCAAGATCGGGATTTCGGAAGACAACAGGGAGATCATCAGGAAAAACATCAACAGCGCTTCTCTGTCTCTGGAAGTTGTGAACAGGCTGCCGGTGGGGGCTCAGGTCACTCTGTACTTCGGATTGGATTCGGAGATGGATGTGCAGGATGAAGCCACCTGGGTGTTCCAAAAAACGGGCCATATCGCCCCTGCTCATGGACAGGCGGAGATCAGCCTTGTCCAACTGGAACTGACCCCACCCGAAAAGGAGATGTTCACCAATCCCGAGGTCTTCATGCTCATGGAGTTTGCTTTTGATGCCACCAATGGCCCTGTTACCATAACGGCTTCCACTGCGGATTATATTCAGGTCCGCGGCATGGTTACCGTCCAGGCTCATGTCGAGGAGCAATGAAGGATAGGTTATTCATCGCAGTTCTGTGCCTGGCGCTGTTCTGTGTCCAGGTGGCGGCCTCATCAACTTCCGGTTCCCTGTCCTATGCCGACAGCTACATCCTCCGGGCCAAAGGCATTGAAGCCCTCTACTGGAATCCGGCCGCCCTGTCGTTGGATCATCAGGAACTGATCCTGCCGGGTTCCAATCTGATGGTATGGGTTTACAATAACTCATTTGACCTGGAAACCTACAACCGCATTAGCGGAAGATACCTGACTGAAAGCGACAAGGCTGAAATCCTGGGTAAGGTAGATGAAGCTTTGAAATTAAACTCTGAGGCGAGATTTACGGTGGTTGGCCTCACCTTCGGCAATGTCGCCTTTGCCACAGGAGTGCGAGCCGTTGCGGACGGCAGTCTGTCGGAGGATTGCCTGCGCCTGGTCCTGTATGGCAATGAAGACACGGATTATGCGTTTGATAAAAAAGAAAACCAGGTCAGCGGGCTGGTTTATCAGGATTTTACAATTGGTTTCGGTGACTGGGATATCACACAATATGCCGCCGGCCTTAGCTTCCCCGCGATCAGAGTGGGGGCTTCAATCAGCGGCCTGATCGGATTCGGAGCGGCCTCCACCGAGAAATTTTCCGGTTTCCTGCATTCCGGTTTGGACGGGCTGGCGCTTGATCAGCAAATAGTGCTGAGGACCGGGATTGGGGGCATTGGAGCCAAGGGTATGATCGGCATGCGTTCGGAACCCCTGTGCGGTTTACTGGTCGGCCTTACCCTGGACAACATTTACGGCCACATCAGATGGTTTGGTGACAAGGACCTGCATACCTACAGGGTCGCCTCTGACAGCGTATATGTATCCAATATTGAAGAAGACATCTTTAACACCGAGGCTGTGTCAGAAAACACGGGCAATTTTACAACCACTTTACCGCCCGAGTTCCGGATAGGTGCTTTGTACGGTCATGGCAGGGCAAACCTTTCCGCGGACTGGGCTCTGGGATTTGCCGATTCCCAGATTACCAAAGCCCTTGGCGTGATCAGTCTGGCTGCCGAGTATTATCCCCTGCCTCAGTTCCCGCTCCAATTCGGAGTGAAATTCGGCAACAGCAACGAACCGGTGAGCTTTTCCTATGGTCTGGTCTTCAGGAGCAGATACTTTGAAGCCGGACTCGGTTGCCGTACATGGGGTTCATTGTTTCCCGGCTATACCGTCAAAGGTTTTTCTGCCGCCACGAACCTTAAGATTCACTTATAGCCCGGCCCGTTGTTATGGTTGTCTACCTGATTTCCTTTCTGGCCGCCCTGATCCTGGCAGTCATCCTTTACAGCAGGACAAACCCAAGCCTGACAGGAAAACAGAAACTGGGGCTGATCATCCTACGCGCGGCGGCTTGGGCTATGCTTCTGGCCTTTCTGATTACGCCCGTGATCTATTACATCAGGAAATACCTTGAGCGGCCGGAGATTGTCCTGCTCAGGGACACCTCGGCCAGCCTGCAGCTCAGGCACGGCGGCAAAACCAAGTCCAGCCGGCTCGATCCCGCTTACCACAAGCTGAAATCCGCATACAAAAAGGCCGGGTATATCATTCGTGAACTTGTTTTCGCGGACGGGATAGACGGCGATTCCAAATCCACGAACCTGATCCCGGCCCTGGTGAGGGTCAGGGAACTTAATGACAAATCAACCTTCCGGAATGTCGTAATATTTTCGGATGGCTGGTTTCGGGATACCGATCTTAAAATGATCGGTGATTATGATCTCCCGGTCATAGTGGTGGCGGATACGTCCTCTGACCGGGTGGCGGATCTCCAGATCACGGATTTTCGCCACAACCGCCAGGGCTACCGCAATGAACTCAGTCTCTTTGAAACGGGAATCAAGGCTGACGGATTCAGGGGGCAGGCCAGGGTCAGCTTTATGGTCGATGGTAAGGCCGTACAGGAAAAGGCTGTTTCCTTCAGCCAAGAGAACCTGCAGACGGTCACATTTGAGTACCGATTTGCTTCCCTCGGTCTGCATAGGGTGGAAGCCCGACTGACCGCTGCTGGACTGACCGAATCGGGGCAGGCGAACAACAACTACACCAGCGCCATCGACATACTCAGCGACAAGGACAGGATCCTGTTGCTTACGGATACAGCCAATTGGGACACCAAATTCCTGCTGGATACGATCAAGGAAAACAACCGGTGGGAGCCGGTCAGCCTGCTGGTCAAGGGGGACGGCCTGTATGCCGGCGACAAAAAAGTCAGCGTCAGCAACTGGGAGTCTTATACCTGCATCGTCATCACCAATCAGGGTTCCCTGCAATTGGACAGCGCCCTGGCCTCCAGCCTCGGCGGGCGGGTCAGCCAGGGCTGCGGCCTGCTTTACATGGGCCTGCCCGTGAGCCAGCTTGCTTCCATCCTCCCCCTGCAGCAGTCCAATGTTCGCAGCGTCTACAAGGGCTTGTTTCAAATGCTTCCCGCCGCCGGAGCGTATCCGGTGTTCCAGATCAGCCCGGATGAACTGCGGGAAATTCCTCCCGTAGATTATTACTATCTGGCTTCTTCCGCTACGGCTGAGGTGCTGGCTGTCCTGGACAATGCCCAGAAGAGCCCGGCCATAGCTGTTTCGACCGCCGCGGGGGGAAAAGTGGCAGCCTTTTCCTTCCTGAACCTGTGGCGCTGGCAGTTGCGAAGTGCGGAGCAGGGTTATCGCAACTTCTCGCACGACCTGATCTCGTGGCTGAGCAGCAGTTCCAAGGGTTCCCTGACCGCCCTGTATGAGCCTAGTTATTTTCTGGATGAGCCGCTCACGATCAGGCTGCAGGCGGTGGATGAGATCAGGCGGGTGCAGCGTGGCCTGTCTCCCCGACTTTCACTGCTGGATGAGAAAAATGAAACCATACTCAGCGATTTTATGCTCCAGGACGGTGATGAATACAAGCTTGGTCTGAAGCTGGACAAGCCGGGCCAATATTCCTTCCGCATCACAGAACCAGGCAGCAGCCTGACCACGAACGGCAGATTTATAGTTCAGGCGCAAAATCTGGAGTCGCGCGACCTGGGCTATAATATCCCGCTCCTGAGCTGGATCTCCGATCAGACAGGGGGCAGGTTTCTCAGTTTGGGTCAGGCTCAGTCGTTTTTTCCCCCCAAAGCGGAGAGTTCGCCCCGCATCGAAAAAAGGGACTTTCCCCTGTATAAAAAGTGGTATCTGCTGACCGCTTTCATACTGATTTTTTGCCTGGAGCTGTATTTCCGGCGGCGCTGGGGGTTGCTGTGAACGTGGTATCGCCCAATGTATAAATTCGACCGCATGGAATATCCCCGCAAATATCCCGTCCCCGGCTGGATGAAGCTGGCCGTGCTGATCATGGTATTGACTGGTTTCTTGATTCACAGGTGCTGGCAGAAGCAAACATCTGAACAAATCCTGATCAGCAATGTCAGAGTTGCCGCCTATACCAGGGTCCATGTCGAGGTTGAATACACTTTGCACAACACCT
The DNA here is from genome assembly GCA_034678545.1 of Cloacimonadaceae bacterium (SeqCode). Classification (GTDB taxonomy): domain Bacteria; phylum Cloacimonadota; class Cloacimonadia; order Cloacimonadales; family Cloacimonadaceae; genus UBA5614. Next base: position 12,046 of record JAXDBS010000061.1, on the reverse strand, counting down.
CATCGTTGGATAGAGAGGTCTGGCTGTTGCTTCAGGTTTATGACAGCAGGGATTTGCTGCTCGGCAGCGTCATGTTTGCTCAGAACCTCAAAGCCGGGTCCGGAATGGGTTATGTCAAACTGGTTGACAAGCTGGTCAGGCCGCTGAATCCTGATGAAAAGACGATCCGGGCCACCCTGGAAGTATATCAAAGGAAGGTAATATGATGTCGGATAAACCTGTTGTTTTCAACGCGGCGGAGCAACTCTCGCTTTTTAGGCAGCTGTTTGGCGCGCTTCCTCTGGGGATCATGGCGGCCGATCTGAAAGGGGATGTTTTTTTTCAGAACGACATGTTTTCGGCATGGATCCCGCAGCAGTTTGACAAAAACAGGCTCTGGCTCGAGCAGATACTCATCTACATGGAGCGGGAGCAATTCAACCTCTATAAGGACGTGTCGGTCCCGTGGCTGCTCGCCAATTGCCCTGAGACAGGTCTGGAAGTGGAGATCAATTGCCAGGGCTGCAGAATGTTTTTCCTGATTCGCGTCCGTCCTCTCTTGGATGAGAAGGGCCAGATCCTCGGCCTGATCGAGCTTACTCAGAACATCACGGAACTGAAGGAACTGCATAACTCGCTTGAGCACGCCCGCCGCTTTGAGACCGTGGGCCGGCTTGCCAGCGGCATCGCACACGATTTCAACAACATCCTCCAGGTGATCAACGGCCATTCTGAACTGATGCTGGAGTCGGTCCAGGATTATGAAAAGATAGCGCGCAGCCTGGGGATTATCCTGACTGCGGGCCAGAAGGCCTCCGCTTTGACCCGCCAGCTCCTGCTCTTCAGCCGCCGCCAGAAAGGCGAGTTTCGGCGCGCCAACCTGGGCGAACTCATCGCCGGCATGCAGAAGATCCTGACCCGCATGCTCGGGGAGGACGTCAGCCTGTCCATTGAAGCCAGAGACCGGGGCCTTTGCCTGGAAGCCGACATCAGCCAACTGGAGCAGATTCTCATGAACCTTGCCATCAACGCGCGGGACGCCATGCCGGAAGGCGGCAGGATCACAATCTCGACCGATGGCCTGGACATCGATGGCTCAGGGGAAACAACTATGGGCCTGGAACCCGGAAAATACGTCTGCCTGCACTTTGCCGACACTGGTTGCGGGATCCCGCCCGATCTGCTTAGCCACATCTTCGATCCTTTTTTCACCACCAAGGAAGTCGGCAAGGGGACAGGGCTCGGTCTGTCCACTGTCAGCGGCCTGGTCAAACAAAACGGCGGCGTAATCAAAGTGGACAGCAAACTGGGCGAAGGGACTGTCTTCCATCTCTGCTTTCCTCAGAGTGAAGCAGACGAGCAGGCCCCGGAGGCCTCCGCGGACCTGATCCTGCCCATCAGACCGGACCGCAGGGTCCTGATTGTGGAGGATGATGAAAATGTGTGCGAGTTTGCCCTGCAGGCCCTCAGCCGGCTGGGTTTTAAAGTGACCTGCGCCGCGAATGTCAGCCAGGCCAATGAGATCGTCTGCCAAGAGCAGTTCGACCTCTTCTTCATTGATATCGTCCTGCCCGACGGAAACGGCGTCAGCTTTTTGGAATCCCTGTCAGGCGGCAATGCCGGAGCCGGTTTTGTCCTCTCAAGCGGTTACACCGAGGACAAGCCCCAGATCCAAAACACCCTCCACAAGGGTTATTCTTTCCTCCACAAACCCTTTACCATCCACTCTCTCATGCAAGCCTGCTCCGATGCCCTGCAGGATAAGTAAGCACTGATATCAGGCTCCCATTCAAACTGATCTGGCATCTCTGGTCCTGTCGGTGGCAGCGACATACGTCCCTGCATACCTGATCAGATCGAATATGCAAAGCGCTGCGCCTATGCCATACTTTCCCTCCTGCCTACCCTTCTGTCAGACAACGCACAAATCAGCCTCAGATAAAGGCATTACTGGCTTTATCTGAGGGTGATCTCAAGCTTGTTTCAGCTTGGCGCTTCGAGGGCCGGGAAAGAAACAAGTCCCGTTTGGGGACGGGCTGGGGCGGAACCAGTTATTCGCCAGATGTGAAAAAGTATGCAACAAACAAAAACGGATATCCTTCTGGATATCCGTTTGACCGTAATCTTTAGCTTATTTCAGTCTTATTGGGTCGGGGGTACTTCTGCCGGTATCGAGTCAGCAACGATTGTAGTGTCCATCTCCACAACATCTTGGGTAAGAGTGGTGTCGGGCAGAACTTCGTCTTGCGTCTTGGCTTTGCAACCAAAGGACACGATAGCGCCGGCAAGCATCACAACGATCAGGACGATCAAAGCGATCTTCTTTAAGCTCATGATTCCTCCATGTTTTTGAGTTTTCTTCTAATTCCGACTTAAAGCTTAAGTCATTATTTTTGTTAGTTGATTCTTGGCAAGGAAAATCTGGTCTGCACCAAGATTATCCGTCCCTGAGACGCTCCCTGCCGGCCTCTGTAAATTCATTATTTACATACACATCTATATCGGTTTCAGTATAATTGTGTTCATTATGGCAGCTCAGGTTTTTTGGCAAGTTTTTTTTTCAGAAAGAGCTGGCCAGCCCCAGATGCAACAGGCCGGAATTCAGGTCTGCCAGGTTCCCGCCCTGCACCGGCAGGGCAAAGCTGAGACTGATGATTCCCAGTCTGGTCCCGACCGAGAGACCCATCCCCACACCCATCAGGTCATACGTGTAATCATCCTTGCCGTTTGCGATCAGTCCATTGTCCAGGAGCAGGAAGAACCGTGATTCACGGTTCAGCAGAAAACCGACTTCCGTGTTGAGCCAGGCCAGCCGCCAGCTGCTGAAGGACTCTTCCCGGAATCCGCGCAGGGAGGCAAATCCGCCCAGTTTGTATTGCTCATAATTTTTGGCCTGCGGGTCCGCGATCTCCCGGTAGTGCGCTCCCAGAGCCAGCACAAGCTGTTTATACAAAGGCAGGTAGGTTCCGGCGTCGATCTCCGTTACCGGAATGTAACGGGATCCGGTGCTGCGTTTCAGCCAGCCGGCTTCGATCCTGAGCCGCTGTCCCCGGGAAGGGTTGAGGGGGCTGTCCGTCCGGTTGTAGTCCCAGAAGAAGCTGGTGTTGAGATAATTGGTCTTCCTGTTGTCAAGCGTATCAGGGCTGTCCGGGTAAAGCGTTTCCGTGTACAGCTGGGTGCCCAGCTTGTTGTTCTGGTTGTGGTAAAACAGGCTCAGTTCGCCTTTGAGCCGGACCCAGGCCGAATCCTGGCGGGACCTGTGGAAAAGGATGTCACCCGCAAAGGGATAGCGGTAGAGGCCGGCTTCGTGATAAGCCAGTTCCAGGAGGTTAAGGCCCTGGCGCTGGCTTTTCCAATCCAGCCTGATCGCCCGGTCAGTGCCCCACAGGTTGAGAAACTCTACCCTGACAATGCCGCTCAGACGGTTACCGCGTGCTGCAGGGTCTGTGGCCAGCCCGAAGACGCCTTCCAGTTTGGTCATCCGGCCTTCCGTTACCTCGATGCCCAGGGTGGTGCCGTCCAGCGGGACGACCTTGCAGCTTTTGATGTATTCCCTGCTCAGCAGGTTGGCCTCGGCCCGGGTAAGGATCTCCGGCGTGATCTGCCCCGCCTGGGATAGACCAGATACCTTCAGCAAAGTGCTGCCACGGGTCACCTGGTTGCCCCGGAAGATATAGTTCTCCGGTTTGAACAGAGATCCTTCTTCTATCCTGACAACCGCTGCGGCAGGCTCAGGCTCGAAGCGGAGAGTATCTACACTTACCTGCGCGAAAAAGTATCCCCTGGATGCATACAGGTCCACTATCCTGCCCATCAGGGCAGGCATATCCTGGAGGTGGAGCCGGCTCCTGTCCGTAAGGCCAAGCTGCTGGCTTAATTTCTGATGGGAAAAATAGCGGTTGCCGTTGAACCTGATTTCCTGCAGAGGACCGGAAAAGCCTTCTTTAATATTATAGACGAGGATCACTCCCTGTTTCTCGGTAGGTATTATATCCACCAGGGCGATAACTGCAAAATAGTATCCCTTCGCGCTCAGGAGCTGTTCCAGCTTGTCCCGGATGACGGTTCCGAGCTCCGGCTCATACACTTGGTTCTTGGGTAGCTGGAGGCCGTTGATTAACTCTGTTTCTTCCAGGGTCTGCAAACCCCTGAGTTGGACCTTTTCCAATCTTAGAACGGTTTCTTCCGAATAGACCATAACATAGGCCAGGATCATAATCACTAAGGGGATAAGAGATTTTGGAGTCATTTACATAGGGTCAGAAGGTTCTTGCCCGGGGGCCGGATTCACTCCCGGTCCGCCTTGAGGACGGCGAGAAAGGCTTCCTGCGGGACTTCCACGTTGCCGATGTCCTTCATGCGTTTCTTGCCTTCCTTCTGTTTCTCCAGCAGCTTGCGCTTACGGGTGATGTCGCCTCCGTAGCACTTGGCGGTGACGTCCTTGCGCATCGGATTGATGGTGCTGCGGGCGATTATCTTGCCCCCGATGGCGGCCTGCAGGGCGATCTTAAAGAGATGGCGCGGAATCACTTCCGAGAGCGTCTCGGTCACGCTCTTGCCCCAGTTGTAAGCCTTGTCGATGTGGCAGATGAAACTCATGGCGTCAACCTTCTCGCCGTTGATGAGGATGTCCACCTTCACCACGTCCGATTTCCTGTTTTCCAGGTAGGTGTAATCCATGGAGGCGTAGCCCCGGCTGACCGTTTTCAGCTTGTCGTAAAAGTCGAAGATGATCTCTATGAGCGGCATCTCATAATGCAGCGCCACCCTTTTTTCGTCTATGTACTGGATGTTCTTCTGGATGCCGCGCCGTTCCTGGGCCAGCTTCATGATGTTGCCGATATAATCGGTGGGAACGATGATCTCTGTTTCCATAATGGGTTCCAGCACTTCCTCGATCCTGGTCGGATCGGGAAAATCGATGGGATTGTAGACCGTAACCTCAGCGCCATCCCTGAGCCTGATCAGAAAGCGCACGGATGGCGTGGTGGCGATGATGGGCACGTTATATTCGCGGTAGAGCCGCTCCTTGACTATCTCCAGATGCAGCATGCCCAGGAAACCGCAGCGGAAGCCGTAGCCCAAGGCGGCCGAGGATTCCTTCTCATAGACCAGAGAGGCGTCGTTCAGCTTTAGTTTAGCGATGGCCTCGGTCAGGTTCTCATAGTCCTCGCCGTTAATGGGGAAGATGCCGCTGTAGACCATGGGCTTGGGTTCCTGAAATCCCGTCAGAGGTTCGGGACAGCCCCCTTTGGCCAGGGTGATGGTATCGCCCACGCGGGCGTCCGCCACTTCCTTGATGTTGGCGATGATGTATCCCGCTTCACCCGTTGACAGCGCTGCCTGGGGCAGGAATTTCAGGCCAAGGTATCCGATCTCCTCTATGTCGTATTCATGCCCGTTGGCGAAAAGCTTGATGCGGTCTCCTTTTCTCAGTGTCCCGTCAAACATCCTGACCAGGACCACTACACCCTGGTAAATATCGTAATAGGAATCGAAGATCAGGGCCTTGGGCTGATGCGAGTCCCCGCCTTTGGGCGCGGGCAGGATATTGCAGATGGCGTCCAGCAGCCTGTCCACGTTCTCGCCGGTTTTGGCGCTCACTTTGACGATCTCCTCCGGAATCACACCTAAAATGTCGGTCAGGTCGTGTTCGGTGCCCTCGATGTCAGCCTTGGGCAAATCGATCTTGTTGATCACGGGCAGGATATCCAGGTTGTTATCCAGGGCCAGATAAAGATTGCTCATAGTCTGAGCTTCGATGCCCTGCGCGGCATCCACCAGCAGGACAGCTCCTTCGCAGGAAGCCAACGCGCGCGACACTTCATAGCTGAAATCCACGTGTCCCGGCGTGTCGATCAGGTTAAGTACATAAGTCTCGCCCTGGTATTCCCAGGTCATGCGGATGGCGTGGCTCTTGATAGTAATGCCTTTCTCGCGCTCCAGGTCCATGTCGTCCAGGATCTGGGTTGCAGCCATGTTTTTGTCTATCACATGGGTCTGTTCCAGCAGGCGGTCCGCCAGGGTGGACTTGCCGTGGTCAATGTGCGCTATAATGCAGAAATTCCTTATATATTCCTGTTTCACTCGTTTCACCTTTGATTTGGTTAACCTAACTCTGGCAACGCCCCTATTTGTCAATTACAAAGTCTGCAGGTTACCAGCCCTTTCTTCGGATAACAGAGCGGGTCAAACCTGATGTGGAAAGGTCAGCTGATCCAAGCGGAATCAGGGCTTGAATCCCATCAGCAGGCTATATTCATTATTGTCCGGAAATCAACAGGTGATATTTGAACAAGCGGCAGATTCTTAGAATCGGGACCTGACCCTGATGTCGGAAACATCGATGGGGAAAAACTCCTCATGAATCTTCCAGCCGGTCTCCGGATCCCGGGTGCGGTAAACCACTGAAACAATATAGTCGGAAATCCCGCGCCGCACCGAAAACAGACTGTTCCGGTCTGAGTAAGATATAGCCGAATCGCTGTGTGCGATTGAAGTTTCAGTATTAATGGGGTATTTGTCATGGGTAACGAAAACGGCAGGATGCTCATACGTATAAAGATGTGAGGCATCGGCTGCGGCCGGAGTCAGTCGATCTGCCCTGACCCGGGCCAGGTCTCCCTGGCAATGATGACTTTGACAGTGATATTGAGCATAGTGCTGTCTGCAGTCTCTTCCTGATAGGGGAAGCGGTAATCCACAACCAGCCTGATATCGGCAGCGCCAGACCGTGTAGAGAGAGTCTCTGACTTCAGGGGGTACCCGCCACAGCGGTCATAATCACTGCTCATACAGCCCGTCAGCAGACAGGCTGCCAGGGTAATGAATAAAAGCTGGCTTCAACTCATTCGATCTCGATGATGCGCTCGACCACGGGGCTGAGAGTATAGGCGATCTTGAGCAGGCCGTTCTCGTAAGAGACGCGGGGATCATCACGTTCGATCGGGGTCAGGGGGAAAAAGATCCGGCGGTCAAACTTGCCGGTCTCGATCTCCATGTTGTAATAGCTCACCTGGCAGTTCTGGGCCGGTAATATGCGTTCCCCTGAGATGCGTATGTATTCGTCAGTGGTGATGATGCTGATGTCCTGCTTGTCCATGCCGGCCAGTTCGACAATAATTATCCATTCCGTGTCGGTCTGAAAGACGTCGCAGCGGGGATGCCAGATATCATCCAATGCCTCTTCCAAAGCTGCCGGATTGCTCGTCAGTGAATTGACTTCCCCCAGGATTTTAAGCATCTCGCGCTGGATGCCAAGCAGGTTGTCAAAGATCTTGTCACGCATAAGCCTGTCCTCTATCGGGTCCGGATGCTTCGCTCTGTAAGGTATACGGTACCTGCGGAGTTCCGGCCAGTCATTGTTTTCCAGTCAACTTTGCTGTCTGGCCGGTTCCGTGTCAAGCATAATTCCACTTGCCAGAAAACCTGATGCCGAAAACATTTGCAGCGATGCTTTCCAACCATTACGAACGAGGAATTCTTCTATGCTCAAGGATCATGACCGCCGACGCTCCCGGCAGATCAGACTCGGTTCAGTACTGATCGGAGGCGGCGCGCCCGTTTCCGTGCAGTCCATGACCACAACTCCCGCGGCGGACGTCCGGAAGACCTTGGCCCAGATCCGCAGGCTGCAGGCCTCCGGTTGTGAGATTATCCGGGTGGCTGTTCTGCATGAGGCCGATGCTCTGGCCCTGACTCGGATCAGGAAGGGATGCAAGCTGCCTCTGGTGGCGGACATCCATTTCGACCATAAACTGGCTCTGCTCGCCCTCCGGGCGGGTGTGGACGGCTTGCGCCTCAATCCCGGCAACATTGGCTCCGCGGACAAGATCTTGCAGGTGGTCGACGCCGCCCGGGAACGGCAGGTCCCCATCCGCATCGGTGTCAATTCAGGCTCGCTACCCAAAGACCTGCTGCATAAGCATGGCATGACGCCCCAAACTCTTGTCGAGGCGGCGCTCAGGCATGTCCGTATCCTGGAGGACATGAACTATCCGCAACTCAAGATCTCGGTCAAGGCGTCCTCAGTTCCGCTCATGCTGCAAAGTTATAAGCTGCTGTCCGCACAGGTTGATTATCCGCTCCACCTCGGTGTTACGGAAGCCGGAAGGGAGTTTGCAGGTATCATAAAATCCTCTGTGGCGTTGGGTATTCTGCTTTACGAGGGGATCGGGGACACTCTTAGGATCTCACTCGCCGCCGATCCCGTCAGGGAAGTCCTTGCCGCCAGAGAATTGCTGAAAGCCCTGCGATTGAGAAGCGGCTTGAATCTGGTGGCTTGCCCCACCTGCGGGCGGACCCGCATCAACCTGATCAAATTGGCGGAACAGGTGGAAGAAGCTCTGCAGCCCTGGCGGGATTTTGACCTCACTGTGGCTGTCATGGGCTGCGCTGTGAATGGCCCCGGGGAGGCAAGGGAAGCGGATTTCGGACTTGCCGGAGGAATTGGTGAGGGGCTCTTGTTTGCCCGGGGTAAGATCATCAAAAAGGTTGCGGAAAGTAAATTGGTGGATGAATTGGTCAGTCTGATCAGGGAGCAGTATCCCTTGTGAAAAGACCTTCACTCCTGAAACTTTTTGCGGTTTTTTTCAAGATTGGTCTGTTCACTTTCGGCGGCGGCTATGCCATGCTTCCCCTCATCCGCCGTGAGATCGTCGAGAAAAACCGTTGGATGGGGGATGACGAATTTGTGGACGGGATTGCGGCTTCTCAGAGCTGCCCGGGGCCGGTTGCGGTCAATCTGAGTGTGTATGCGGGTTATCATCTCGACGGCTGGAGTGGCTTGACTGTGGCTGTGCTGGGCACGGTCCTGCCCTCTTTCCTCATTATTTTGGTCATAGCGGTTTCCTTCAGCCAGTGGGCTGAACTCTCGATTGTGAAAAGAGCCTTTCACGGTTTGCGCCCTGCCGTAACAGCCCTGATTGTGGTTCCGGTCATTCAGATCTCCAGGTCCTCGAATCTTAAATGGCATCACTACTGGCTGCCGCTGGCTGCGGTGATTTTAATCGGAGGATTCCATGTGTCACCCATCTATCTGATTTTGTTCACGCTCCTACTAGCCTGGATTAAATATCTGGCCAAGCAGCCCAAAGAGCCCCAAGGGGAATCCTGATGCTCTGGCCCCTGCTCTGGACCTTTTTCAAGATAGGCCTCTTCAGCATTGGTGGCGGTTATGCCATGCTCAGCCTCATCCAGCAGGAGGTGGTGGTAAATCATCAGTGGCTGACCCAGCAACAAATGACAGACATGATCGCCATCTCGCAAATGACGCCGGGGCCGATAGCCATTAACGTTGCCACTTTTGTCGGATACCGCGAAGCTGGAGTTTGGGGTGCTGTCTTTACCACCCTGGGTGTGATCCTGCCCTCGCTCATCATCATGTTCCTGATCACTTTTTTCTATCTCAGACTGAGGCACAAGCGCTGGTTTGCTGCCCTCCTTAAAAGTCTGCGGCCTTTGGTGATCGGACTTATCCTGGCAGCCGCCTGGCTGGCCGCCCGGGGAGCCGTTACCGACCTCTTCGGCATCGTTATCTTCCTGCTCTGTTTCGTGTTATCGCTCCGGTTCAAAATCAATCCCCTTGTCCTGATGCTTTTAGCGGGTCTGGCCGGTGTTTTGGCAGGTTAAATCATTCTGATCATCCTTCCCAAACTTTGCAGTCAGATTCTGGATCCTGCATTAGTAACTCATATTCCTGCTGTAGGTACGCTCTCTCTGAAATGAACAATTTTAGACTGCTTTCGGTAGGCGACAGATTTCCTGCCGGCTTGTTTGACCTGATCCACAGCCGTTTTAAGCGAGTCCTGAATTTTACCCATGCGGACCGGATTATCTCGCTGGTGAGCCCGGATATCGGTGCCGGCCCCTTCCAGATCGTTGTTTCGGAACTTAACACTGATTTTGTTCAAGTCCTGAAGCACAAGCCGGGCAGCATTGTCATCAATGACAAAGAAGAGATTTCGTATCCTGAAACCCAGATTTATCAATCAGGATTTACGATCTATCATCCTGAGCCTGCTCTGCTGCAAAAAAACCTTAGCCTGCTGAAAGATATGGTGGTGAGGTCGTATCGAGAGTCTCCTCTGGTGTTCCTGCTGACAGGAAAAGCTTATACTGCATCCTCTGCCTTTGACCGGGGTCTCCGCAACCGCTTCGCTAAAGCTTATGAAGTGCTATGCAGAGGAAGCTTTGCGGATGCTGTCGGTAAATTCAAAGGCAGGGGCTGGGGATTGACCCCTTCCGGCGACGACTTTAATGCTGGACTGCTGATAGGATTATACATCAGGCAGCTAAGTGAAAAAAAAGAGTTGTCAAATATTAGGTCTTGCATTTATCATAACTCACTGGGAACTAATTTACAGGTAAACACTTACCTGTTGCAGGCTTGGCGCGGATGGTTTAGTGAACGCTGGAAAAACTTACTGGCAGCTATAGTAGAGCGGCCTGACAAGATTGAACAGGCTGGTGAAGCGATCCTCAGGCAGGGAGAAACTTCAGGCGCTGACAGCCTGGCGGGATTCCTGGCGGCCTGGGAAATAACTCTATAAGGATTGATTATGCCCTCACTTGGCACTCTGGTGCATGGTAAATACTTCGATTCAGTGAAGCTGATGCTTGTTTCCAAGGAGCTTCGCAAACTGGAGGGAGTACAGGATGCCGTTGCCATTATGGCTACCCGGGAAAACAAAGCCATTCTCAGAGCGACGCAGATGCTCTTGCCGGAATTTGAGAATGCTCCGGAAAACGACATCTGCATCGCGGTCAAAGCGGAATCCGAAACTGCCTGTAATGCCGCCATCGAGACGGTCAAAGGCTGGTTGGAGAAAGGATTGCCTGGAGCGCAGGAATGTCCTGTGGAAAACTATCAGCCGCACAGTCTGAACAGTGCGGTCAAAGCCTTTCCGGACGCTAGTCTTGCCCTCATCTCAGTAGCGGGTAGATACGCCGGGGCTGAAGCCAAAAAGGCTCTGGACAAAGGTCTGCATGTCATGCTCTTTTCCGATAACGTGTCCCTTTTTACTGAGAAAAGCCTAAAGGAATATGCAATCTCAAAGGAATTGCTGATGATGGGCCCGGACTGCGGGACTGCCATCATCAACGGAGTGCCTTTGGCATTTGCCAATGCAGTGCGTAGGGGCAAGATCGGGATCGTTTCCGCTTCCGGAACTGGCTTGCAGGAGGTGAGTTGCATCATACACAACAACGGGGAAGGTGTCTCACAGGCTTTTGGAACGGGCGGCCGCGACGGTAGAAAAGAGATCGGCGGCATCATGCTGCGCTTCTGTCTCGAGTATTTGCTCCGCGATCCTGACACAGAAGTGATCGTCCTGGTCTGTAAAGTCCCGGATGCGGAGGTTGCAGATAAACTTTGGAAGCTGATCAGATCAGGTTCCAAACCGGTTGTGATCAATTTCCTCATGGATTATCCTGACCCAAGTATATCACAGGTGTACATGACACAAACCTTGGCGGAGACTGCCTTCATGGCTTGCCGTCTCATCGAGGAAAATAAGAAGCCCGAACAATCTGGACAAGACTTCAGTGCTGAATCGCTGTTCCGGAACAGGTCTTTAGTCACGTTGCCAACCTCACCCAACCGCAGCTATCTGAGAGGTCTTTTCAGTGGCGGGACGCTCTGTTATGAAGCGCAAAATGTCTATCATCACAGGCTGGATGGTTATGCTGTCAGTAACGCTCCCCTGGACGGAAAGTATCAGTTGCAGGACGTCTGGCATAGCGCTGAGGACACGATAATAGATCTGGGCGCGGATGTATTCACGGTAGGCAGGCCGCATCCCATGATCGATTTCTCTTTGCGCCTGAAAAAGCTGGAAGAGGAAGCCATGGATGATACTGTGGCTGTGATCCTGCTGGACGTTGTCCTGGGCTATGGGGCGCACCTGAGTCCGCATCTGGAGCTGGCTCCGGTCATTGCCAGGATCAAATCAGCAACTGATATTGTTGTCATTTGCTCTGTTGTGGGTACAGATAATGACCCCCAGAACAGGCAGGATGTGATTAAAGCCCTACAATCTGCCGGCGCCGTAGTCACAACTACCAATGC
>JAXDBS010000060.1:0-37731 GCA_034678545.1 Cloacimonadaceae bacterium (SeqCode) | reverse complement strand
GCTTATATGTTTGTTTGTTCTCCTCTTGTTGTCATGGTATGGCTGCCGAAAGTGGCTGTGCCTGTAAAAGTCCCGGTCACTCAGGCGTTACCCGCGCCATCCACGGCGATGCCATTTCCTTCGTCATAGTCTATTCCTCCAGCTTTGACAGCCCAGAGCCAGTTGCCGGCTGGATCCAGCTTGGCGGCAAAGATATCTTCAGTCCAATTATCTCCACTTGCTGTCAGGGTATGATTTCCGAAAGCGGCTGTGCCGCGAAAACTTCCGGTCACATATTGGTTGCCCTGGCTGTCGATCGCTATGGACAGGCCTTCATCAACTCCAGTCCCTCCAGCTCCGACCGCCCAATCCCACTCGGGCGTCTGCGCTCTCAATACCACCGCTCCGCAGAGCAGGACAAGGCATAAGATCAAGCTTTTCATTGCCTTCAATTTTTCCTCCCCATGGATGATTCAATCCATAAAAACATTTGCCTTGAGTTGCACACAGTTGTCAATAAATAAAAATGACCTTTGCAGTAAATATCTGGAGAATACAATTGAGATTTACATCTTAAGCTGGTGAGATATGTATGCAGGTCATTGATTTTCAAGAGCATCAGGCACTAATTGTCCTTCAGGCCCAATTCACCGGACCACTGGTCTTCTCTCCGGATGGAGAGCATCCAGCAGGCTGATCATATCATTCCATTATTTTTTCCAACACCTCATCGGGAACAGATCCGCTCTCAATACCGCCGCGATCAAAAACTCCGGGATCTCCTGACAGCTTGCCGGCCGGGGTGGACGAGCAGGGACCCGGCCTGTTTTATCTTTTCCCGCCCGCCACCCTTTACTGAATGGGGCTTCGCCCCATGCCCCGTTCCCCTTAGCGGTCAGTCCGGGTAGGGACAAGCGTCCCCGCTTGTCCAGTACAGGCGGGACACCTGTACCTGCGGCTTCTTCACTGGACGTAACGACGGACTCCCCCGTCTGTCGCAGGATACCGCCTGTATCCGTACTCCTTTGGAAAAAGGAGCTGCTCCCTCGCAGGCCATGACAGGCCTGATCACCCGCCAGGGCCGGGAAGGAAGAAAACAGGGACAGGGTCCGCCAGGACGGCACACTCCAGCTTCAGTTACTTGGATGATGCAAACAGCCTGAAGATCTCCCTGATATGCTTGATCTGATTAACTTTAGCATCTGATTTATGTTTGGAGTAAGATGAGATATAAATATGTTCATAACCGAGGCGTTTGGCTTCTTTGATGCGAAGTTCCAGTTGTCCGACGGGACGGATCTCGCCATTTAAGCTGACCTCTCCGATAAAGACGGAATTTTCCGGTACTGGCATATCCTTCAGACTGCTCAGCACGGCAGTGATGATAGCCAGATCGATGGCAGGGTCAGTGGCTCTAATACCGCCGGTCATATTGATAAAGACGTCGTTATTTCGCAGATAGAGTGATAAGTTCTTTTCCAGGATCGCCAGCAGGAGGGCGAGCTTTTTCTGGTCCAGACCGACTGCCACGCGCTGGGGCGTGCCAAAATTACTGGCGGTTGCCAGAGCCTGCACTTCCACGATAAAAGCGCGCGTACCCTCAATCATGCAGCCCAAAGCGCTGCCGCTGAGGTTGGGATTGGCGCTCAGGAACATCTGATTGGGATTTTTGAGCTGCTGCAGACCGAGGGAAGTCATTTCAAACAGGCCCAGCTCATTGGTGGAGCCAAAGCGGTTCTTGACGGCGCGCAGCATTTTATACTGGTTGGTGGTCTCCCCTTCAAAATAAAGAACGGTGTCCACCATGTGCTCTATGATCTTGGGTCCCGCCACCATGCCGTCCTTGGTTACGTGTCCGACCAGGAAGATGGGGATGCCTTTCTTCTTGGCAAGGCGGACAAATTGGGAACAGCATTCCTTGAGTTGGGAAATGCTGCCCGGGATGGAATCGACGGCGGACAGGCCCACACTCTGAATGGAATCTATGACGGCGGCATCCATGTCCAAACTTGCAAGTTGCTCTATTATGCTGTCCGCCTCATTGGTGCAGGCCAGCCAGATGTTCCCGGACGCGATCTTCAGCCTCGCGGCCCGCAGGTTGATCTGGTCCGCGCTTTCCTCGCCGGAAAAGTATACAACCTTTTTGCCCAGCTTGCCCAGCCACTCGGAAAGCTGCAGCATCAGGGTGCTCTTCCCCACTCCCGGTTCGCCGCCCAGCAGGATCACCATGCCGGGGATGACGCCTCCGCCCAAGACCACGTCAAACTCCGCGATCCCGGTGGGGGTGCGTTCCAAAGGCGAGGACTTGATCTCTGTCAGTTTGGTCGGCGCAGCAGACATTCCGTGCGCCTTGATTCGGCCAACTTTGCCGGTTACCTTATCCGATTCCTTCAGGGTGTCCCAACTGCCGCAATTAGGGCATTTGCCAGACCACTTGGTGGTCTCGTAGCCGCAATCCGTACAGAAAAACGTTGTCGCCATCAGCTCTCCCCATCAATATCAATATCTTTTCTATCATTCTTGCCGGGCACAAACTGGCAAGCATTATTTTCCCCAATAAATAACAATGTTTTATCAAATGCCGCCGTTTCGGGCAGACTGTATCGCCAGACCTGTAAAAAAATGACAGTTCAGACGAAAGGAGTGGACAACGCACAGGAACGAATATCAAAAAAATACTTGCAACAATAATCAGGTTTGAGTTATTGGTTCAATATTAAAAATCAGCAGCGTAAAACAGGAAAGTAAAGCCAATGAAATAATATTGCTTTCCTGGAGATTTTGATTAAAATATATGAAAGAGGTGAAATGGGACAGTTGACAGTGATCCTTTTCGGCACGCCGACCTGTTCGTGGTGCAGAAAGGTAAAGGATTACCTGAAACAAAACGGAATCTCGTACAAGGACATCGATATATCCAAAGACGCCAATGCAGCAGCCGATATGATCCGCAAATCCGGACAGCAGGGTGTTCCCCAGCTTTGGATTGGGGGATCTGCAGTGGTCGGATTTGACAGGAACAAAATTGATAAACTTCTGAATATTAACAAAGGAGAATGAACATGAAAAAGACTAAGAAACCCGCCAGTCCCAATGCAGAAAAGTTCAGAGAATTGATCACGCGCCTGCAGAAAGTGATCAGCGAGATCGATTACATGCAGAAGGCCTGCATGCAGACCGGCAAGATGGAATGCCAGCTTTTGCATTACCTGCACGGAACCAACGGACCCGTCAACATGAACGAACTGGCCAAGGTCCTGAACGTATCCCACAGCCGCGTCACCCGCATCATGGACAATCTGGTTGAGAAGAACCTTGTCACCAGGAAGCCCAGCGAGGAAGACCGCCGCTGCTGGTTCGCCATGATCACCGACCGCGGGAAAAAAATGGCTGACGCCAGCCAGCAGACTGTGATCGATCAGCAGGAAAAAATCATCAAATTCCTCACCCCGTCCAAGGTGGATCCCGTGCTCAAAGCCTTTGAACAATACGTCAAGGCGTATGAGAAAGTGCTGGAAGAGACAACCTTAGACTAATCAATGGCGACCAAGGTAACAACGACCTGGCTGGAGGGCATGGCTTTCAAAAGCGAGTCTGACGGGCATTCCCTGATTATGGATGTTGGCAAAGACGGGGGGGGCAAGGACTTGGGGCCGCGCCCCAAACCTCTTTTGCTGACTGCCTTGAGCGGCTGTTCCGGAATGGACGTAGTGTCGATCCTGGGCAAGATGCGGATCAGTGATTACAACCTGCGGATCGAAATGGAAGCCGATTCTACCCCTGAACACCCCAAGTATTATGACATGATCAGAATGTTCTTCATCTTTAAGGGAGAAAACCTTCCGGCCGATCAAATCATCCACGCGGTGGAGCTTTCCACCACAAGATATTGCGGCGTCAACGCCATGCTGAAGCAGGCGGCGCAGATAACTTCAACAATAATCATCAACGAAAAGGAAATCTGGAATGCAAAAAGCGGTTAAACTGATCATAATCACAGCGTTTCTGGCATTGGGACTTGCAGCCTGCCAAGCGGAACCTCAAAACGAAAGCAGCCTGAACGCCGACCCCATCGAAGAACAGATAGATGCTGATCAAACTGACAACGGCAGTGAAGTGTCAAATTACATTCCGGGCGAATGGACCACGGATTACCAGCTCGCCTTGAATGAAGCGACAAATTCGGGAAAAGTGATTTTAGCCAATTTCACAGGTTCCGACTGGTGCATCTGGTGCAAACGGCTGATGTCGGAAGTGTTCTCCCAGACTGAATTCATTGACTATGCCAAGGACAATCTGGTTCTGCTCAAACTGGATTACCCGCGCAGCATATCACAAACAGACGAGGAAAAGAAACAGAATGAAGAGCTGGCCCAGCAGTTTGCAATACAGGGCTTTCCCACAATCGTATTAATGGATAAAGACGGGGTTGAAATAAGCAGAACAAATTATCAGGAGGGAGGGGCCGCGAACTACGTGAACCATCTCCAGTCCCTGATCACAGAATAAAACATACCTTTCCAACAAAAAAAGCAGGCCACAAAGCCTGCTTTTTTCATGCTTTGACATTCACAACCACATTCCGGAAGCGCGCGGGAGCAACACCGTGGGAAAGTTGCATGATTTGCCCGGGTTCTCCTTTTCCGCAATGAAAAGTGCCGTGATATTTCCATTCCTGCGGTCCGCAGATCCTATCGCAGGCATTCCAGAATTCAGTGGTGATTCCGTAATAGGTTGGTTCCTTGACTATTCCAACGATCCTGCCATTTTTAATCTTCCAGCCGATCTCGGTCGTGAACTGGAAATTGTTGCGGTTGTCATCGATGGACCAGGTCTTGGTAAAATCAACCAGATAACCTTTTTCCGTTTCTGCTATCAGATCATCCAGACTGCCACTGGCAGGCGCCAGGCAGAGATTGGTCATCCGTACAAGGGGAAAATCATCCCCGTAGGATGCCCTCATGTTTGAACTCGGCTGCAAACCCAGCCTGGCCGCTATGTCACGGGAAGTTTGCTGGTTCACCAGGATTCCATTTTTGATAATGTCGATCCTGCGGCCTGGAACGCCCTCGTCATCCACAGGATGCGAACCCAAGCCCCTGGAATCCGTGCTGTCACTGTAAACGTTGATCACATCAGAGCCGTAGCGGAGGGAGCCTATCATCTCCGGCTTGATGAAAGTCTTGCCGGCATAAGAGATTTCCATCCCGAAAATACGGTCTGCCTCAGTAGCGTGGCCGATCGATTCATGCAGTTGCAGGGCCAGGTGGCCGCCGCCAATGATGAGATCAGCCTTTTCATCATCAACCCCTGGCGCAGACAGCAGATCGACAGCCTCTTTCATGATCCGCTGTGTATTTGCTTCAAACCCGTGCTGATCAAACAGCTCAAATCCGCCCCGGCCAGCCGCAAAGTGTCCCGGCCATGTTCTGGATTGCACCTGGTTCCCATCCGAGGCAAGCACGGACATGGTGGGCAGAGCGTTAAAATAAGACTGGCTGGTCAGGGTGCCTTCCGTGCTGCCGTAATACTTTTCCTGGCGAAAAAAGACACCATAGCAATAGGAATACACTATCTGATTCCGCGGCTTGATCAGTTCGGCGATCTTCTGCAGACGGGCAATCTTTTCATCTGTCGGCATCTGGAAAGGGTTCAGATCCGGTCGGCAATCCTGATCCGCCAATACCGGCCTGATAGGTGAAAACGCAACCTTATGCTTCTGGAACTTGCTGCCGTGAACGGCATTAGACGTAGCCTTTTTTATGGTCCTTTCGATGCTGGCCGCGGAAAATTGTCTGGTTCCGGCAAAACCCCAACAACCGTCTATCAATACCCGGATGCCTAAAGCAAGCGAATCCAGGCTGCTGTTGTAACCCCGCATAAAGCCGTTTTGGAAATATATATGTTCCTGGTCGGTGCGGGTGATTCTTGCGTCAGCAAATGTAATGCCGGGAGTGTTTAACTTGTTCAGAATTTCCAATATCTTGTGCTTCATGATCAAATCCTGTCAGATAGTACGGGTGGAAGAAGTGATGTTAAATTTGCTGACCAGAACATGAGGAGTCTTGGAACTCGTTATATCAAAGAATTCGTAATTCCCCGAGAACGGCGTGGTTTGGCCTTGGCGCTCCAAGGCAGTTATGCTCTCGAAAATCCGGGCTATTTTCTCAGTATAGCGCAGATTGTTGACCACCTTTGTAATAACTCCATCCTCAATCAGAAAAGTGCCGTCCCGGGTCAGGCCTGTAACTGTGGTTTCCTTGGGATTGATGAAATTCATGTAATGCAGGCTGGATATGTACAGGCCTTTCCGGACCGACCTGATCATGCTGTCCATATCCGCATCACCGCTCTGTAAAACCAGACAGGAACCGGTGTTGCCGTTTTTGCGAAGACCTGTCTTATAAGCGTAATAATTCCCGCACAAGAAATTCTGGAATACTCCCTGGTCAACCAGAGTTAGCGGCCTGTATACATGCCCGTCGTCATTGTAGTCAAAGGAGATAATGTCCTCGTCCTCGGGATCATCCCTGATCGTTATGTTGGGTGGAAAGACCTGCTGGCCAAGACTGTTTTGAAAATAGCTGTTTTTCTGGTCATAACTGTGAGCCGACATCCCATGGCTCAAATACTGGAGAAATTCCGCCGCGCAACGGGGCGCCAGGATAACTTCGTACTCACCCGGTTCGACATCCACGACCTCCAGTCCTGCCAGTATCAGCTTGTGTTCCAATTCAGCCATCCAATCATGCAGATCAAACCGATCGAATCTCTCCCCACCAAAAGTCTGCAGGACAGTAACCTGATTGCTCCGGCGCACAGCCTTAACCTCGAAATAAATGGGAGAAGCCCACTGCTCCTTATCCAGTCCGTTGCTGTTGATCAGGCGGGTGTGCTGGTAATTGCAGATGAATGTCCCGAAAAGGTCGAAGCCATGCTTATCGGCAACTCGTGAAATCTCATTCAGAATGGATATTTTGCTGTCTAAATTGAGCAGTTCAACATTGTTGGGTTTTGGTTTTGCAGGTTTGACAGTTTGATCTGTTTCCAAATCCACGAAGTCCGGATCCTCAGGCAGGGAATCGATTATAGCCAGTGCACACGCCAGGGATCGGTCAATCTTGGCCGGAGCAGGATCATCAATGCTGAAGCTGAAGGACCGTTTACCCTTGTAAAGGGTTACATCCAGAGATAGATTGCGCTTGGTTATGTTGTAATTGGTTTCGCTGTTATAAAAGCGATAAAAATCAGACTGCCAATCCAGAAGCGTGGCATGATGCTTCCACTCCGGATATGAGGACAGTTTTGTCGACAAATGTCTGACTATATCATTCTCCATATTACCTGCCTGCAATTATGACCAACAACTTGAGCTGCTTTTCCTGCGGGTTGTGCCGCTGCGTCTGACCAACTGACCCCGCCCAACTGCCTTCAGGCTTTTTGCATCCTGCATTTCTCCCCGGAGGAAGACAGCTTTAACAGAACAGGTAAGATTCATTTTCTTACCAGCTTGGTCAGTAAGATCAGATCTCACTTCGCCGTTGGGATCGATGATGACAATATCCGCATCCGAGCCTTTCTGAATGCAGCCTTTTTGGGGAAAAAGACCCAGCCGCTTGGCTGGATTCTCTGACAGCATGCGGATGCAGCTTTGGATTGTGGCTCGTTTATTTTTCCACAGCTCAGAAAACATCCAGGGCACGGTCCATTCCAGCAGCGTATGATTATAACCGGAAAAGGCATGCCTGAAAGCGCTTGCTTCTTTAGCCGCCGGAAAACCCGCCTCTGTGGAGACCGTGTAGAGTTTTCCGTTTTTCATGGTGTCCTGCAGCATTTTCAGATATTCAGGGAATGCGGTTGCAAACTCATATTCCTGTCCGCATTGAGTGATTGCAATCAGTTCAGCCGCCGGAAAAGCATAAGTGAGGTCGGTTCTGCGAAAGACATTATTCAATATCTCCAGGGAAGTCTGGTCAAAGATCCCGATAAAGTGGAGGGGATTGTCCTGAATTCTCCGGAGTATTTTGCGGATGGAAATCAAACGTTTTTCCACAAAATCTTTTTTAGAGTCTTTGAGGTTGAGGTGCTCTTCATCGTCAAAACCCTGAAATGCAAAGGAAACATCAGTGTCATATATGGTGTCAAAAAGGTCCATGATATCATTATATGACATATTCTCAATCCTGGAATTGGGAGAAGGGTGCAGGATGACAAAGCCGACTATTCCTTCAGTCCAGATCTCGTGCATGTAATTTAAATGATAGGGAAACTCCGAAAAATCGCAGTGCCCCCATAAGGCTATATCGCAATGTGAGTTATGCTGTATGTGCTTGTCGTAATGTCGCAGGTCAGACTTGCGGAATATGGGTTTAACAGTAGTGTATGACAGATCAGCCAGAGTGGTGTATCCGCCTTTGATAGCCCGGGCAGTAGCATGTTGCAACGTTTCAGCGTCAGCTTCAGAACCATTAAACAGGTGAGTGTGCATGTCCACGGCCCCAGGCATGATGAAACATCCAGAAAAATCATACTCCTCGATCGTGCCATCATTCTGAACAGGTGCGTTGCCGATCTGAACTATGTGTTCATCGAAGAGGACATTGACAGTTTTGAAAGAACTGCCGGAAGCCAGGGAGACATTGCGGATTAACTTCATTACACTCCAGGATTAATAATCACCAGTACATTTATGTTCATCTTCATACTTATCTTAAAGATGAGTTATGATATCCGGGTAATGACCTGCATAGCACCACATTTTAAAGTTAATTCTCCACACATAAGATATTCATTCTATTAGAATTACTTTATCAGTCAATATATTTTTTCGGTTTGCCCCTGCCAAAGCGCCTGGCATCAAGCGCATCTTATTGATAAAATGTGTTATACACATGTAAATAATGTCGCCTCTCAACCATAATAATCTCAAGCCCGTCATGATGCAGCAGAATAAAACTAGAGATGCGGCAAGGGTAAGACCATCCAGTTGATTATACAAAAAAGGAAAGTTGAATCCGATGAAAAGATCCTGCTCCGAGGGAACAGGTGGTGGACTGCCTAGTTTAATATCTGTGTAACAACTCAGCAGGGTTGCAACACATCAGTTAGAATAATACATACCCTTATAGATGATTATGCTTGTTTTGTCTCACTCTCCGTTGGCATAAACTTATATGAGTCGGTCTCTACTTAAGAATGATCGTTTTCTTCGTGGAGGTATATCTGGCGCTGTAGTTAACAGCGATGTAATAAGTGCCGTCCGGCACATACTCGCCTTCAATATTTGTTCTGTTCCAGTAAAAGATGTTTTCCCCGGGACCTATCTCTCCAGAGTAAAAGGAAGTGATGGTCTCTCCATCCCTGGTTTCAATAACAATATCAGCAACTACCTTCTCTGAAAAGGAGATTGTAATAACCGCGTCATCGTATACCGGATTGGGATTTACGGAAATGATGACATCTGATTGCCCCTTTACGGCATAAACTGATCCCGAAGCAAGAATCAGCATTAGTAATCCTAAGGCAACTTTTCTTAACATTATCATTTCTCTCCCCCCTTCGGAGTAATTATAGAGGATATTAAAAGCAATTTCTGTTCCTTAACGTAGCGGAAAAGATTCTTCCGCTAAAATGATGGCTCCCCACGTTCCCGCCTGGTTGCCATAAACCGCTTTGCTGACAATTACCTGATCACGAATAAGCAAGGGAAGGCCAGCCAGGATCCCTTCCTGCAGTTCGGTCAGTGGATATCCCTTACACTCAGCGGCTCCACCTCCAATCACAACAGCATCAGCATCCATTAAGACAACCAGATTAGCAATGGATATCGATAAATAGCGAATCGCCTCATCTAGAATCTGACGAACGTTACCATCCTCAATTGATGATTGGATGATATCGTCCAGACTGTTTACAGTCATACTGGGGAAAGCGCGTTTTAGCCGATTCAACATACCGTTAACCGAAGCATATGCTTCCAAACAGCCAGATCTGCTGCAGTTGCACACTTCGCCGTTGATAGCCACTAATGTATGTCCCAACTCCATGGCATAACCCCGGGATCCGCGATAAAGCCTGGAATTGATGACGCAGCCGCATCCAATACCGGATCCCACTGTGATCCCAATTACGCATTCCTTTCCCGGCAGTTGTTCTGCTTCAGCCCAAGCCATTAGATTGGCATCATTATCCGCGGCCAGCCTGGGACGCAATTCCTGAGGCAAGAGCTCGGCCGGAGCGATGTCCAGAAGTTGCGGCAAGTTGGGATTCACGCCTGTAAGCCTGCCGGTGTTTCTGTTCAGATTACCGGGCAGCCCCATCCCGATACCGGAGATGTTATCAAGCCCCAACTGGGAATCTGTCAACCGGATTATTTCTCCAAGAGCATGGCGCACTGATGACAATGAGCTATCCGTAAGCGGGATTTTATCAAAAAAGGCTAACCCGGATACCTGGTTTCCCCATCCATACTTCACAGAAGATCCACCTATGTCAAGACCCAGATACAAGCCAGACTCATGACTTATTGACATCTTGCCTCCCCGGTTGCCATTCATAATTACCCCAGATCTTAACCAGCACACAATTGGTTCATTTTCCCACCGTATTTACAATCCTGTCAACCGAAATATCTTGACAGCCCATGGTTTCATTATCATGTCGTCAATCAAGCGCGACGCACAAGGAGTTGTTATGAACAGGCAAATCCTGATTCTGGACGATGATCTTGACACCGTCACCCTAATCAGCCTGTGTCTCGAACAGGAAGGTTATGAGGTCATATCCACAACCGACCCGGAACAGGGATTGAGGCATTTTTATGATATTCATCCGGCTGTCATCATACTCGACCTGGAGATGCCTACGTTGAGCGGGATTGATTTTTTGAATAAGATACAGCCCGGAACAGGCAGGGACTTTTCTGTCATTATCCTGACAGGCTTCGGCAGTGATAAAAACATCCAAGCCTGTTACGACCTTGGGGTTTACGCATTTATAACCAAGCCCGTCCAATTGGTGGCTCTGAAAGGCTTGGTCAGAAACGCCATGCTTCTGGAAGAACATAAGCACTCCTTGCAGGAATACAAATACAATCTGGAAGAACTGGTCAGGATTCGCACCAAAAAGCTGAGCGAGGAAATCATACTGAGGGAAACAGTGGAACAGCAGCTTCTGGAAACAAACAGAATCAAAGACAGGATTCTCAGCATTCTAGGGATGGATCTGCGGGCACCGTTGTCAAACCTGGTCATGAACCTGAGCATGCTCTCCGAGTTAGCGGATCAGGCTTGGGACGAACAGACCAGGCAGCAGTTGGTCGACACCTACAGGGAAGCCCGCACGACCTGGCAGCTGACAGAAAACATCTTCCACTGGGCCCGATGCCAAAAGGGGGAGATCGTCAGTATTCCAGAATCCTGTGTGCTCGTATCCGTGGTCAATGACATCATGCTGCATTTTTCTTCCGACCTCAGGGCCAAGAAACTGCGCGTCAGATCTGACGTTGATCAATCAATAATTGTTAACACAGACAGAATGATCCTCTATCTCATAATTCAGAATCTGGTGTCAAATGCCGTAAAATACAGCTATGAAAGCGGTTTGATCGAGATCTCTACCAGAGAAGAGAAACATCGCATCATTTTGTCTGTCTCCGATCAGGGAACAGGCATATCGGAGGAGATTCTCCCCCATCTCATGGATGTGTCGCACCCTGTTTCAACGCCTGGCACAGCCATGGAAAAAGGTTCCGGCCTGGGATTGACGATCTGCTCCGAGTTATGCGGGATAATCGGCGCTGAACTTAATATTGACAGCAAATCAGGCGAAGGGACTTCGGCGGGCTTGATTTTCCCGGTGGTCAAAACCTGGGATTGAACGGGCTCTCCTGAGTGTCAAAAATCATTTCATCCACATAATCAGTGGTATCCTGCGGGTCTGCCCCGCCGGCAACCTTTGTTTTCTTATCCTTGCTAACGGCTTCCTCATCTTTCAGCCTGAACTGCGACCGCATCACTTTTTGCATCTGAGCTCTGACCGTATCGGGCTTGACCTGTTTTACAATTCCGGCTGTCCCGGACTGGACACTGTCCGTTTCTTTGCCGATGACATCAAAGGGACGGTTCAGGTATCCCTTTTTGTAACTCGTCCAGATAATGGCGCCCAGAACGATGATGATGAGGATGATACCGATCAGCCAGATCAGGTTAACTGAGATCAGCAGGGTTTTTTCCTTAATCGGTTTGGTGGCTATGAACTTCTTCTGTTTTTGGGATGGCCAGATCTCTTCAAACAGGTTAAGAGCCAGTTTCTCGTCCGCTTCCAGATACCGGATATAGGTGAAGACCATCGCCCTGACGCATCCGTAATTACCGAGGTTATCTAACCTGTTGCTTTCAATTGCGGTAACCTGCTCCATAGTCAGCCGGAGATCGTTGACTACCTCTTCCATGTTAATGTTTTTGCTGTTTCGAACTGTTTGCAGGTATTGGCCTAGATTTTCCATATATATGTACCTTCCGCCACGAAACCTGTTTCCCCGCCCAGCAGGAACAGGTTCCCATTCCTGTCAATCTTAACCTCACCTCCGGGCAACACAACGTTAACCTTGTCTTGTAAAAAACCTCTGCTCTGACCCGAAAACACTGCCGCGGCAGCACCTGTCCCGCAGGCCAGAGTCGGCCCCACGCCCCTTTCCCAAACCAGGACTTCCAGGTGTTCATCATCCTTTATCCTGACAAATTCGATGTTTACCCCTTCCGGGAATAGGGGATGCGCTGACAGCAGGGGAGCTTCAGCCAACATTTGTTCTGTGCTGAGTTCCGGTACATGGATAACGAAATGAGGATTCCCGACTGTGACATGATCCCCCTTAAAACCGCCCAAGACCAGATCTTTCTGTACCATGACGGGGGATCCTATCTCTGCGATAACGTAATCCGGATTCTGCTGAAGCACTCTTGCCCTGAGCGGGCCAGCATCCGTATTGATCTCAAACTCACTCTGCCGGCTCTTCTGATGAAGCAAAGCGCAGCAACAGCGCAAGGCAGAACCGCACATTTCGGCCCGCGATCCGTCTGAGTTATGAATGGTCATGCGGATTGGATCAGTTTCCAGATACACCAAACCGTCAGCGCCCAGCCCATAGTGCCTGTCACATACCGCTCTCGCCAAAGCCGGCAGCTGCTCAGAGCCGAGTCTGGCGGCGTCGCTGTTTACGATCACGAAATCATTGCCCTGGGCCTGCATTTTAACGAAGGGGAGCTTCACTTGCCAGTCCTGATGAAATCACGAAACGTATGCAAACCCTGTTTGCCGGCTATCCAATGTGCGGCTTTCAGAGCCCCCAAAGCAAAGCCGGAGCGGTTTCTCACCCTGTGCGTAAGTTCGACCGTATCCGCCTCGCTGTCAAAGCAGACAACATGCGTTCCTGGTACAAACCCTGCCCTAACGCTGGCAAAATGCAATTCCCCAGGATCTATCCTGCGGTCCAGTTTGTCATATTGAGCGGAGCTCTTGCCCAGGCCGGCTTCCAGCAAAATGCCACTCAGCTCTCTGGCCGTACCGGAGGGGCTGTCGGCTTTTTGCCTGTGGTGCAGCTCATATCCGAAAACGTCGTACTCACGATAAGCGGAAAAGTCACGGGCAGCTACTTCAACAATCTCGTAAAAGAGGTTCATGCCGATGGACAGGTTGGAGCCGTAGATCATCCCGATCCCGGCTGCATTAACCATCCTTTTGACCTCCTCCAGTCTTTCTGCCCAGCCCGTGGTGCCGACCACCAGGTTCTTTCCCAATTCACATATGCGTCCGATGTTGCCGATCACGGCTGAAGGATGGGAAAACTCAATACAAACTTCCGCGTCCCTAATTGAAGACTCGGAGATCTCTCCGCCGCAGCCTGACTGCC
Source organism: Cloacimonadaceae bacterium (SeqCode) (assembly GCA_034678545.1). Classification (GTDB taxonomy): domain Bacteria; phylum Cloacimonadota; class Cloacimonadia; order Cloacimonadales; family Cloacimonadaceae; genus UBA5614. The sequence continues at coordinate 23,843 of JAXDBS010000060.1, read as the reverse complement.
CGGGATCAATGACTGCAACGACCTCCGCCCCCTGCTGGGCGGCCATGCTTTCAATCATCCTGCCCATCTTGCCATAACCGATTAAAGCGATCCTCAGCATCTCAGTTCCCCCATCTCCGTATAAGCCTTGATAAGTTCTGTGACGAGCTGTGTGCCGCGTTCCAGATCGTTCAGCGTGATATGCTCGTCCGCTGTATGGTAGCCGTGCATGCCTGTGCCAGCAATGATCATGGCCACGCCCTCAGCGTTGATGATATTGGCATCGCTGCCCCCGCCGCCTTTGACAAATTTACCCTGGATACCCAATTTCTCCAACGCCGCTTTGGCTATTCTGACCACAGCATGACCCTCATCCATGTAAAACGACTTGTATTCCGGATTAACTTCGATCTCCGCCCTGGCCGACGCCTGCTCAAGCTTATGCCGCCCGGCCGCCTTGGTAAAGGCGGATACTATGTCCCGGGTCACCTGTTCGAGTTTTTCGGGGTTGTGGCTGCGCGTCTCCCCCTTGATCTCGACCCGGTTCGGTACGATATTAGTCGCCATGCCGCCACTTATTATTCCGATATTGGCGGTAGTCTCGAAATCGATCCGGCCCAGTGGCATGGAAGCAATCGCTTCCGACGCGACCCGGATGGCATTGATGCCTTTTTCGGGCTCCACACCTGCGTGGGCCTCTTTGCCCGTGACCACGATCCTGATCGTATTCTGGGATGGAGCGCCGATCATGAACTCACCCACCTCTTCCGAATCGAAAGCATATCCGACCTTCGACCTGAGCTTTGATTTATCGAAAAAGCGCGCACCCAGCAAACCGATCTCTTCGCAGACGGTGAACAGGATCTCCAGGGGAGGATGGTGATATCCGGATTCCAGAATTCGCCCAATTCCACAGATGATCTGGGCCACGCCTGATTTATCATCCGCGCCCAGGATGGTTTTACCGGCGGATCTGATTTCACCGTCAGCAATGACGGGATCTATCCCGTTGCCCGGCCTGACTGTGTCTATGTGGGCGCAGAAAAGCAGCGGCTCCAGATCCTTCCGGCCTGGCAGCAAAGCGTGCAAATTGCCGGCATTGCCTCCTGTATCCTTTCCGCTCCCGTCCTCCTCAACCGTGAAACCCAGCTGTTCCAGGTCAGCCTTGAGCCGGTCCGCAATCCTGCGTTCGTTGCGGCTTTCGCTGTCCAGCCTGACCAGTTCGAGAAAATACTCCGTCACATTCTGAATCATTCCGCCTCCTGCCTGGGGATATCAATATTACGCAAAACCTCGATAAGCCTTTCACTCGTTTTGTCAAAACAATAATTATAGAAAAAAGAGCAAAGGGTCATTCGCACTTTGCTCCTTTCTGCTGAAATATCCTTGATCCGGACGGTTATGGTTTTCTGACCACCCTGAAGCCTATGTTGGTTTCAGCCGAGTTCTTGTAATAAGGTACATTGGAATTGCGGTTTTTGACCCGGCAGGCAATCTTCTGGGCATTCCAACCGCCGCCGCGCAGAATCCTGTGGGAGCCTGCGTCCGGCCCTTTGGGATGGTTGGAAGGGCTGGCAGCATAGTATAAGCTGTCCATTCTGTCCCAGCACCATTCCCAGACGTTGCCGCTCATATCAAACAGACCATTAAGATTGGATAGCCGACTGGCCACTATTTCAGGGCTGTCACAATTGTCAAAGAACCACCCTACTTCTTCCAGCGAATCGCTTCCCGCATACATATTCAACCCGGCGGCATATTCCCACTCTGCTTCAGTAGGAAGCCTGTAACCGGTGGCCTCCCAGTTGCAGGTCACGGCGTCCCAGTCCGGGTTGAAATAGGAGGGGATGGCTCCCCAGACGTCGGGATCGGTCGTTCCCTTAATCGTATAGACAGGTGCCAGACCGGTGGCAAGGCTGAGCAAGTTGCAGTAAGCCAGCGAAGCGTACCAGTTCATGCCGTAGCCCGGAAGCTGCTGCCAGTAATTGACGTTGGAGTTCATGGTTATTGTATAATAACCCAGGACATTGTAGAGGTCGCCCTGGGTGACCTCGGTTTTGCTCATTTTAAAGGCGGGCAGAGTTACGGAATGGGCGGGGAGTTCGTCGTTATCGCCTGTGCCGTCGCCGCGGCCCATGGTAAATGTCCCGGCCGCGATATCGGCCAGATTGACATCCGGAATCGGGCCGACCCTGTAGCGCGCATAGGCCACTTCACTGGGAGCCATGCCGAGGCGGTAAGCCCTGGCGCGGAAGATCATGGTTCGGCTGAACGCCAGGGAATCCGTGTATTCGATCGCGTCGGTTGTACCCTCCACCGGATCCCGGCCATTCGTGGTATAATAGATCCTCGCTCCGGGCGTCGGGCAGGTGATGGAAAACTTTGCCCCCTGCGTATACGGGCCGCCGGGCAGGCTGAACTCCGGCTGGGCGCACTGCTCCAAAACATCGGTCCCGTTGTCCCCGCAGGATGTGAGCAGGGCAAGCAGCGCCAGAATGGCTGTCAGGATCGCTAACTGTCTCATGGTAACTCCCTTGTATCTCTTTGAAATCAAATCTCCGTAATGGTCGCAAACCGGATCATTTCTTTCTTTTAATAATCAGCGGGATTGCCGATTTCTGTCAAGGGAAATCTCTGTTCCGGCCCCGAATGGAAACGTGCGCATTCAATCCTGTCAATATGAGCCGATAATTATGCCTGAGCGAAAGCTGCTGCTTCTGATCTTCAGCATTGGCTCGCATCCTGGCTTGCTTTCACTTTGACTGTCAGTTGCTTTCAGAAACATCCCGTTCTCACCCCATCCCTTCCCTGCTTGCACTACGGACCCATTACGGACCCAATACGGACTTTATCCGTAATGGGTAAGTAATGCTATTATGAGCCAGGGCGGTGCCCACCAGGTATAAAAGCAGGCCCGATCTTTTCTCTTGACAAGTAGGCAACGGCCTGAAGTCAATCAATTGGTTGGATGTAACAGATGAAAATCAAGATAAAAACCACCCCCTGGCTGCTGTTCCTGCTACCGCTGCTGCTCTGCGCCCAAACCGCGGATCCGGACAGCCTGCCGGACCTCGGTTTCGGGCTTTGCGGCAACGCGGGTTATCTCACAGCCGGCTCCACCACCTATTCCCAACTGCGCTTGCTGCCGGAGCTCAGGGTGAGAAAATTCGCTCTTGGCCTCGACTTCGATCTGCTGGTCACGCCGGATGTAAATCTCAGAAAAGCTGATTGGGACGAGCCGGAGGACTATTTCACCAAGATCAGCCACGTCAGGTACGCCGGCCGGGAAGAACCTTTGTACTTTCAGCTGCAGGGCTTCCCCGCCCATACCCTGGGCCGCGGCCTGATCATGAAGGACTATTCCAACCGCCTGCTGTATCCCGACCGCAGGCAGTTGGGGCTGATGGCCGGGATTAACACCAATCTGACCATGCAGCCCGGGCTGGAGCTGTTTTCCTCCAATCTGCTGAAGAACGAGATCCTGGCCGGCAGCTTCAGCTTCCGCCCCCTGGAGGGAGATGCCAAACTCATCCTCAAGGACTTTGTGATCAGGTTCAACGCCGTTCTGGACCGAAACCCCTACGGCAAATACGATGATGAAGATAAAGACAAGGTCCCCGACCCATACGATCCCGACCCCGGATTGGCCAATTACGCCCATGACCTGGACGGGGACGGGCTCTATAATTCCGAATCACCCAATTCCGAAGGCCAGTATCTCACTTTCAACGATCCTGACATTGACGGGGACGGCATCCTGGATTCCCCGCTGCTCAACAGCTACGTGGCTGCCAACCTGGCCCTGATCGATTCCACCCTGATCGGTTTTCTGGACCAGGAAATAAACCAGCTTGTGAGATTCGGCCCCAAAAGGGACATCCTTATTTACAGCGTAGGATATGAACTTCCCCTGATCGAGCTGGAGCACTTCAGCCTGGGCCATTACGCCGAGTACGCCCAGATCAGGCAGCATGGCTCCGGCTTTTCCTTTCCGGGCTTCTTCGCCAAATTCCTGATCTTTGACCTGAACCTGGAATTGCGCAATTTCTCCGACCAGTTCCTGCCCTCCTTTTTCGATCAGTTGTATGAAGAACAGCGCTCCTGCATATATAAAGACAGCACTGTCCGCACCAAGGACATGTCCCTGGCGGAAGTCCGGGGCGCTTTCGGCTGGTATGGCAGCCTGCAGGCGGACATCGCCCAAACCCTGGTCCTGAGCGCGTCCTACCAGGACATGTATGCCCAGGGCGCGCAGAACGGCAAATCCCTGGCTGCCCGGCTGGGCCTTAATCCCCGGTTCCTGCCCCGGCTGAAAGAGGCCGAAGTCGGTTACAGTCTGACCAATGTGCCCTGCATCGCCCTGGATAAACTGCAAACACCTTCCGCCACGCTCACCGGCAAGGCCTCCTATCTGCTCTCCGGCCGCTCCGCCCTGACCGGAAGATATTCCGAACGCTATGCCGACCTGGACGGCAACGGCCGCATCAAGGGGAAAGGCGAAACCATCAAAACCCTGTCTCTGCTGGTGGAATTCACTTTCTGAGCAAGTCCGCCCCCTCCTGTCCAGCCAGTGTCCTGATAAATCCGTGTAACAGCAACCGGGCAGGTTCAAATCCCGTTTCGCATTCCTGATAAACAAAAGCGGGCGGAAGCACTGCAACCGCCCGTTGAATGATTGTGTTATATATTATTAATCAGATAGTTATATACGCATATGGTAAGTATTGCTTTACGGCTGTCAGAGCGCTTTTTGCTCCGGAAAGATCAACCCGATCTCGCGGGTCGAGTTGGCCGGCGAATCCGAGGCGTGCACGGCGTTTTCGCGGGCAGTGTCGCCATACAGGTAACGGATGGTGCCGGGATGGCGTTTGCCGGGGTAGGTGTTGCCCACCAGTTCGCGCAGTTCGGCAATGGCATTCTCCTTTTCCAATAAAACTCCCACCACCAGTCCCGAAGTCATGAATTCCACCAGCGGCTGATAGAATTCCTTGCCTGCGTGTTCGGCATAGAATTGGGCGGCCAGGTCTTTGTCAAAGTAAAAGGATTTGATCTGCCTGACCTCAAAATCGCTCTTTTCCAGGATGGTGATGATCTCCCCGATATGTTTGCTGCGGGTGGCGTCGGGCTTGATCAGCAGTAAGGTCCGCTCCATCATTTCTTCAGATACACCGTTTCAAAGTAATCCAGGGCGGCCACCTTGATGGCGATGTCGCGGTTCAGCATGGTGCTCATGCTGATCTTGTGGTGCAGGATGTTGGTCCAGATCTCGTAGATCTCGTTGGGCTTGAATTCATTGCCGGTATACTGCTTGAGCATTTCGCCGTAGAATTCGTCCCGGTCGCTTTCCACCTTGGCTATGATCAGCTTCTGGCTGTCCTGCAGGACATCGTAATCCTTGTACCTGATATCCACCACGGCATATCCCAGCTTCAGCAGGTTTTCAAAATTGATTTGAAAATCTTCCAGTGTAGCCATTAAATCTCCTTTGTCCCGTCTTTGTCCTCGACAGAATAAACAGTTTGAAATTATAGTCCACAAATACGGGACAGCCCATCAAGTCAAGAATAATATTACGCGGGGAAAGCCCCGGCGCTCTCCCCGGGTCGTCCCGGCCAAGAGATTGCAGATGGAAAAAACCATGCCTTTGTTCAAGCTGGTCTCGGATTATCAGCCCTGCGGCGACCAGCCGGAAGCCATAGCCGAACTCGTCCGCGGGATAGGGGAAAACCGGCGCTACCAGGTGCTGCTGGGCGTGACAGGCTCCGGCAAGACCTTCACGATCGCCAATGTCATCGCCCAATGCGACCTGCCGGTGCTGGTCCTGTCGCATAACAAGACCCTGGCGGCCCAGCTCTACGGCGAACTCAAGCAGCTCTTCCCGGAAAACGCCGTGGAGTACTTCATCAGTTATTACGATTATTACCAGCCCGAGGCCTACATCCCCGGCAAGGACATCTACATCGAAAAGGACAGCGACATCAACGAACAGATCGAAAAGCTGCGCCTGCGCGCCACCATGTCGCTGATGGAAAGGCGGGACGTGATCATCGTCGCCTCCGTTTCCTGCATCTACGGGCTGGGCGTACCGGAAGATTACAGGGAAGCTCTCATCCGTGTCCGGGTGGGGGATAAAATGGACCGCGAAACGCTGATCGAAAAGCTGGTGGCGGCCCACTACTCGCGCAACGACATCGCTTTCGAACACGGCGCCTTCCGCGTGCGGGGCGACATCGTGGACATCTTCCCGGCCTACCTGGAACACTGCCTGCGGGTGGAGTTCTTCGGCGACGAGATCGTCAACCTGGAAAAGCTGCATCCCATTTCCTGCCAGTCTCTGGGCAAGGTGGAGGCCTACCCTGTCTATCCCGCCATCCATTTCGTGATGTCGGAGAACAGGATGGGATCGGCCCTGGCTTCCATCGAACAGGAATTGGAGGAGCGGGTCGCCTGGTATCTGGCCAACCAGCGCTACGTCGAGGCGGACCGGCTCAAGCAGCGTACCATGTTTGACCTGGAAATGCTGCGCGAGCTCGGGTACTGCTCCGGCATCGAAAACTATACGCGCCACCTGACCGGCGCCAAACCCGGCCAGCCGCCCAACTGCCTGTTGGACTACTTTCCCGATGAGTTCCTGTTCATCATTGATGAATCCCACGCCACCATTCCCCAGGTGCACGGCATGTACGGCGGGGACTACACCCGCAAGAAAAACCTGGTGGAATACGGCTTCCGGCTCCCCTCCGCTTATGACAACCGCCCCCTCCGCTTCGAGGAATTCGAAAAGTACCTGCAGCGCGTGATCTTTATGTCCGCCACGCCCGCCGATTATGAACTGGAGCTGACCCACGGCGAGATCGTGGAACAGGTCATCCGCCCCACCGGGCTGCTTGATCCCGAGATCGAGATCAAGCCCATCAAGCACCAGGTGGACGACCTCATCGGCCAGATCTCCCAGCGCGCCGCCAAGGGCCAGAAGATCCTGGTCACAACTTTGACCAAGCGCATGGCGGAAGACCTTACCACCTATCTGCAAAACGCCGGCCTCCGGGTCCGCTATCTGCACAGCGATATCGATTCCATCGAACGGGTCAAGATCATCCGCGGCCTCCGGCTGGGCGAGTTTGACGTCATTGTCGGCATCAACCTCCTGCGCGAAGGCCTCGACCTGCCGGAAGTGTCACTGGTGGCCATCCTGGACGCCGACAAGACCGGCTTCCTGCGCTCCGCCCGTTCCCTGATCCAGACCTCGGGACGCGCCGCCCGGCACGTGGACGGCAAGGTCGTTTTCTATGCCGACGACATCACCGACGCCATCCGCGAAACTGTCGCCATCACCAACTACCGCCGCCAGAAACAGATCCGCTATAATGAAGAAAACGGCATCACGCCCCAGACCATCCAAAAGACCCTGGAGCAGATAGAGCAGGCAACTGCCGTGGCGGAAGGCTATGACAGCATGGACAAGGAGAAAACCGCCGCCAAGGCTGAAAAAGCCGATTTCCTGCAATACCTCGACCTGGACAACAAGGACAAGATCATCGAACTGCTGAAAAAAGAGATGCGCCGCGCGGCCCAGCAGCTCAACTTCGAGCGGGCGGCCGAACTGCGCGACCGCATCCTCGAACTGGAACAGGTCGCCGGCAAATAGTAACGGGAAGATGTTTAACAAGGTAAGGCCTATGATAAACCCCTATGTTTTGATCGCCCTGATCAGCTCCATCCTGTTCGGAGCCGTCACCATCATCCAAAAACGGACGGCCGGGATCGACAGCGTAACCTTTTCCATGGTCTCCCTGGGCGCCGCCTTCCTGAGCATTTTGCTTTACTGGCTGTTCTCTCCCCAGGTTAAAAGCTGCAGCATGAGCGGCCTGGCCCACAGCCTTATCGCGGGTGCAATCTCCGGCCTTGCCTATCTGCTGTTCATCATCGCACTGCGGATACACAAGGTGAGCACAGTCGTGATCATCAACTCCTTCAATGCCGTGATCGCCGTGGTCCTGGCCATGGTCCTGCTGCGGGAAAGGCTCTCCGTGACCCAGGCCGTGGGCATTGTCCTGGGCGTCAGCGGCGTGGTCCTGGTGTCTTTGTAGAGGCATGGGAAGAGCCCGGTTGTGCGGAACCGAGGAAAAGTCTTTACGAAACATGTGGAATCAAAATATTGTGCAGTGCAGCAGGCCTTTAATTGTAACATAAAGACAAAGAGGTAAAAAATGAAAAGTATCAGGATGATAATCCTTCTTCTGTTGCCGTTGGCGGCAGGCATGCTGGAAGCCCAGAACTCAAGCATAGCAGTCGGATTTATGGACGCCATAAGTGTTCCCTATACCAAAGAGGCATTGGATAAAGCTTTCGACGATCCCCTGTTTCCGAACGGCTATCCCAGATTGAAACCGGAAAGCTTTGAACAATGGAGATTCCAGTGGTATAAAAGCACGGATGACGTGATCGATTCACTGGACTCGGAAGGAAACCCGACCAACGATGATGTAATCGCCATCGGGCAGAACGGTGAATCCGGCCATACCCAGGGACTGGTCACACTAGGGCCAACCGGCCTCTGGAGACCGAATTTCGCCATCTTCGGCGATACCCTGAGCTTCCCCGTCAACACCCGCAAAGGCGATAAAGTATATGTCCGTGTCTTTAACGCTGGCACCGTCAAGGCGGCTACTCAATCCATGTGCTTTACAAGGTTGTATGAGATTCCCCATGAAAGCAGCATACCCGTCCAGAACCTGATTTCCGACTACGGCTGGGGGCCCTGGAAAGCCTTCCGAACTAAAAAGGAATGAATTACAAAGAACGCAGGAACACACAAAAAGCACCGGCGCATTTATTCTGAACTGTTTTCCACTTAAATGACAAGTGCAGTTCTCAATAGGCATACCTATTCTGTCTACTGACCAATCAAATTAATTTATCTATAAGATCTGCTTTCAGTGCTACCCAAGCCTGTTCGGACATATCTGTCTTTGGCCCATTCAGTTGTCGAGGCACTTCCACCATGTGCAGGAACGGCCCCGGAGCCTTGTCCATGACGTGGATGGTGTCGGAGAGGCGGATGGCCTCGTCTATGTCGTGCGTGACAAAGACGATGGTCCTGCCCAGTTTGGAGCGGAGGGAGGCCAGCCATTGCTGCATCTGCAGACGGGTGAGGGCATCCAGGTTGGCGAAGGGCTCGTCCAGCAGCAGGATCTCCGCTTCGGACATCACGGTCCTGAGAAAGGCGGCCCGCTGTTTCATCCCGCCCGAAAGCTGCCACGGCAGGTGTTCCGCGTAGCCTTCCAGGCCGAAATCCGGCAGCAGAGCCAGGGCTTTGCTCCGGGCGGCAGCAATGTTTTTTCTTCCTATCCGTTGGGCCAGAACGGCATTTTCAAGCAACGTCAGCCAGGGCAGCAACAGGTCGTCCTGCGGCATGTAGCCCGCGTGGCCGGCCTGGCCGGAAATTTCCTGGCCGCGTAAAAGTATCCTGCCGCAGTCAGGCACCGTGATGCCGGCGAACAGCTCCAGCAGCGTACTTTTGCCGCAGCCGCTGGGGCCGATAATGGTACAGAGCTCACCTTCCCGCACTTCCAGGTTGATATCCCGCAGCACCTGGACAGACCTGCCGTCCAGCAGAAAGGATTTGCAGAGCCCTGCGACCTTCAGCAAAGACGGCATTCAGCGCTTCCGCTCCTGCGGCAGGAATTCATTGGTATAGGCCTTGGTGATGTCCGGCGGCCGGGACAGCAGTTTCTGCGCAAACATCCAATCGGTGAAGCCCTGCCAGACCTCAGGCTTCTGCACCCCCCAGCGGGGGCTTTCCGCCCGGTACTTATCGCTGAGATATTTCTGGCTGGCCCTGACCAGTTCGGGCTTCAGTTCGGGGGCGTGTTTCAGCAAAATATTGGCCGCCGAGTCCGGGTTCGCAATGCAAAACTCATAGCCTTCTGACGTGGCTTGCATGAAGCTTTGTAGCAGTTCCGGCCTATTCCTGATCTGTTCCTCGTTGGTGACCAGCACCGGCGTGTAATAATCCAAAGCCGGCTCCAGGTCCCTGAGCGGCAGGTAGTTCATTTCCAGGCCGCGCAGCCTGGCCTCCACCCCGTCCCAGCCTTCATAAATCCATTCAAAATCAGCGTCCCGTCCTATAGTGGAGAAGAAATCCGCTATCCCGTATACAACCTTGACCTTGGAAAAATCCGCTCCTGCCTTTTGCATCACAGCCTGCAGAACCGCCAGTTCGGAAGGCCAGGGAACCGCGCCGTAGCGCTTGCCCTCAAAGTCCTTGGGAGAGGTGATCCCAGTTGATTTCAGGGACGCGAATCCAGAAGTGTTGTGCTGGATAACGGCAGCCACTGAGACAACCGGAAAGCCTTCAACCCGGGCGCGGATGACATCCTCCTGATAGGAAACGCCGATTTCGCTCTGCCCCGTTGCCACCATCTGAATCGTCGTGCTCTGGCCCGGCTGGATAATTCTGACATCCAGCCCTTCCCGTTTGTACAAGCCATGCTCCAAGGCTGCATAGAGGCCGGAGTGATTGGTGTTGGGCGTCCAGTCCAAAGTGACGGTGACCGGAGTCAGAGCCTTTTCCCCGCTCTTGCAGGAAAACAACAACAAAAGCGCCGCAAGCACCAGGATCAAGCAAAATGCCTTTTTCATCATAACCCCCTCTTGGCAAAAACCTGATTAATATTTGTTGGTTAACTTCTTAAACTGAACCCAAGCCCCGGTGGTACTTAGTCCATTCTTGTTTGCAACCCGGGTGGATGTCAGGCTGGCAGCAAGCGCGGACAGCGTGGCAAGCAACCAGAGAAATACAATCATCAGGCCCGGGGATGGTAGAGCCTGTGCGTTTCCACCAGGTAGCGCGTGTCCACATGCGTGTAGATCTGGGTGGTGTTGAGGCTGGCATGGCCCAGCAGGGTCTGTACGATGCGCAGGTTCACCCCCGCCTCCAGCAGGTGGGTGGCATAGGAATGGCGGAAGGTATGGGGAGTGATTTCTTTCTTCAATCCCGCTTCCAGCGCGGCTTTCTGCAATATCTTCCAGAATCCCATGCGGCTCATCTTGCCGCCCAGGCGGTTCACAAAAACAAAGTCGTTGTTACGGTGCTGCAGCAGGATGGGCCGTACCTTTTCAATATAAGCGGAAACCAGTTCCAGCACGCTTTCCAGCACAGGCACATAGCGTTGCTTGCTGCCCTTGCCTCGCACCAGGATGACCTGCTCTGCGACATTTATATCATGCAGGGTAAGCCCCAGCAGTTCCGAAACACGCAGGCCGGTGGCGTAAAGGAGTTCCAGCATGGCGCGGTTCCTTATCTGGAGTGGATGTTCGCGGGGCAGGGAATCCAGCAGCGTCAGCATTTCCTCCACGGTCAGAAAATCCGGCAGATGCTGTCCGGCCTTGATTTTGGGGACTTGGTCAAAGTCCACGCGGACCGGGATCTCCTGCCTGGCCAGATAGGTGAAAAACTGCTTCAGGGCGACACGCTTACGGGCCAGGGACGCGTTGACCAGGCCCAGGCTTTGCAGGGTAACAAAATAGGAAACAATGTCCGAGGCTGTGTATTGCTCCAATTGTCTCGGTTCGTAACAAAGAAAGTCGTTCAGATCGGTACCGTAGCTGTGTACGGAGTTTTCCGCCATGCCCTTTTCCACTTTCAGGAAGAAGAGGAATCCGTTCAGGGCGCTTTGCAGCTGGGGGGAGAGGGAATCATTCACTGCTGAAGTAGTTGGGCGTTTCCTTGGTGATGCGGATGTCATGGGGATGCGATTCCTTCAGACCGGCGGGAGTGATCTCGATGAACTCTGCATTGTCCCGCAAGGCCTTGAGATTCCTGGCGCCACAATAGCCCAGGCCGGACCTGATACCGCCCAGCAGCTGGTAGACAAAATCCTTGAGCGGTCCTTTGTAAGGCACCATACCCTCGATGCCTTCAGCCACCAGTTTGCTGTCATCGCAATCCGCCTGGAAATAGCGGTCCCCACCGCCCTGCTTCATCGCGCCCAGGGAACCCATGCCCCGGTAGGACTTGAATTTCCTGCCGTTGTAGATGATGGATTCGCCGGGGCTCTCATCCGTGCCGGCAAACAGGCTGCCGATCATCACGCAATCCGCTCCCGCGGCCAGCGCCTTGACTATATCGCCAGAGTATTTCACGCCGCCATCCGCAATCAGGGGAATGCCTGCTTTGCCAACTGCTTCGGCACAATCCAGGATGGCAGTCAGCTGCGGCACACCGATCCCAGCTACTATCCGCGTCGTGCAAATTGAACCTGGCCCGATGCCTACTTTAACAGCGTCCACACCGCAATCAATCAGATGTTTTGCCGCTTGGGCCGTGGCAATGTTTCCGGCCACAACCTCTATCCTGCATTTCTTTTTGACTGTGCGGATGGCAGCCGCGATATTGCTGTGGTGGCCGTGGGCGCTGTCGATCACAATCACGTCCGCTCCCTTGGCAATGAGTTCCTGCGCCCGTTCCAGAAAATCGCCGGTGGCGCCAATGGCGGCTCCCACCAGCAGGCGGTTGGTCCTGTCCTGGACAGCATCTGGGAAAGCGATCTTTTTCATGATGTCCCTGACTGTTATCATGCCGGCCAGGCGGCCGTTCCTGTCGATCAGGAGCAGTTTTTCTATCCGGTGCTGGTGAAGGATCAGTTGGGCCTGAAGCATCGGAATCCCTTCCGGCGCAGTTATGAGTTTTTCCCGTGGAGTCATCAGGTCCTTGACCTGCCGCTTGGGATCAGTCTCAAAACGCACGTCGCGGTTGGTAAGGATGCCGACCAGGCGGCCTTTGTCCAGGACTGGGAAACCGCCTATCCGGTGGCTTTTTTTCAGATCCCAGACCTTGGCCATGTTGTCTTCCGGACCAAGAGTATAGGGGCTGCTGACCACCCCGCTCTCAGCCCGTTTGACCAAGGAAACTTCTTTGGCCTGCTGCTCAAGCGGCAGGTTCTTGTGGATGATGCCGATCCCGCCCTCCCGGGCCATGGCGATGGCCAAGGCGGATTCAGTTACGGTATCCATGGCGGCGCTGAGCAGGGGGATATGCAGCTTAAGCTTTTTAGTCAGGTGAGTGGAGAGGTCAACTTTGGCCGGCAGCACTTTCGAGCTTTGCGGCTGCAGCAGCACGTCGTCAAAGGTGTAGGTCCTGCGGAATTGTTTCATACTGATCCTCTTGTTTGCTTAAAAACTGGGTCTTGCGGTTGGTATCTTTTGCAGGATCTGCCGAAAGCCTGGCGAGAAAACGCTGTCCGGATTGCTCTTAAGAAAGTCTTGCGCCAGGCTCTCCGCACGGGATATGTCTGTCTGCAGCTTTGATATCTGCAGGGACGCGTATTCCTTTAAAACCGGATCCTGCCATTCATAATTATATATAGCCGCTGCCCAGCTTCGAAAGCCGGACGCCTTGCACCAGTCAGCAGCCAGGACCCGTAATTCCTCATCCCTGGCGCTCTCGGCCAAGCCCAGCAGCGTCTGCACAGCCAGCGAATCACGATGGCCCAGCCTTGACCTGTAGGCGTTCATGAACTCGCTGTGGCTTGCAGGCTGCAGGTTCAACAGCAGAATATTCAGGGTCATGATATCGTTCAGATAGGGACTGGCGGGCGCGGCCAGCACCAACTGGTTGACCAGGGAGTCCGCCAGGCCGGGCTGACTGGCTGCCATGGCCAGCAGGAAGTTGTAATAAAGCTGCCGGTCTATCTGCTTGATCCTGCCCTGCCGTTTCAGCAACTGCCGGGCCAGGTCATCCTGCCGATTGATGAAATGGGTGTTTATGATGCGGAAATCTATGTCTATGGTTTCATCTACATGTGAGGTATGCTTCTTTGCTTCATTTAGAATCTTCATGACGTCTTCAGGCTTCCCCCCTTGCCAAAGCGCCAGGTCGGAAAGCATCAGCAGCGCTTGGTAGGGCTGCTGCTTGCGCGCGAACTGCTGGGTGGGCTGCAGGCTTGGGGGATCAATTATCTGAGCCAGGGCTTGCTCCGCCCGTTCAAACTGCCGCAGCCGGATATGACACTCAGCTGTCTTGAGCAGGATATCCCCCAGCGTATTGGCGTTTACACCCCGTTCGCGCAACGCTGCATAAGCCGCGATGGCAACGGAATCCCTGCCGGCAGTATATTGCTCATTGGCAAAGGCGGTAAGTTTCTCCACTGGGAGCTGGGCATATTGTTCCAGAGCCTCATTCAGCCTGCCCAGGCGGCTGAGCGAAATCGCCAGCACTTCCCTGACCTCCAAGCAGGAGCTTTTAGCGGCCAGGGTTCGCAGAAGCGATATCAGGTCCGGATTTTCGGTGAGTATGCTGTTTAGTTGGTTGCCCACAAAGTACAGGTTACCCGGCTGTGCTTCAAGGTAGGTGATGTATTCCGTCATGGCCTTTTCGTATTGTTGGCTGTAGAAAGAGTTGTTGGCTATCTCCAGGCAGAAGAGAAAACTGTTGGTGAGCGCGGCGCGCCCCTGTTCGTAAAGGCGGATCGCCTGTTCATAGAAACCCTTGCGCTCAAAGAACCCGGCCAATAATCTGTAGACAAGCTCGTTGGCCGGATTGACCTGCAGGTAGTCCTGCGACTTGGTCCAGGCTTCGTCAACCTTAGCCTGTTGAATATCAAGCTGGATCTCGTATTCCTGCCTAACATTGGCGGGCAGGACTGTCCGGTAATCATTCAAAACAGACTGTGCTTTCTCCGGTTGGCTGGTTTGCAGGTAGAGCTGAAAGAGCTGGGTCATAGCGCTGGTGTCGTTGGGATACTTCTGCAAAAGTTGCAGCCAGGCTTGCTCAGCCGCTGCGTACTGCCGCTGCGACATCAGCTGCTGTGCGTTCTGATAAAGGATGGCCTGTTCATCATACTGAGCGTGTAGAGATGCAGCCAGTATCAGAAAGATGGCGAGCGTCAGCGCTTTGCGAATCATTGCCCGGCGCTCTGTTCGTTGAGCAGTTTAAGGTACTGTTGAATGACATGCTGGTATTGCCTTGGATAGGCCCGGTACTGCTCATCAAGCATGGCCTTTTTCCTGAGCAGTTCAAAATCAGTGGAGGGGATGGTCCCGTCTTCAGGATTGGCTTCAGCCGTTTCCGCTTTCCTTTTCTGGCTGAATTCCCTTTTATTGATGGATTTCTGGGCATCCAGCAGTTTGGACAGGATCCGTTCCTGGCGGTTGAGCAGGTCCTGATCCAGCCTGTTCTGTTTGAGCTGGCGCGAGATCGCGTCCATCTCCTCCGCCATCTGCCGCAGAGCATTGCCCTGTTTCTGGGCTTCAGGGTCATTCTGCAGGGCGCGCCGCAGATTTTCTGCCAGGCGTTCCTGTTCAGTTGCCAGCCTCTGCATTTGCTGCTGCTCCGCAGTACCCAGGCGACCCCCGCTTTGCTGCATCTGCTGCAGCAGCTGTTGGGTAAGCATGTTCATGGCCAGCTGTTCCTGCCCCATCTGCTGGAGCATTTTCATCAGAGATTCCATGCCGCTTCCGCTGCCCCCGCCCTGTGAACTCTGGTTCATGGCCTGGATCAGGTCGTAGGCCATCAGGTTCAGGCTTTTCTGGATGCCTTCCAAGTTGCGCGAGATATTGAAATATTGGACTTCGTTGACATTGATGAAGAAGTCGCGGTAGCTTTGGCTGGCCTGGTTGGCGTCGCTGAAGAACTTGGGTGGCATGAACATCATCACCATTGGATTGGAGAAAAGCTTGTTGACGCTCATCTGCATGCCTTCATAGCCAGCCAGCAGGTCTGGCAGTACAGTGTATGGATCCTGCTTGTATTTAACCGCTGCTTCCTCATGCTTTTGGGAAAATATAATCAGCTCCCGCGCCGCGTTCTGCATGGCCTGCATGATACGTTGAGAACCACCGGAACCCATGGATTGCTTCATCTCGCCCAGCTTGTTGGACATTTTCCTGAGCTTATGCAGAGCCTGCTGCTGGGCGGACATGGAAGCAGGCCTTTGATTCCTGACCAGTGACTGCTGGCTGGATTGCATGTCTTGAGCCGGATTGTCCTGGTTCATCATTTGTTGCAATTCGTCCAGCATCTGTTGTTCCTGGCGGTCCTGATTCTGTTCGAGCAGGCCTTCGATATTGTCCAACTGCTCTTTCAATGCGTCCATCTTGTCTTGGATCCTGCCCTGTTCCTCAGCCAGTTTGTCGCCTGCGTTCTTGGCATCAGGCGTCTTATCCAGAAGTGACTGTTGCATCTTTTCCGCTTCCTGGGAGATCTGCAGGGCTTTTTCCACAGCTTGTTCTTTCTTTATGCTCTCCAGCAACTTCAGTGTTTGGTCGACTTTTTGGTTAAAATCTTCCAGGGAAAACTTGAAGTTTTCCATGGCTTTTTTTATGGCTTCCGGATTCATGTTTTGCAGGGAATTGGATAGCTGCTCCAAGGCTTTCTGCAGCTGCTCGTTATCTATCTGGGAGAGGATCTCCTGGATCTTCTGCATCTTTTCCAGAGTTTCCTGCGACAGAGCTTGGTTGTTGGCCAGTTTATCAATAAGTTCCTGATAGTTTTCCGCCACCTTGTTAACCTGGTCTGCCAGTTTTTCCTGATTTTGCACGATGTTTTCCAGCTGCTTTTTATCTTCCCAATCCAAATTGTCTTTTTTCAGCAGCTCGCGGCGTTTCTGCTCAAAATCTTTCTGCAGTTCCTGGGACTCCTTGAGCACTGACTGCAGGTCATCCTTGCCGGCTGATTCCTGCCGTTCAATCTCGCGGTAGATTTCTTCAATGGAAGGGAAACGGGCTTTGTATTTCTTGCTGGCCGCCTTATGCTGTTCAGGCGAGTTGTCGCTGATCTCAGCCCAGTAGGTGACTACATCGCCGGGCAAAAGGCTGAGTGTTTGGAGGCTTAAAAGGTAATTAGTATCCAGATTGGTCGCATTTATTATGCCCTGAACCTCCGCAGTATGAGTATTCTGGTCATTGACCTGGTATCTCAGCAGCAGGTTTTTCAGGCCGAAATCGTCGGAAGCCTTGATCCGCAGGGGCAGAAGCAGATTCTGATCAAGCAGGACATCATCACCTGGTTCAGGTATGGAAACTTCGGGCGGGATGTCTGGGATTGCTTCGATTATTTTTTCCTCAGGTGCGTTGCTGCGTTCCAGCTCATCGGTCATTTCCAGATACCAGGTCAGGTTCTCCAGAACTTCGAGCTGAGTAACAAAGGATTTCTCTCCCGCAGGCCGGAAGGCTTGACTCTTTCCATTGGAAAAATGCATGACCGCGGCTTTGATGGGGATGTTGGTATCTACACTCAGTGTTACATTGGTATGCTTGAGGGCTGAGATATTGCCATAACTCGTGCTGTCGGATTCGGCCTTCAACCTTGTGTAGGCTGGGTAATGGTAAGTGGCCCTGTAGCGCCTGACTGCCGGTTTATCCAGGACATTGACGCGAAAAGTGTCAGACCGTACGTCCTCAGCCTGCACAAAATAACTGAATGAGTAATCCAGCTTCTCAAAGAGGTGCCTTCCGTCAGGCATCGCCACTTCGCGCCATTGGTTTTCGATCTTATACATCAGGGTATAGCGGATATCAGGAATAACTCCCACAACTTCAATTAATACATCTGCATCCCGGCTGGCGGTTAGGTTGCCCGGTTTTACCTCGATGGTCAAGATTATGTTTGTCCTTTGAATATTATGAAGCACAAACTCGTTTACATATTTGGGCAGATTTTTGTGATTGACACCCCAAAGCACAGCCAGACTGAGCAGGATCAATAAGCTGATACGCTTTAACATTGGGCCCAAGGCGGCAGGATAACTGACCTGCTGAGCGCCGAGCCGGTGAGCGCCCTGTTCGTATAACTTGGAAAACAATCCGCTTTTCGCAACAGCCGGGTCCTTTTTCAGCTCGATGATGTTCTGGTAGAGGTCGTCTTTATATCCATGCTGCGCGTCCAGCCAGCGCGAAACCTGAAGGCGGGTCGGCCTTAGGCGCAGATCTGAAACTATGACATATCCCAGTCCGATCAGAGCGATTACCCGAAGCAGGATAGCCGCCATTGAAACATCCGCCGCAGATCTGATAAACCAGCGCAACGTTATATAGAGGTTGAAGACAAGCAGCAGAATGATCAGACATTTTAATGCGGACCTCCCCAGCAGGATTTTATCCAATTTATTCCTGACTGCCTTGATGCATGTTTCAAATGATTGGTTGTCCATTTACCCTTCGTTTTTTTATGTCTTCACTTATGACAAGATTTATAATCCCTACACGAGTGTCAATGCTTTTAAATTTGATATCATGCAGGGATTCGACTTGTTACAATTTCATTACAACCAATCAGAATAATCTGCATGGTATTTGATCCTTTTAAGAACTGGTTTATCAGAAAACATCAAGCCTTTTTCTCTGCTAACAGGTACTGCCGGAAAAGCTGGCGGCCAATCAGGTGGGTAGCTTTGCCTCCAGCCCTTGCATCATAGCCTTTAACTGCGTTGGGGCAGATTCCATATCCGCTTTGGAATTCACGAAATGCGGCTCACCATAAATGGCGGTAAGTTTGCAGAAAGGCTTCGGCAACCGAAACCGGTCCCAGGAATTGAACACCCATTCCCGGCTGGCATGCAAAGCCACAGGGACGATCGGCACCTTTGCCATATATGAAATATGGATCACACCTGGCTGGATTACCTTGCTGGGTCCCTTCGGACCATCCGGAGTAATGCCCAGCTGCCTTTCCCTGGCCATGCGCAACACAGTCCGATAGGCTTGCGATCCCTGGCGGGTGGTGGATCCCCGGGCTGTTATAAAGCCCAGCTCTTCTATGGGGCCGGCGATCAGTTCGCCGTCCTGGGACGGGGAGACCAGAACGCATGCGTTGGATCCTATGCGATGCAAAGTCATCGGGATCATGTCCCGGTGCCAGAACATGAATATGCAAAGAAAGCTGTCATCCGGCTTGTTGATGATCTCGAATTTGATGGATTTCGCCAGCAGCCTGAACAGCCTGGCTGCAAGCTTCCTCTCAACTCGCATCATCCAGGATGGAATTCTCATAGCTTCAGCATGGTTCGGATAATCTTTACTGTTTCAGCCGAAGCCACCCTATCGCCCAACAGGCCACGAATCTTATGCAATTGCCTTTTCGTCGTGTCGTATAGCTCTGAATTGCCTAGATAGAGATCTATGTGTCTGATGATATTCTCTGGATTAACGTCAGCTTGGATCAATTCCGGCAGGATTTTGTTGCCTAGAATGAGATTGGGGAGGCCAATCTTATCAAGTTTAACAAAACGCTTTCCGATCTCGTAGGAAATCCGCCCGGCCACATATACGATGATGGCTGGAGTTCCAATGTATCCGGCTTCCAGAGTGGAAGTGCCGCTTTTCACAACCAGGAGGTCACAGTATTTCATCATTTCATAGTTGTAGCCGTCAATGATGAAGGGAGCCGTTTTAGCATATACCCCAACCGTATGATTATATTGATGATGAGACACTGAACGGGCCTTGGAAAAGAGAAATTGGTATCTCTGCGGGTCAAGCTGATTGATGGTTTTCAAATAGACGGGCAGCAGGCGTGCCACTTCTTCATTACGGCTGCCCGGGAAAAACCCAAGCCACTGTTTTTGGGGGTCCAGTCCGTAGAACCTGGCGAAAGTCTCTTTGTCCAATTCATAAGCAACCTCTTCCGCTATGGGATGCCCGACATAGGTAGAGCTTATATTGTGAATGTCCAGAAGTTCCTTTTCAAAAGGCAAAATGCAGGCTACATGTCGCGTGTGGTCTCTCAGTTTATAGACCCGTCCGTGTTTCCAGGCCCAGAACTGGGGAGCTATGAAATACAACACGTCAACCCTTTCGTCATCGGCTATGCGTGCTACCCGTAAATTCAGGCCGGGGTAATCCACAAGGATCGCCAGGTCCGGTTTTTCCCTGCGCATGAAATTCTTGATCGTTCTCTCCACTTTCAGGAAATACCCCAGGTGCTTCAATACTTCGGTAAAGCCCATTACAGCAAATCGATCGAAGGGAAAAAGCGGATTTAAACCCTCTGCCTGCATGCGGTTACCACCGATCCCGACATGCCGCAGGAAGGGGATTTCCTCATTCAGTTTGCGCATGACCAGCGATGCGTGCATGTCGCCTGAATTCTCTCCCGCCAGCCAGAATATGGTTTTGGCCTGTATCATTGTTTTCGATCTCTCTCCTGCCCCTGGTTTCATGTGCAACTCACTTTTTCCCTGCTTTCAAGATTTTAAGATTGACAAATCAGTCAATAAATTTAGTGTTAGGTTTCAAAGTTGCTATAATGAAATATAGATATGATCCAACGAGGAACTGATTATGGATACACTTAAATGGATCCTGGCAGCCTTATGGCTATCTGCGCTGCCTTTAGCGGCTGCCTATCTGACGAATGTGCCTCAAACCATTACTCAGCCTGATGGCACTGTGATTGAATGCCTGGCCAGCGGAGACGAATTTCACAACTGGTTGCACGACAAGGACAATTTCACCATCATCAAGGACATCCAGACCGGCTGGTATACCTATGCCCGTAAGGAAGGAACAGGCCTTGCCCCTTCTGTTTTCCGGGTCGGACAGATCAGCCCCCGGGCAGCCGGCCTGCGGCCGGGCTTGAACATTGACAGAGAGGAATATCTTCAGAAAAGGCGGGACTGGTGGGGGGAAGAGCCGCGCGATCCCAGAACACCGACCATGGGATCGATCAACAACCTGGTCGTTTTTATCCGCTTTTCGGATCAGACGGAATTCACGGCCGAGTTCTCAACTTACAATTCGATGTTCAACAGCACTGTGCCAAACACAAATTCCATGTACAACTACTTCCTGGAGGATTCATATCAGTCGCTGTTCATCAATACTTCTTTTTACCCGCCGCCGGAAAATCATTTCGTTGTATCATATCAGGACTCTCTGCCGCGCAGTTATTACATGCCATACAGCTCAACCAATACCAACGGCTACAATAACGATACGGAACGAAGGCTGCGCGAACACGCCTTGCTTGTCAATGCGGTTAACTACATTTCTGCCTTCATTCCCCCGACTTTGGACATTGACGCGGACGATGACGGCAAGGCTGACAACGTCTGCTTCATTGTCAAAGGCGGCACGACTGCCTGGGCAACTTTGCTATGGCCCCACATGTGGTCTCTTTATTCCTTTTATGTTTATCTGAACGGAGCGCGCGTATATACATACAATTTCCAGTTGGAAACATCGCTCAATTCCAGCGGAGTGGGCGTGCTCTGTCACGAAATGTCCCACAGCATTGGCTTTCCCGATCTCTATCACTACACTTCGAACGGGATCTCGCCTGTGGGCAGCTGGGATCTGATGCAAACTGACCTGAATCCGCCCCAGCATCACATGGCATACTTGAAATCCCGCTACGGGCATTGGCTGCCGCCAGTCAGGCAAATCACGGATTCGGGCACCTACTGGGTCAGAAAAATCATTTTCCGGGAAGGCAACTGCTTCCGCCTGGCTTCCAACAACCCGCAGTATTATTACATGGTCGAGTTCCGCAAGAAGGAAGGGTTCTTCGAAAGCTCGCTGCCCGCTACAGGCATGCTGATCTATCGGATAGATACTTCTGAAGACGGGGACGGCAATGCCGACGGCCCCCCCGACGAAATCTACATCTACCGTCCCAACGGGACACTGACTACAAACGGAACGATCTCCTCAGCCAATTACAGTCTGGAAACCGGCCGCACTGCCATCCATGCCTCCACTAATCCCACTCCGTTTCTGGGTGACGGCCTGCAGGGAGGGCTTAACATCACCCAGATAGGCTCTTCTTCCGGAGATTCAATAAGTTTTTGTGTCACTGCAGTGCCGCCCGCCCCGACCGATCACGATGAAGGCTTCGAATCTGGAGACTTCAACAGCTATGCCTGGGTAGGGGATGGCAACGCCGACTGGACTATCGACAGCGCCAATGCCTATGAGGGAAGTTACTGCGCCCGTTCAGGAAACATCGGGCACAATCAAACCTCCACCCTGTCATTGTCGGTACAGGTTCCGGCCGGCGGCAGCATCGCTTTCTATAAAAGGACTTCCTCTGAATCGGGATATGATTTCCTGAAATTTTCGATAGACGGAACCCAGAAAGGCCAGTGGTCAGGCACCTCAGCCTGGAACTATGTCCAGTACCCGGTTGCGGCAGGCACGCACAACCTGCAGTGGACCTACAGCAAGGACCAGGGTGTAAACACAGGATCTGACTGCGCCTGGATCGACAACATCCTGTTCCGCTGGGATGCCCCCGCATTGCATTTACCTCCCCAAAACCTGCAGGCTTCTTCTCTTGTTTCCGATCTTGGAGCTTACCTGTCCTGGCAGCCGCCCGGCCAATCCGCTGCCGTCCTGCAGGGATACCGCATTTTCCGTGACTCAAGACAGATCACTGACGTTGACTCCACCCAGCTTAGCTATACTGATTATGCTGTCCTGCCGGGTTCAATGCATACCTACTTCCTCAAAGCATTTTACAGCTCGCCTCACGGTCACTCCATCGCAACAGATACCCTGGCTGTAACAATTCTGGGCTCAGCTGTCGTACCCGAGTTGATTTCAGCCGATGTTGTGAACGGAAACGATGTCCTTCTGCACTGGGCAGTGCCCGAGATGCCGCGAGGCATCATAGGCTACCGGATTTTCCGCAATAGCGAGCTGGCCGGACTGATTGATGACCCTGCTGTGTTTACCTGGACGGATCATGAATTGCACGCCGGGGAATACAGATACTACATGTCTGCGGTCTATCCCGCCTTTGTGACGGAGATCTCGGCCTCCCTTACCGTTACGGTCGCGGAAACGACAGACAGTCAGGAACAGGCAATACCTCTGCCTGTCTTTGGTATTAGCGGCTGCTTTCCCAATCCCATGCATGGCATGGTTAAAATCAAATTTGGCCTGGACGGAAAGGACGAGTATGCCGAACTTGCCATATATAATCAGAAAGGCCAGAAAGTCCGTACCTTGTTGAACGCATGGCCCAAGGCAGGATATTACGCGATTGCCTGGGACGGCATAAATGATTCCGGGGCCACAGTTGCGCCCGGCGTATACCTCTGCCGCCTCTTCAGCGGTTCGAAGGTCTCCGTCAGGAAATTTGTGGTCATGCATTGATCTCCAAACTACTATTGGGAGTTTTAGGTATGAAACACATTTTCATGTCAGTGATCGCTCTCTGGCTCTGCCTGGCATCTCTGCATGCCCAAAGCCTGCGCAGCCTGATGCTGGAGGATTTTGAATCCGGCTCTGTGTCACTTACCTCGTATTCAAACGAGGACAATGCTCCCACTGCCTGGACCCTGGACCAGGCTTATACATACAATTCCTCGCAGTACGCGCTCAAACTCAGCGGCAACACCTGGAAACAGCAGGCGATAAATCCTC
Organism: Cloacimonadaceae bacterium (SeqCode); assembly: GCA_034678545.1. Classification (GTDB taxonomy): domain Bacteria; phylum Cloacimonadota; class Cloacimonadia; order Cloacimonadales; family Cloacimonadaceae; genus UBA5614. The sequence goes on along the minus strand of JAXDBS010000060.1, from coordinate 497 downwards.
TGGCCATTCAGCCCGAGGCTGTCATTCAGGCAGCCATTCGCAATACAGGATCAAACGCGCGCATACAGGGAATAGGGTTCAGCAACGGAACACACACCCTGTTCTACTCCATCGACGGGACATCCACCCTTAATATCGAGCAATGGGTGACAGTGTACCAAGGCGCATTTTCACTCAATGCCTGGAACCTGTTTCAACTTCCCGTCGCCGATGACTGGTGGGCTTATTTTGACGAACTTCCGGTCCTGAATTCCATCATTTATGTAAACGATCTGGATACCGGCAGCGGCTCGGTCTGGTTTGACGATATCTGTTTGCTCACGTCGGAAATCTCCACCGCCCCACAGGTCTCCGTTTCATATAATGTCACCAGCCACTCGAGATTAGATAACAACTTACGCAATGTAACCGTGAGTTTCTTTTCCAGCGTCACCGATCCGGACAGCGACACCTTTGTCTACGCCTGGGATTTCGGGGACTCCGCCTTCAGCAATCAA
>JAXDBS010000059.1:0-55155 GCA_034678545.1 Cloacimonadaceae bacterium (SeqCode) | reverse complement strand
ATTTCCGTCCCCTGGCTCTTGCCGATCCAGTTCTTCTGCATGGTCATGACGCGTTCCGGCCAGTCTATGATTTTGCTGAAGTCCAGCAGTTCTTCCGCGTAGTCGGTGATCTTGAAATACCACTGCTCCAGTTCTTTCTGCGTGACTTCTGACTCGCAGCGCCAGCAGTGGCCGTTTTCCACCTGCTCATTGGCGAGCACTGTCTGGCAGCTTTCGCACCAGTTCTGGAAGGACTTCTTCTTATAAACCAGTCCCTTTTCATACAGCTTCTTGAAAAGCAACTGACCCCAGACATAGTAATCCGGGCGGCAGGTGCTGACTTCGCGTTCCCAGTCCAGGCCGAAGCCCATGCTGTCGAACTGGCCGCGCATGGCTGCGATGCATTCCTCCGTGGTCAGGCGCGGGTGAGAGCCATGCTGGATGGCATAATTCTCCGCCGGCATGCCGAAACTGTCAAAGCCCATCGGCTGCATCACGTTAAAACCTTCCATCATCTTCAGCCGGGCGATGGCGTCGCTGATCGCGTAATTGGACGCATGCCCGCAGTGCAGCACTCCGGAGGGATAGGGGAACATGGAGAGGACGTAGTATTTCTGCTTGCCGGTCTGGTCTAAAGCATTGAATATCTTCTTGTCCAGCCAGATCTTTTGCCATTTCTTCTCGATGTCCTGAAACGGATACTCCATCCTTTTCCTCCACTGCCGGTATTGGCTGTAATAAACACAACTTGCTTATATTACAGCATCATACACGGATTTAAAGGCAAAGGCATTTGTCAAGAGGATTGTGCTTATTGTCTCCGGTGTCTAGAATTCCATTCCAATTTCCCGATTAAAGCAAGGTGATGCCTTTATAGACCAAAGCGATCAGGAGATTGGCACCCAGGCCGATCAGCACGCCCAGGGCCGGTTCGGATGGATCGAAAAGCCTGCCTCTGAGGGATGCGTCAACCCCCACGCAGAGTATGAAAAGCGGACCCCACACCCACCGGAGCCAGGAGAAAAGCCAGCCCTGGCGAAGCAGGATAAAGACAACCAGCGAGGCCAGGACCAGAACAAAGGATATGATTATGGTCAGGACAAAGCGCCGCGACATGATTCCTTCCTTGTGTTAAGCAAAACCTATCTTCTCAATAACAATGTCAAACAGATTCTACCTGTGCGATCCGAAGTCCGGAATTCCCTGGAGTATGACTGACCACTTTCATTAACATTGGAATTCAGGACTCCTTTACTTGCCGGAGTCCTTTTTGCCGGCGATTCTTTCCAAGAGTGAGCCGAATCAAGGGCAAAACGGACTTCGTGTAGAAAATGCACGGTCACGGCAGAAAACAGCATTGGATCTTACACCAACAGGGTCAGCCCCTTGATGATCAGGACCAGCAGCAGCGAAGCGCCCAGCCCCGCCAGGTAGGCCCGGCGGTTTTCGTCGTCCTGCAGGCGCCAGACAGCGTAAACGGCCAAGCCGATCAGGATGGCCGGCGCGAGCCAGGTTTTAATGTTGCCCAGAAAGGCCAGGCTCAGCAGTTGCCAAGCCCAGAAGATGAAGTTCACCAGGAACGACAGGACCAGGTGCAGCAGGAATTTTCCCGAGATCATTATTTTATCCTCTATGCAACAACGTTCTATAGCTGTAAAATCCTATGGCAGTAAAGCAAGCCAGCCCGTCAGCTGCTTGCCCCCGTCCGGAATCTCCATTTCATTAAAGAGCAGTTGCGCCATTTCTGTCAACTGCTTTATCCCGCTGTGGCCGTTATCCGACTCCGGAAAGGCATCTGCCACATCCCGGTCTGATTTCCGTGCTTGGCTGCCTTCGCTCTTGATAGCATTACTTACCCATTACGGACCCAATACGGACTCAGTCCGTAATGGGTAAGTAATGCTTCCCGGGGCGAAGCAGGAGAGACCTTTCAGGCAAAAACGGGAAGAGTTACGGGAATATATTCTCGAAGAGGACTAATCAGAGAGATTTAATCCTCATGACAAAAGCCGGGGTAAAGGCGCCTGACCAGTGAAAAAAAACGCGTCGGGCCAAATCAGTTGAGTACGGCGATCTTCCCTTTTTTGGTCTCGCCGCCCATCCGGATGACGTAGTAGTAGATGCCGGAGGAGACGCGGCGGCCTGATTTGTTACGCAGGTCCCACTGGTGAGAGATCTTGCCGGCGCCGGGATTGAAGGGACCGATCCCGGCTTCATAGACGAGGTCGCCGGAGGTGTTGTAAATGGCGATTTTGCCTTTGCGGTCGGGCGGGAAATTCATGAAGTTGACCTGGTGATACTCGCCGTATTTGACGGGGTTGGGGTAGGCGACCACGCGATCCAAACTGTTGATGTCGGACCGGTAGAAGCTGCAGATGTTCTGGTTGGGGATGAGGGGATTGAAGGCGAGGTCGGTGATGTTGCGCAGGATGAGATAGTAGAGCTGGTTGGAGAATTTAAGTTCGTGCGCGAAAGTCACGGTTATGAATTCCCCCTCCGCCTGGACGGCAGAAATGCTGTTGTCGCTGTCGTTGATGGGCAGGACAAGCTCGTAATTGCCGATCTGCCCGGCGGTCTGTTCCAGGACAGGCTCGCTGATGGTAACGCGGACAGATTTGTTGCCGGGCTGGACCTCCGCCCCGAGGATGTAGGGAGCGGTGTAATCCGGGTTATAGCCGAAGGTGTATTGGGTCTGGGAGGGTGCTACTCCTGTCATGCCCGTGATGTTTGAAAGATAGAGTGTGTAGGGTTCGCCGGGATCGTGGAAGATGCTCCGGAAGCGGAGCTGGATGCCTGTCTGGTTGAGGACGCTGTTGACGGAGAGGGGATTTCCCATCTCATGGTCCACGCGGAAGCAGCCGGGATTGAGGATGGCGCTGGACATGGGCTGGTTGAAGACGACGCGCAGTTCGCTGGCGCCGATCATGGAGATCTCGGTGACCATGGGCTGGGGCATGGGCGTGGTCTCCAGCCATTGGGTGGGGTAGCTTTCGGAAGGGTTGAAACTGCTGTCCCAGGCTGAGACCGCATAGTAATAGGTGACCCCCTCCAGGACTGAGAGATCGGACCAGGCGGTGTCATAAACCTCTTCCAGCAGTTGGGACGGCTGCTCCCCTTCGCGGCGGAAGACGCGGTAGTAATGGGCGCCGCTGTCCTGCCAACTTAGTTCGACCCTGCTTTCGCCGACGGGCGTGACGGTCAGGTTGGCCGGGGTCGGCGGGCCGGTAAAGGGTGTCTGGCTGGTCCAGACGCAGGCTTTTACATCGTCGTCGGAACCGGTCCGGTTGGTCATGAAATGCGGGGTTCCATCCTGTGTCCAGACAGCGATCTGGTAGGTCCGGTTGCTGTTTCCGTAAAAGACGGGTTTGAATTCGGCGTCGGTGAATTTAACCACATAGAGGTTGGGCGAGAGGGCTAGGATGATCTCGTGGCGGCCGTCGCCGTCCAGGTCATAGGATTGGACGGCATTCTGGGACATTACCTGGTTGAACTGGAAATATCCCATGCTGGCGTATTGGTTGTTTCCGGAGCGGGTGTAGCCCTCGAAGAACCAGTAGTTCTGGTTGGGGTCGAGCACGTCGGTGTGATATCCCCCCACCAGGAAATCGGTGGTGCCGTTGCCGTCGAAATCTCCCGTAGTGAGATAATAAGTGTTACCCACGGCGAGGCGGCGCCCCCAGGTCATTTCGGCCTCAGTGGAACTGGTCGCTTCAAAGATCATGACGTCCCCATCGGTGTCCGCGGTCAGGATGTCAGGCCGGTTGTCGCCGTCCAGGTTCTGGACGATGACGGTGGGGACGAACATGTTCCTGAGCGTAGTCGGAGTGTTGTTGCGTAGGGTTATCTTGGGCTGCGAGACCTCGTTGAGGCTGAGCCGGCGGTAAAGCTGGACCACCCTTTCCGCGGGGAGGTTCTGGACCAACAGGATGTCCTTTATCCCGTCGCCGCTGTAGTCGGACAAAGTGCCTCCGGAAATGCCGTTGGCCGACCAGATCGAAGCTGAAGGGTAGAGACTGGAACCCAGAGTTTCATAAAGGGAGACCGTATCGAGGTTGAGGCCGAGCACTTCCTGGCCGGCGTCGTTGGTGGTCCCCATGTCCAGGGGCATGAATTTGCTGGTGTAGGAATAAGTGGGATTCAATTCGCCTGCGGCAAACTCGTAGAATTTGACATTGCCGTAGCCGGAGGCGGGCAGTTCCATAGCCAGAAATTCCGGCAGGCCGTTCTCGTTGAAATCATGAAAGCGGTTGAGCGTGACGAGGGCGCCGCCTGCTTCCTGAGGTTCATACCCGTAAGTGGGGACAAGTTCGTAAACGATCTCGGCGACATCGTTCATGACAGGCGAGTGATAGGTCAGGTTGCTGTTGTTGGTGGCAATAATCTCGGCGCTGACGGGCCCGGGCGCGACCGTGTTTGGCAGGGCCCAGACCTGCAGGGAGTCAGTCTTGGCGGGATAGATGGTGAAGACGTTCTGGCCGCTGTCCCGCAGGATTAGCTCCGACCGGACCGGCTCATTGAAGAGAGCGCCGGCATAGAATCTGACGTTCTGGCCGTCATAGCGCTTGAGGATGGAGAAGGTCTCGGTCCGCATGTAGGGGATGGAGCGGTCCAGATTGACTGTCCGGAACAGGTTGTAGACTGATCCGTCCCAGCCTTCGTAGGTGATGCGGATCAGATACTGCCCCTCCTGCATGTTTTCGTGCACGTTGAAACGGGCGATGACGCCGTTTTCCACTTGGGCATAATGATGAGTGGGAAGGGTGGTGGTGTTTTCCACGTCCTTCCAGATCAGGCCGTTTTCGCCTGAGGTCAGGGCGCACATCACAGTATAGCGGAAAAAGTTTTCGCCGGAGACGGTTCCGATGATGTCGAAATCTTCAGAGATGCCGATGTTGTCGGCCGGATAGGTGACTGAAACGAAAGGCGAACTGGTGTTTTCAAGCAGCTTTTGGACATTCAAAAGGCCGTGTCCGAATCTGATGTCAAAGCCGTCGTCGCCCAGATCGTCCGTTGAGGAAAGAAGGCAGGCGCGGACCTCGTCGGGGCTGAGGTTGGGTTGCAGGGATTTGAGCAAAGCCACGCTGCCGGCCACGAAAGGCGAGGACATCGAAGTGCCTGACATCTGCATGTACTGGTCAACTCCCTCCAGCTTGTAGGTGCTGTAGATCTCCTGCCCGGGCGCCACCAGGTCGAGTTCCTGGCCATAACTGGAAAAGCCGGCCAGGTTTCGGTAGGGATCGATGGCGCCGACAGAAATGACGCAGGACAGCTTGGCGGGATAACTTAGGTAGGGCCCTGGATCGTTGCCCGCCGAAGCGACCAGCACGATGCCGCGTTCATAGGCGTATTGGCAGGCGTCGGCAATGATGGCGGAATAATTGGCGTCGCCCCAGCTCAGGTTCATGACGCTGCAGCCCATGTCAGCTCCATAAATGATGGCGGCGGCGGCATCGTCGTCCTGCAGGAAACCCGTGCCGGAAGTGGTGCGGAACCCGGCCCGCAGGGGCAGCAGCTTGACTGACCAGCAGACGCCGCTCACGCCTACTCCGTTGTTGGAGACGGCGCCCAGGATGCCGGAGACGTGCGTGCCGTGGAAGTTTTCGTCCGTAACGTCATTGTCCTGTTCCAGATAATCGCCCAGGGCCTGGTCATAGAGTTCGGGCGCATCGGCGAAATCCCAGCCGCAGTAATCGTCAATGTAGCCGTTGTTGTCGTCGTCAATGCCGTTGTCGGGAATCTCGTTGGGATTGTAATAGATGTTGTTCTGAAGGTCGGGATGGTCCTTGAGGATGCCTGAATCAACCACTCCGGCAAGGATCATGGAACTGCCGGTGGTGTAGTTCCAGGCTTCGGGCAGATTGACCAGATGCATCTGCTGCAGTGTGTACCAGGGATCGTTGGGCGTAACATGCATCCGGTTGAGGTAGTTTGGCTGGATGATATCAATGCCGTCAAAGCTTTTCTGGCCGCTGCGGATGGCGGTCCAGTCAGGTTCCTGAGCCAGGTCGGCGGCAAACCAGCGGCTGCCGGGCATGCCTTTCACGGGCCTGACCGACATAGCCTGCACCTGGTCCAGAAAGGAGTCGAATTCTGTGAGGCCGGTCCTGCCGCGCTGGATCTCCAGGCTGCGCGCCGTTTTAAAGAGGAGCTGGCCGGGAGTGTGATCCAAGGCCGCCATGCCGCTGGAAACAGCGATCAGCAGGATGACCAGCAAAAGTGTCCGGTATTTCATGACCCGACCTTAAAAGTTGTAGGTTACGCCGAAGGAGTGGGTGTCCTCCAGCCGGTCCGTGTTGGCGCTCCAACCGTAATCGATGTCCAGATTCAGCCAGCTGATCCCGAGCCCGGCTGTGAGGCTTTCCTCGTCGTAATTGAATTTGTAGCCCAGCCTCAGCGTCAGGACCTGGCGAAAGGCCAGTTCAGCGCCCAGGGTGGCTCGCACATCAGTATCCACAGCTTTGTTCATGGCCAGCTGAGAAGAGATTTTTACTCCGTCCAGCGGGTAGGAGTATCCTAATCCACACTCAAAGGTGATGGGCAGTTTGACAGTTTCGTCATCCATCTTGGAGGTCAGGCCTAGGTTGCGGGCCGAGGTGAAAAGTATGGCATTGGTGACGGGGGTCAGAAATACGTATCCGAGGTCAGCGCTGAGGCCATAGCTGGAGGAGGTGTCCAGCTTTTCATAGACCAGGCTGGCGTTGAGCCCCAGCAGATGGTCGGGCCACAAGCGCAAGCCGTAACTGGCCGTCAGGCTGGCATCCAGGGGATGGTAGTTGCCGATGACGTTGGCGGCGTCGTCCCTGATCTCGATCTCTCCGTAATCCAGCACCCGGGCGGCCAGGCCGAAATGCCGGCTGCGGTTGCTGTTCGAATAGACCAGCTGGGTAAAGTTGGTGTCCACCAGCCAGAGGGTGTGCTGCACGCTGAGGCTAAAGCGCTCCTCCATCAGGTTGGCGGCAGGATTGTTCAAGAAAGAGCCGGCCTGGCCTAAGCCGTAGACGCCGTTTCCCGCCAGGGCTGCCGAAATCGGATTGGCCGGAATCTGCAGGAACTGGAAGCCGTACTCGCCGGCGTTGGAATTGATGGCGAACGCCGCCAGGGGCAGGAGCGCCAGTATCAGGATGAGGGTTCTGATCCGCATGGATTGCCTCCTCGGAAAGATTCTCTATTTCTCAACCGCAAATCTGATGCGTTTGACGTGATCGCCGGATTTGAACACGGCCAGATACACTCCGCTGGAGAGGCGGCCGGCCGGGAACTGCACAGCTTCCCTGTTCTGGAGATAAGCCTGGCAGTCCACATTCTGCCTGTGCAGGAGATGGCCCCTGATGTCAAAGACGGAAACCTCCACTTCGGCTGTTTGGCTGGTCATGATCTGGAAGGTCAGCTCCTGTTCATATATGGGCCGCAGCGGATTGGGGAAGACATAGGTCTCGCCCGGGACGAAGAAGGAAATAGTGGCGTATTGGTTGGGCAGGTTGGCCGCCTCCCGGGAGGAAGTCCTTTGCAGATTGGCAAAGCGGCAATACCAGTTTGGATCAAGGCCGTCCAGGGCTTCTTGCGGCAGCGCGGAACGGTAGATCTTGCCGTTGTCGGTGGCCAGCCAGGCATAGACATTCCCGTCCGAAGCCCTGTGCACGAAAGGCAGGTTGCGGCTGCGGTCGGACTGGGAGGTGGGAAAGCCTGTCATATATCTCTGGTTGTCCTCAAAGGCGGCCAAACGGTTGCGTGAGAAAGCGCCGATGTATTCCACCCGGCCGTCTCCATCCAGGTCCCCCGACAGGATGCCCGAAGTGACGAACAGGCTGTCCTCCATCCCGACTCCCGTGAAGTTGGTCAGCATGTTCCCGCCGCTGTGGTCATAGACGGCAAAGGTGTTCTCCCCGCTCACCAGGTAATCCAGGGTGCCGTTTTTGTCCGTATCGCTGAACGTGACCTGGGAATCGGTGAAAAAAGGCAGGATGAGCGGATAGCCTTCCCTGGCCTGGCCCGCCAGGTCTGTCAGGTAAACGGCGTAAGGTGTTTGGATGATGATATCACCTTGGGAGCCGGGCAGCAGGGGCGCGATCGAAATGCTGAAAATGGTTGAATCGGCAGGTATGTCCAGGGCATGCACTTCCGGCGCCGGATCTCCCTGCGTCATTACGTTCAAATGATAGCTGCCGTCCGCCAGGGACTTGGTGACCGCGTAAATCTTGTCGCGGAACCAGGCCAGATTGGCCGCCAGCGAGTCATCCTGCCCGCCCCAGATTTGGGCGGGTTCAGTCAGGTCGCTTTTATCCAGCAGGCCGACGCTCCATCCATTGTAGGTCTGATTAAGTTCGGCATGCAACGGCATTACTATGTAATCACCGAAAGTCATGACCGGGGCGGCCCATTTTTTCCCGTTGGCAATGGTGAACAGGGAGGTCAGTTCATTGCCCAGCAGCTTTTTCAAACTGACCATGGGCAGGCCGGAATCTTCGTTCAGGCCGTAGGCCAGGTAGAAAGCCTCGCCGTCCCAGGCATAGCTTTTAATGCTGCCAGTCGTTATTATGGGAAAGCCGGGCGCGGGTTCTTCGTCCTTCCACATGAACAGGCCGCCGTCCGGCATGGGGTAGAAAATTTCGTTTTCCCCGTCCGCGTCATAATCAACGGAGCAGGCGTCCAGGACGTTGAGGCCAGAGTATTCCGTTCTCAGTTTCCAGCCGAAGCGGACGGAAAAGGACATCTGATTGCCGGGGTGGCTGATGTCATAGATCTCGAGCGGGATTCCTCCGTAATAGCTTTCCGCCGTCGGCAGATGGGTCACTGTAACGAAGTCGGTCGTGTCAGGCGTGGCTGTATTGGGAACGGTGATGGTCCCCTGCCCGAAGTAGTCGTTGTCGCCGCTTGGATTGACAGTGTCGCGCCGGAAGCTGTCATAAGGCCCGCCGTATTTGTAATAGTCAAAGGTGGCCGTGTCCAGGTGCTGGATGCCGTCTGCCTCTTCCAGGTCCACTCCTTTGTGAGAAGCGTCATAATTGATGTAGTTGATTTCGAAATCGGGAGAAAAAGTGGCGTCGATCATGTATTCGTCAATGTGCCAGACCAGGAGCCCGGAACCGTCGTTGGCATGGGATTCCCAAGGTTGCAGGGGACCGCCCAGCCCGGGCAGGAAGAAATCCCACTCGCAGCCTTTATAGCGGTTTTCCATGAAATTGAAATAGGGGAGCAGGCTGTCCGGCGGCGGGTAGTAATCCTGCTCGGAAGGATCCAGTAGCGTGAAAGTGAAACTGGGCTGGTTGGTGTAGGGATCGAGGCTGCCGTCGGGATTCTGCTGGCGGTTCTCCACCAGGAAATACTCTTTGTCGGAGATGGGCAGCTTGTACAGCCTGTGGGCGGTAGAGCTATTGTCCAGAAAGTGGTCCACGGTGATCCCCTCAGTATCCTCCGAGACCGTGACCGCATTTTCCCACCCCAGGTAATATCTGGACCAGGCACTGAGCTGGGCCGGGACAAAGCCGTTGGCGTTCCACAGCCCGGTGCCCATCAGGCCCCAGTTGCCGATGCCCTGGGAAGCGCCATTGCTGGAGTAGTTGTCAAACAGTGTGGGCAGGCCGAGCTGATGCCCGAACTGGTGGCAGAGCACGCCGTAAATGCTGAACAGGTAAGCGGCGGAATTTTCGTCCGGCGGCAGGGGGAAGTAATCCTGAAACTCGCTTTCCGGCACCAGCACGATCTCCTTGATGAAAACTCCGTCCTGGGTCGTCAGGCCCGGATAATCGTCGTTCTCCTCGTCAAAGGCTGCCTGCAGGTCCTTGCGGGTGATGAAGGTGGACCAGATCTGGCCTGGCCGGAGCGAACTGACATCCGATTCCTGGCCCGGCCCGGCGTGTATCACGAGAATGGCATCGTACTGGCTGAAGTCCAGCTCGGCGTCTGCCGTTTCAATCACTTCCTGCAGCATCTCAGGCACGCGGGCATCGTATTCGTCAGAAGCATCTGCGCCGTAGTAGGCCATGGTGTTGGACAGGTCATACACTTGGTCCGGCATATGATAATTGAGGATGTACTGGTTGCGAGAAGCAGAGGCATAGAAATCAGTCAGATGCAGCATCCAGCGCTCAAAGTAGGTCCGGTCGTGGGGCAGGCTGTCCGGATAGGCTGACGTGTTCTGGAAACCGAGGTCGGAAAACTGCACCCGCAGGACCAGAACATTCTGGGGCAGGGACCTGGATTTATTCCGCGTGTGCGGCCCGAAACGCTCAGAGGGTCGGGAAGGCCTCAAGGCCGGTGGATTCTGCATTTTCGGATGCGGGGGCGCAAAGGCGCACAGGGTACCGGCCGCTGCCGTCAGCAGCAAGAGAAGCAGTATCCGCAGGCGTGTACCAGTTGTGGATGAAACAGGCATGGTATCTCCCTGTTCGATATTTACAAATTGAACTGCAAGCTGGTGTGGCTTTCCTTACTCCAGGATAAACTTCGCCTCAAGTCTGGGGGCCGGCTTCCGGACCGCCCTCCCGCCTCATGACCCGACAGCCCGTCCTCGGTTTCAGGCCTGATAGTTTTTCCCGCTCATCAGGTCAGCTTCGTTGCATTTGCAGACCTTGACGAACTCATAGCGGGGCGACCAGCCGGCCTGACCCTTTTTCTGCACCACCAGCTTGACGCGCTTGATCTCGGTGTTGCAGGTCGGGCAGAACACTTTTCCCTCGTGCGAGGTTTCGTGGGCCAGCTTGGCGGCAAAGCTCTTCACTTTTCCCATGCTTTCCTTCCTTTATTTTCCTTTTAGTATAAGCTAATTTTATTCCATTCTTTGGCAAACAAAAGCGGTCACGCTCTTTCAATATACTCGCCGCTGCGGGTGTCAATCTTTATTTTGTCCCCCTGCTCCACAAAGAAGGGGACCATCAGGCGTAGGCCGGTCTCGGTGTAGGCAACCTTGCCGCTGCCGGAGGCCGTGTTGCCCTTGACGTTGGGCTCGCATTCCGCGATGGCCTGGATCACGGTCGTGGGCAGTTCCAGGCCCAGGATCTCGCCGGCGGCCGTGGCTAGGACATAGATCTCCATGTTTTCCATCATCAGCTTCTCCAGATCGCCGATGACAGCCTTGTCCACCGTGATCTGCTCATAGGTGTCAGCGTCCATCAGGACAAAGAAATCTCCGTCCCGGTAAAGGTATTCCTTCTTGGTTTTCTCCACCCGCACCTCGTTCATCACGTCGCTGTCCCGGAAGGTGTTTTCCACCACCTTGCCGGTCTTCATGTTCTTCAGCTTGGTGCGAGTGAAGGCGCTGCCCTTGCCCGGCTTGACGTGGAGGAACTCCACCACCTGGTAATAGCCGTCCTTGTATTCAATGATCAGGCCGTTCCTGATATCAGCCATTGTTGCCATTTTTCGTCCTCAATTCCGTATTAATGCAGGAAAGACATATTTTTAGACCCCCTTGATCTGGCAAGATTTTTTATTACACAGGAGAGGCTGGTCCCAAAGCGTGATTAGCTAGAGCTGATTTGCCCGGACCCGAACTCTGGAGGGGATCACTGCCCCTGAACACGATTAGTATCATTCTGGCTAACTGCCTGAGAACCAGCCGGCTAATTCTCCTTTCCGCTGTGATATAATTTGCTTGACAGCTTATTTAGGAAAGATTAATCAGGCATCGTTGGAGATATGAGAAAATTCATCTCCATCCATAGGAGGATCTCATGCCGCGTACAATTCTTGTCTTTTCCTTACTTCTGGCTAGCGCCCTGTGCCTGGCTCAGGTGGCAGATTATTTCGAACAGGTCGCAATCAAGGCTGCTATCTACACTTCTGCGCTAAGCGAATCCGGTTGGGAGTTCGACGGCGACAGCTGCTTTTACGGCAGCCTGATGAGCAACGGCGGCGAGCTCAGCATCAGCAAGTATCTGACCAAGGGCGTCACTTATGATATCTGGGGTTTCGGGGACGAGGACATTGACGATCTGGACCTGATCATTACCGATTCCGACGGAGATATCATCGCCCAGGACCAGGGTATTCAGGAGTATGCCGAATGCATTTTCACCGCGGCCTACAGCGACCGGTACACGATCAAGGTTAAAAATTACCGTTCCTCAAGAAACGCCTTTGTCTTTTGGGGTATCATGCGCACTGACCAGAACGCCTATGTCAAGTCGGGCGAAAAGTGCGCCCAGGCTTTGCAAACCGCCGTGAATTTTTTCAACATCCTGGACGAAAGCGAGGAAACTCCAGCCTACAAATTCTTTCTGGACGAGATTTGCCTCGTGGGCGGAATCCTTTACTCCGAAACCGTTTCCAACTTTCACAATATTACCGTTCCCAACGAACAGGATTGCTTTTTTGTCGGCTTCGGCAGCGACAATGTCTCAGATGTTGACATCAAGGTCTGTCAGCAAAGCTCTGAAGGCGGAATCAGTTCCGAATACAGCGACAATGAGTACCGGCTGGTGGGGCAGGACAATTCCAGCTCCATGGTGGCGGTGGTTTACGGATACCTTGACTCGGACTATTACTACGCCCTTAAATACCGCAATTACAAATCCGATGAAAGCGGGTTCATCTTCACCCTGATGATGACCTATTGAAAACCCGGCGGGGGGGTGCGGGCCATCATTAAGCCCAAACCCCCGGCAACCCCTGTTCCAGTTTCTGACCCAAGACAGACCGTTTCCCTCCAGGCCATTCGGGCAGTTTTATCATCCCCCGGACCGCCTCTTTTCCTCTCTTCCTCCCTGCAAGCATTACTTACCCAATACGGACGAAGTCCGTATTGGGTAAGTAATGGGTCCGTAGTGCAAGCAGGGGCGAAGGCCGTTATTCCCGGACAGGAAAAGTATGGTTTGACTGGCGGAAGGGTGATCCGGCAAGGAAGAGGCTGACGCGAGGCAGTCATGGCAAATATATCGGAATATTTGACGGCTCTGCGATCTTGTCTCCAAATCGCAGATATTTTCATTGCGCAAATAACAAGAACCATAAGAGTGGCAGATGGTTGCAATTGTTATAAAAGAATATCCTTGACAAATATTAATATTACGGGAGAGTGAATTTAACGAACAGGGAGTACCAATGAAAAAAGATGTGGCATTTGTTTTCTTGCTGCTGGCAGCGGCAGTAGTTATCTATATCGCGAGCAAGGCGATCCTTGATTATTCTTATGCCTCGCACACGCGCCGGGTCATGTCCAAAGTGGCAGATGCAAGCCGGGACCCGCTGGTGCGACAGTCTTTCCCCTCCGCCCAGGCAAAGGCCATCAACGGCCAGCCGGACCAGCAGGCGGGAGCGCTCCTGATCGACAGCCTCTCCACAACCGGCAACGAATACAAATGTTATTATTCAATCCAGAACCAAAGCCTGACGGGAGTAGATTTCACCGTTCGCGCTGAAGTGCAGGAACGCCTGGACAGCGGACTGTTCAGGGGTTTCATGGCTCTCGGGAGCTTCCCCTCGGGATATCTGGAAAGCGGCCAGAAAAAGAATTACAGCTTGGGATTCCAGGCTTTTGAACGCGGCAGGCAGGACAGGTTCAGGATCCAATTGCAGCTTTACAGCAATATCAACGGCACCCAGCAATACCTGGAGGATTACTCGCTGATCTTCTGAACCGCCGGGGTGATATGAAAACACCAGAGGTTGCAGCAAAGCCACACTAAAGCTGTTCCTTATTCCATGATTGGGCCAAGCCTCTATCCCCTGCCGTTTTCTAGGAGGGAAAAAAGCCTCCGGCATTTTTGCGGCAAATCAGTCAGGCCAGGCGGGAATAGGCGCTGAACGTGAACCTGGCGGCTTCCTGCTTCTCCACCATCTCCAAACCTGATTGGGACATAATCTGCCTGATGCTTTCCAGTGACATCCCATGCCCCGCCTTGGAGGGTTCCTGGATAAAGACTTTGCCCTCGGGTTTGAGCCATCGCTTCAGAGCCTGCATGGTGGAAAGCCTTTCCGCGGGAGGGATGTCATGCAGCACATGATGGATCACAATGGCATCCATGGTCTCCGCCTGAGAGGCAATCTTTCTGATGTCGCCGCTGATGAAATCCGCATTGGGGTAATTGCCGGCCAGGCGTTTTTTGGTAAAATCAATCCAGGCCTTAGAAAGGTCAATGCACAAGAGGGATCCGCCGGGCAGCCTTTTCACCAGTTCAGCGGTGTTCCCGCCCCAGCCGCAGCCGAATTCCAGCACTTTCTCATTTCCTTTTAAGCCCAGTTTGCCGCAAAAAGATGAGTATCTTTTTGTTTTGATTTTAGATTCCAGTTTCAGCAGCGCCATCATGAATTTGCTGGGTTTTGTTATATCCATACTCCACCTCACAGATAATATAACACTCGCTGAGGAGTGTCACACGACCACTTGGTACCATGTAACGTAATATGAGTTTGTTTTATGTATACTGCAAGCGGTAGAGGTCGTAGTAGAGGCCTTTTTTGTCCAGCAGCTGGAAGTGGCTGCCTTCCTCCACGATCTCGCCTTTGTGCAGGACCAGGATGCGGTCCACGTGCTGGATGGTGGAAAGCCTGTGGGCGATGATGATGCTGGTGCGGTTCTGCATGACCTTTTTGAGGGCGTCCTGAATGAGGATCTCGGTCTCGGTGTCGATGTTGGAAGTGGCTTCGTCCAGGATGAAGATGGAGGGATTGTAGGCCAGGACGCGGGCGAAAGCTATCAGCTGGCGCTGCCCGGTGGACAGGGTGGCGCCGCGCTCCATGACGGGCTCGTCATATTTTTGGGGCAGCTTCTGGATGAAGCTGTCGGCGTTGACGTAGCGGCAGACCTGTTCCAGCTGCTCGTCGGTGAGGTCGGGATTGTTGAGCGCGATGTTGTCGCGCATGGTGCCTGAGAAGATAAAGACGTCCTGCTGGACGATACCGACGTTGCTGCGGACATCCTGCAGGGCATACTGGTGCAGGGCTTTGCCGTCCAGGGAGAGGCGGCCTTTCTGGTAGGCGTACATGCCCAGGATGAGATTGACGATGGAGGTCTTGCCGGAGCCGGTGTGGCCGACCAGGGCGATCTTCTCCCCCGGTTTTACGTGGAAGGAGACATCCTTGAGCACCCATTCGCCTTCGTTGTAGGCCAGCCAGACGTGCTCAAACTCGATCCCGCCCTCCAGCTTGAGGTTCTTCTGCAGTTTGGCGCGGTAGTCTTCGGGCTGGGCGTCCATCAGGTCAAAGATGCGCTCCGCGCCGGCCAGAGCGCCTTGCAGGATATTGAACTTGTCGGCGAAGTCGTTGATGGGCTCGAACAGCTTGTGGACATAGGTGGTGAAAGCCATGAGCAGGCCGATGGTGACCACGTCGCGCAGGATCTGCCCGCCGCCGTACCAGATAATAAGCGCCACCGCCAGCTGGGAGGAGACATGGATGATGGGCCGGAAAAAGGCGAACAGCTTGAGCTGGGAGACCGAGACCTTGAAATAATTACTGTTGATCGCGGTGAATTCGTCCCGCTTGCGGGTGTACTGGTTGAAGAGCTGGATGATCTTGACGCCGGCGATATGTTCCGCCAGGGAAGCGTTGAGGGCGGCCAGCTGCTTGCGCACCTCCCTGTAGATGACCCGGGTCTTGCGCTTGAAGACATAGATGGTCAGGATGACGAAGGGCAGGATGATGTAGCTGATCAGGGCCAGCTTCCAGTTGAGCATGACCATCAGCGCCACGATGGCGATCACGAGGATGACGTCCTGGATGATCGTAATGACGCCCGAGGACAGCATTTCGTCAATGGCGCGCACGTCGTTGGTCACGCGGGTGACCAGCCGGCCCACGGGATTCTTGTCAAAGAACTGCACGGGCAGCTTCTGCACATGGGCGAAAACGTCGTGGCGCAGGTCCTTCATGGCCATCTGGGAAAAGTAATTGGTCAGATAGACCTGGAAGAAGTTGGCGATGAACCTCAGCGTGGTCAGCCCCAGATAGATCAGGGCCAGCAGCAGCAGGCTGCGGTAGGAGTCCTGCCTCAAGCCGCGGCGCTGCGTGACGGGGATCTTCCTGAGCTCGGATTGTGAAACAGCCAGCTTGCCAGGCCCGATCCGGAACCAGCCCCCGAATTTGGCCCGGGGGTCGGTGGCCGCGTCCGTGTTGGCCAGATAGGAGCCGAGCAGTTTTATGTTGTCCGCGTTGTCGGGAACGAAATAGAAATTCTCGCTGCTGAGGCTGCCGCTGTCCTTCAGTTTTTGCAGGTAGGGGCGGTCCAGCTTGGAGCGGCTGCTGGTGGGCAGGACGATGACTGCCGCTTTGTCCAAGG
Source organism: Cloacimonadaceae bacterium (SeqCode) (assembly GCA_034678545.1). Classification (GTDB taxonomy): domain Bacteria; phylum Cloacimonadota; class Cloacimonadia; order Cloacimonadales; family Cloacimonadaceae; genus UBA5614. The sequence goes on along the minus strand of JAXDBS010000059.1, from coordinate 38,963 downwards.
CGTATGATTTCAGTTTCAGATCGCTGTAGCGCCGGTTGAATACAGTTATTTCATCCTTGTCATTCAGGAGGATCAGGGCCTTGTCCGAGACGATGTAATCGTCGATGGCGCTGCGCGTGATGAGTGGCAGGACGAGTTCCGCCCCGGTGATCAGCATGAGGACGAGGAAGGAGATGACGACCAGTCCCAGATAGGGTTTCAGGTAGCGGAGCAAGCGCTTGTAGAGCCTGCTGTCATAGACCTTGCCCTGCAGGGTGTCGTCAGCCCAGGCGCCCCCGCCGCGGCCTCCGCCGCCGCCGTGCATCATTCCTGCTCCCCTTCCAGGCGGGCCCGGATCTTCTGCTTTTCCACCAAATCGTTATACAGGCCGTTCAGCCTGACCAGTTCGTTATGCGTGCCGCTTTCCCTGATCCGGCCGTCGGCCAGGACGATGATCCGGTCGGCGTGCTGGAGGGAGGAGATGCGGTGGGCGATGATGATCGTGGTCAGTCCCTTGCGCAGTTCGATCAGCCGTTTCAGCAGGAAGCGCTCGGTCTTGGTGTCCACGGCCGAGAGGGCGTCGTCCAAAATGAGGATATTGGGTTTGGTCAGAAGAGCCCTGGCGATGGCCACGCGCTGCTTCTGGCCGCCGGACAAAGTGATGCCCCGCTCGCCCACGACCGTTTCGAACTTGTGTTCAAACTCCATGATCTCGTCATAGACCTGGGCCGCCCGGGCCGCTTCATAAACATCCTCGTCCGCGGCGTCGGGATTGCCCAAACGGATGTTGTTGGCAATGCTGTCCGAGAACAGGAAGATGTCCTGCGGCACCATCACCATGTTGCGGCGCAGGACCTTGAGCGGGATGCTGTAGATATCGTGCCCGTCGATGTAGATGGAGTTTTCCGGCGGGTTGTACACCCGCGAGAGCAAATCAATGAACGAGGTCTTGCCGCAGCCGGTGGGTCCGACGATGGCCAGGGTCTGGCCCTGCTGCAGGGAGGTGGTAACGCCGGTGAAAATGTCCGGCAGGTCTTCCCGGTAGCGGAAGGTCAAGCCTTTGATCCCGATCCCGCCTTTGATCTCCCTGATGCTGAAATCGGCCTTGTCGTCATTGATTTCGGGATCCAGGGCGAAGATCTCGTTCAGCCTTTTCAGGGAGGCGGTGCCGCGCTGATACATGTCCACGATCCAGCCGATGGCGATCATGGGCCAGACCAGCATGCCCAGGTAGGAATTGAAGGCGATGAAGCCCCCCACAGTGATGGTTTCGTCAATCGCCGCCTTGCCGCCCAGCCAGAGCGTGGTGATGATGCTGAAGCTGATCAGGTAGCCCATCAGCGGATGGAACACGCCGGCCAGCCGGGCCATGGAGATGTTCTTTTTCACATAGTCGAGCGAAAAGACGTCCATTTTCCTGATCTCGGCCTCCTCCTGCCCGAAGGCCTTGACCACCCTGATCCCGGAGATGCTTTCCTGCACGGCTCCGGACATGGAGGCGAAGGAGGCCTGCACATGGGCGAACTTTTTATGCATTTTCCTGCCGAAGTAGGAAATGGTCAGGGACAGGAAAGGCAGCGGGATCACGGCCAGCAGGGTGAGCCTGAGATTGATCGAGACCATGAAGGAAAAGGAGGCCACCGTCATCAGGAAGATGTCGCTGGCGGCGATGAAGCCCATCCCGAAGAGCATCCGCACCGCGTTCAGGTCGTTGGTGGCGTAGGCCATCAGGTCGCCCGTCTTGGCTTTGTTGAAGAAATTGGGGCTCTGCAGCAGCAGGTGGTCGTAAAAGTCCTGCCGCAGCTTTTGCTCGATGGTGAAGGAATTGCCGATGATGAGCACGCGCCAGAAATAGCGCAGGGCCATAATGCCGAGGGCGATGCCGAACAGAGTCAGGCCGATATAGAGCAGGCCGGTCGAGGAGATGCTGCGGCTCTGGATGTGGTCGATGGCGTATTGCATGATCTTGGGCACGGCCAGTTGCACCACGTCCACCAGGACCAGCATCACCAGGCCCCAGAAGATCTGCTTTTTGCTCTTTTTCAGATAGGGAATGACCCTGAAGAAGGTCTTGCTCAGTTTCTCGCTCATCGGTTCCTTTATGTTTTATTCCAGAAAGATTTGTTGTTCTGTCCCGCCGTAACTCGCACTTCTTTTGTAACTGCCTGAATTTGTCAAAGGAAAAGACGAAACAGCTGCGCCGGCAACTGATGCACAGCAGTCCTTTGTGCCGATGCAGGCTAAGGTGGAGACACATACTCAAGGGCAAAACGGACTTCGAAAAAAGGCCCAAGCTGAAGTCCGTGATTCCAAATGTGTGCGAACCATATTAAAAGGCGAAGGAATCAAGGACTCCAGTACAGCCTTGCCGACTGAAGCCAGCGTCCCTGCGGACGGCCGCAGATACAGGCGTCCCGCCTGTTTTATGAAAGACAGGGTGTCTTCAGTCCGGCAGGACGGCACATTGTAACCCGGCACGTCAGTGCCGGGAGCAGTAACATGGAGGCAAACAGTCCGGCAGGACGGCACTTCCTGCCCTGGATGGATATCCCGGACCGCGGCAGATAAACATCTGCGCTGCAACTACCGGCAGCGGCCGGTTCAATTTAACGAATAGAGCTGCCTGCTGTTAGTTGCCGGTTTAGCCGTCCATAAACCGTAACTCACAATCAAATCAGAGATTACCATCAGATCAGGGCATTTTTGCGGTGATTTGGGGGTGATCTGGAAGTGATCTGGAACTGGAGTTCCAAGGGGGAAGCGGGTGCAAGATACAAGTTATTGAATAACAGCGAGATTGGATTGTAATCAGCGAATCTCCAAGAAATAACTTGACACAAATATCTTTGTCGTACAAAGTGTATCCGGATGACAGAGCTTGGCCTTACCGATTACACAGTTGACCCGCCAGGCAGACAAAGCTCATCCACCCGGCAGATTGTTCAAGACAAGGGGAGACATTATGGAAAACGGCATCGAGCAAACCGAACTGCAGCGGATCGCGGCCCTGGACCCGCTGATCCACACGCCCGCCCGGCTGCTGGTCATGCGGCTGCTCAGCCAGCAGCGGCGCACCGATTTCAACAGCATCATGGAGCTGTCCCGCCTCACCTGGGGCAACCTTTCCACCCACCTGTCCAAACTGGAGGAGGCAGGTTACGTGATGATCACCAAAACCTTCCGAGGCAAGCGCCCGCGGACTCTGATCAGCCTCACGGAGAGCGGCTTACAGGCTTACCTGGACTGGGGCCGGGCCATCCTGGCCGCCCTGCCCGACAACCTCGTCCCCGGCCTCCGGACCCCGCTGGAAACCCGCTACCCGATCCCGCCCGAGGAACAGGGCCTACCCTGGCAGCAGGAGTATCCCCCCCTCGGCCGGCGCGACGTTTTCTTCCTCCCGCTCTACCACCGCTGGGGCCGGGAAATCCCGCCCATCCGGGAGTTCACGCCCCTGTCCTGATCCGTTAATGATTATGACCGCATAAACAGCACAAGATTCAGAAAGGAGGTCCGATGAAATATCTGGACATTGCCATGGAAGCCGCCAAATCATTGGGGGCCGATTATGCCGATATCAGGATCCAGCGCTCCACGACTGAGACCATTTACCTGCATAATCTGAGTTTGAAAAACACATCCACCGACATCCTGGACGGCTACGGCGTCCGGGTCTTTAAGGACGGCGCTTGGGGCTTTGCCCACTCCAACGTGTTTACGGACGACCAGGTGGCCGCGACTGTCAAGCGCGCCTTGGAAATCGCCCGGCTGTCCGCCAAGGCCAAGAAAGGCAAGGGGCTGGTCCTGGCCGAGGAGCGGAGCTACATCGCCTCCTACCGCACCCCGGTCAAGTGCGACCCCTTCTCCCTGCCGCTCAAGGAAAAGGTGGACCTGATGCTGGAAGTGAACCGCATGATGATGAGCTTCGAGGGCATCCGCCAGGCCGTGTTCTACCTGCTCTCGCACAAGGACGAGAAGCTGTTCGCAAGTACCTTGGGCACGCGGCTGGATGTCATCACCCAGTTCATCGACCCCATGATCACGGCCACCGCTGTGTGGGAAGGCGACAGCCAGAGCCGCACCTTCGACGAAGGCGGCCGCGCCGTAGGCTGGGAATGGGTGACGGAACTCGGGCTGCTGGACAAGGCAAAACAGATCGCCGAGGAAGCCCTGATCAAGGTGAAAGCCGACACCCTCAAGGAAGAGGCCAGGCGCACCCTGATCCTGGACCCCAACCACCTGGGCCTGACCATGCACGAATCGGTCGGCCACGCCACGGAACTGGACCGCGTCCTGGGCTGGGAAGCCGACTACGCGGGCATTTCCTTCGCCACGCCGGAAAAGCTGGGCAACTACAAGTACGGCTCCGACCTCGTCAACTTCGTGGGCGACAACACGCTGTGCGAAGGCCTGGCCACCGCCGGGTTCGACGATGACGGCGTCCCCAACCAGAGATGGTTCATCATCAGGGACGGCGTATTAAACGAATACGGCAGCACCCGCGACACCGCGCCCCAGATCGGGCTCCGCTACAGCCGCGGCTGCAACCGCGCCACCAGCTACCTGAACCAGCCCATCAACCGCATCCCCAACCTCTACCTGCTGCCCGGAGAGAAGGAACTCACCCCTGCCCAACTGATCGGCGACACGGACGACGGCGTTTACATCCAGGGCAGAGGCAGCTTCTCCATAGACCAGCACCGGGTCAACTTCCAGTTCGGCGGCGATTTCTTCTGGGAAGTCAAGAACGGCAAGCTCTCCCGCCCGCTGAAAAAGGTGCTTTACAAATCCTGCAACCCGGAGTTTTGGGGCAGCTGCGACGCAATCTGCGACGAGCGGTTCTGGAAGCCCTTCGGCGTGGTCAACTGCGGCAAGGGCCAGCCCAACCAGACGGGACGCATGACCCACGGCGCGGCCCCAGCCCGCTTCCGCAACATCAGGGTGGGAGGTTCGCAATGAAATCCAAGTATGAAAAGATCGCGGAATTCGTCAAAAAACACGTCAAGGCTGACGACTACAGCCTGCGCATCGCGGCGCGCAGCAGCCACGAGACACGCTTCGCCCAAAACGCCATCACGCAGCACATCGCCGGCGACAACGTCGACATTGACCTGGAAGTGGCCTTCGGCAACAAGACCGGGCGCTGCTCCATCAACCAGACCGACAACGAAGCCCTCACCCAGCTGATCAAACGGGCGGAGGAAATGGCCGCCATCAACGAGCCCGACCCCGAATACGTGGAAAGCGCCGGCGCCGCCGCCTATCCTGAACTCGCCAACGCCTCCCCCGCCACTCTGGCGCTGGCTCCCAAACAGATGGTGGAGATCATCAGGCAGTCCATCGCCAACGGCGAGAAGCTGGGCGCGACCGTCTCCGGCATGACGGAAAAACACTTCATGCAGATCCACGCGTCCACCAAGAACGGCTTCTCCGGCTACCACGAACTGAGCGAATTCGGCCATTCCATGACCCTGAAAAAGGAACACATCGAGACCAAGGTGTCCTTTTCCTCCAAGGACTTCGGCACCTTTAAGTTGGAGGAGGAGATCGCGCAGCTGAACGGGCAGTTTCAGTCCCTGAGCGACCCGCAGCCCTTTACGGCGGGGAAGGTCCCTGTCATCATCAGGCCGGACGCGCTGATGGAATTCTACTGGTTCATGCTGTGGATGATGAACCGCCGCCAGTCCGACGAAGGGCTCACCGCCTTTACGGACCAGATCGGCAAGAAGTTCATGGGCGAGAAATTCTCCCTGCTCTCCACGCTCAAGGACAAGGAGTTGGTAACGGCACCCTTCTCCTGGGACAACGTGGTCTCGGAAGAAACTTACTGGGTCAGAGATGGAGTGGTGGAAACCATGCCGACCCCGCGCTACTGGGCCAAGCTGAAAAACCTGAAGCCCGCCGCGCCGTTCAACGTTTTCATCCCCGGCGGCAAGGCGACCGAGGAGGAGATGATGAAACTGGTGCCCCGCGGCCTGATCGTCAACCGCTTCTGGTACATCCGGCCGGTGGACATGAAAACGGGCGAGCTGACCGGCATGACCCGCGACGGCGTGCTCTACTTCGAGGACGGCAAGGTCAAACACGCGGTCAACAACCTCCGCTTCAACGAAATCCCGCACGACACCACCCGCCGCCTCCTGGCCCTGGGGGAAAGCGTCCTCACCGACAGCTCGGTCAAGCTGCCGGCCGTCCTGGTGGACAACTTCAATTTTGTTGACACCACCAGCTTCTAAAAAATAATGCAGATATTCGGGTTCGCCGCATCGCGAGGTGCGGCGGGCCTTGCTTTCACATCAGGGAGATGCCATGGCTGCCAGAATGGGATTTGCTTTCAGCTTCCGGGCGGGGGACAGGGAAAAATACGCACTCATCTTCTGCCGCAGCGTCCGCATGTACGCGGGCAGGCAGAAAAGCGCGCCCATCTTTGCCCTGGTCCCCGGCTGCGATTATGACAAACTGGACCCCAAGACCGTGGCCGAGTTGAACAGCCTGGATGCCGAAGTGATCAGTTTCGGGTTCACCCCGCCGTCGCAGGAAATTCACTACGCCTTCAAGACCCAGGCCGCCGGGGCGGCGGAAATGTTCGCCCTGGACAAGGTGGAGCAGCTGATCTACTGCGATGCCGAATCGCTTTTTCTCAACGACCCCGGACTGATGTCACTGCCCCGGGGCAAGAAGCTGGGCGTCCGTCCCGTGGACGTGAAAAACATCGGCCTGCTCTGGAGTGAACCCGTGGATGAGTTTTGGGCGCATATCTACAGGCTGCACGAGGTCCCCGAGGAAAACATCTTCCCAGTCTACACGACCGTGGACTACACCAAGCTGCGGGCCTATTTCAACGCCTGCCTGCTGACCGTGAGGCCGGAAGACGGGCTGCTCCAGAAATGGACTTCCAGCTTCCTCCGGTTCTCTGAAGACCCTGTCTGGAACGGGTTTTTCAACCGGGACTTCAACTATCGCGTCTTTCTGCATCAGGCCATCCTGACCGGGACGCTGCTGGCTGTTCTGACCGAGGAGGAGTTTGAGATCTATTCCATCCACGTCAATTTCCCGCTCCATTTTTACGCCCGCCACCCCCGCAAACCGGAGTGGATAGACGACCTTGTCACCTGCCGCCTTGACCTTGTGGACGCCGGCAATTCCTGGAAAACCTGGCTGCCCATGCGCGAACCCCTGCGCTCCTGGCTGCTCAGCCAATACGACGAACTGGCCCCCGACACCACCGAACCCATCCAACTCTGACTCCGCCAGAGCCAGTTCATATTTGTTCATCCCGTCCACCCAGTCCATCCCCTCTTGGCTTGAAAATTGCACATTTCTAATACACGTCTGAATCCGCTGCGGCACCAGCGGCTGACATAGCCATTGACAGCCAGGACGGGTTAGGATTGTTGAAACGCTGAACAAAATGAGGCAGGATAAGTTATGACACACGAACAGCATAGGTTCTGTTTCAAAGCATTGGCGGCCACGCTGCTTTTGGCGGGAATGGCCGCGCTGCTGCCCGCTGTGACTCTGATCAACGAGAACATCCAGAACTGGGTGGCCTACACTTCCTACGGTTCTTATGCGCAGCCCATTCCGGCCGGAACAGTCAGCCTGGCCAGTTGCATCGTATCACCCGGGGCTGCTGCCACCGGAAGCTGCTCGGCCGGCAGAATCCAGATGCAGGCTGCCAACGGAGCGGTTGAACTGCCTGCCCTGCCCTCAGTCGGGCATGTGGAATTCCACCTGGCCGCCGGTTCCAGCGGACGCTCCGTCAAGCTGCAGAAGCTGGGTTCCACTGACTGGGAGGACGTCACCACCTTCACCGATATTGCCACTTTGGGCGCCACCTTTTCTTACGAAATCAACCTGGCGGATTCCACTGTCCTCAGGCTTGCCGTTCCCAGCCATGCCCTGTACCTACATGACATAATCGTCACCGATTATCAGAATATCGAATATCCCATTGTAACCACGGCCGCCGTTTCCTCTGTCACTTATAACACCGCCGTCTCCGGCGGCAACGTGGAACACCCTGGCGCCACCAACGTCACAGCTCGGGGCGTCTGCTGGAGCCTCTTGCCCAATCCCACTCTGGACGGCGGAGATTTCACCACGGACGGAACCGGGATTGGCACCTTTGTCAGCACTTTGACAGGACTGCAGCCTGATACCGACTACTACGTCTGCGCCTATGCCACCAACGGAAGCGGCTCTTCCTACGGGGAAGACATTTTCTTCCGCACCGCCAACCTGGGAGTCCCTTCCCTGCAGGCCTGCAATTTGGTCTTCTATCCGGGAAGCACTTCCATCCAGGCTTCCTGGACTCCCGGCAACGGCGCCAGGAGGATAGTAAAGATCAATACCGCCAACAGCTTCTCATTGCCTGAAAACGGGATCGACTACACACCATCAGCTGTTTACGGCGGAAACGGCGAGCAGGTTATTTATAACGGCGCCACCCAAATCATCGAAGGCGAAGCCGTCAATGCCGTATCCGTAACAGGCCTGCTGCCCAATACCGCCTACTGGTTCCGCATCTTCGACTACAACGGACAGGGAACCGAGACGCTTTACAACACGCTTACCGCGCAAAACAATCCCCGCAGCACGATGACTTTGAACACTGTCCTGGACGGCTATTATGAAGGCATTACCGGAACAGGCGCAACCCTGAAAACCAATCTGCACAACCTGCTGCGCACCACCCACCTGACCAGCTTTTCCTATGACGCGCTCTGGACCCAACTGCAATACACGGACGAGGACAGCGTCAACACCAACAACATCATAGAGACCTATACCGGCTGGTCAGTGCCCAAGAGCTACAGCGGCGGCGGCACCTCGCAATGGAACCGGGAACACACCTGGTCCAAGAGCCACGGCGATTTTGGCGACGTGCCCAAAGCCGGCACGGATTTGCATCATTTAAGACCCTGCGACTCCACGGTTAATTCAGCCAAGGGCAACAAGGACTTTGATGAAGGCGGCACAGCCTATACAGATTCCTCGCCCTACACCGGCTATTCCGGTGTCACAGGCTGCTACACCGATACCGATTCCTGGGAACCCAGGGAAGTGGAAAAAGGCGATGTCGCCCGCATGATTTTATATATGGCAACCCGTTACGACGCAACCGATACTTCCTATGACCTGGAAATGCAGGACCTGACACCCACCTCCGGACCTTTTTACGGCAGGCTTTCCACCCTCCTGCAGTGGCATGTCCAGGATCCGCCCGACAGCTGGGAACGCAGACGCAACAACCGTATCCATGAGCGTCAGGGCAACCGTAATCCTTTTGTTGACCATCCCGAATTTGTGAATCAGATTTGGGCGCCAACCACTCTAACCGCCACTATTTCTGATTCCATTACCTTTGTCGCCAACTGGTCTCCTTCCGTCAACGCCCAATCCTACGTTCTGGACGTTTCCTCCGACAGTGATTTCACGAGTTATGTTACCGGTTATCAGAATCTGAACGTGGGAAATTCCACTTCCCGCTATGTGACTGTACCTGCTTCCGATACAACTTATTATTACCGCCTGCGCGCCTATTTTAATTATGGCTTCAGCATGTATTCCAACACCTCGTCAGTGCATTTGACCGCACACCCGGTGGTCTATGCTGACTTTAACACCAATTGGGACTGGAATGAACAGATCGGTTATCATGTGAATGTTACCTGGACAACTCAGTATGAACATAATTTATTGGGATTTCAGGTCTTCCGTGACCTGGATGACGATTTGGACCAAGCTCAGAACATTACATACCAGCCTATCCCTGCCACTAACACCAATTCCCTGCAAAATTATACTGTTACTGACGGAAACCTGGCAAACTGGACGATGTATTATTACTGGATTAAAAATCTGAATTTGGATGGCTCCAGCCAAATCTACGGACCTGATTCCGTTTATGTAGGCGAAGTTGCCAATGATGATGAAGTCGCATATCAGACCATGCCTGCAATCAGCAGGATATACCCCAATCCCTTCCGCAGCAGGGTTTCCATTGAACTCAGTCTGCCCAAAACCGAAGCTCTGACCGTAAGTGTCTATAACCTCAAAGGACAATTAGTTCGCACCCTGTTCAAGGGTGATAAATCCGCCGGAACCCAGTCCCTGATCTGGGATGGCACCGACCTGCACAACCGGCAATGCAGTCCCGGCATCTACCTGGTCCGATTGCAGTCAGACAACGGAGTCAGCCACAGGAAGCTGGTTCTGGATTAAGCTAAAGCCATCTTAACAAATAGAAAAGCGGAGTGAGTTTCACTCCGCTTTATTAATGATAACAGCTTTGTAGATATAATCCTATGGGGTTTTTTCATCCATCTGCGTAGTCTCCATTTGGATCCAACTTTTACTTTGGCAGTTTCGCCAGATATGCATCCAGCATTTTTGCCAGCTCATCTTTAGGATAAAATCCTTCATGGCGAAAGAACTCTTTTCCATCTGCATTGAGAAATACTTGGGTCGGCATTACTCTGATATTATACTTGGCTCCTATCTGCCTGTCTTCCATCAAGTCGTAAAACTCGACCTTGACAATACCTTTGTATTCCTCAGCTATTTCTTTCATGATCGGCTGCATCATCTTGCACGGAATGCAATTCTTGGATCCGATTTCCAGAAAGGTTATCCTGTAAGGCTCCTGTTTCTGCTCTTGGACTGCAGCCGATTCAGATGATTGCGGCGCATTTCTGACGGCAGGCTTGTCCTTGACTGCAACCGGTTTCTGTTTTGAATTACCAGCTGACTTATCTTCCTGTTCTGTCCGGACAGTATCTGTTACAGCCGTGTCCGCCGGAGCCGAAACCTGTTCTTCATCCCTTTTAACTTTGCAGGACAGGATTGACAACAGCGTCAGCAACACAAGAAAGTATGGTAGCAGTCTCATTGTTTACAGACCTTTTTCCGACAGCTTTTGCATCAGCGCGGAAATAATGCCCGGGGCATACTCAAAGGTGCCCTCTTTCCTGACGCCAAGTTGTGTGACAATTACATGGTTGAATTCTGTGATGCCCTTCTTTTCAAACATCTTTTTCAGGCAGGCAACCTTACAGCCGTCGATCAGCAGATCCTTTTTCCCTTCCGGGGTGACAGTACCGCCGCAGCCGCAATCTCCGGCTCCGATACATGTTGAGCAACCCATTTCATATTTGCCTGCCAGATGCAGCGCTTTAGTCAGTTCAAAGGAGATCACACCTACGTTGCTGGCTCCGGCACAGGCATATACTTTTGTAGGAGCGTCATTGGACACACAACCGCTGGAGCAGTCGCTGCCGTTGTTAGATCCGCATCCGCAGGAACAGGTGCTTTCATTTTCAATCATGTTATCCCCTTTTGTTTATCAAAGCTTTTACATCTGACACAGACAGCAGTTTTCCCGAGGAAACAACCGTGTCGTTGATTACTAAGGCAGGTGTCATCATGACTCCATAATCCATGATAGCATTCAGGTCTGTCACTTTCTCAACCTCAGCCGCGATGCCAAGTTCTGAAATTGCTTGTCTGGCAGTTTCTTCCATTTTTTTACATTTGGGACAGCCGGTGCCTAGTATTTTTATTACCATTTTTAACTCCTTTATATATATTTCTTTACAATGAGATAAATCCCTGCGACAAATATCAATACTCCGCAAATATACCTGACGATTTTAGTCCCTTTGGATTTGCTTGTCCAGTTCAAATATACTTGGACTGCCCCTGCAAAGGTTCCGGCAGAGATAATGACCAGGCAGTGACCAATTATGTAAGCCAGGACAAGCGTCAGGGCAAAGACTAATTTCGTGCCTGCGGCTGAAAACACAATAGCCAGGATGGGAGCCATGAAAGCAAACGAACAGGGACCTAAGGCTATTCCCAGCAAGAAACCTAGTGTCAAGGCAGCCCATACTCCTTTACCCTGTTTCTGGTTCACTCCATTATTCAGGAAAGCCGGCATTTTTATTAAATCTGCAATTAAGAATGCCATGACCAGAAATATGGCTCCTACGACAGTTTCCGCCCAGCCGCCGATATTGCCCAACATCGTGCCTAAAAGACCTGTAATCAGTCCGATTATTGCCATCATGAGCAAAATGCCCAGAGTGAAAAAGGCGGACAACTTGAACGCCTTTTTTGTATTCAGGTCTTTCTGGCCATCCAGAAAGCCAATAATCAAAGGTATGCTTGCCAAATGGCAAGGACTTAACAACACACTCAGAATTCCCCATAAAAATGATGCAGTAACAGCAATTCCCGGGCTGGCATACAAGGCAGCGCTAAGCTTCTCAAACCAAAGCATTATCATGCGAACCACATCCCAAACAGATAACCTGTAATAGTAGAGAATATCACAACGAGGGAAACAAAAGCAAATGTCTTTTTCAATCCCAGCACGGTATTGATCACCAGCATGCTTGGCAGTGATAGGGCCGGACCTGCCAATAAGAGTGCCAAAGCAGGACCCTTGCCCATTCCACTACCGAGTAAACCCTGAAGAATAGGGACTTCAGTTAGTGTGGCAAAATACATAAAAGCTCCCGAAAGAGCAGCAAAGAAATTGGCAAACAGGGAATTCCCACCAACTGCAGCCTCTATCCATCTGTTGGGAACCCATGCTTCATGCCCGGGACGTCCTAATAAAGAACCGGCAATCATTACTCCAATAAATAATAATGGAACTATCAGTTTGGCAAAGTCCCAAGTTGAGTCTAACCATGTATGCAACTCTCCCTTGTCCAGCACCAGCCACATGCTGAACAAGTAAATTGCCATGACAAAAGGCACCAAGGGTTGTCCCGGATAGAGAAATCCGACCAGGCAGACAATAATGGTGGTAACGATCACCTTCCAAAGTTTAAAACCGTAGAAGGCTTTCAGAGACAAGCCAAACAAGAATGCCATGATTCCTGTCACCAGCCATTTATTTTGAAACATCCAGTTCATGAAAGGCGAAGCTGTTTCACTATTGGGTTTTGCCCAGTTCAGCACGATCAGGATGAGAATCATCAGTCCGAAATGGATAATGGTCTGCCACAAGGGTCTGCCTTTTCCCGGTTCCGGTAGGTTCATAAAATTATCCTGGCGATCCCGTTCTTCCTTACGAAACAGTAAATGCATAATAAATCCAATAATGACGCTGAATCCAACAGCACCGACTGTTCTGGCAATCCCCATCTGCAAGCCCAGGATGCGGGCTGTCATCACAATGGCCAGCACGTTTATCGCTGGTCCTGAATACAGGAAAGCGGTGGCAGGTCCGAGTCCCGCTCCTCTTTTGTAGATTCCGCTGAACAGGGGTAAGATCGTGCAGGAGCAGACAGCTAGGATTGCTCCGGATACTGCTGCTACGCTATATGCCAACCATTGCTTGGCTTTGCCGCCCAGAAAACGCATCACCGATTCCTGGCTGATGAAAACACTCACTGCTCCGGCAATAAACAAAGCCGGAATCAAGCATAGAAGGACATGCAGCCTGGCATATTCCTGCAGCAGGTAAAATGCTTCATGCAAGCCGTTCAAAAACCTGGCTGACCCAAAGGGTAAAAAGTAGGCAGCCACAAACATACCTGTCATGATCAGCAGGATTTTCAGCTCTTTCCATTTTTCACTCATTACAGTTTCCCTCTTATCTCTTTTTTCCTGCTGTTGACTTCCATCACGCACTCATAGATATCCAGCACGCAGGGACAGAGCAGCTTGTACCAGACCTGGTTGCTGACCTTGCGGCTGCTGATCAGGCCGGCGTTTTTCAGCACTGCCAGATGGCGTGAGACGGTTGACATGTCGTCCCCGATCTTCTCCTGCAGTTCGCAGACACAGTGTTCCTGTTTATGCAAAAGGTCCAGAATATAGAGGCGGGTGGGATGCGCCATAGCTTTCATCACTCCGCTCATGTAAGTGTATCTGATGTCGTCTTTCATTTCGTTTGTCACCTCATATTTGCCTATTTGGCAAAACAGCCAATTACGTCAAGAAAAATCTGCCTTCACCTGAGCAGTATCCTCTCTCCTTCTTAATGGTCAGTCAATACCCTCTCGATATCCAGCCGGATTCCAGTCGAAATAAAGTCAACTGGATATTGACAGGATATCGACTGAAAATAAACTGGTATCCAAGAGCGAACTGATCAGGAGGAAAACATGAAAGCGCATTTTCACAAGGGAATCAGGGGCTACACCGGCACCTCGGACGGGGCGGTCTATTACTACCACCCCAAGCTGAAGAAGTGCCTGGTGCGCAGTTACGTGGTCCCGGACAACAAACCCAACACCGACCGCACCAGGGCGATCATGGCCAACCTCAGGCTGATCGCGCCCGCCGCCGGCTACAAAAGAGACTTCAAGGATTACCAGATCGCCTACAACAACGCAAAGGAAAACCGGGACAGACCCGCCCTGAGCTGGTACAATCTTTACATTAAAATGCTGTTCGCCCTGCAGGCGCAGGACCCCGCCGTCAATCTGCAGACCCTCTCGCGGGAACAGATCTACGCGGACAGCCTGCCCTGCAAAACAGTCCGCGCTGCCGTGGAAGCCGGCCTGCTGCCCCCCGTACCCGATTACGACAGGCTGACCGGGGAGATCTGAGCTCTGGGATAAAGAAATAGTCCGTAAGAATGATACTTATATGCCATATCACCTCACTCAGCAGGCTCAGGATGACACGCAGTTGTGTCCGTAGGACGACCCATTGTAACCCGGCACTCACGTGCCGGGTTACATTGTGTAGTCCTAAAGGACTCTTTTCCGTCTACTGACAAGACCTGGTTATGAGTTATCTTGTTATGCTGTGCCGTCCTGTCGGACTCATCCAAGAGGTGATCCTATCCCTGGAACTGACATACCGGGATACAATATACCGTCCCGACGAACTAATTCCAAGAACGTACTAACCGCTTAGATGAAAAAAGCATACAATGCAAAACCAGGTTGTGATCCGGACCGGAGTTGGCTAAGGCCATCAGGTCAGATGCAAACGTTATCGTAACAGCAAAGATGGCAGGCAGTTTCTGCTTGACACGAAAACAGGGGTTCTGATTTTGGCATCATATCCTGTACAAAAAAGGTGGTGATTTAGTGCCGACAGTTACAGCCAAAGAGACTGAACCTTTTGATATTCTGCTGAAGAGATTCAAAAAGAAATGTGAGAAGGCTGCCATCCTGTCTGAGATCAAGAAGCATCAGGCTTACGAGAAGCCGAGCGTGAAGAAAAAGCGCGAGGAAAACGTCTCCCGCCGCAAAATGATCAAGATCCAGCGCAAAATGCAACGTTATATGAGATAACCGGCATCTGACGCGTCCGGGTTTCCCGCCGGCGGGAATGGTCCGGACCGGCCCGGTGACTGATGTTTGGTGATGGGGAGGCAAAACCTCCTCATCACTTTTCTTTTTAATCCTGCCGCCCCAAAATCCGCGGGAGCGGGCAAGCGCACAATCCGGCAGCGGAAGGGTTGCCTTCCCTGCCCTGAAAAAATACAGGTGGCCGATATGGGAATTCTCGACATCCTGATCCTGCTGCTGCTGGCCGTTCTGATCTGGCACGGCTGGCGCAAGGGGCTGATCAGCATGGCCCTCAAGCTGGCGGGCACGATCCTGGTCTTTTTTCTGCTCGCCCATTACTTTTCCCTGGTGCGCCAGGGTCTGGTCCAAAAGCTGCATCTGGGAGCGGCGCTTTCCACCATCCTGGCGGTCATCCTGATCGTCGCCCTGATCGCTCTGATCGTGCAGATCATCCGCCTGCTGCTGGAAAAGACGCTCAAGCTGATGCACATGTCTTTCATCAATTCCGCCCTGGGCGCCCTGACCGGCTTTCTGCTGGGGCTGCTGGCGGTGGTCACTTTCTCCATTCTGATCGACGCCATCCCACCCTTCCGCAACACCCTGTCCAACGAGAGCAGGCATCGCGTGTACTCGGCCGTGCGGGTGGTCCGCAGCGAGCTCTATTCGGCGTTCAAGATCAAAGAGCGGATTGCGGCGAAAGGCAAAGCTGTCACTTCCGAACTCAAGGGAAAGCAGAAATAGACACCAACAATGCAGCATAAACTGTTTCAGGATCTGGAATATGACAAGGTGACGGGACTGATCGCCGGGGGTTGCCACAGCAGCGCGGGACACGACAATGCAGCGCAGCTGGCGCCTTTGGAGGACATCCTCGCCATCCGCTCCCGGCTGATCCTGCTGGAGCAGATCCAGGACGCGCTGAAGCAGGGGCAGGACCTCAACTTCGAGGACCTGCTGCCCCTCGCCGGCCTGTTCGGCGTGCAGCAGAGTCAGGTCTATGACTTTGAGGAATTCCGCCTCGCCTATCTGAACGCCCGCCTGGCCACCGAAATCTGCCAGCGCCGCGACGAGTTGGAGGGCTACCGGGAGCTGTATCAGCTGCTGAAGAAGATCTTCCCCCTGCCCGAGATCCGCAGGGGATTCGAACAGATCTTCGACAACGAAGGCGAAGTCAAAGACACCGCTTCCGAAGAGCTGAAACGCATCCGCAAACGCAAAATTCTGCTGCGCGAACAGATCATCCGCAGCCTGCAGAAGAAATTCACCGAGGCGGCGTTTGAGCACGCTTTGCAGGAGAAATTCGTCACCCAGCGCGAAGGCCGCTACGTCATTCCCATCCGGGAATCGCACGTCCCGCAGGTCAAAGGCATCGTGCAAGGCCACTCCGGCAGCAAGGCCACGGTCTTCATGGAGCCGGAGGATGTGGTGAGCGCCAATAACGACCTGCAGCTTCTGCAGCAGGAGGAGAAGCGCGAGATCTTCCGCATTTTCCAGGCCTTCACGCAGGAGATCCGGGCCCAGGAACAGCAGCTGAAAGAAAATTACGCCAATCTGGCCACCCTGGATTGCCTGTATGCCTGCGCCCGGCTGGGCGTGAAACTGCAATCCCGGGTCCCGGAGATCTCGGAGCAGCCGCAGATCCGCATCCGGGGCGGCCGCCATCCTCTGCTCATACTGCAAAAAGGCAGTGTGAACCAAGTCGTCCCTTTCGAGACGGATCTGGGCGACGGCTATGACCTCCTGGTCCTGAGCGGCCCCAACACGGGCGGGAAAACCGTTCTGCTCAAGGCGGTGGGCCTGCTCACCCTGATGGCTCTGACCGGCCTGCCCATCCCTGTGGCAGACAATACTTCCATTGGCCTGTTCAAACAGGTGGCGGCCGACATCGGCGACGAACAGTCCATCGAGCAGGCGCTCAGCACTTTTTCCTCCCACATCTCCAAAATCAGGTCCATCCTCGAAGTGTGCGACGAGAAAACGCTGGTCCTGCTGGACGAGATCGGCGCGGCCACGGACCCGCAGCAGGGCAGCGCCCTGGCCCAGGCGATCATGGAAACCCTGGCGCAAAAACGGGCCAAAGGCATAGCCACCACGCATTACCTCGCCCTCAAGGTTTTCGCCGAGAACAGCGAACGCTGCTCCAACGCCTCCATGCAGTTCGATATGAAATCCCTGACGCCCACCTACCGCTTCGAGTTGGGCTTCCCCGGCGACAGCTTCGCCATCGAGGTGGCCGCCTCCCTGGGCCTGGACAAAGCCCTGGTGGAGCGCGCCAAAGACCTCACCGGCAGCCAGAACCAGGAATTCACCCTCCTGATCAAAAAGCTGCAGGAGGAGAAGAAGGTGGTCGCCACCGAGAGCTGGCAGGTCAAGCTGAAAAGCCGCAACCTGGACGCCATCATCAGCGAATACGAGCAGCGCATCAAAAAGTTCGACGCGGAGCTCAAATCCAAGAAGAAAGAACTGCTCAAGGAGCAGCAGCAGGACCTGATCAACAGCCAGAAGCAGCTTTTGAAGGAGTTGGAGGAACTCCGCCAGGCGGACCGGGAAGTGCGCAAAAAGAAGACCGAGGTCCTGGTGGACAAGCTGCAGGAACTGCAGACCGAGACGCGGGAAAAGATCAGGGATTTCGAGGGCAAGCCGCTCCGCAAGGCCTTTGATCCCCAGCCCGGCGACCGGGTCTGGCTGCAGGAATTCGAGACCGACGCCACCGTCATCGGGATCAAGGGCAAGAGCGTGCTGGTGGACATGAACGGCATCCAATTCAAGGCCAAACGCGACAGCGTGTTCGAAAGCCGGACCGCCAAACCCGAGGAAACGCATCCCCTGCCGACAGTGAAGGCCACGCCCTCCGCCCATTTCGAGCTGAAGCTGCTGGGGCTCACCTTTGACGAGGCGCAGCCGCTGATCGACGAATTCATCGACAACGCCATGGTGGCCGGCCTCCACAGCCTGCGCATCGTGCACGGCAAAGGCACCGGCGCGCTCAGGGCCAAGGTGCGCGACTACCTCAAAATGAAGAAACAGATCAAGAGCATCGGCACCCCGCCCCAGGAAACCGGCGGCAGCGGCGTGACCGTGGTGACTTTGTAGGATACGATGGACCAGAGCCTGATCGACCAAATCCGCCGCAGCAACGACATCGTGGACGTCATCGGCAGCTACATCAGCCTCAAAAAAGCCGGCACCAGCTACCGCGGACTCTGCCCCTTCCACAACGACAGCCACCCCTCGCTCAACGTCAGCCAGCCCAAGCAGATCTATAAATGCTTTGCCTGCGGAAAGGCGGGCAACGTCTTCACCTTCGTCCAGGAGTACGAGAAACTGAACTTTATCGAAGCGGTGAAAAAGCTCGCCGCCCGGGCCGGGATCCAGATCCCCGAACGGGAGCGGACCAAGACCGTTTCAACCAGGCGTGACCTGCTGCTGCAGGCCTACCGGCTGGCCAAGGACTACTATGCCGGCAACCTGTTCGAGCACGGCCAGTCCGTCCTGGATTACCTGGCGAAGCGGCAGATCTCGCCCGAGACCGCCAAGACGCTGGAACTGGGCTATGCCCTGAACAGCAACAGCGGGCTGAAAAACCATCTGCTCAAGGCCGGGATCAATCCAGCCCTGCTCAAGGAAAGCGGCCTCTTCGGCTTCGCCCAGGGCAACCTGATCGACCAGTTCCGCGAGCGCCTGATGTTCCCCATTCACAACAACTCGGGGGAGGTGGTCGCCTTTGGCGGGCGGACCCTTTCAGCCGACGCTAAGGACGTGAAATACATCAACTCCCCCGGGACGGAGCTTTACACCAAGGGCAAGGAACTCTATGGCCTGTTCAAGACCCGGTACAATATCTCCAAGGTGGACCGGGCGCTGGTCTGCGAAGGCTACATGGATTTTCTACGCCTGTATGAAAGCGGCATCACCCATGGCGCCGCCTCCCTGGGCACCGCCCTGACTGAGGACCAGATCTATCTTTTAGGCCGCTATACCCGCAATATATACATGCTCTACGACGGCGACGCGGCAGGCCGGAAAGCCGCTCTGCGCGCAGGACTGCTCATCCTGAGCAAAGGCTTCGACCCCAGCATCGTGGTCCTGCCCGAAGGCGAAGACCCGGATTCCTTCCTGCTCAATTACGGCAAAAACGCCCTGCTCGATTTTGTGGAAAACGCGGAGACCCTGATCAGCTTCCTGGCCAGGAACGAACAACTGGATATCCCCGCCCGGGAACGGGTGGAGCAACTGGCGGACGCCATCCGCCAGGTCCGCGACCCCATCCAGAGGGAATTCCTCATCCGGGACGCCTCCGAGGCCTTTAACCTGAGCGAAAGCTCCATTAAGCAAAAGGTAAGCCTCAGCAGCCGCCGGGAAAGCGAAACCGCCCCTCCCGAAGCGGCGGAGGAAAATCCCGAGGAACGCTTTCTGCTCGCTCTTTCCCTGAGGGAAAAAAACAGTTATTTGAGACTTGCGCAGGAGCTCAATGCGGATTATTTTTTTAATATCGAATATAAGCGGATATACAAATATCTGACGGATCAGGACAGGGCGGACGACCTTGAAGAGCCTGCCCGCCTGCTTGACCAGATCGAAAATGCTGCTCTGAGGGAGCAATTGACCGACCTTCTGTTTGAAGATTTGACCGGGATGAGTTTTCAAGACGCCCTGCAGGGCGTGACAGTCCGCAAGCTCCAGTTCGACCTGGAGGAAATGGACAAGAGGATCAAATCGGAACCCGACAACCTGGAACTCTTCAAGCAGAAGGAGGTCCTGCTGCGCCAGCTCACCCAAATCACCAAAAATAAGGTAATTCATAGAATTATCGTGTAAGGGAGTGTTAATGATTACTTACAATGATTGTTTGAAAAAGCTGATTGAACTCGGCCGTGAGACGGGCTACATCACGTTCAAGCAAATTAACGACATTCTTCCCAACAGCCCCGTTTTCCTGGACAAGATCGACGACGTCATTTACGACATCGGGCAGGAGGGTATCGAGATCATCGACGAGACGGAAAGGCGGCTCACCAAGGGGAGTTTGGCTGTCCGCAAACCCGCCGTCACCAAAAAGTTCAAGCCTCGCCGCTATTACGACGACCCCGTCCGCATGTACCTCAGGGAAATGGGCCGCGTGCCCCTGCTGGACCGTGAGGGCGAGGTCCGCGTCGCCAAGAAGATCGAGACCTACCAGAAGATGATCTGTCAAAACGTGTTCAAGTCCGGGAGCACTCTGCGGGAGATGTACAACTTCCTGCACCGATACCGCGAGCGGCGGGTCAGGCTGGATCAGATCTTTAAGGTTGACCTTTCCAGCTGGATCGACAAGAACCAGGACGTCAAGATCATTGACAAGTTCCGCCAGCTGCTCAAGGAAAACGAGGGCGCTTTCGTGAAGGTGGGCGATATCCTGGACAACTGCGACTTTGACGAGACGGGCACTGCCAACCGCCAGGAGGAAATCGACTCCCTGCGCGACCAGATCGTGGCCACTTTTTCCCAGCTCAGCTACAATGACAAGCTCATCAAGCGCATGGTTTACCGCGTCCGCTCTTTGGTCGAGCGCATCGAGGAAAGCCGTCTCAGCATCACTGATCTGACCCGCATTAAACGCTACACTATCGACGAGATCTGCACCTACGGCCGCCGCGCCAAGAAATCCGAGGAAGACTTTGACGAGGTAAAGGCCGAGACCAACCTGGACCCTAATATCTTCATCGAGACCCTCCGCAAGATCAAGAACGCCCGCCGCAAGATCCGCCGAGTCGAACTGGAAACCAAGATGACCGGCAGCGAGCTCGTCTTCCTCCTGCGCGAGATCGAGCGCGCCGAACGCATGAAGGAAAAGGCCCAGAACGAGATGATCGAGGCCAACGTCCGACTCGTCATTTCCATCGCCAAGCGCTACAACAACCGCGGCCTGGAATTCCTCGACCTCATCCAGGAAGGCAACACCGGCCTCATGCGCGCCGTGGAGAAATACGATTACCGCAAAGGCTACAAGTTCAGCACCTACGCCACCTGGTGGATCCGTCAGGCCATTACCCGCGCCATTGCCGACCAGGCCCGCACCATCCGCATCCCCGTCCACATGATCGAATCCATCAACAAGATCAACCGCACCAGCCGCCGCCTCATGCAGAAACTGGGCCGCGATCCCTATCCCGAAGAGATCGCCGAGCTTTTGGACATTCCCGTGGACAAGATCAAGAACATTATGTCCATCTCCAAGGAACCCGTCTCCCTCGACAAGCCCATCGGCCACGACAGCGAGGACAGCATCCTGGGCGACTTCATCGAGGACCGCACCATCATCTCACCCGAACGCCTGGCCGAGCGCAGCCTGCTAAAAAAGCAGGTGGACGAGGTTCTCAAAACCCTCACCACCCGCGAGGAGCGCGTCATCCGCCTCCGCTTCGGCATCGACGACGGCTACCACCGCACCCTGGAAGAGGTCGGTAATATCTTCAACGTTACCCGCGAACGCATCCGCCAGATCGAGGACAAGGCCCTCAAGAAACTGCGCCATCCCTCACGCGCTGCCATCCTGCAGCAATTCCTGGATAACTTCCATGTAAAGTGACATTCTTACAAAATAGTATACACAGTCTGTTATTCCTGCGCAGGCAGGAATCCAGATAAGAAAAGGCAGGAGCTCACTCCTGCCTTTTTATCTTCCATGACTGCTTATCTCAGCTGCGAGATGTTGTCTTTAGCGGATCAGCACCAGCTTGCGAGTCGCGTGCCGGCCTTCCGAGTCAGAAAGGCGAAGCTGATAGATCCCTGACGCGCAGAGGCGGCCGCGGCTGTCCCTGCCGTCCCAGGTAAGCTCCGTGGCGCCTTTTTCCAAAAGGTGGGACCAGACCTTCTGGCCTTTGATGTTATAGACAGCAACTTTCGTTTCGGAAATGGCGGGATTACCCAGTTTGACATTCAGGGACGAGAATAGAGGATTGAAGGGATTGGGATAGACGGAAAGCGGTTTTACGGGCTGCACTTCATCCTGGCTGGCAGTAAAAGTCAGAACAAGGCTACTGGGGCTGAAATGGTCTGTATCATCATAATACACTGAAAGGGCGTAAGTATGCTCCAGGCCATCGGCCGGAATGGCTACTACAGCTTTCTGAACTGAGGTTTGAACTTCTGTTAAAAGCACGCTGTTATCATATATTCTGTAAGTATGATTCAACTGGTCCCCGAAGGGAGGAATCCAGTAAAAAGCCAGGGAATCGGCAGTTTTATATCCAAAATAATCCGGGACATCATACATATCATAGTCCGGCAGGCTTTTCCAATAGTTGTTCTGGGCCAAAGGAAACAAGGTTCCGTCTGGTTCCACGGCAGCAGGAGTTATTCTCCATTTTCCGGTCACGCCATTATGCATATAATACATATGACAAAGCACCCAAAGGTTGTCATGGTAGTCGTAGAGCTGATAATCGCGATTAACGCCTACCTGGATAAGGTCATACGTGCTTGACTCACCATACTTGTAAGTAGTGATGCCCGCCACAGCATGAGTTGCAGCCGTAGTAATTGGATAGGGTGGCTGCACTAATGCTCCAATGTACTGCTGCCAGCTCTCATCAGAATCAAGATTGGCAATTTTCATCCAGATGGGCGTAGAATCAACGTCAAAAGCATAAAAGGTGCCATCCAGCCAGGCCTCAATCCTGCTCAGCCTGAGGAAATCGCCGTCCCGGTAAAGGAAAAAGGTCTGGTCGGGCGCGTAGACAAACCAGCCCGTCTTCAGGGGAAAAGACTGGTGGCCGTTAATCAGTTGGGGCGCTCCGAATTTCCGGTAATACCAGTTCGGTGGAGGAAATGAGATGGGCAGGTCTCCGATGCTGAACTGCACGTCCGCAATAATCTGCGCGGCTATGGGAACTTCCGTGCCGCCATAAGCGCCGTAGTACTGCTGTTCCACCAAGTCAGTGGCATGGGCGACGATGTATACCAGGGAGTCGTGATAAACGGGAACCTGGAAAGGTTCATTGATGGTGACTGTCCAGTTGTTCAGAACATTGCCGGTCTGGGCTGAGACCAGTTCCAAAGTAGCAGTCGGCACGGGCGGATTGGCCAGGGTAACTGTCCCTGCCAGATAAATCGGGTTAGCGTTGTTCTGCCAGGGGTCGAAATCAATGGTGGGCAGGGTGGCGTTGTCATTGTGGTCTTCGATGGTGCCGGCGATTTCAGTAGCCGTGTTGTAGTCCCAGAAGTTGTTTTCCGCGAAGACGGTGAGAGCGCTGTTGGTATAGCTGTAGCAGTAGACGCTGTGGGTGATGTTGTTGGCGTCGATATTATTGGCAATGGTGTTGCCGCCCTGGGCCCAGGCGTGGTAGATGCTCAGGTTGCCCAGGCAGGGCTGGGCGTTTTCGGTGAGGTAAAAACCGGTGTAGTTGCCGGTCACTATATTGTCTTCAAAATAAGGCTGGGCGGTGCTTCCGCTGACCATGAAGCCGGCCCCGGAATTCATGTCGCCGGGGATGAAGTTGTTTATGACTGTGTTGTGGTGCAGGTAGCCGGAGCTGTGGCGGAAGTAGATGCCGCTCAGGTTGTTCTCTACCAGGTTGTTGTGCACCTCGGGATTGATGGCGCCCGCGGCTACGATGTCCCAAGCGATGATGCCCTGCTTGAAATTGTGATGGATGTGATTGTAGGCAATGCCGGGATTGCAGCTGCCGCCGGCGGACTGGTTGGAAAGCTGAATGGCCCCGTAGTAGGAAGCGGAAGTGCCGTTGCGGGTGAGCTCGTTGTTGGTGATGGTGGTGTTGGAATTCTGCGCGACCAGGATGCCGTTCTGGATGGAAAGCTCTATCAGGTTATGGTCGATCAGCACTGTGGCGGGGTTGGCGGAACCGATGCCGTAGGCCTGGATGCCACGCTTGTTGTTCTTTAAATGGCAGTGGGTGATACTGGCGGGTGAGTTTACGGAGTTGATTCCATAATCCCCATTATCAATCCTGCAATAGGAAAACTGGTTCTGTACAGTCATGCTCTCCAGTCTGATACCATCCCAGAGAGCGCTGGGGTCAGGCTGTCCCGAAACAAAATAAATGCTGTCCTGTTCGGTTCCCACAGCATAGATATTTCCCTGGGCGATAATCTGGTAAAGACCCATGGCGTGAACGATCACTCCGGGCAGGACGGTCAGCCATTGACCGGAAGGAACAGTTACATCACCCACAATTTCATAAGGATTGTTGTCAGGGGTCCAGGTGCCGGACTGGTTGCCGCTGACCTGGATTGCAAAGGAAGAAGCCGCTAATACCAAAAAGGAAAACGAAAGAAAGAAACGTGCCATGATGGAACCTCCGGGGAAAAAACCTTACGGTGAAAAAGAAACAGGCCGGTCACCCGGCCTGTGAATGCTTATTCTGAGATCGCCTGAACGGGGCAAGTCGAAATGCAGGCCCCGCAATCAATGCAGGTGTCCGCATCGCATTTGGCCTTGCCGTCTTCCATGGACAGGGCGCTCACAGGGCATACGCCGACACAGGCTTCGCAGCCGATGCAGGTATCTTTGTCAATCTTTACTGCCATGCTTCTGACTCCTTATGTTTATATTGATCTCTTTCTGTTTATGCCGTTTTCCTGTCAAGATAAATAGGAGGGAGGTTCCTGGCAGCGCTTGATTATTAAGCGCTGCTGGCCAGGGCATGGAGTCTGCCGGGAAAATCCGTCTGGCGGGAAAACAGGCTGATGGCCTGCAGGGCCTTGAGGTGGAGGGCGGGCTTGTCTTCCGGCGTGAAGATCAGGAAGACGGTGCTGACGTCGTACTGGTCCTCGGGATTCCAGCGAATGGGATGCTTCAGTAAAGCGCAATAGACAGCGGTTTCCCTGAGCCCTGCGATCCTGCTGTGGGGCAGGGCCAATCCGCCCGGGGTGGAGACGTGGCCCAGCTTCTCGCGCTCCACGATCGCCCTGTAGGCTTCCCGCTCGTCCGGCACGACGTTCTCCAGCGCGGCGAAGCCGATCAGCTTGTGCAGGATGTCCTCCTTGGTCTGAAAGCCCAGTTCATACACCCGCCCGGCCAGCAGTTTCGGGATGTCCAGCGCCGGAACAAGGCCGGGCGCAGCTTCCTCAAAGGCTTGTTGTTCACCGAAAGTGTAATCCTTCCAGCGGGCCAGGGTTTTCTCCGTGATGTAAGCACCACCCAGTTCGAAGAGGACAAGGGCCGGCAGGATGGTGTTGAAGATGAGCAGGCCGTTGCCGTCCTTGAGGACGGCCGCCACCAGGACGATCTCCACCGCCGCCATTCCCGCCTGGGGCAGCATCAGCCGGGGTAGGGTGGCCACGATCTTGGGATCCTGCCCCGCCAACCGGGCGCCGGTCCAGCTGCCCAAAGTCTTGCCAACCGCGCGCAGGATGAAATAGGTGAAGGAAAAGAGCAGGGTAGTCCGGGTGAAGCTCTCGATGTGGATGCTGGCCCCGATCAGGCCAAAGAAGAGCAGGTTGAAGATCGTCATGACATTGTCTATCTTGAGCGAATCGAAAAAAGCGCTGTGGTGGAAATTGGCAATCAGGTAACCCGCGACCACGGCCGCGATCAGAAAGGGCGCTCCCAGATGCATAGCCAGGGCGATGCCGATGGCGACCACGCCGATGATGATCAGCAGGATCTCCACGGAAGGCGTGGGCTGGTTGAACAGAATGGTGGAGAGGAAGGTCTTGTCCTCCTTTTGCAGCGTCACTTTTCTTTCCCCCCTCCTCCTTTCGATCCTTCTGATGAAAGCCAGCTTCAACACCAGAAAGATGCCGATGGCGACCAAAATGCTGAGCCCGATCTCCTTTACGATCTCACTGCCCAGGGCCAGAGTTGAAGGCCTCCGTCCGTACAACATTATGGATTGGGCCACGGTCAGAAAGACGGAGAAGATCACCACTTCCATGATGTCGGCCAGCACCACGATATTGGCCATGATGTTTTTGAGCGGGCCTTCGATCCTGAATTTGTTCATCATGATGAACGTGATCACCGGCGCGGTGGCGATCCCGATGGAGCCGATGATGCAGACATCTGTCCAGGAAAAGGTGTCGGCAAACAGCAGGCGGAAGCCGACGGCAAGGAAGCCGAAGGTCACCACCCCCTGGAAAACCCCGATGAAAGCAGCCTTCAGGCCCACCTTGCGCAGCCGGTCGTGATGCAGTTCCTCGCCCAGTGAAAAGGCGATCACGCCAAGGAACAGGAAGGTGATGAAGCTGAAGCTGCCGAAGGTCTCGGAATAGAACTGATAACCGCCGCCCTGGTAAAACTCCTGCAGCCAGCGGAAACCGGGATGCGAGGCGAAGAAATCCCCGCCGAAAAACATCCGCCGCACCCATTCCCAGAAGTGCGGCCCGACCAGCATCCCGCCCACGATCTGGCCAACGATCTCCCCGATCCGCAGACGGCGGGCCAGCATTCCGCCCATGTACGCGCCCAGGATCAGCAGACCAATTTCCAGGATCTGCATTTTCATGAACTGCATGTCGATCAGAGGCACACTCCAGTTCGGCAGCGGTAGATTATCTGGTCTTGGCCTGGTTCGCCACGGCGGCGGCGGCTTTGGCGACCTCCTCCTCGTCCGCCAGGTAGAAGCTTTTCAGCACGCGCAGTTCGTCGTCAAAGTGATAGACCAACGGAATCCCGGTCGGGATGTTGAGTTCGGGGATCTCGGCGTCGCTGATGCGGTCCAGGTATTTAACAATGGCGCGCAGGCTGTTGCCGTGGGCTGAGATCAGCATCTGGCGGCCGGTCTTCAGCCTGGGCACGATGATCTCGTTCCAAAAGGGCACGGCCCGGTCGTAGGTGTCCTTGAGGGACTCGCAAAGCGGGATCTGCTCGGAGTTGAGGCTCTCATACTTGTCCTCGTGCCCGGGCCAGCGCGGGTCGGACTTTTCCAGCGCGGGGGGCGGTATGTCATAGCTGCGGCGCCAGAGCTTGACCTGGTCCTCGCCGTATTTCTGGGCAGTTTCGGATTTATTGAGACCTTGTAAAGCGCCGTAGTGGCGTTCGTTCAGGCGCCAGTCGTTAAAGACAGGCAGCCACATCAGGTCCATCTCGTCCATGATGATCCAGAGGGTCCGGATGGCCCGTTTCAGGGTGGAGGTCCAGCATTCGTCGAAATAATACCCCTCCGCCTTGAGTTTCTGCCCGGCCAGATGGGCTTCCGTAACACCTTTCTCGGACAGGTCCACGTCCGTCCAGCCGGTGAAGAGGTTTTCCATGTTCCACACGCTTTCGCCGTGCCTTACCAGTACTATTTGTTTCATTGCCTATATCTCCCTGGGTTGGTTATTTTACGTAGGTCAGCGCGTCCTCTTTGCGCTCGATCCAGCGCGCCAGGATGAAGAGCAGGTCCGAGAGCCGGTTGACATACTGGAGGACGGCCTCGGGCACTACCTCCTGACGGGAAAGGCTGACGATCCGGCGTTCGGCGCGGCGCGCCACTGTCCTGCAGACATCCAGCTTGGCCGAGGCGGGGGTGGAGCCGGGCAGGACGAAGCCCTGCAGGTCCACGCTCTGCTCGTAATCATGCACCAACCGGGTCAGGTTTTCGACTTCGGCCGGGGTGACCGGTTCTCCGAACGGCGCGCTCTTACTGGCCAGCTGGCCCATGACGCGGTAGAGTTCTTTCTGGATGCCTGTCAGCAGGCGCCGCAGTTCAACGTCATGTATTACATGCCTGGCTTCACCGAGGTGAGCGTCCAGTTCGTCCAGCGTACCGTAAGCGTCCACCCTGAGGTCGTCTTTCCAGACCCGCTCTCCCGTGTAAAGCCCGGTTTGGCCTGTGTCTCCGTTGGTTGTTGAAATGCTCATGATTCCTCATTTCATGGCGATCAGCGAGATTTCCACCCTGCCGTCCTTGGGCAGCCTTGCCACCTGCACCGTTTCCCGGGCGGGATAGGGTTCGGTGAAATACTGGGCGTACATCTCGTTGAGGACGGCAAAGTCATTCATGTCCTTGAGGAAGATGGAAACCTTGAGCACGTGGGCAAAGGTCATGCCTGCCGCTTCCAGGATGCCCTTCAGGTTGGAAAAAACGAGCTGGGCCTGCTCGGCAAAGCCGTCAGGCATGGCGCTGCTGGACGGATCCATCCCGAGGGTTCCGGAAATGAACAGCAGATTGTTCCTTAAAACCGCCTGGGAATAGGGCCCGACAGCGCCCGGAGCTTTGTGTGTTTTGATAGCTTGCATGTTGTCTCCCCTTGTTTGTAATTTTCCGATGTTCGATAGTTTATTGAATAGGGTTGTTTTCGTCAATCATTTATTTGGTCTGGCCCACACAAATCCACAGGACCAAGGCGGAAAAAGCTGTTGACGGAATAGCTGCCCGGTCCGCAGGATAAAAACCAGTTGACAGAAATCATTCTGTCCGCCTTCCCAAATTCAGAGGAAAAGATGTTCTTGTTCGCCGATACAATATACCATCTGAAGATGGAAACCTTAGCAGGATCGGACAGGGTGCTCGACAAGGTCAGCCTGGGCGGCAGGAGGCTGAGTCTCCATTGGCATGATCCTGAAAAACCGGTATCTGATTCCTTCTTCCATACCGATGCAAAAAGGGCTGTCATATTTGAAGGCGTGGTGGCCAATGCCAGGGACCTGGTCAATGAATACGCCGCTGCAGGCAGGAGGGAGTTGGTCCTGGACGCCGTTTCCGATCCTGCCCTGACCAGACTCGGAGGGTTTCACGGGCAGTTCTGCGGCCTGTATCTGGATCTGGCTACCGGCTTGACCCGCGTGTTCACCAATCAGATAAATTCCCTCAGGATCTATTACTATTCAAGCCCTGAGACTTTCATCGCTTCAACTTCCCTAAAGCTGATCACAGACCTGCTCCGCGCCAACGGGATTTCACTCACGGTCGACGAGACGGGGGCCCGCATCCTGCTCACTTACGGTTTTCTGCTGGCCGGCCTGACGACCGTCAGGGAGATACGGCAGCTCCAAGCCGGGCAGGTTTTGGAAAGCGGCAGCGGCAAGCCCTGCATCAGGTCTTATCACAGGTTCAACAACGAGATCAGGCGCACCAGCCTGTCCCCGGCCATAACAGAACTGAACGCCCTGTTTCAAAAGGCTGTCCGCGCTGCCCTGGAGCGGGACGAGGAAGCCGGCAAGATCCATCTAGCTTTTCTCAGCGGCGGATTGGATTCGCGCCAGACAGTCACGACCGCCGTCAAACTGGGTTTTAGGGATCTGCATTGTCTGAATTTTGCCGAACCGGGTTGCCTGGATGCCATTGTCGCGCGCCGCATCACGCATAAGCTCGGGTTGAAGCTGATCTATAATTCCCTGCAGCGCGGCAGCTACCTGCTGGAAATCGATAGAAACCTGCAGTACAATCACGGGCAGATCCTGCTCAACGGATCGGCCCACCTGTTCCATGCCATTTCCGCTCTTAATTTGATGGACTATGGGATCCTTCACAGCGGCATGATCGGCGATGCCGTCCTGGGCTCGTTTCTGCACGCCCCCCATCAGGAAAAACCTAATCTGACCAATGGCGCTTATTCCCGCAAGCTGTTTGACACTGTTCGGAGTGAAGTCGATTTCCTGGCCGGCGAATATGCCAACAACGAACTTTTCCTGTTTTACACCCGGGCTTTCTGCGCCGCCACGAATGGCGACCTGGCCTGCGCCGTTCAGAGCTGGAGCGTCTCGCCTTTTCTGGATCCGGAATTCGCCCAATTCTGCCTGAACATCGATCCGCAGCTGCGGTTCAATAACCTGTGCTACCGAGAATGGATGCTCCGCTGCAACCGGATCGCGGCCCGTTTCAGGTGGGACAAGACGGGACTGCCTCCGCGGGCGCCGCAATGGGTCATCCGGTTCAGAAGGACTTACGTGGTATATAAGACTGAATTGCTGAAGCGGCTGACGGGCATTGAAGACAGGACCAGCATGAATCCCTTCGACTTGTGGTGGAGGGCTAATCCGGCGCTGCCTGCGCATTTCGACTGCGCTTTTGAAAAGCTGCGGAGCCTGGAGCATCTGCTCAGCCCCGAACTGGCGAAGGACACCAGGGAGCTGTATGCCAGCCGCTTCGTGACTGACAAGATGCTGGCCTACTCCCTTGTGGCGGGATTGGATTATCTGTTCAATCCCTGATTTTTCCGTTCCCGCCAGCTCTTGCCTGCGGAGGCGGACCCCATATAAAAGCGCCGGAGCCTGCCAACCTCCCTGACAGCGGTTTGCCGATATGTCTGAGAGGTCAACGGGCTCCGGTACCGCGATGAGCCTGTTCAGCCAAGCCGGGTGGTGACTCAGCTACTCCCGGGAATCAGGGAGCCTTGTCCTGATCGGGATCGATGATGTCCTTGGCTTTGTCGATGACGTTGTCGATCTTCTCGCCGATTTTGGAATCTTCGATCTTATCCTTCACTTTGTCAATCGCGCCTTCGATCTTTTCCCCGATTTTGGCCTCTTCAATGGTGTCCTTCACCTTGTCGACAGTGTCCCCGAGCTTGTCCTTGAGGTCGGCACCGGCGGCGGTTACGGTGTCCCTGGCCTTGTCAAAGGCCTTTTCCACGCTGTCCGGGATTGCCTGAGAGATCTGCTCGCGGGTCAGCACGTTTTTGCCTTTGCCCAGAAAAGCCAGCACGCCGGCGATGAGGAAACTGAACAGGGCGAGGTAATATCCGAACTGCATATTCATTTTGATCATACCGGCAAATTCATTTCCGCCCATCATTTCCTTGAGGCCGGATTTCACGCTGACGCTCAGGAAGATCAGGCTGATGAATCCGATCAAGGCCAGGATGAGCGGCACGAGATAGATTTTCTTTTTGCAGATGAAGCAGTAAAGAAGCCCGATGAGGGCGGCCAGGAACGCGAGAATGGCGCAGAATTTGGGCGGCATTCGGTCGGTGTCCTTGGGTTTGGCCGCTTCTTCCATATCCTCCTTGTCGAGCAGGTCGCCGGTTTGGCCCGCGTCGTCGGCCAGGTCTCCGGCCAGGTTGTTCATTCCTTTAGCCATGTCATCCACTAGGTCGGTTTTGATCTTTCCACCTGTCACCATCTTGAGGCCTGAGACGGACGCCACTTTTGTGTCCGAACACTTCACGACCACAAAGGGCATCAGAAAAGCCAGGATAACCAGGCAGAAGAATATTCCTGATAACTTCATAAAATCCTCCTTATCTAAGGATGTTAAATAATACAATAGGCAACTGATTGTCAAGCAAAAAGTTCTATCTCGTTTTATGTTTTTGTCGGAAACTCCGTTATTAGTGTATTTATCTATTAATTAGAGACATCCCGTTTTCGTTCCGGACCGGTTATCCCGCTCCCCCGCTTGCACTACGGACCCATTACGGACCCATTACGGACTTTGTCCGTAATGGGTAAGTAATGCTTCCCGGAGCGAAGCGGGAAAGACCTGTCTGGAAAAAACGGAAAGGTTAGCGGCGGAACAGCTTGTAGATCTCGAACCAGAGCACGCCGGCCGTGCCCAATAGCAGGCAGACCAGCAGTTCGGGCAGGCTGAGCCTGTCCAGGTGGAAGAGTCCGGTCAGGGCCGGGACCTGGGTCACAGACACGACCAGGCCGAGCACGCCGAGCAGGAGATAGCTCATCGCGCGGTTGGGTGTGCGCAGGATCCGGAGGAGGTTTTTGGACCAGGAGCGGTTGGTCGTGATCAGGATGAGGTTGGAAAAGACGAGGGTTACAAAGACATAGGTGCGGATGTGGGCTTCGGAATTGCCGGGCAGGCCGAAGGGCAGGGCGTGCCTGAGGCTGATGAAATATTGGGCGGCCAGGATCAGGAGGACGCCCAGGCCCTGAGCAAAACCGATCGTGATCATTTTCCTGCCGAACATGGGCTCGTCCGTCCTGCGGGGAGGGCGGTCCATGATGTCGGCCTCCTCGGCTTCCATCTCGAACACGACGGAGCAGGCGGGGTCGATGATCAGCTCCAGGAAAGCGATGTGGATGGGGAAAAAGATGAGTGGCCAGTTGGATGCGAGGGCCGGGATGAGCGACATGCCGGCGATCGGGACGTGCAGGGAAAAGACGTAGACAAAGGATTTGCGCAGGTTGTCATAGATGCGGCGGCCCATGCGGACGGCGCTGACGATGGAGGAAAAGTCGTCGTCGGTGAGCACGAGGGCGGAGGCTTCGCGGGCCACGTCGGTGCCGCGGCGGCCCATGGAGATGCCGATGTTGGCGGCCTTGAGGGCGGGCGCGTCGTTGACGCCGTCGCCGGTCATGGCGACAATCTCGCCGGAGGCCTTGAGGGCCTGCACAATGCGCAGTTTCTGCTCCGGAACCACCCGGGCGAAAATGGAGACACCGCGGATCTGTTCCTGCAAATCTGCATCAGACATCGCGTCCAGGTCAGTTCCCGTGATGATATTCCCCAGATTACGCAATCCGATCTGGCGCCCGATGGATCGGGCGGTGCCCACGTAGTCGCCGGTGATCATGATGACGCGGATGCCGGCCCGGTGGCATTCCCGGATGGCGGCAGGCACGGTCTCGCGGATGGGATCGGCCAGAGCGATCAATCCCAGGAAACGGAAGTCAAAGCCAGACTGGCTTTCAGGCAACGCGTCCTCGCTGGCGGAGGCGGACGCGACTCCCAGCAACCGCAAACCGTCGGAGGCAAGCTGTTGTACCCGCTGCATCCAAAGCTCCGATTCAGCGGAATCCAACCTGCAAAGGCTGAGCACGGCCTCGGGCGAGCCTTTGGCGGCAGCTTCCAGCTCCCTTTCCGGGCCGCGCTTCCAGACGTTGGTCATGGCGCGCAGGCTGTCGGAAAGGGGATATTCCTTAACCAAAACAAGGTCATCCAGTTCCGCGTAGGTGGAGGGATCCGCCCCGCTGCAGGCGGCGTGGATGGCTTTTTCCATGGGGTCAAAGGGATCGCGCAGGCAGGCCAGGACGCTGCAGCGCAGGATTCTGCAGTTTGCGTCTGAGCCTTCTGCGATTTCTTCGCCGCTCAGGGTGGCCGGTTCGCTGCCGGTCCAGACCTGCTGGACGGTCATTTTATTATAGGTAAGGGTGCCGGTCTTGTCGGTGCAGAGCACGGTGGCGGAACCGAGGTTTTCAATGGCCTGGGAGTGGCGGGTAAGGACGTTCCGTTTGGACATGCGCCATGCCCCCAGAGCCAGAAAGACGGTCAGGATGACTGGGAATTCCTCCGGCAGGATCGACATGGCCAGCGTTATCCCGGTCAGGAAGGCATCGATGATCCTGCCCCTGGTGAGAAAGAAAACGGCCACCACCACGGCGCACAGGAAAAGAGCGAAGAGGGCGAAGTTGCGGACGAGTTTCCCGGTCTCGCGGTTGAGGCGGGTCTCATCCTCCTGCACGTCCTGGAGGGACCGGCCGATCTTGCCGAGCTCCGAATCCAGGCCGGCGGCGTAAACCTGGGCAATCCCCTTGCCGCTGACCACGAGGGTGCCGGAATAGACAAAGGGGAGATCGTCCCCGCCGGGCGCGGCAGGCTCCTCCCTGCCATCCCAGACGCGCTTGGGCACTGAGACGGACTCGCCGGTCAGAAGGGATTCGTCTATGTTGAGGAGATTGTTTTCCAAAACGATGGAGTCGGCGGGCACGCGGTCCCCCTCGGCCAGGATGATCAGGTCGTCGGGCACCACTTCGCGGCCGGGGACGCGGACCTGATTGCCGTCGCGGATGACCAGGGCGCGGGGGCTGGAAAGGTTTTTCAGGGCTTCCAGGGCGCGCTCGGTCTTGCGTTCCTGTACCAGCTCGATGGCCATTACGATGACCACTGAGGCGGAGAGGACCAGCGCTTCCTGAAGATCACCCAAAAACAGGTATAGAACAGCGCAAGCCACCAGCAGCAGAAACATGGGCTGGGTAACCACGCGCCAGGCCAGTTTCCACAGGCTGCTCGCCCCGGCGGAAGGCAATTCATTGTATCCGTACTGCTGCAGCCTGTCCTGCACTTCCTGCTCTGACAGGCCGTAGCGGAGATGGGTGTATGCTTTCAAGTTTACCTCTTTGACGGACAAATACAAAACGGAGAGGCGGGGCAGAGGTCAAGCAAATTGTGCAACATCCGCTCTGCGCAAGGGTGTGGCCGGCAGCAGAATGCCAGGTTGACAGAATATCCCGAATGGATAAATTTGCCATATCTTTGATAGGGAGAGTATGATGATACCGATCTGGATCTTTATGGCAGCGTTGGCAATTGTGGCACTGCTAGCCTGGATCATTACCCGGCTGAAATACAGCCAGAAAATACTGGTGGCTGAATCAGAGCTGAAAACGGCCCAAAAGCTGGCCGAAGACCTTAAAGCCGATAGCAGGCAGCTGGCCGGAGAACTGAAAAGCGCGGAGCAGGAGAACACCTCCCTAAAGGAAAAAAGCTCCGCCCTCCAATCCCGCCTGGAAGAAAAAGAGACCAACCTGCGGGAGCAGATCGACAACCTGGAAAAGGTCAAGCAGCAGCTGAAACTGGAATTCGAGAACCTGGCGCAGCGGATCTTCGAGGATAAAAGCGCCAAATTCAGCGAGAAGAGCAAGGAGCAGATCAGTACGCTGCTGTCGCCCCTGCAGACGCAGATCACGGAATTCAGGCAGAAGGTGGAGGAGATCTATGTCAAGGAAGGCCAGCAGCGCTTCAACCTGACGGAGCAGATCAAACTGATGCACAGCGCCTACGAGACCCTGAGCCTGGAAGCCAACAACCTGGTGCGGGCCTTCAAGGCGGATACCAAAGCCCAGGGTGACTGGGGCGAATTCATCCTGGGCCGGATCCTGGAAAACTCGGGTCTGCAGGAAGGGATCCACTACAAGACGCAGGCACAGTTCAGGGACGAGGAAAACCGGGGCCTGCGGCCGGACGTCATCATCCAGCTGCCGGGCGAACGCCAGATCATCGTGGACTCCAAGGTCTCCATCAAGGCCTATGAGCAGTATTACAACGCCGTTTCGGACAAGGAAAGGGAAGAGGCGCTGAAGGCGCATGTCCAGTCCATCCGGACCCACATCAAGGAACTGGCCGCCAAGAAATACGATTACATCAAGGAACTTACCACGCTGGACTTCGTGTTCATGTTCGTGCCGCTGGAGGCAGCGTTCATGGCTGCTTTAGACAGGGATAGAGAGCTTTTTACCGAGGCTTATGACCAGCGCGTGCTGCTGGTCTGCCCCTCGACCCTGCTGGTCACTTTGCAGATGGTCAATTCCATCTGGAAGGTGGAATACCAGAACCGCAACTCCAGGGCCATAGCCGACCAGGGCGCCAGCCTGTTGGAGAAGTTCGCCGGTTTTTTGGGCAACCTGGAAGAGATCCAGAAACACCTGCTAAAAAGCCAGGACGCCTGCCGGGATGCCATGTCCCAGCTGACCTCGGGACGCGGCAACCTGCTCTCCCAGGCGGAGAAACTGCTAAGCCTGGGTGTCAAGGTCAACGCCCGGGCCCGGGAACGGATCTCCTCAGCCAGGTTCAGGTCCGGATCAGGGGAGCAACCAGAAAGGCTGGAAGAGCAAGCTGAAATAGGAGAGAATATCCTGCCGGAAGATGAGCCTGACCGGTAAGCCGGCAGGTTTTCAGAGCCTGTTTAGCCCGATCGTATCTGTACAGGAAACAAGATGTTAGGATGTCAGCCGAAAATTTATATTGACTTTATTGACTATGCTTATATAATTTACATAAATTCTGTTTGCAGCAAACCAAACACTAATACAAAGGAGAGGAAAGATGAGAACATTTACGCATGTCTTACTTCTGGCAATCCTGCTGATTGTGAGCGCCGGCTCTTTGTTTGCCGGCGGTTTTGCGTTATCGGGAATTGGTTCAAAGGCGATCGGAATGGGCGGTGCCTTCCGGGGCATGGCGGATGACGGCACGGCGATGTATTGGAATCCGGCCGGCCTGGGATTTCTGGATAACAGCCTGATCACTCTGGCGGGCGCCGGGATCATGCCGACCTCGGAATTTGAGAATACTGTGGGTCTGCCCGGCTTTGCTCTGGATGAATTCACGGCCGAGGAAAAGCTGTGGCTGTTTCCCAATCTCTATGCTGTCAAAGCCTGCAGCGACTGCCGGCTCAAATTCGGCCTGGGCGCTTATGTTCCTTACGGGCTGGGCGCGGAATGGGACATTTTCAACCTGCCGGAAGGGTATTTCCCGGTCGTGATCGACACCCTGGGCAATACTGAACTGCGGGCCATCACCTGGAACGGGGCGGACGAGTTTCCCGAAAAGGAAATGAAAAGCTCCATCGGCATTCTGGATATCCATCCGACCGTAGCTTACAAGTTTTCGGACAAGGTATCCATGGGCGTCGGGCTGAGCGTTAATTACGCCATGATCGAAATCGCCAAGCTGATCCCGCACAGTTCATTATCCTATTACCTGCCGACCACGATGTCCCTGGAAGGGACGGGGCTCGGTTTTGGCGCGAATCTGGGCTTGATGTACAAACCCAACGATGTGATCCAGATAGGCCTGAGCGGCAAGATCCCCAGCAATATCAGCATGGACGGGGACGTGGACGCCAGCCTCTGGGTGAGCAATCTGGCCATGTATAAAATGAACTATGACAACAATCCGCTGCACTATGAAACTGCTTTACCCTTTGCCAGCGTCAATGCCACATACTCAGACGAGACCGATGCCAAGGCCGACCTGACCCTGCCGGCTGACCTCGGCTGGGGAATGTCAGTCCACCTGAAACCCAACTGGATTCTGAATGCCGACTGCTCGTACACATTCTGGAACGCCATGGACAAGATAGTGATCGAGATGGATCCGATCCTGGATCTGACCATTGCCCAGAAGGAAGAAGTGACGCTGGAAACCAACTGGAAAGACGCTTTCAGATTCAGCCTGGGAACGCAGTATTCTTTCTCCAAGGTTGATCTGCGCGGCGGCTTCTTCTATGATGAATCGCCCATCCCCTACAGTTCCCTGAGCCCCACCTGGCCCGACACCGGCAATAAGTACAGTGGCAATGCCGGCCTGGGACTGCATCTGGGCAGGTGGCTGGTGGATCTGAACTATGAACATATCTTCTTCGGTGAGAAGGAAATCGAAAACCAGACTGCGGATAATATGGTGGGCATTTACAATAGCGATATCCATGCCTTCAATATGGGTCTGACCTATAATTTCTAAGCAAATATCAAATAAGAAAAGGCACAGGTGAAACCCTGTGCCTTTTTTCATGTCCTTTAATGCTATTGCTTAGGCGTGTTTTTTCAGGAAACGGCCCAGGCGCTTAATGCCTTCCTCGTTCTTGGCGATGGTCTCATAGGAGAAGTT
Organism: Cloacimonadaceae bacterium (SeqCode); assembly: GCA_034678545.1. Lineage (GTDB taxonomy): Bacteria > Cloacimonadota > Cloacimonadia > Cloacimonadales > Cloacimonadaceae > UBA5614. The sequence continues at coordinate 1,516 of JAXDBS010000059.1, read as the reverse complement.
AAGCCGCATGGTGTTCTTGCCGCCTCCGTCACAGAAGAAAGAACTCCCGGCCACGTAGGCGACCTGCTCTTCTGTGATGGCTTCCTTGAGCAGGGCACCGGTGTCGATGCCTTCCGGCCCTGTCGCCATCAGGAAGAGACCGCCTTCGGGATGGGTCCAGGAAAAGCCTTCCGGCATGTTTTCCTGCAGCAGCTTCAGCATATTCTTCTGCTTCTCGCTGTACATGGCGATAATTTCATTGATCTTTTTGTCCAGTAATCCCTTTTCCATGTAGCGGGCCACGATCCTCTGGGTGAAGGCCGGCGTGCAAAGGTCGGTGGCTTGCTTGGCCACGACCATTTTATCCAGAATGTCGGGATGGCCGATCACCCAGCCGATGCGGTAGCCGGGGCAGAAGATCTTGGAGAAGGTGCCCAGCAGCACTACCTGGCCGGTGCCATCCAGTTCGTAGATGGTCTTCTGGGGCGTGCCTTCGTAGCGCAGTTCGCGGTAGGGGCTGTCCTCCAGGATGAGGACATCGTATTTGTGGGCCAGGGCAATTATCTCCAGCCTCCGCTTTTCGGTCATGGTGATGCCGGCGGGATTCTGGAAATCGGGAATGAGATAAATGAATTTGGGTTTTTTGCCCATGGCCTGCAGTTCCTTCAACTTGTCTTCCATGATGTTGGGATCTTCGCCTTCCTTGTTCATGGGGATGCCGATCAGATTGGCCCCGTAACTGTTGAAGGCGCTAAGACCGCCCAGGTAGGAGGGCAGACCCACGATCAGGTAATCCCCGCGGTCGATGAAGATCTTGGAGATTAGGTCCAGGCCCTGCTGGGAAGCGGTCGTGATGATGACATTTTCCAGGGAGACGTCCACGCCCTGCTTGCGGTAGCGGTTGACCATCATGGTCCGCAGTAGGTTGTCTCCTTCGGTAGAGCCGTACTGCAAAGCAATGTGGGCTTCCTTGTCCATCACTTCGGAAATGATTTCCTTTAGTTCGGTGATCGGGAAGGAAGCCGGCGAAGGCAGGCCTCCCGCGAAAGAAATGATGTTGGGGTTTTCAATCAGCTTCAGGAGTTCGCGGATGGCGCTGCGCTTCATGCTCCTGATATTTGTGGCAAGGATTTGGCTTAGATCGGTAATCATGACCAACCTCCGTTTATCTTTTTGTGATTATTGGTCGGATCGGGGTTTTCGGGTGAGCGGGTTTCGGGTGAGCGGTTTTCGGGTGCGGGGTTCGCGGGAATATTCGCTGTGCTGGCGTCTCGGCCTGTCCTCTTCCTGCTCGGATTCGGGGACCCGGTCCTCATAAATCAGGACCTTGCGGTTTTCCTTGCGCCAGGTGCGGTAGGCGTCCTTGATCTGCAGTTCCCAGAGGATCTGCTTATCCTCGTTCTCAAAAGTGATGATGTCCAGGTAATGGGTGCGGTCGTTCTTGCCTTTGAAAATATTCTTGGGGAAATAGACAACCAACAGAACCTCTATCCTAAGGAGCGTGAATTCGTTCAGGTATACACCGTCATACAGTTCG
>JAXDBS010000058.1:0-5659 GCA_034678545.1 Cloacimonadaceae bacterium (SeqCode) | reverse complement strand
TCAGAGATCGTGTGGTGAGGGGCTCTAAACGGACGAGAGGTCAGGATGCCATTTACGAAGCTGGACGAGTAGCCGGAAACGGAGTGGATCTTAGTTGCTTCCAAAGCCTCTTCCAGAGTGAGTTCCGGCAAAATGGTGGGAACGCGCCTGGCCAGCATGGTCTTGCCGCTGCCGGGAGGCCCGATCATCAGGATGTTGTGCCCGCCGGCGGCTGCCACTTCCAGAGCCCGCTTGACCTGGAACTGCCCCTTCACGTCCGCCATGTCCACCGGCGATTCGTTCAGCACGGCAAAGATGCTGTCCCGGTCCACTGTCTTGGGCGGGATCACGGCTTTGCCGGTCAGGTAGTTGGCAGTCTCTCTCAATGATGTGACCGGGATCACGTTCAAGCCTTCTATGATGGCGGCTTCCTCGGCATTCTCATAGGGCACTATCAGCGCGTCCAGGCTGTCTTTTTTAGCTTCGATGGCGATCGGCAGCACCCCTTTGACGGGCCGGACATTGCCGTCCAGGGAGAGTTCCCCGATGATGCCGATCTTCTGCATGGTCAGCTGCGGGAGCTGCTTAAGCGCTTGCAGGATGGCGAGGGCAATAGGCAGGTCGAGGGCGGCGCTTTCCTTTTTGAGGTCGGCAGGGGCGAGGTTGATGGTATATTTACGGGTGGGAATGTCCCAGCCGGAATTCTTGATGGCGGCCATGACCCGGTGGCTGCTTTCCTTGACTGAGGCGGATGGCAGCCCCACCATGATGACCATCCACAGGCCATTGGTGGTGTCACACTCAATTGAGATCGGGCTGGCGTCGATCCCCACCGTCGTATATGAAAGAGCGTTTCCAAGCATCGGACCTTCTCCCAAGCAAATCAGTTCGGATAAGACAAACGCATGTTATCTCAGAGGCTACTTTGTGGCAAGCACAACCGTCAGCTGTTTGTTCAGGAAGTAACTGCCCCCGCTGTTTTGAGCCTCCACCTTGAGGACATAGATCCCCCGCGGCAAAGGCCTGCCGCCCCAGCCGCAGCCGTTCCAGACCAGCTCACCAGTCTTGCCGATGCTCAGTCCCGAGGCTATTGTGAAACGTTTGACGCCCCTGAGGTCATACACCGCGCAACTGATCCGGTTGGCGGCATCCCGGAAGTTGTACTGCAGCTTCATCCTTTCCCCGGACGCAGGATTGAACGGGCTGCCCACCACCTCGACCTTGCCCTCCTCCAGCGCTGAAGCCGGCGGCGGTTCGCTGTTGGCCTGTCCCGGCGTGCCGCCCGCTTCGGCATAGCAGTAATGCCAGCTCACCACGCTGTCCGCGCTGACCTGCCTTTCCAAAGAGATGTCCTTGTGGCTGGCGGCCCCGCTGTAGGCCATGGAATCGATCACGGTCCCGTTGCCGTCCTTGAGGACGAGAGCGTCCCCTTCGTTGTTCATCAAGGGCAGGGAAGCCAGCTGCAGCACCGCTTCCGGCGGACAGTCCGGATACCTGGTCAGCAGGCCGGCCTGGTTGCGGCAGAGGACAAGATAAGACGGGCACAGAGCCGGCAGCGAAAAGCTGACCGAGTTGTCCGCCACATCCGCCAGAGTGAGTTCCATCTGGAAAGCGGACTGCGGCGGAACGTAGAGTTCCACCCATTCCTGGTTGCCGAGGTCCGGATCATAGAGGATCTCGTTGAGGCACAGGCCGGATTGTGCCGCTTCCCCCAGCTGCATTGTCCAAGTATTATTCAATGGATTTACATCTTCAAACAGCACAAGTTCTATGGCAAGGAGCCCTGCGGATTGCGGCGTTATCGCCAGCGGCGTAAAGAAGTGCTGAGCGCCTGAGGGCGGGATCGGCTGAATGTCAAAGCTCTGCAGAAGCACATTGTTGAGCCGGACTTCCAGCCGGATGGTAAGCGTGTCCGCAGCTTCCACGGAGGCATTGACAATATCGGTATCAAGAGTGAAAATTCCGTCTGCTTCCGTCACTGCTGTGTTCTCCAGCCCATAGTCGATCTGGAAGTGATTCGGCAGTCCCGGCGTGGGATCAGGCTCGGAGCGGAAGTCCGCTTCGCAGGCGTCAGTGTCAAATCCGTCCGCGATCCGCGCCAGCGAGCAGCCCGGCTCCACGTCAGCCGCGAAGGAGGTGCCGGCATTGCCGGAGTCGTCGGTCAGCCCGTTCGCATTAGGGCTGTCGTACAGCACTGTGTCGGTATAGGAATTGTCGGCAGACACGAAGCGCACGCCGTCCGTGGCGCCTCCGCCGTTCTGCAGGGCAAGCTGGGCCGTGAACTGCGCCTGGGCGATCTGGGCCTCCCCCACCAGAACGAACCGGCCGGCTCTCAAGATAAAATAGGGAAAGGTGAATTTGGTGGCAAAGGAGGCCCCGCCTGCCATCAGCCTCGCTCCCTCAAGGTTCACGTCCTGTTGGCCGGCGTTGTATAGCTCCACCCATTCATGGCCCGTGTCATCCCCGATCGGGTCATACATGATTTCATTGATGACCACGTCAGAATACACGGCTCCGATCCAAGCTATCAGCAGCAGATAAAACAAATATGCTTTCTTGTTATTCATATCCCCATTCGTAGCGCAGGTTTCCGGGACGATATCAGTATTGTGTATTCTTTTGCAAGATTGTATTCATTGTAATCAATCAAACATATGTACTCTGCGTAGCATTGGAATGCTGCGCCACCTGGTGCAATCATCTTTCGCAGGCCTTATTGCCCGTTGGCCAATTCGATGTGGACCGGCCTGATCTTCCAGATCTCCTCCGCGTATTGGAAGATGGCGCGGTCCGAGGAGAATTTGCCCATGCGCGCCACGTTCAGGATCGCCCTTTTCGTCCATTCGGAGGGCTTGCGGTAAAGCTCGTCCACCCTGTCCTGGGTATCCATGTAGCTGCGGAAATCCGCCAGCAGGCAAAAGGTGTCTCCCTCCTCCAGCAGCGAGCTGACAATGGGATCGAAGACCCCCGGTTCGCTCTGGCTGAAGCGTCCGGCGCGGATCATGTCCAGCACCCGCTTCAGTTCCTGATCGGCATTATAGTAATCGCACGGATTGTAGTGCTCCCGCTTCAGCGCCGCGACTTCCTCCGACTTCAGCCCGAAGATGAACATGTTTTCCGCCCCTATCTCCTCCGCCATTTCCACGTTGGCGCCGTCCAGGGTGCCGATGGTGAGGGCACCGTTGAGCGCGAACTTCATGTTGCCCGTTCCGGAGGCTTCATAACCAGCCGTGGAGATCTGCTCGGAAAGGTCGGCCGCCGGCATGATCCTTTGCGCCAGCGAGACGGAGTAGTTGGGCAGAAAGACCACCTTGAGCCGGTCCCGGACGTCCGGGTCCTTGTTGATGGTCTCGCTGATGTTGCCGATCAGCTTGATGATGCGCTTGGCCAGGAAATAACCCGGCGCCGCCTTGCCGGCGAAGATGGCGGTGCGCGGCACGAAGTCGCCTTCCGGGTTGTCCTTGATCCTGTTGTAGCGCGCGATCACCTGCAGCACGTTGAGCAGCTGCCGCTTGTATTCGTGCATGCGTTTGACGTGGATGTCGAACAGGGAGGAGGGGTTCGTCCGCACGCCCGTCGCCTTGTAGGCATGGCGTGAGAGCTCCTTCTTGTTCATCCACTTGATCTCCGCGAAGCTGGCGATGAAGGCCTCGTCGTCCAGATATTTTTCCAGCCCCCTGATCTTGCCCAGGTCCGTGATCCAGTCGTCGCCGATGTGCTCGGTGATCAGGCTGGCCAGCAGGGGATTGCATTCGCGCAGCCAGAGCCGCTGCGTGATCCCGTTCGTCTTGTTCTGGAATTTCTCCGGGTACATCTCATAAAAATCCGGAAAGATGTTCTCCTTCAGGATGCGCGTATGCAGTTCCGCCACGCCGTTGACGGTGTGGCTGCCCGCGATGCTGAGCTGGGCCATGCGGATGTTTTTCTCCGTCCCCTCCTCGATCACGGACATGGTCCGCATCTTGTTCAGGTCGCCCGGATAGCGCCTCGTCACTTCCCCCAGCAGCAGGTTGTTGATCTGGTAGATCAGCATCAGGTGGCGCGGGAGCAGTTCCTCAAAGATGCCCACCGACCAGCGTTCCTGCGCTTCCGGCAGGATGGTGTGATTGGTGAAGGCAAAGGTGCGCTGCGTGATTTCCCAGGCCGCTTCGAAGCTCAGCTTTTTCTCGTCGATCATGATACGCATCAGTTCCGGGATGGCGATGGCGGGATGCGTGTCGTTGAGCTGGATGGCGTTCTTTTCCGGGAAGTCCTTATAGTTGTCGTTGTCCAGTTTCCAGTCGGCGAAGATGTTCTGCAGGGTGGCGGAAACGAAGAAGTATTCCTGCTTCAGGCGCAGGATCTTGCCCAGGTGCTGGTTGTCATTGGGGTACAGGACCTTGGAGATGTTTTCGCTCTTGTCCTTGCGCTCCACCGCTTTGACGTAGTCGCCGCTGTTGAAATAATCGAAGTCAAATTCGTCCGTCGCCGTCGCCTGCCAGAGGCGCAGGTTGTTCACTGTATTGGTGCGGAAGCCCGGGATCGGGATGTCCCACGCCACCGCCATCACGTCCTCCGTGTCCACCCAGCGGTGGGTGTGGCGTCCGTCCTTCTGCTCCTCCGTGATCACCTTGCCGCCGAAGCGCACCCGGTAAGTGATGTCCGGCCTGTGGATCTCCCAGGGGCAGCCGTTCTTCAGCCAGTGGTCGGGTTCCTCGACCTGGTAGCCCTGTTTGATCTGCTGTTTGAAAATGCCGAATTCGTAGCGGATGCCGTAACCGAAGGCGGGGTATTCCTGCGTGGCCAGCGAGTCCAGGAAGCAGGCCGCCAGGCGGCCCAGGCCGCCGTTGCCCAGGCCCATGTCCGGCTCCAGGTCCTCGATCTCCTCCAGATCGTAATTCATCTCGCGCAGCATGTCATACACGTCGTCGCGCAGGTCGAGGTTGATCAGCGCGTTCTCCAGCAGCCGCCCCACCAAAAATTCCATCGAGAGGTAGTGCACCTTTTTCACGTTGCGTTTGCGGTACTCATACTGGGTGCGCAGCCAGCGCTCGATCAGGCGGTCGCGCAGGGACAGGGACAGCGCGTAATACACGTCCCAGTCCTTGACGGTGGTCGTGTCCTTGATGAGCGAATATTCCAGGTGGCTGAGGAACAGCGACTTCAGGTCGTGTTTCCCCTGCGTGTCCTTGTCAGTAAAGAATATGCTCTTGTAGTCGTTCTTCTGTATGTATCCTTCTTTCATCTTTGCGCCTTTGTGTGCCGGTTCCCTTTCCGCTTCCCCGCTGATCTTTCGTCCGCGTATCCCGGCAGTATGCAAAACCAAAGCCTGAGCGGCAAAAATCAGTCAACTGCATTTTTCCCCGCCCCTTTTTTCGCCCCCCGGTCCCCTGCTTGCACTACGGACCCATTACGGACCCATTACGGACTTCATCCGTATTGGGTAAGTAATGCTATTAAGGGCGAAGGGAGGGGGAGCACACCTTTCAGGCTGGAGGAGCAACGTTTTCAAACGGTTTTGAGGCTGGCATACAATGCGGTCCCGCGTGATGAAAAGCCGGATCGATCCGGTGCGCCTGCCGGCTGAAGCCGGCGTTCCTTTCGGGGATCAATAAGGCAGGTAGTTCTGGATGTAACTCTCCGGGCCTCCGGACTTGTAGCCATCAATGCTGCTGCGCAGGTTGCCGTAGCTGTCCAGGAT
>JAXDBS010000057.1:0-11485 GCA_034678545.1 Cloacimonadaceae bacterium (SeqCode) | reverse complement strand
TCAGGTAGGAGCCGGCGTCCGTGAAGGTCAGGTCAGTGGCAGAGCTGCCCTCCAAGCTCAAGGTGCCCGCCGTGAAGTGGCAGGCCCCGCCGGAAGCCACGGTTAAGTTCCCTTTCAGGTAGGTCGTTCCGGAGTCCGGATGGTTCAGGGTGCTGCCGCCGTTGACAGTAAGGTTGCCGTTGATGGTGAGGGTGGAGTTGGAGGTGGCGTCAAAGGTGGCTGCCTGTCCGGCCGTCTTGTTAATAACGAGGTTGGCCACGGTGACCGGGGAGTCCGTCAGTATGTAGGAAGTGCCGCTGCCCTGGAAGGTCAGGTTCGCGCTGGCAAAGTCAATTGTGCTCAGGCTCTCGCAATTCAGGCTGCCCTGGATGTAGAGGTTGGCGGCAGCCGTGGCCGCTGCCGAGGAGTTGGTATCAAAGCTGAGGTTGCCGTTCACGGTCAGGACAGAGGCGGCGTTGTTCAGGGTGAGGGATCCCTGGACTATGCAGTCGGTGGCAATGGTTAAGCCTCCGGCGGCGATGGTCAGGCTGGCCCCGGAAGCGATGCCCAGCCCGTTGCAGGAGCGTGAGCCGGTGCCGATGATGGGATAGTTGCTCAGGGAAGAGGGGATACCGACGTCTTCTGCGGTCTGGGGTACATGCCCCAGGCTCCAGTTGGTGGCAATTCCCCAGGCGGTGCTGGTGGCTCCGGTCCAGACATTGGTGGTGCGGGAGGTGGGGTTGGCATCCCGGCCAGTGTAGCCGGCAGGCTGGGCCGACAGGGCCGTATGGATCAGCAATAAGAAAAAGGGCAGAGCAAATCTTTTCATTGATGCTCCCTTCCAGACAGCATAACAGAGCTGTCTGCGAGAATTTTGGCAAATAGCATATTTTGCAGTTCCATATCCTGTCAAGTTGATTATGACCTGTTCGTGCTTTTTCCTGGTCCTGCCACACCAGGGGTTGGCAGGCCGGATTCTCCCATACTTTGGCCTGAGAGTATGTATCTGCGTTGTTTATCCGCCCTTGGAGCATCATTAACTGATGAGCTTCAGCTAACCCACAGATCAGGCCAAAACTTCGGTTATCCGGGGGTGATTTATAGCTGGTCTCGGATTTGTGCTTCCGGGAGGGCAAAACCAGATGAATCTGCTTGACGTTCTGGCCCCAACCACAAATTGGCATTTACAGCGACGCAAGCAAAAGGGAAAATACAGTATGGAAAACAAGAAAGGGACAGGGGAAACAGCTCCGGCTGAAACCAGGACCGAAGTCTCCAACTTCATCCGCTTCATCATTGACGAGGACCTGCGGACCGGCAAGCACACCAGGATCGTTACGCGCTTTCCGCCGGAGCCGAACGCCTATCTGCATATCGGGCACAGCAAGTCCATCTGCCTGAACTTCGGCCTGGCGCGGGATTACGGCGGCATCTGCCACCTGCGGTTCGACGACACCAATCCCGTGACTGAAGACATAGAATTCGTGGAAGGCATCAAGGAAGACATCCGCTGGCTGGGCTTTGACTGGAAGGACAAGCTTTTTTACGCTTCGGACTACTATGACCAACTGTATGACTACGCCGAGATTCTGATCAGGGACGGCAAGGCCTATGTCTGCGACCTGTCTCCGGAAGAGCTGAACAGAACGCGCGGAACCCTGAAGGAACCAGGCATTGAAAGCCCATACCGGAACCGGAGCGTGGAAGAGAACCTGGACCTGTTCAGAAGGATGAAGGCGGGCGAATTCAAGGAAGGCGAAAAGACCCTGCGCGCCAAAATAGACATGGCCAGCGGCAACGTCAACATGCGCGACCCTGTGATCTACAGGATCAAGTTTGCCCATCACCACCGCACCGGCGACAAGTGGTGCATCTATCCCATGTATGATTACACGCACTGCATCTCGGATGCCATCGAAGGCATCACGCACAGCATCTGCACCCTCGAGTTCGAGGACCACAGGCCACTCTACGATTGGTTTTTGGACCAGCTGCCGGTGCCCTGCCACCCCCGCCAAATCGAGTTTGCGCGGCTCAACCTCACCTATACGGTGATGAGCAAGCGGCTGATGCTCAAACTGGTCAACGAAGGCTACGTGAAAAGCTTTGACGACCCGCGCATGCCCTCCCTGGCCGGAATGCGGCGCAGAGGATTCACTCCGGAAGCCATCCGCGACTTTTCCGACCGCATCGGCGTGGCGAAAGCCAGCAGCATAGTGGATTTTGAGCTGCTGCAGTTCTGCCTGCGCAACGACCTGAACCTGCGCGCCGACCGGGTGATGGTTGTGCTGGATCCGCTCAAGGTGACCATCGAGAATTATCCTGACGGCCAGACCGAGGAGATCGAAGCAGTGAACAATCCGGAACATCCTGAGGCTGGCAGCAGGAAGATACCATTTTCCAAAGTGATATACATAGAAAGGGACGATTTCCGGGAAACCCCTCCGCCCAAGTGGCACCGCCTGGCGCCGGGTGTGGAAGTGCGCCTCAAGCACGCCTATTACATCACCTGCAAGGATGTGGTGAAAGATGCTTCCGGTAAGGTCACTGAACTCGTTTGCACCTACGATCCCGCTTCCAAAGGCGGCTGGACGCCTGACGACAGGAAGGTGAAGGGCACCCTGCACTGGGTTGACGCGGCGCATAACATTCCCGTGGAGGCGCGCCTTTACGAACAGCTCTTCACCAAGCCCGACCCCATGGACGCGGAGGAAGGCAAGACGTGGCTGGATTACCTGAACCCGAACTCGCTGGTCACGGTTTCCGGCTACGGCGAACCCGGCCTGGCAGCAACCAACCCGGGGGATAGGTACCAGTTCCTGCGGCTGGGCTACTTCTGCACAGATCCTGATTCCGCTCCGGAGAGGCCTGTGTTCAACCGCATCGTCACACTGAAGGACAGCTGGGCCAAGCTCACGGGCAAATAGAAAAGCAACCGGCGAAGAAATCTGTTGCAATTTATCCGCTTTCGGATAAAATGGAATTTCAAATAAAACAAAGCGCACAAACAACAAAAAAAGATAGAGGTGAACACAATGGCAACCAACTACAACGCATTCAAAATGGCCCAGGAGCAGTTTGACAAGGTGGCAGACATCCTGGAACTGGACGAAGCGACGCGCGAGCTCCTGCGCAACCCGATGCGCGAGTATCACGTCAGCATACCCGTCCGCATGGACGACGGCACGTACAAGGTCTTCCACGGCTACCGCGTGCAGCACAACGACTCCCGCGGCCCCGCCAAGGGCGGCATCCGCTTCCACCCGATGGAAACGATCGACACGGTGAAGGCGCTGGCCACCTGGATGACCTGGAAATGCTCCGTGGTCGATATCCCGCTGGGCGGCGGCAAGGGCGGCGTGATCTGCGACCCGCACAACCTTTCCATGCGTGAGCAGGAAGCCATCTGCCGCGGCTGGGTGCGCCAACTGGCCAATGACATGGGTCCCCTGCGCGACGTTCCCGCCCCGGACGTCATGACCAGCGGCCAGCACATGCTTTGGATGCTGGACGAATACGAGACCATCCACGGCGCCAAATTCCCCGGTTTCATCACCGGCAAGCCCGTGGGCCAGGGCGGCTCTCTGGGCCGGACGGAAGCCACCGGCTACGGCGTGGTCTTCACCCTGCGGGAAGCGCTCAAGGAACTGGGCATCCCGGTTGACAAGACCACCGCGGCCGTGCAGGGATTCGGCAACGTGGCCCAGTACGCCATCCGGCTCTACAACATGCTGAAGGGCACCGTGATCGGCGTCTCCTGCTGGGACCAGGCCGACCAGACTTCCTACTATTTCCGCAAAACCGGCGGCATCAACATCGACGAACTCATGGGCATCACAGACAAGTTCGGCGGCATTGACAAGGACAAGGCCAAGAAACTCGGCTACGAAGTCCTGCCCGGCGACCAGTGGATCGACGAGGACGTGGACATTCTGCTGCCCTGCGCCCTGGAACACCAGATCACCAAGGACAACGTATCCCGGATCAAGCCCAGGGTCAAAGTCATTGCCGAAGGCGCCAACGGGCCCACCACCCCTGAAGCGGACGCCTACCTGACCGAGCATAACATCTTTGTCATCCCGGATTTCCTGGCCAACGCCGGCGGCGTCACTTGCAGCTATTTCGAGCAGGTGCAGTGCAACATGAACTATTTCTGGGAAAAGGACGAGGTCCTGGCCAAGCTGGACGTCAAGATGTCCACCGCCTTCCACGAGGTGTACGCCCTGGCCAAACAGAAGAAACTCTTCATGCGCGACGCAGCCTACGTGATCGCGATCCAACGCGTGGTCCAGGCCTGCAAGCTGAGGGGCTGGATCTAAATCAGATAATGGGCGGGGGGGAGTTGTCGTTTTCATCCTCCCCGTTTTTTTGGGGGAGTTTGCCAAAGCACTAAGCAGGGGGAGGCAGGATGGAGTTTGCGGAGTTTCAGCGGCGCGAGTTTGCGCCCATGCAAGGATTTTCCTTTATCGGTACGGGCGGCCTGGGCGGCAAAGCCAAAGGCCTGGCCCTGATGAAGGAGATGCTGGAGCAGGAATTTGCGGACGGGCAGTACGAGGGCATCAGGGTTGACATCCCGAAGCTGGTGGTGCTGCGCACCGATATCTTTGACAGCTTCATGCAGAACAACAACCTGTATGAGGCGGCGCTGGGTTCCACGGACGATTCCTACATAGCTTTGCAGTTCCAGAAAGGCAGCCTGCCTGTGGAGATCGTGGGAGACCTCATGAACCTGGTCACCTCCATCCGCAAACCGCTGGCCGTGCGTTCTTCCGCCCTGCTGGAGGACAGCCTGCACGAGCCCTTTGCCGGGGTCTATGAATCCAAGATGGTGCCCAACCGCAGCAACGACACCACCACCCGCTTCAACCAGCTTTGCGAGGCTATCAAGTTTGTCTATTCCACCCAGTTCTTTCACAAGGCGAAACAGTATTTCAAGGCGATCCGGAAGGACATCCGGACGGAAAAAATGGCCGTCATCATTCAGGAGGTGGTCGGCAACCGGCACGGGGATTACTTTTATCCCACCATCGCGGGCGTGATCCGCAGCCTGAATTTCTACCCGACCGGCAACGCCAAGCCGGAGGACGGGGTGGTCCAGCTCGCCTTCGGCCTGGGCAAGACCATCGTGGACGGCGGCAAGTCCTGGAGCTACAGCCCGCGTTTTCCAGCTTCGCCCCCGCCCTACAACAGCATCAGGGACATGCTGGACAACACGCAGACCAAGTTCTGGGCGATCAACATGGGCCAGATCCTGGAATACGACCCCACCACGGAAACGGAGTATCTGTCCCACCTTGACCTTCAGGAAGGCGAGAAGGCGGGCATCCTGAAAGACATCGTGTCCACGGTGGACGCCAACGACGCCATCGTGCCAGGCCTGTCGGTGCCCGGCCCGCGGCTGGTCAATTTCGGCCCCATCCTGCAATACGGTGCCCTGCCGCTCAACGAGCTGGTGAAAAGGATCCTGCGCCGGGCGGAGGAAAGCATGGGCGAGAAGGTCGAAATCGAATTCGCCCTGCGCCTGCCGGGCGGAGACGCCCCCGCCTACCTGTCCGGAGCGGCTGCGGATAACCAGCCCCACTTCGGCTTTCTGCAGGTGAGGCCCCTGGCCGTCGCTTCCGGGACCGTGGACCTGGACGAAGCACACATCGACCCCGCCCGGATGCTGGTGCAGCCGGACCGGGCCTTGGGCAACGGCGAATCGGACGAGATCAGGGACATCGTGTTCGTCAAGCCGGAGGATTTTGACATCTCACGCTCCCGGGAGATCGCCGGGGAAATAGACGTTCTGAACGACAGCCTGCTGAACCAGGGCAAACCCTATCTGCTGATCGGATTCGGGCGCTGGGGCACTTCCGACCCCTGGCTGGGCATTCCCATAAGCTGGAGCCAGATCAACGGCACCAAGGTCATCCTGGAGACCACCCTGCCCTCGCTCAATTCCGATTTCAGCCAGGGCAGCCATTTCTTCCACAACGTATTCAGCAGCGGAGTCTTTTACTTCAGCGTGTTTGACAGCGACGGCACCAAGGTGGACTGGGGCTGGCTGCGGCAGCAAAACAAGGTGCGGGAGACCAAGCATGTCTGCCATGTGGAGCTGGCCAGGCCCCTGAACGTCAAAGTGGACGGCCGGATCGGCAAAGGAGTGATTCTCAAATGACAGCCCAGAGAGACTATGAACTTTTAATGGAGCGCTGCAAGGAACTGAACTGCCTGTACAGGGCGGTTGACGTGATGAAGGACCTGGAAAGCCCCCTCCAGGAGATCCTGCTGTCCCTGGCCCAGGCGATCAGGGAAGGCTGGCACTACTCGGACCTCTGCAAGGTCAGGGTCATCGTGGGGGACATCATTGTCGCCACGCCCGGTTTCCTGGAGTCCAACTGGATGCAGACCGCCCACAGCCTCTACGACGTGGATGAAAGCTGTGTGATCGAGATCTCCTATCCCGGCTGGGACCGCGACGAAAGCCCCTTCCTGCCGGAGGAGCAGCACCTGCTGGACATCATCGTGGAGCGCCTGGGCTATGCCATCCTGCAAAGGGAAAACCTTTCCCCCACGCCGCCGGTGCCCGTGGAAAACATCACCAGATCGGACTGGAGGATCGTGGTCAACCTGCTCAAGAAAAGCGACCCCGACCAGTATCAGCGCATCGCCCGCAAGATGATGAACCACCTGTCCGCTTTGGGCATCGAGGAGGCACGCTCCCTGCTCGCCACCTTCGGGGAGCGCAAGAGCCGCAAGGACGAGGACAACATCTTCGAGACCAACCGCCCCTTCCACCGCGAAAACAAGCGCCACCTCGACCGACTCATCCAGAAAGCCTACGACATAGCCGAACGCAGCATCGGGGACGCCGAGATCTTCACCCTGATCCAGGGCTGGCTGCAGGGCGAGAAGATCAGCTTCCTGATCCAGGTCCTGGAGAACATGTCCTTTTCACTCAACTCCATCCAGGATGCCCTGCACCGATTCCATAACCTCAACCTGGACAGCATTGACCTGCCCCAGCACACCCGCGACAATATCGTGGTGCTCCTGCTCCTGCGCTTTTTCACCGAGCAGTTGGAATTCATCAACGTCTCCAAGCGCCACCTCGATATCGAGGACTTCGTGGACCTGGTGCGCAAGATCGTCTTCCCCTCCAACAGCTACGGCAAGCTGGGTGGAAAGAGCGCCGGGCTGTTTTTAGCCTACAACGTCCTGCGCCGGATCAAAAACTCCAAGCTGCACCTGAACGATGTCAAGATGCCCAAGACGCGCTACCTGCTGTCCGACGCTTTGCACCAGTTCCTCAATTTCAACGAGCTCAACGAGCTGATCGAGCAGAAATACAAGACCATCGAGCAGATCAGGGACGAGTATCCCAACATCGTGCAGGTCTTCAAGAATTCCAAATTCCCGCCCAATATCATCAGCGGCCTGGCCCTGGTGCTGGACGAGTTTGGCGACAAGCCAATCATCGTGCGCAGCTCCAGCCTGCTGGAAGACAGGGTGGGGGCCGCCTTTTCCGGCAAGTACAAGAGCCTCTTCCTGGCCAACCAGGGCAGCAAGGAGGAACGTCTTTCCGCCCTTTTGGACGCCATCGCGGAGGTCTATGCCAGCACCTTCGGCCCCGATCCGGTGGAATACCGCAAGGAGCGCGGCCTGCTGGATTTCCACGAGGAAATGGCGATCATCATCCAGGAAGTGGTCGGCACCCGCGTGGGCGATTACTGGCTGCCCGCCTTTGCCGGCGTGGCTTTCAGCACCAACGAGTTCAGATGGTCGCCCCGCATCCAGAGGAACAACGGCCTCCTGCGCCTCGTGCCCGGCCTCGGGACCCGGGCGGTGGACCGCGTGAGCGACGACTTCCCCATCCTGGTCTCGCCCGGCCAGCCCAACCTGCGGGTCAACCTCTCCAACGACGAGATCCTGCGCTATTCGCCCCACAAGATAGATGTCATCAACCTCAAAACCAACACCTTTGAAACGGTGGAATTCTCCGACCTGTTCGCAGCCTGCGGCTCCGAGTATCCTAGCGTGGAAAAGATCGTCTCCGTTTACCAGGACGGGGAGATCGTCTCCAAACCCGCCATCAGCCTGGAATTCGACAAGGACGCGCCGGTGGTCACCTTTGACGGCCTGATCGGCAAGACGGATCTGATGCCCCGCTTCAAGCAGATCCTGGACGAACTGGAAGCCGCCATGGGCGTGCCCGTGGACATCGAATACGCCTTTAACGGCAGGGACCTCTACATCCTGCAGTGCCGGGCCCAGAGCTCCAGCCCGGAAAACCGCCCCGCCCCCATCCCCAAGGACCTGCCGGAGCAGAACATCCTCTTCACCGCCAAAAAATACGTCTCCAACGGCATCATCCAGGAGATCAGCCACGTGGTCCTGGTCGACCCGGAAAAATACGCGGCCATCGGCTCCGTCGAGGAGATGAAAATGGTCGGCCGCCTCGTGGGCCGCCTCAACAAGATCCTCCCCAAGCACAAGTTCATCCTGCTGGGCCCGGGCCGCTGGGGCAGCCGCGGCGACATCAAGCTCGGGGTCAGCGTCACCTATTCCGACATCAACAATTCCTCCATGCTGATCGAGATCGCCCGCAAGAAAGGCAACTACACGCCCGACGTCTCGTTCGGGACCCACTTCTTCCAGGACCTCGTGGAAGCCGGGATCCGCTACCTGCCGCTCTATCCGGACGACGAGAACGTAGTTTACAACGAACCTTTCCTGGCCCGGGCGGGAAACGTCCTGACCCAGATCCTGCCCGAGGCGGGGGACTATGCGGAAATCATCAAGGTCATCGACGTCAGCCAGAGCACGGGCGGCAAAAAGCTGACCATCCGCATGAACGGCGACCTGGACGAGGCGGTGGCCTATTTTACGGATTCCACCTCCCGCGAACATGGTCTGGCCGACAGCGAGGATGACATCCGGGCCGAGGAAAAGCACTGGAGCTGGCGCTTGCGCATGGCGGAACGCATCGCCCTCGACCTGGACCGCAAAAAATACGGCGTCAAGGCCGTCTATGTCTTCGGCAGCGTCAAAAACGCCAGCGCCGGGCCCGCCAGCGACATCGACCTGCTCATCCACACGGACGGCGACCCCGCCAAACAGGAATTGCTCTCCCACTGGCTGGGAGGCTGGAGCCGCTGCCTGGCGGAGCTCAACTTCCTGCGCACCGGCTACCGCACCGACGGCCTGCTGGATCCCCACTTCATCACGGACCGGGATATCAAAGACAAGACCAGCTACGCCGCCAAGATCAACGCCGTAACCGACGCCGCCCGCCCCCTGGCCCTGCAGAACTGAAGTGGACTGCTTCTTTGTCACCGACCTGCACGGCGATCCCGGCAAGTTCGCCCGCCTGTTTGAACAGATAGAGCTGGAACGGCCCCGGCTGGTCTTCATCGGCGGCGACCTCCTGGCCGGCGGCTCCCTGCAGCACTACAGCCCTGACAATGCCATCAGCGGGATCATGGCGCCTGGCTTCCAAGCCTTGAAGGCTACGCTTGGTTCCGCCTATCCGGATGTCTTTGTCATCCTTGGCAATGACGACCCCAAAAGCGACGAGCCCCTGCTGCAGGAATTCGGCGCGCAGGGCCTTTGGCACTATTGCCAGGATAAAAGGTTTGACCTTGGCGGAATCAGCGTTTACGGCTACTGCCGCGTGCCGCCCACGCCTTTTCAACTGAAGGACTGGGAGCGCTATGACGTCTCCCGCTTTGTGGATATCAATTGCGTGGCGCCCGAAGAAGGTTACCACTCCGTGCCTTTTTCCCTGACGGAAGCCCAGCACCGCACCATCTGGGAAGACCTGCTGGAACTGGCAGCCGGGGCCGATCTCTCCCGCGCCGTCTTCCTGTTCCATTCACCGCCCTACCGGACAGGCCTGGACCGCGCCCCACTGGACGGCATCAGCGTGGACCACGCCCCCCTCGACCTGCATGTGGGCAGCGTGGCCATCCGCCGTTTCATCGAGCAAAGGCAGCCCCTGGTCACCCTGCATGGCCACGTGCATGAATCCTTTGACCTGACCGGCGTCTGGAAGGAAAACCTCGGCCGCACCATCTGCCTGTCAGCCGCCGGCACGGGACGGGCCCTCACTTTGGTCAGATTCGATCCCGACCATCCCGCCCGGGCTCAGCGCCTGACCCTGGACTGATTTAAGCGCCCTCTGCCACCCCTTGCGGGCCGTAACGGCGGGCGCTCCCGTCTGTCGGATCAGTTTGTATAGACGAGGCGTCTGTACTTACATTCCCTCGTCCTTACTCAGGCGGGGCTCCGGCCTGTTTCATCTATTCCCGCCCGCCACCCCTTTTTGTTTGGGGCTGCACCCCATGCCCCCTCAGTTCACATATGTTCTATAATTGTACCTTGAGTGTCTTCCTTGATGTGATTTGCTACCGATCATCAGTCATGGATTATGCGTATGCGTTATGTGTAAGATTTGCGATGGTGTCATCTGTGATCATTCTTTTTGTCAATTCCCGTCCCCCGCTCCTTTTGGGACTGGACATCGCCCCTGCTTGCACTACGGACCCATTACGGACCCAATACGGACTTGGTCCGTATTGGGTAAGTAATGCTTCAAGGGGCGGAGCGGGAGAGAGGCGGCAAAAAGCTGAAAAAAAGGGCATTTTCTTCTAACTGAAAGGTTGCCTTATTCCCACGTGCTTCCAAACCTGTCCCGGCAGGCAGACAAATCCCAGTTCAGATGAGTCACAGCCCGGCTGAAGCGGCGGGATCCGGCAATGCGGCCCCAGCAGGGAACTTTCACCCATACTGATTTCGCTATTTTGTTCAGTTTGGGCATTTGGGTTTAGGGCGTTTCAAGGTTTCAGTCTGCCGCTGAACCACAAAAAAAGCGTGGGATAAGAAGTGTCATTTAAGGAGGGCAGGGATTAACCTCCGGGAACAGTCCCGCCGTGTTATTGGCTGTTAAGGGCTTGGCCTGGCAGAGCCGGCGGGTGGGGTTTTCGTTTTTTTTCTTGACATGAAAGCCGGGAAAACGGATATTCGCTACAGGTTAGTATTTGATTGCTTTCAGTTAAGATAAGATAATAATTTGATTGGCAGTAAATCCTGTAAAAAATTACAGATTGAAAAAATGCATGCCTATTGTGAGGTGTTAATTGAATAAGCTTAATCTATTAGTGGTTTTCCTGCTATTGGTGACAGGAACACTCTTTGCTGATGCCTTTCCGCGCGCTGAACGCGACCGCCCCCCATACGCGCCCAACCGTGTCAAAGTCAAGCTTACCGGCGAGGCTTACGGCCTGGCCAGGCTGCCTCAGGGCCTTTATGCCGAAACAAACAGATTCGGGATCAATGATCTGGACCAGGTTTTCACCCGATACAAGGGAACCAGGATCATCCGCGCCCACCGCAGGCTGAACAACCGGGACTGGGAGGCGAGAAAGGGTTTTGACCGCTGGTTCCTGATCGAGTTGGAGGGCCGCCCGGATATCTGGTCCGTAATCGCTTCCTTCCGGGAGAGCCGTTACATCGAGGAAGCCCA
>JAXDBS010000056.1:0-33409 GCA_034678545.1 Cloacimonadaceae bacterium (SeqCode) | reverse complement strand
CAACCCAATCCCGTCCACACCTATACGGTCACGGATGACCACCCCTATTCCGTGTTGCTGAAAGTTATCGACAGCGAAGGTAAATGGGGCCTGGCAGGCTGTACGGTCAATGTGGACTGGGGTGCCTCCAGCCTACCGGTCAGCCTGAATTTTGTGGGCGACATCATGCTGGCGAGGGATTATGAATCGCCCGGGGGGATCATTCCGACGCAGGGTGTAAACGCCATTTTCCAGCCCACGAAACATCTTCTGGGTGACGCCGCCGACATCACGGATGCCAACCTGGAGGTTGTGCTCACCAACCAGGGCACCCCCCATCCCACCAAATCAGTTGTTTACAGGGGCGATCCCGCCAACATCAGCGGCCTGGTCTATGCCGGGATCGACATTGTCAGCCTGGCCAACAATCATGTCCTGGACTACGGTTATGCCGGGCTGCAGCAGATGCAGGACAGTTTGGCGGCACACGGGATTATCTTCAGCGGGTCCGGAGCCGACACCTATGAAGCCTACACCCCAGCCTTCATCAACTGCCGCGGGCTGAACCTGGCTTTTCTGCGCAGCTGTGACCGCACAGGCCAGTACAACAACGCCCAGCCCTATCTGCACGCGGGATACAATAAACCAGGCTTTGCTCTGTTCACACCGTACTACCTGGCGGAACAGCTGGCTGCCGTGGACGGCGTGGCTGACCTCAGGATTGTGGAAATGCACGGCGGCAGCGAGTATTCCCTCGCTCCCGGCAGCGGCTATGACCGCTCCCTGTTATTCAGCGGCGAAACGGAAGACGAGGATTATAGCCTCTACACGGACGTTCCGCACATGTGGGACATCGCCATTCGCCACTTTGCCGTGGACAGCGGAGCTGACCTTGTGATCGTCCATCACCCCCATGTCATTCAGGGGCTGGAAGTCTATAACGGCAAACTGATCGCCCATTCCCTGGGCAATTTCGTCTTTGACCTGAACTATCCTGAAACCATGCCCACAATGATTCTTTACGCGGACGCCGGTTTGGAAGGCTTTTCCAATTTCCGCGTGGTGCCCTGTTTCATTGACCGCTATATCTCGCGCCGGGCCGGCGGCAAGCTGGGGACCCATATCCTGGATTACCTGGCCAAGCGTTCCCGCGATCTGAATTCTTACCTCTATGTTAATAAGGATGACATCACCGCCCAGGTGATCACGGACACCGAAGGCATTTCCTTTTATCCTTCCCAGACTGAGCTGCATCTGCACCTGACCTCTTCGGGAACCGGCACTTATGTCACCGAACCGATCAAACTCCAGCGCAACGGCGGCATCAGCAGCCTCGATTACATTCATCCCGGCGGCGGCTGGCAGGCCAGGCTGGGACAGGAATGCGTCTGGATGGGCAACATGGAAAACGAAGGCGCTGATCTTTTTAGTCTTAACCTGAGCAACGAGATCTACGACACCATTTCTTGCCATGAAGGACTGCGCTCCATTAAAATAACGTCTTCTGGAAATTCAGAATCAGTCCCCCTGCGCAATAAAATGAAATGGTATGACAACTCGAAAAAGTACACTCTGCACGCCTGGATGAGGACCCGCTCCTCAAGCTCTACCAACATCGATATCCAATACTATTCTTCCCGCAACTCCTCATACCCGTACTCCACGGAAAGCCTGCTGAGCACCCCTCTCAGCGGCAACAGCGACTGGACTTTCTATTCCAAAGAGATCGACATCCCCGCGAACTGCTCCTACTATATCATCGTCCTGAAAAACTCAAACGGCATGGCCTGGTTCGACGAGGTCGGCCTGATCGAGTGGACTCCCTGGCAGGTCCCTGACCAACTGCAGGATATCCCGGTGCCCAACGACTATTACTGGCTGCAAGCCCAAGCCGGCCATAATCCCAAAAGCATCCGCCTCGCCTACACGGAGAAGGATATGCTCCTGCAGCCCCCGGTTACGCTGAAATCCGCTTCCGTGCCGCTTGTTACTGCTTTTGGCAATTATCCCAATCCCTTCCCCGGCAATACAACCATTCACTTCCATCTCAAGTCGGCGTCCAACGTAGAGCTGTCCGTCTATAACCTCAAAGGCCAGAAGGTCTGCCAACTGGCCGCGGCAGAATTGGAAAAAGGTCTCCATTCCTATGCCTGGAGCGGAACGGACGATCGCAATAAACTTGTTTCCAGCGGTGTCTATTTGATTAAAATCAAGGCCGGAGACCTCACCCAGACCCGCAAGCTTGTACTGTTAAAATAAACCTCCCCAACAATTCCGCAGCTTCCGGAATGCCCCAATTCCCTTTTACAGCTATGTTCTTTCCCGTTCCCTTCCTGGAAGCATTACTTACCCAATACGGACCAAGTCCGTATTGGGTCCGTATTGGGTAAGTAGTGCAAGCAGGCAACAGCGGATATTGGCAAAGCCTTTCGGCTGCATGGCACCCCGATTTTCATTGACATCAGGCATATACAAACATTAGGAGTAAATTGTTAATTATATTCATAAAGGAACACTGATGAGCAGCTTCAGAATTGCCTGCGCGATCGTTCTCTTCGCAGCCGTTGTATTTTTGGGATGTGTTCGCAAGCCTCAGCACCAGGGCGAGAAATATCTTATTATAACTACAATTTATCCTTATGAACTGATCATCAGAGAACTGACTGACACTTTGGCAACGTTTAAAACGCTGATCCCGCCAAACGCCTCCCCCCACACTTGGTCTCCCGGTCCGCAGGATATAGCAGGGCTGCAGCAGGCTGACCTGGTCATATCCAACGGACTGGGACTGGAAACCAATCTTGCTCGTACTCTGGCTGGGCTGGGTTCAAAGCACGTCTGTGCCGCCGACTTGCCCGGAATGGCAGAGCTCATTAACACGCACATGAATATAACAGCAGAGCAGGAAAACCATGAGGGTCATTCCCACCAGGGGACCAACCCGCACATCTGGACCTCGCCGGAACTGCTGATTAGGATAGTATCCGGACTTGAATCAGAACTTGCCCGGCGCATCCCTAAACACGCCGGTTTTATGGCACCGAGGGCTAATGCCATGATCGACAGCCTTAAACAGGTCAACCTCAGGATCAGGTCGGAGAGAGAGCGTCTAAAAGAGCCGGCCGTAATCACTCTGCACAACGCTTTTGAGTATTTCTTCGATCATTTTGATATCCTCTTCCTGGGCGCGGTCCAGCCTTCCGCCGGCAAAGACCCCGCTCCGCAACAACTGAAACAACTGGCAGACAAAGTGCGGAAACACCAGATCAAAACAATCTTTATCGAACCGGGATTGAACCCCAAGCCGGCTGAAACATTAGCCAAAGAACTCAATCTGCAGATCAGGCAGTATGACGACCTGGGCACTACCCTGCAGGCAAAAACGATCGCTGACTACCTTTGGCAGAACTGGCTGCTGATCAAAGCCGGACTGTGAAGCAGCATGATCGAGTTTAAAAACATAGATTACAGCATCAACGGGAAATCCATCCTTCAGGATATTAACCTCACCATTGCTCCTCATGAGTTTGTAGCTGTGATCGGCCCCAACGGCGCAGGCAAATCAACCTTGATCAGAATCCTGCTGAACCTCATCGAGGATTATGAAGGCGAAGTACTCATCGAAGGCCGGAAAAACACTGGTTGGCTTAAGTCCAACCGCATCGGTTACCTACCCCAAAACGAGAGTTTTGACAGGCAGTTCCCTGCCACCGTGACTGACGTAGCGCTCATGGGCCTGGCCTCCTCCAAGAAAGCATGGCAGAGGTTCAGCCGGCAAGACAAGCAACGTGCCCGGGAAGCCCTTGAACAAACAGGGATCCCGCACCTGGGCAGTGAACGGATCGGAAACCTTTCAGGTGGCGAATGGCAAAGAACGCTTCTGGCGAGGGCTTTGCTAACCGGCAGCCATTACCTGATCCTGGACGAGCCTGAAGCCGGAATAGACAAGCCTGGCGTAGTAAGCTTTTTCGACCTCTTGGCTGATCTGCATAAAAAAGGCAAGACCATTATCACCATCAGCCACGACCTCAACATGCTGAACAAATACTGCACCTTCCTGGTCTGCCTGAACCGCACCCTGCACTGCCACACCCAAACCGAACTGCTGACTGCCGAGCACATTCACAGCACCTTTGGGGACGGCTTGAAATTGATCGAGAAGGATTATTAGGATGCTTTCCTATGCTTTCCTGGTTCACGCCCTGCTGGGCGCGCTGCTGACCGGTACGGCGCTGGCGGTACTTTCTCCCTTTGTCACTCTGAAGAAAATTGCCTACATGGGGGAGGCGCTGTCCCATATCGCTTTTGCCGGGATCGCCCTGGCCCTGCTGCTGGGCCTGAACCTTAGCCTGACAACATTGCTTTTCGTGGTGGGCGTGGCAGCGCTGATCGGCTTTGTCTCCAGGTTTTTCCGGACCGAGGAATCCAATGTCATCACCATATTTTTATCGGTGGCCATGGCACTGGGAATCATTCTGATCGCTCTAAAAAAGGATTACAGCTTTGACCTGGCCAGTTATTTGTTTGGCAATATTCTGCTGGTGAACCGTTCTGACCTTTGGCAGCTTGGAGCGCTGGTCTTGGCCAATCTGCTGTTTGTCCTGGTCTTCTTTAAGGAATTGTTTTATCTGACTTACAACCTGGCAGTCTCGGAGGTCTTTGGGATAAAGGCCAAACCCGTGTATTACGGATTATTGCTGCTGCTGGCGGTCAACATCGTGGTGGCGGTCAAGATCGCAGGCATAATCCTGGTGACTGCGCAATTGATCCTGCCGGCCTCCATTGCTTTCAGGATCGCCAAAAGACTTAAATCAGCGGTAGCGGTCAGTATTGTGATCGCAGCCCTGGCCTCAGTGCTTGGATTTCTATGCTCGTGGCAGTTTAATCTGCCCACGGGCGCAGTGATCGTAATGGTTGAGTTTGTGCTATTCCTGCTGACTCTGCTGCTCTGCAGAAAACGGAATTAGTCCAGCTCAACAGCGCCTTATTCAGGTTTCATCTGGGGGAATAAGATAACTTCCTTGATGGAATTGTTTTCGGTCAGCAGCATGACCAGGCGGTCGATGCCAATGCCGAGCCCGCCCAAAGGCGGCATCCCGTATTCCAGCGCCTCCAGAAAATCCTCGTCCACCACGCTGGCCTCTTCGTCACCCAGTTCCTTCAGCCGTGCCTGAGCTTCAAACCTGGCTCTCTGGTCGAGCGGGTCGTTGAGTTCGCTGAAAGCGTTGGCAAATTCGCTGCCGGCGATGATCAATTCGAAACGGTCAGTAAGATTGGGATTATCCGGTTTGGCCTTGGCCAAGGGTGAGATCTCACGCGGGAAATCAGTAACGAACGTAGGTTGGATCAGCTGGTCTTCCACAAAGGTCTCAAACAGGAGAGAGACAAGCCTGCCGGGTCCCGCTCCGGCCGGGATCTCGATCTTGTGCTGATTGCACAGGGCAGTCAGTTTCCCCAGATCAAAAGCGGAAGCGTCGAAACCCGTATATTCCCTGACCAGATCAAGCATGGAGGCCGTTTTCCAGTTTCCGGCGAGATCGATCTCATGGCCTTGGAATGTGAAGATATCCTTGCCGATCACCTCTTTGGCCAGGTATCTGATGCAGCTTTCAGTCAACTCGCGCATGCCTTCCAGGTCAGTATAGGCTTGATATAACTCCAGCATGGAAAACTCAGGGTTGTGGAATTTGTCCATGCCTTCGTTGCGGAAGTTCTTGCCCAGTTCGAAAACGCGCTCGAAGCCGCCCACGATCAGCCTTTTCAGATAAAGCTCCAAAGCGATGCGGAGATAGAGATCAACATCCAGCGTGTTGTGATGCGTCGTGAAAGGGCGTGCATTGGCACCGCCGTAGAGCGGCTGCAGGATCGGCGTTTCCACTTCGATGAAAGCGCGGCTGTCCAGAAATCGTCTGATGCCGCGGATGATACGGGAGCGCTGGATAAAGACCTGGCGGTGCGCCGGATTGAGCAGCAGGTCAAGATAACGCTTGCGGTAGCGCAGTTCGATGTCGGCAAATTCATCGTAGCGGACGGTGCGCCCGTCAATGACCTTTTCCTTCACAGCCGGGAGGGGCCTGAGATTCTTGCCGAGCAGGGTCACACCCGTGACCTTGATCGAATACTCGCCGGCCTGCGTGAAAAAGAGAGTGCCGTCCACCTGAACAAAGTCGCCGGTATCACAGAGTTTGAACACTTCATAATTCTGCTCGCCGGTCAGATTTTGAGCTACATAGATCTGGATCCGCCCGCTGTCGTCCTCGATATTGCCAAAGCCAAGTTTACCCTGGCGGCGCATTGCAACCAGCCTGCCACAAACTGATACATATTGTTCCGAACTGATCCAGTGTTCTTTGTCGGAGAGCAGTTCGCCGACTTTGTGCGTGCGGAGCGATGCGATCGGGTAGGGATCGATCCCCGCCGCAATAATCTTCTGCAGTTTTTCCCTGCGCAGCCTGAGTAATTGATTGGTGTTTGCGTCCATATTTACCACCTAAAAACTGTTATCCGTTTACCCGTCTGGTTAATGAGCGGCTTGTGGCAAAAACGGATGATTTGTCCTTTCCAAACCATCCGTCTTTCATAAGCGAATATATATATCAGAAGCAGTCAGCCTGCCTGATCACTATCCTGATTAAAGATCCTTGAAGGGATTGTCATCGGTGGCCGGTTTCTGGTTGGCATAGCGCCGCCATTCCTCATTTCTGTCGCGTGAGCGGCGTGGCTTGCGGTCGCGGTCTCTGAAATCGCGTTCGTCACGACGGCCGGAATCGTCCCTTTCCACGGGATTGGAGGCAGCGTCAGTGTAATCCAGCGTTATGCGGTGCTGATCCTTGTCCACTGCCGTAACCGACAACGTGACCTCGTCGCCGGGCTTGAAGGAATCGGTCTTGCGCATCCGTGAGCGGGGCAGCAGGCCGGTGAAGCCTTCACCCAGAGAAACGAAAACGCCAAAGTTGGTGGAGCTTTCCACGACCCCGGCTATTTCTTTGCCGATGGAGATCACATCGTCCATCTCGTCCCATGGGTCTTTCTGCAAGGCTTTCAGCGAAAGGGATATCTTTTGGTTCACTTCATCGATACGCAGGATCTGTACCTCCACGTAATCGCCTTCCTTCAGGATTTCCTTGGGATGGCCGATCATGCGGGTGCGGGACATCTCAGAAACTGGGATAAGGCCTTCCACACCAGGCTTGAGCTCGACGAATGCGCCGAAATTATGCAGGCGCAAGACTCGGCAGTTGACCACGTCTCCTTCCCTGATTTCTTTCATGGCCAGCGCAAAGGGATTTTCCAGCAAAGCTTTCATGGAGAGAGAGATCTTGTCGCCCTCTATCTTGAGGATCTTGACGTCAATTTCCTGCCCCGTCTGCAGCACATCCTGAGGACGGACCACATGGTGCCAGGAGATTTCGGAAACATGCAGGAGGCCTTCCACACCGCCCAAGTCAACAAACGCGCCGAAATTGGTCAGGCGCATCACCTTGCCCTTGACGCTCTGCTCCACTGCTAATTGTTCCATCGCCTTGGCTTTCTTATCATCCAGGACCCGCTCTTCCAAGGTGCGGTGTGAAACCACTATCCGGCGGCAGTTTTCCGCGCATTCTATGATCTCAAAATCCAGGTTCTTGCCTATGAACTCGCTGGGATCTTCAGCTATCCGATGCGAAATCTGGGACATGGGGCAAAAAGCGCGGGCGCCCAATACATCGACATTAAATCCGCCCTTGGTGGCGCCGTAAACTTTGCCCTGAACAGGGATCTTACGCTCAAAGGCATCCTTGATGCCGTTCTTGTCCACGAATTGCTTCGTCAGGCTCTTGCCGATGACAAATCCCTGGTCGTTGCGGTCCACGATGAAGCCTTTGAGAGTATCACCCGCCTTATAATTCAGCTGGCCGTTCTCATCTGCAAATTCGTTTCTATCGGCATAGGCGTCGAACTTTCCGCCCAGATTGATGACAATGAAATTATCATTGATGGTGGCTATCACACCTTCCACCACGTCACCCTTGTTAAATTCAGCAGTTTGTTGAAAGGACTCTTCGAGCAGGCGAAGATAGTCTTCTTTCAGTTCCTTGTAATTAATTCTGTTTTCTTTGTCTGGCATAAGGATACTCCTCAAGGCTGTTCAGAGCACCAACTTCTGAGGACATACCTTTTTGTCCAGCAAATTGTTCAAACAGGAATAAATGCGAATCAAAGCACTTTTGTGTAATGGTATGTTGTCCTGGATATGCTAAGTTTCGGTATAAACGGCCTGTTTCAAGGATTGAGATTCACTGCAGGAGGTGATGAATGAACTCGTCTCCCCGGAGCAGACCGAATGCTCCCTTTTGGCAACTCACCTCATCATACTGATGAACTTCATCTGCTTCAACACCCGGTTTCCAAATCACGAATGGAACCGGATCATGAACATGTGAGCGCACGCTGCAGGGAGTTGGATGGTCAGGCAAAAACGCGACAGCGACAGGTTCAGAATGATCCCGGACATATTCCAGGATCGGCCGGACGACTCTTCCATCCAGGGCTTCAATGCATTTTGTCTTGAGCTGCGCGTTGCCTTCGTGGCCGGCTTCGTCAGCAGCTTCAATGTGCAGATAGACAAGGTCAACCTCACGGATGGCCTCCAGGGCAGCCTGGACCTTGCCTTCGTAATTTGTGTCGTATAACCCTGTCGCACCTTCCACCTTGATGATCCTAAAACCGGCGTAAACACCGATCCCATGCAAAAGGTCGACGGCAGAGATCACCGCTCCGGATTTCCCAAACAGTTCCCGGTATGTCTTCATTTGGGGACGTTTGCCGGCAGACCAGAACCAAATGCAGTTGCCGGGATCCTTGCCTTTTTTTATCCTGTCCAGGTTCACGGGATGCGATCCCAGGACGTTCCGGGAGCGGATGATCAGGTCTGTGAGAATGGCTGCCGTTGGCTCTCCCCCTCTCCCCTTCGCTTGGGGCAAAACAGTTTCCCAAGGCGTGCCGGGCACATCGTGCGGCGGAGTTAGTTTAAGCTCGGGACTCCCATGCTTAAGAACAAACAGGTGGCGATAACTGACCCCGGGAAAAAAGCGCATCCTCTCATCGGCAAAGGCTGCATTAAGAGCTTCGACCAGGATACGCCCCTCTTCCGTGGTGATGTGCCCGGCCGAGTGATTCTTGATCTTTTCATTCTCCAGGCAGATCAGATTACAGCGCATGGCGAGATCGTCCGCTGCCAGTTCTACGCCCATGGCGGCGCCTTCCAGTACGCCCCTGCCCTGATAAACACTGCGCACGTCATAACCCAGCACGGCCAGATTTGCCACTTCCGAACCGGGGGGCATGTCGTCCGGAACTGTTTTGTACATCCCGCACCGCCCGAGAGAAGCCAGCTTGTCTATATGCGGTTTTATCGCGGCCTGCAAAGGTGTTTTGCCGCCCAGTTCGGGAACCGGATAATCCGCCATGCCGTCACCGAGAATAATGATCGTCTTCATAAATCAGTATTTCTCTTTCAGGTGTTTGTAAAAATCGGTATAATCATTCCGCAGGGGGATAATGAATTCCTCTTTGTCATCGAGGCCCTGCAGGGAAGGCGGCAAGGGCGGGTCGATATTCAATATCTCAGTGATCTTCTCGGGGAATTTGGCCGGATGGGCCGTTTCCAAAGAGATGCACAGGAGTTTCTGCTCTTCCGGATACCGCTTCAAGTAATTCTGCAGGCCGGCCCAACCCACTGCCCCATGCGGTTCCAGCAGCACTTTGTATTGCATGTAAGTGTCATGGATGGTTTGTTCGGTTTCCTTATCGGTTATGCTGATGGCAAACATATCTCTGCGGATCCGCTCAAGGTCAGGCTGTTTTATGATTCTTCCAGTCTCGTCCATGATCCCGCCGTAGAGCGTGATCAGACGCGCCACATTGCTGGGGTGGCCTACATTCATGGCGCTGGAGATGCAATTACGGGAGGGAGAGATCACTTTATACTCGCCGGTTTTCACATAAACGGGGAACTCGTCGTTCTCATTGGTGGCTACCACAAACCGATGAACAGGCAAGCCCATGTTCCTGGCGATCAAGCCGCCCATCAGGTCTCCGAAATTGCCGCTGGGCACGCTGAAAACCGCTTTTTCACCCTTACTCTCAAACAGTTTGGCATAGGCATAGAAATAGTACATTGTCTGCGGGATCAGGCGGCCGATGTTGATGGAATTGGCTGACGACATCCCGAGGTAGGCCAGGTCGGGATCGGAGAAAGCTCTCTTCACCAGAGCCTGGCAGTCGTCGAATTTGCCGTCGATAGAGATCACGCTGACATTCTTGCCCAGGGTCGTCATCTGCTTGCGCTGGCGGGGGGTGACCTCCTTTTCCGGAAACAGCACCACTACCTTGATGTTGTCCAAGCCATAAAAGGCGTTGGCAATGGCGCTGCCTGTATCGCCGGACGTGGCGGTCAGGATGAGCAGCTTGCGGTTCTCCAGGGCCAGGTAGTATTGCATCAGACGCCCCATAAGCCGGGCCGCGAAATCCTTGAAGGAAGCCGTCGGACCCTGGTCCAGGCGCATGATATGATGCTTAGCTGTGACATTTTCCAGGGGGACGTCATAATCATAGGCATCCGTGACCAGCCGCCTGAGGTCGGAATCAGGGATCTCGTCAGCCAGAAATTTCCGCCCCACCGCAAAAGCGATTTCGGGATAACTCATCTTTTTCAGTTCGGCAATCTCTTCCGGCGCCAGGATCGGGATGGATTCCGGCATGTACAGACCCTTGTCCTCGGCCAGGCCTTGCAGCAGGGCCGCCCGGAAATTCACCCGGCGCGCCTTGAAGTTCGTGGAATAGTAAAGCATATCAGTCTCCCGGCAGGATGATTAAATCCTGCCCGATTGTATCTTTCTTAATCCGGCTGTGCAGGATCCGGTTATTTTCTGAGCAGCGCCGATGACGCTCCGCCCGCGGAATATTGCGGCGCGGACTGCTTCACCCTTTTCCCGTCCAGAACGGCAAGCGCCTGCTCCAGATCGCGGATAACGTCGTCCGGATGCTCGGCGCCCACGCTCAGGCGGATCAGATTAGCCGGGATGGCGGCGGCTTTGCGGCCTTCCTCTCCCTGCTGTGAATGCGTGGATATCGCGGGTATAGTAGCCACGGATTTGATGCGTCCCAGGTCGGTGGCGCGCCAGATCCGTTGAAAGGCGTCAAACACCTTGCGGGCGTTGGCGGCTCCGCCTTTTACTTCAAACGACATCAGGTGCCCGTAGCGGTTGACAGGTTTTTTATTGGGCTGATCGTCTTCCGAATCGACCAGAAGCATGTATTTCTTCGCGATCTTGTGCAGCGGGTGGTTTTCCAGACCCAGGTAATTGACCTTGGAAACGTGTTTGTGTTTTTCCAGATATCTGGACACTTTCATCGTATTCAGGGAGCAGATGTCCATCCTCATGCGCAGGGTGCGGATGTCATTGATGGCCAGGAGGCATTGCTGGGCAGAGAGGCAGGGTCCGTTGTCCCTGGCGGGGAGCAGTTTCAGGTAAGTGCAGAAATCCTTTTTCAGCTCTTTGTTGTCGATCCTCGCCGTGATGTTCTTCCTGGCGATTACGGCGCCGGCTATCCCGAAACCCGAGGTGTGCAGAGATTTCGTCACGGAGTGGATGACGATGTCCGCCCCGTAAGCCAAAGGCCGCATCAGGGCGGGGGTGGCGACTGTCGCATCCACAATAAAGGGAATGCCGTATTTATGCGCGAGGCCAGCAACTTGCTCCAGATCGAAGAAAGCCAGGGTCGGATTGCTGGGCATCTCGCCGTACAGGAAGCGGGTGTTGGCGTCGATCTTGGATTCCCATTCCTTCAGGTCGGTGGAATTGATGATCTTGCGCCATTCGATGTTATCCTCCCTGTCCTTGCGTACGGAGAACTGCTGAAAGGTGCCTCCATAGACCTGCGAAGTGGCCACGAAATTGCGCGGCGCCTTGGGGTTCCGGGGGTCCGGATGCAGGAATTCATCCACGGCTGTCCGGATGGCGGACATTCCGGACGAAGTCACGAGACAGGATGCCTCGACGCCCGTGCGGTACTCCTCCAGCATGGCCAGCAGCCCTTCCAGGTAATACATGGTCGGATTCGCGATGCGGCTGTAGCACCAGGTCGGGATCTGATATCCCAAAGCCAGTTCCATCTCGTCGGAATCGCGGTATGCCTGGGAAGTTGACAGATAGCCCGGCTCGATGATCGAGCCCTGGTTGTAATCCAGCGCTTCCTGCATCGAGTAAAGCCCGTGCACTGCAATCGTATCAAACCTGCATTTGCGCATTTCCTTGCGGTAGTTTTCATGCCATTTGGCGGCCTGTTTGGCGGCCTCGAGGTAATGCTTCATCCTATCCATACGGTTATCTCCTTTTGATCAAATATGTTGCATATTCCTGCAACAAGCCGGGTTTAGCTCTCTTTGTCAATATATTTCGTCGGACGGACGCAAAGCCTGCTTCTCCAACGGCTTTGATTCCATAATTCTTATCTCTCCATTCTCTTTGTGTCTCAGCGTCTCTGCGCCCTTGGCGTTAAAATAAGATTCTTTTTTCGTGTTTTTCGAGTATTTCGTGGTTATTGATTTTATCTTTTCCCACCCGCCACCCCTTTATTGTGTGGGGCTCAGCCCCATGTCCCGTTTCAACCTCCCGTCATTCCTGCCTGCGCAAAAACGACGGAAGTGTAAACGCGGGACAGAGGGGATGTCGTCCTCGCGAAGGCGGGGACCCAGGTCTTAAACAGGCAGCCTGCGGCAGATACGAAAGCCTGTCCCCGCGCTGTAAGTGGACGCCCGGGTGTAGGCGCGGTAGGTGGTGGCGCAGTTGGCGGCTGGGGAATTGAAGTAACCGTTGCGGAAAGTTCGGTAATTGCCGCTTGCAGCGCCGTGGGGATCGGTTTGCGGGGTTACGGGCAAGGACGCGAAGATGTCCCAGGTCCACTCACCCACATTGCCGCTCAAGTCATGGAAGCCGAGTTCGTTGGCTGCCTTGGAGCCCACCGGGTGTGACAGATAGCCCGCGTTTCCGTTGTACCAACCGACATCCCCGAGGGTGTTGCTCCCGCTGTAGACGTAGCCTTGGGACAACACTCCGCCCCGGGCCGCGAATTCCCATTCCATGTCGGTCGGCAACCTGTAACCGCCGGCGGCCCAGTCGCAGCTGAAGTTCTGGTGATTGTTGTAGGGGGGCGTGCTCCAGCTGTCATCCCATTCCGGCGGCCAATCCGAGGGTTCAGCACCATAACTTAAGTAGCTGTAGCAGGGGGCGAGGCCGTTGAGCAGGCTGAGCCGGTTGCAGTATTCCACGGCGTTGAACCAGGAGACATTGTAAACGGGCCGGTCGTCGCTGACTCCGAAGCCGTAGGAGGGGTTCGTGCCCATTACGGCAAGATAGTCCTTCTGGGTCACCTCGTATGTATCAATCAGAAAAGAGGTCAGGGTCACGTCGCCGATGCCGTTGTAAAATGTGCCCCCCTCCACCAAGATAAAGGAATCGGACCAGGTCACATAGTAGAACCGCTTTTCGGCATTCAGGGGAGCTGTCCAGATCGTGTCCGCATAAGCGCCGGTGAGGTCGGGGGCGAAAGGTTCCTGCGGGCCGTCAGAAGAATAGACAGTGTATGATACAGCCCCGGCAACCGGCCCCCAGGCGAGGTTCAGCTGACCTCCCGCCACTGCCAGCTCAACAGATGGCAAAACCCTTTCCCCGCCATTTTCCGGGAGGTGTAACTCGGGCAGTTCATTCCTCCCTGCGGCAAAGAGACCGATGAGGACATAAATGAAAAAAAATACAAGCAGTGATCTCATATCAGCATCCTTTTTCTGCCGCAGGCATTTGCTGCGGCCGAGCCTGATGTCATTGAAAGCAAACATATGCAAGCACCGCAATCCTGTCAACACTTTGTAAGTAAGGTTCAAGCCCGGATTTGCCGGTGGCGGGGGAAAAAGTGGAGCGGGATACGGGGCTCGAACCCGCGACCCTCAGCTTGGGAAGCTAATGCTCTACCATCTGAGCTAATCCCGCCCTCAAAGAAGCAAAAATCCGGCGGCGGGGCTTTTTGTCAAGCGGCTTGTCGGGCCCGCTGCGGAAGAGGAAACCTCTTGACTAAATCCACCCGTCCAAAACAGGGTGAAATGTAATAAAAACGATAAGGAAAGGCCAGTGGAATACATTGATTTCAGAAAAGACGCCGTCGCGCTGTCGGACACCATCTTCGAGATCCGGAGGTTACTTTGATCAGGACGGCAAATCGGCCCAGCTGAAAGAGCTGGAAGGAATGATGCACTCGCCCGACTTCTGGAGCGACCAGAACACGGCGCGCCAGGTGACCCGCCAGATCAGCCAGCTGAGAGACGACCTGGAGAGCATCCGCCGCCTCGATACGATCAAAGGCGAACTCGACACCTACATCTCACTCCTCGACGAGGATTTCCACCCTCCCCTGCTGGACGAGGCCCTCGCCAACTGGGAGGATTGGAAACGTTTCACCGACAAGATGGAAGTGGAATGCCTCCTCAATGACAAATACGACCACAATGACGCCCTCTTCTCTATCCACGCCGGAGCCGGCGGAACCGAAGCCCAGGATTGGGCTGAAATGCTTTTGCGCATGTATTCGCGCTGGGCGGAAAAGAACGGCTTCAGCTTCACCATGATCGACAGCCTTGCGGGCGAGGAGGCCGGCCTCAAAAGCGTGACCGTGGAAGTGAAAGGCAACTACGCCTATGGCCTGCTCAAGGCGGAGATCGGCATCCACCGTCTGGTCCGGATCTCACCCTTCAACGCCCAGGGCAAGCGTCAGACCTCCTTCGCCAGCGTGTTCGTCTACCCCGAGATCGAGGACGAGATAGACCTCGAGATCGACCCCAAAGACCTCAAAATCGACACCTACCGCTCCAGCGGAGCCGGTGGACAACACGTCAACACCACGGATTCAGCCGTCCGCATCACCCATCTGCCGACCAATATCGTGGTCTCCTGCCAAAACGAGCGCTCCCAGATCCAAAACCGGGAAAAAGCCATGGCTATCCTCAAGTCGCGCCTCTACCAATTCTACGAGGAACAGCGCGACAAGGAAAAAAAGGAACTGGAAAACTCCAAAACCGAAATCGGCTGGGGCAACCAGATCCGCTCCTACGTGTTCCAACCCTACCAGATGGTCAAAGACCACCGCACCGACTTCGAAGTGGGCAACACCGAAAAAGTGATGAACGGCGAACTGGACGGCTTCATCTACGCCTGGCTCAAGGAACGCGCCCACGCCAGACTGAAAGCGGGCTGACCACAAAAGACACGGAAAAAAGAATTACGGCTAACGTCTCTCACCACAAAGGCACGAAGACACAAAGAGACATAACTGATAAGTACATGGTGTGGATATGGCACAGATGAGGATAAAAAAAGCCGGAGGACGAAACTGGGCAACGTATCAAATGGGATGTGCCGTCCTGACGGACTGATCTGCAGCCGGGGCGTCTGCAGTTATGGCTACCGCTTGCATGACAGGCATGTGGAAAACAGGGCAGGGGGCGAAGCCCCATCCTATAAAAGAGCGACGGGCGGGAATAGATAAACCCGGATCCCGGCCTGCGCGAGGACGACGGTGGGTGGAAACGGGGCGTATTAAGGAATATGAGTTGGAATAGGGATGACAAGGTCATTACGAGTTACTTTGGGTGGCGGCATTCGGTACAGGAGTCCTGCCTGCCAACGGTAAAAGCAAAGTTGTATAATTGTGACGGGCAAGCCGGACTTCTGCGGTGTTACGCGCATCGCCCGAAGTCCAAAATTCCTGTGACTGGCGTATCCAATCAAGAATGCGTTGGAATCAAGGACTCCGGAAAGCAGCAGGCGCGGCCTCAACACCCGTCACGCATAACACATAACGCATAAAGAAAAATATGATGACTGACGAGATAAGGAGCCTGACAGAGCAGCTGGACCCCGGCCGCCTGCCCGCGCACGTGGCCATCATCATGGACGGCAACGGACGCTGGGCCCGACAAAGGCACAGGCCTCGGCTGTACGGCCACAGGGCGGGAGCCAAAGCGGTGCGCCAGGTGGTCGAGATCGCGGGGGAACTACATCTCCCCCACCTCACGCTCTACGCCTTTTCCACCGAGAACTGGAGCCGCCCCCGAGACGAGATCTCCGGGCTGTTCAGCCTGCTGATCGAATACCTGAAAAAGGAAACCGATGAGCTCAACCGCAAGAATGTGGTCCTGCGCCTGATCGGCAGCCCCGCGCAGCTGAAGCCGGAATTTCTAAAGAGAATCCACGACCTCACCCGCAAAACCTGGAACAATACAGGCCTGCACCTGAACGTGCTCTTCAACTACGGAGGACGGCAGGAGATCACGGACGCGGTCAGGCAAATCGCGGAAGAGATAAAAAGCGGCGCTCTGGCGCCTGATGAAATCAATTCCGGGATCATCTCACAACGGCTTTATACAAAGGATATGCCCGACCCCGACCTGGTGATCCGCACCAGCGGCGAGCTGAGGCTGTCCAATTTCCTGGTCTGGCAGGCGGCTTACGCGGAGATCCATGTCACGCCGGTGCTCTGGCCGGACTTTGGCAAGGCGGAATTCGTAAAGGCCCTGCTTGATTATCAGGGACGGCAGCGGCGCTTCGGCGGGACTGGTGAGTAAGGATCTGGCCAGCCGCATAGGCATTGCCGCGGTCGGCATCCCTCTGCTGATCTGCGTCTTCTGGTTCGGAGGGATCCCGCTGCTGATCTTCCTGGGATTGGTCAGCGCGCTCGGGACATGGGAATACGGACGCATCCTGAAGGGGCGGGAGTTGTTCAGCTCTTTGCCTGACATCCTGCTGAGCCTGTTCATTTTCCTGTGCGTGGCGAGGCCGGAGTTTCTGCCCTCCTCCCCCCTCTGGCAGATTTTGATCCTTGTCCTGCTGATCCTGCCCCGCGCCTTCATCCAGGACAACGCGCCCTTTGTCCTGAGCGGCTGGAAAACTTATTTGGTCACAGTCCTGGGCTGGATATACATTGGCGTTCTGCCCGGGCTGCTCTACCGGCTGGGAGCGGAATTCCTTGACTTGAAACTGGTTTTGGCTTTACTTATCCTAATCTGGATCACGGACAGCGCGGCCTATTTCATCGGCCTGAAATTCGGTCGGAAGCGGGGCATCTTTCCCGTCAGCCCCAACAAGTCGCTGGAAGGATTCATCGCCGGGGTGACCGCTCCCTTTGTTGTCTGCGCCATTCTGGTTTTGAGCAGGACAGTCTGGAGCACGCGGCAATTGCTCTTGCTCGCGCTGTGCGCCGGGGTGTTCGGCCAGCTGGGCGACCTGCTCGAATCCAAGCTCAAGCGGCTGGGTGGTGTCAAGGACAGCAGCAACGTCATCCCCGGGCACGGGGGCGTGTTGGACCGGTTTGACAGCTTGCTTATCGCGGGCCCCGTGTTATATTTTTTACTGAAGATAATTCCCTGAAGGAGGATACAAACATGAAACTGCGCAGCCTGATCATACTGGCGCTCATCAGCGTCACTGCGTTCCTTTCGGCCCAGGCGACCGACCTGATCATCTCCGAATATGTGGAGGGCAGTTCCTATAACAAAGCCATCGAGATCTTCAACGGAACGGGGGGACCGGTTGACCTGTCCACGGTTTCTCTGAAGAAACAGACCAACGGTGCCGGAGCTTTCGGCAACGAACTAGTCCTCTCCGGAACCCTGGCCAACAACGACGTGTTCGTGATCGTCAATTCCAGCACCGGTGGCACCAACCTCGCCGGAGAGCCCTATGTGGACCTGGCCACCACCAGCCAGGCAGTGAACCACAACGGCAATGACGCAGTGGCCCTTTTCCGCAACGGCGTGATGATTGACGTGGTGGGCATAGTGGACCAGGTGGAGTATTGGGGCCAGGACATGACTCTGGTCCGCAACGCCAACGTGGCCAGCCCCACGACCAGCTTCAGCTTTGACCAGTGGACCCAGTATCCGCAAAACACGTTCAGCGACCTGGGCATGCATACCTTTACGGGCGGCACCACTGATCCCTACATCTTTATCACCTATCCCAACACGGCGGTCACCTGGTATTACGGGCAGACCTACACCATCACCTGGACCAGCGGCAACTTTGACGGCAACGTCAATATCGGGATCATGAACGGAGAAAACCTTTCGATCATTGACGGTTCCGCTACAAATTCCGGTTCCTACGACTTCATCGCGAGTACGAACTGGCCCGCCGGCAACCAGTACAGGGTCAGGGTCGGGGCTGTTAACGGAGCTGCGGTGGACACATCGGACGCTTATTTCACGATCATGGAACTTCCGGTGACCGAGCTGGCGACCATTGCCCAATTGCGCGCCGCCACCGCGGATAATACAACCATCTACCGCGTCACGGGGGAAGCCATCCTCACCTATCAGCATACCAACCGGCATCAGAAATGGTTCCAGGACGCCACCGGCGGTATCGCAGTGGATGATTATTACGGCACCATCACCACCGAGTACCAGATCGGGGACGCGGTCGCGGGCATTATCGGAACGCTGAACACCTACCATAACACGCTCCAGTTGACGCCCTTCCAGAATTTCCCGGCTTCGGTTTCCTCCGGCAACGACATCCCCATCGCGATGGTAACTGTCAGTGAACTCAACACCAATTTTGAGGCCCATGAATCGGAACTGGTCCGCGTAAACAACGCCTCCTTCACTGACGCATCGACCCCCTTCGCCACCGGTACGGAATATACGATCGGCGACGGAACGGGACAGATCATGTTCAGGACGAATTTCTACGAAGCGGATTACATAGGCCAGAGTATCCCGCAGGGCGATTTTGACATGCTGCTAATCACCACCCAGTATGACAATACCTACCAGGTGACAGCCCGCGCCATGGCGGATTTCCTCCCTGTCAGCATCCAGGACGAGGTAGCGACTGGCCCAAGCGTCCGGCTGTTGGGCAATCATCCCAATCCATTCAAGCCCATGACCACCATAACTGTTGACGTGAAGGCGCCGCAGGCTGTCGGGATCGAAATCTATAACCTGAAAGGCCAGCTGGTCCGGACCTTGTCCGCCAGCGCCAAGACCGCCGGGCCGCTCAGCCTGACCTGGAACGGGCAGGATGACCGGGGCAGAACCGCCAGCGCCGGCATCTACCTCTACAAGATCAAAGGCGGCACCTACACGGCCAGCCGCAAAATGGTCCTGCTGAGATAACGGACGCATTAACAAGGGGAAGGCGGGTTTTTTAAACAAGGCCCGTCCCTCCCTTTTAATATCCGCATCCCATAATTGAAGAACAGCGTTTTTGATCCCCACCTGCTGAGCATCCTGGCCATCGTGCTCTTTTCCACCATCGAAGTGGCGGGCAAGAGCATCGGCAGCGGCATCTCCGCTTATGGCATCACGGCCTGGCGCTTCCTGACCGGGGGTCTGCTGATCCTGCCTATCGCGATCAGGGAACAAGCGCTGCGCAGTGACAGGCTCCTGCTGAGGGCATGTCCGAAATTCTTCCTGGCCGGCGTGCTTAACGTCTGTATCAGCATGCTGTTTTTGCAGCTCTCGGTCTATTACGGCAAGGCCGTCCTGAGCGCCGTGATCGTGAGCACAAACACGCTGTTCGTGGCTTTTTTCGCCTGGCTGTTTTTGCGGGAAAAGATCACAGCCCTGCACCTGATCGGCCTGACGCTGGGACTGGCGGGGCTGTTTTGCATCATCTACGGCGAAAAAGAACTTTTGGCCGGATCGCGAGATCTGCTGTCGGGCGTGTTGTTCGGCTTGGCCGCCGCCTTGACTTTTGCCATCTACACGGTTTATTCCAAGCGACTGGTGGCGAGGCATGGCAACCTCCTGAGCCTGAGCCTCACCTTCATCTTCGGCGCTGTTGCGCTATTCGCATATTCCGCGGCTGCAGGGAAAGAGGTGCTCTTCTCACCCACCTTAAAGAATGTGCTGATCCTTCTCTATCTGAGCATGTTCGTGACCGGCATCGCCTATATCATGTACTTCGCGGCTGTCAGCAGGATCGGGGCGGGCCGGGCTTCGCTCTATTTCTTCCTGAAGCCGGCAGTGGCGGCCACCCTGGCCTGGCTCATCCACCGCGAACGCATCGCTCCGCTGCAGCTGGCAGGCATCGCCATCATCATCCTCAGCCTTAGCCGAAACTCTGTGTTGCGCTTTGCGGAACTGATCAAAAAACGAAAGCCGACAGGAAATGATTTCAGCGCAAAAAACTAGAACAGATATCCTCATCATACACACTTGGGGCCTGGGGGATATGATCCTGCTTACGCCCGCCTTGGAAGCCTCCTGCAAGAATCATCCGGAGGCAAGGTTTGACTTCCTGGTCTTTCAGCCGGCAGCTGCGGATCCGGTCAGGCTGGCGTTCTACACTGGACAGATCCGGTTTTGCTCGTGGCATCCGGTCAGGCTGGTCCGGGCTTTGCTGATTCTTCGCAGGAAAAAATATGATGCAGCCCTTTTCAGTTCGGGCGTTACAGTCTGGAAGGCAGGGCTGTTCCTGCTGTTCCTGCGCGCCGAGAACAAGATCGGAGAATACCGGGAGAAGCGCTTTCCTTTCCTGAATTCTTACTCCAGGTTGAAAGATGGTGTCTCCCGGGCTGAGAGCAATTACGGATTGCTGCAGCTGGCCGTCAGTCTGCCCGAAAGGGCAAGCCTGGCTTCTGGATTAGAACCTCACTATGACTTAAGCAAAGACAGCCTCGCCTGGACTGAGAAGTATTTTCAGGATAATTCCCTGAAGGGTAAAACTGTGATGGGGATCCATCCCGGCTGCCTGACGAGGAACAAATACAGGCGCTGGCCGGGGGAGTATTTTATCTCACTGATCCGGATGCTGCGTGAGAAGATCAGCTGTGAAATCCTCGTGATCGGCGGGCCGGAAGAGCAGGCCGAAGCCAGTTTCATCAGCCACCAGACGGGTGCCCTGCTGCTGTCCAACCAGGCCCTGAACAGAGTGGCGGCCGCCATCTCCAAACTGGATTATTTCATCAACACCGATTCCGGGCTGGGCCACGTTGCCGCCTGCTTTGACATCAAAACGCTGACCATCTTCGGACCCGGCGACGAAAGGGAGACCAAACCTTTTTCGGACCGCAACCACGTGATCCGGCTGGAGCTGGTCTGCGCGCCCTGCGTCAGTCATAAACGGAGAAACTGCCGGGGCGAGTGCCTAACCCAGCTGAGTCCGGAAGCCGTGCTAAACCGGTTCGTGGAATTGTTTATTGAGTAAGGGTGCTGATCAGCCGGGCCGCCGATCAGTGAAGATCCGTTCCAGCCTTTGCGTACAAGCCTGCCTCGAATACTGCTCGATCTGACTGATATCAATTCGTGACTGGAAGCCGCCCATCAGTTGTTTCAACGATTGCGCAATCTGTTGCTCATCATCGCTGCAAACATAAGTGCCCGCCTGAGTTTCAGTGACAATCTTTTCCACCACGCTGGCTCGGGGCCCCACAGCCAGGATCGGCTTGCCGATGCGGATCAGCTCGAACAGCTTGCCGGGGATAACTCCCTGCGAATCAGGATCGTTGTTGACGATGATCACGTTGATGTCAGCTCCGGCCGAGTATGACAATGCTTCCGGGTGGGATTTATAGCCGAGGTAATTGTAGATTTTCAACCCTTCAAGATTGATCTGCTCAAGAACTGATTTGCCGACGGTGCCCAGGTGCAGGAATTGCAGATCCAGGTCCAAAGCCTTGTTTAAAGCTCTCAGTAATGGCAGGGGGCTGCCCTTGGCCGGATAGATCTTGCCCATGTAAACGAGGGTGAATTTGTTAAAACTTTGCGGCTGCAGGCCAGTGAAATCATCCTCGTCATAGCCGTTGGTAATACTGTCCGACTTGTCTGCCAGCCAGGGATACTTTGACCTGTAGCGGTCCAGGACAAAGGGAGAGGTGAAGACGATATGGTCGGCCGTCCGGAGCACCTTCTCGTCCGTTTTGCATATGCGGCGGAAGCGGAAAGGCAGAACCTGCTTCTGCAGTATGGGCGCGAACTGCCAGGCGTCCCGGTAGTCGGCCACCCAGAAGAGTTTTTTTCCAAACAGGCGCTTGAGTGTGATGCCAACCCTAAAGGCGGAAAACGGGAAGGCAGTAATGTACAGGTTGCTGATGCCGTGTTTCCTTATCAGCCGCACGGCAGTCCAAACAGCGAACGGCACCCAGCCGATCTGCTTGTCGAAGGGAAAGATCAGGTCGTTGACCAGCTTGATGAGTTTGCGGACGCCATCTCCGAGACCTTGCTTATCAATTTTGGGTTTCAGTCCGGGCAGTTTTTCTTCGCTGATGCCCCAACTGCGAGTCCGGAAGATTTTGGCTGCGGATGGGATATCCTGTTCCAGGCTGGGGTCAGAGATCACCTGCTTAACCGCCTTGGCCGGAGTAACCACATATACTTCCCAACCGTTCCTGACCAGGTACTTGAGAAATTTAACCGGACGCTGTACTCCGCTCTCCGCCGAGGGCGGGAATTCATTGACCAGCATCAGGAGCTTATTGTTCATAAACCCCGGCAATCCGTTCAATGAGTCCGGACAACTGGTAATCCTGATCAACCAGCTGCTTTCCACGCGCTGCCATTGCTCCGGCCTCCGGTTTGTTCAGCATGAGAAATCTGATCTGGGCGACCAGGTCCGAGACATCCCTGGGCCTGGCCAACAGGCCATTCTCGCCGTGCCTGATAACTCCGTCAATGCCCTGGCCCCTGATGCCGACCGCCGGCAGCCCTGCCGACATCGCTTCCAGATATACGATGCCGAAGGTTTCGCTGTAACTGGCCAACACAAATGCATCGAACAAAGTGTAGATCTGCCGCAGTGAAGAGTTCTCCATCTGCCCCGCCAGGAGCACATCATTTCCCAGGTCCAGACTCGATATCAGTCGGCTGAGGTTTTCCTTTTCGGGCCCGTCCCCCACGATCACCAGGCGGATCGACTTGCCGTTTTTCTTTAGTTCCGAGACAGCTTTGATCAGGCAGTCAAATCCTTTTTCCGCTTTCAGGTTTCCCGCCGAGATGATATTGAAGCAGCCAGGGGCGGTCAGGATCCTGTATTCTTCCCTGATGTCCTTATCGCTCTGAGGGGAAGGACTGACGGCATTGCCGATGACCGAAACCGGCGTGTTCCCGGCATAGGCAGACAGAGTCGTTTTAAGCTTGTCATTGACTGTGAAAATGTGATTCCAGCCGCTGTAGGCGCTTGGCAGTGTTATCCTGTAAAACCACTTGAATGTCGAATCCGCGATCATGCCGGGATGGGTCCTGACATTATGGACAGTAAGGAATTTTTTAGCCAGGTATCCGGTTAGGCAGCGACTCAGCAGCCAGAGCTCCGGAATGTGGCGGCAGTCGTGGACATGGATGATATCCGGTCCCCAGGATTCTACCGTTTGTTTGACTATCGGGATGGCCAAACGCCGGTACTGCGGAATAGCGGAGAGAAAGAAACCCCCCAGCAAAGGATAAAAAACGTATGATACTTCATAGGATGAAAATTGCGAGGTGATCATCTCTCTCCGGTGGGGAAAGGAAGTTGCGA
The DNA here is from genome assembly GCA_034678545.1 of Cloacimonadaceae bacterium (SeqCode). GTDB lineage: Bacteria > Cloacimonadota > Cloacimonadia > Cloacimonadales > Cloacimonadaceae > UBA5614. Next base: position 9,878 of record JAXDBS010000056.1, on the reverse strand, counting down.
CCACCCTGATTTCATACCGTTTGGTCAGTTCATCCACCTGGTGCCTGACGAAAATGCCCGAGACCGGATTGAACTTATCCGGAAACATGTCGGTGATGATCAGCACTTTTTTCATATTACCGTAATCTATATTATTACTCCTGTCTTATCTGTCAACCGCAAACAGAGAAGAGTGGTCCCGCTGGCCATGACAAGGGATTGCATCGCCGGGGCACAGGCTGAAAAAGATTGACAGAAAGGGCTCAGGCTCAGCTTTTGGGTCAGATTATGAATACGTTCCCGATGTGGCCCGACCCCGATGATAAGGCTGACTCCAGAGCAGGTCTTGCGTGCTTTTCGTGATGCTGTTCTGGGCCGGTTTCGGCCTGCTGCTTTATCATCTGGCGGGATATCCTTTGCTGGAATGGTTCTTAACGCGGGGTGGAAAAACCGGCCAGGATACTGCTGAGAAAACTACCGAGGCGTTGCCGACAGTAACGGTTCTCTGTCCGTCCTACAACGAGGAGCTGCACATTAAGGAGAAGATAGAGTCATTCCTGGCTTTGGATTATCCCCCTGACAAAATTAAAATGCTCGTGATTTCAGACGATTCCACTGATAAAACCAACTCGATCGTGCAAAAATACACGGACCGCAATATTGAACTTGTGATCCAGCATCCCCGCGGCGGCAAGCAGAGAGCGCATAACCGGGCGGAACCCGGGATCGGGACAGACCTCGTGCTTTCGACTGACGCCAATTCCATCTTTGCTCCGGACGCCGTCCTGCTTTTAGTGAAAGCGCTGCAGTCTGAGCCCAAGGCAGGCATGGCGGTCGGTGAGTTGAAACTGGTCAGGGCGGGCTGCTCCGAATCAGGGGAAGGGCTCTACTGGAAATACGAAGCCTGGCTGAAGAAGCTGGATTCCGCCCTGCATTCCGTGATCTGCGCCAACGGCTCCCTCTTCCTGATCCGCAGGGATTTGTTCGGACAGGTCCGCCCCAATACGGCGGATGATTTCGAGCGCACTCTGCTGGTTCTGGCTTCCGGTAAGAAGGCTGTCTATGTCCCCCGGGCCACGGTCAGGGAAGATGTCTCAGAACAGGCCATCGAAGAGCTGGGACGCAAAGCCAGGATCATCAGGGGGGAATGGATCGCCCTTGCCAAATACGCCCGGCTGCTGAATCCTTTCCGCTTTGGCAAAACGGCTTTCATCCTATTTTCCCACAAGCTGGTCCGTTGGCTGTTCTGGCTTTTTTTACTGATGATGCTAATTGGCAGCGCCTTTGCGGGCAGTGAGTTTTACACGTGGCTGTTCTGGCTGCAGATCCTGTTCTATGCCGTGGGCGCGGCCGGACTGATCCTGCAAAAACAGGGAAAAAGGTTGCCCGGTACCGGATTGATTTCATACGTCACTGCCATGGGTTGGGCCTCTCTCTTGGCTTTTCTCCAGTTTGTTTTTTTTAATGACCATGATTCCGGTATCTGGAACACGGCCAGGAACCAGTCTACGCGTTAAAACTGTTGACATCCCAGGCACTGCCGCCATGAATGTATCCTGTTTATTATAATTGACCATAAACAATCAAGGCACAGAAAGGTTAAAGCATGAAAATATTGAGTTTCGGACTGGTCGGTTGCGGCCGCATATCAAAAAACCATTTTGAGGCTGTGTCGCAAATCTCGGAGGTTGATTTCGTCAGTTGCTGCGATATCATACCCGAGCGCGCAGAAGAAGCAGCCCGTCAGTATGGGATAAAATCGACTTATACCGATTATGAAGAAATGTTAAAAACTGGGCATCTGGACGCTGTTTCCATTTGCACCCCCAGCGGCATCCATCCTGAGATAGGCCTCGCCGCCGCCCGACACAAGATCAACGTGATCACCGAAAAGCCGATGGCCATCAACCTCAAGGATGCCGACGACCTCATCCGCGGCTGCGAAGAGAACGGAGTCAAGCTGTTTGTGGTGAAACAGAACCGCCTTAACGCCACCCTGCAGCTGTTGAAGAACGCAATCGTCAAACAGCGCTTCGGCAAGATCTACCTGGCCCAGAGCAATGTGTTCTGGCAGCGTCCGCAAAGCTATTACGACCAGGCTCCCTGGCGCGGCACCAAAGCGCTGGACGGAGGCGCTTTTCTCAATCAGGCCAGCCATTATGTGGACGCCCTGTACTGGCTGCTGGGCGATGTCAAATCAGTCAAAGCCGAGATCGGCACCTTGGCCCGCAAGATCGAGTCCGAGGATACGGGCTGCGCCATCCTCCATTTCAAAAGCGGCGTCTTGGCAACTATCAACGTAACCATGCTGACCTTTCCGAAGAATCTGGAAGGCTCCATCACCATTCTGGGCGAGCACGGAACCGTCAAGATCGGCGGAGTCGCTGTCAATAAGATCGAAAAATGGGAATTAGAAGATTACGACGACGACGACCGCATTGTCGAGGAGAGCAACTACCAGCCGCCTACTGTCTATGGTTTTGGCCACAATCCCTACTACCATAACGTGGTCCATACTTTGCTGGGAGACGCGGAGGCCAGCACAGACGGCAAGGACGGCCGCAAATCTTTGGAGATCATCCAGGCCATCTACGAATCAGCCCAGCATGGCAAAAAGGTTACTTTACCGCTAACATATTAATATTTTAACTACAAAGACACGACGACACCAGGGATACACAGCAACAACCCCGCCTTTACAAGTTACACGATATGAGGCTTAACCTATTCGATATGCTTTAGATTTATTCGCTGCATCAGCAAATGGTATTACATTTCTATACGCAATCCTTTTCTCCTATCACAAAGTACTCAGATGTACCTCACACGACCAAGTTATTGACCGGCTTCAAACAGTGACGAAACCTGAAGGGGGAAGCAAGTATGGTGAAAGACTGAAAAGGAGCGGATCAAAGATTATTCTGTTCTAAAAAACCTCACAAGGTCATAATGGATAAGGTGCAGAACAAGAAATGTTTTCATTGTGGCACCATTTCACAATTCCGCTTTCCTGTGATTGCTGATAATTCTGTGGCGATTTGTATTTTACGGCTTTTTCCGAAAGTGTGGCGAATCGCCCCACTCGTCGTAGCCAATGGTCTCCCCTATGCCGCGCACCCGGTTATCCAGGCAATCCCGGCAAAGGGAGGCGTTTTCATCCAGGCAGGGCTTTCCGTTGTAGAGCTGATAATTGCCCCGGTACTTGGGATCGGTGATATTGGGCATGATGATGTTCGCTCCGGCCAGCAGCCCAAGCTCCCTGCCATCCGGCTTCAGCGCTTGCAAGGCAGTGGTGGAGGCAATATTGACGTCCATGAGCAGTATGCGGCAGACGGCGATCATTTTCAAACCCAGCTCAAGCTGTCTGGCTTCGTCGTAATCAGGCAGGGCATGGGCCAAAGGAGTATCCTGATGCGGAATGAAGGGACCCATGCCGATCATGTCGATGTCCTCGTCATAGAAGAACTGCACATCGTGCGCGAGGTCTTCCAGGGTCTGGTAGGGCAGTCCGATCATGATTCCCGTCCCCGTCTGGAATCCAAGCTTTTTTAGGGTGCGGATGCAGTCCCGGCGCCTGACCCAGTCATGATCGGCGGGATGAAGTTTCTTGTAAAGCTCCGGTGCTGAGGTCTCTATCCTGAGAAGATACCTGTGCGCTCCCGCCTCAAACCAGCGCCTGTATGTTTCCTCGGTCTGCTCGCCCAAAGACAGGGTGATGCCCAGGCGGCCCGAAGTCCTTTCTTTCAGGGCTCTCACCACTTCTTCTATGAAACGGACAAATTCCTCGTCGTCGCGCTCGCCGGACTGCAGGACAACTGACCCGTAATGCTGCTCATAAGCCCAAAGCGCGGATTGAATGATCTCTTCCTGAGTCAGCCGGAAGCGCTCCACGTTTTGGTTGTCCCTCCTGATGCCGCAATAATAGCAGTTCTTTTTGCAGATATTACTGAGTTCTACGATCCCTCTGAAATAAACCGTGTTGCCGACGTATTGCTTTTTTACTTCATAAGCCTGTTTGAACAGACTGTTTATATCCTCCGGCTCTGACAGGCCGAGCAAATGGATGATCTGCCGTTGATCCGGTCTTTTGATCTCTTTAAACATATATGAATCCTTGATTATATTATAATCCGGAAAAACTGTATGCGCGTCAAATCTTATCAATGAATCCGCCGCCAAACACAGTGTCCCGGTCATAGAAAACAATGCCCTGGCCGGGTGTTATGGAAGGCTGCGGCTTTTCGAAATTCACTTCTGCAGTATGCTCATCCATCGGCATCACATAACAATCAGCCGGCTCATGCTGGTATCGAATCTTGGCCTTGGTCCAGAAGGGTCTTTCCGGCGGTTCTATGGACACCCAGTTGATATTGACAGCCTTGCAGATGATCCCGTAAAGATAACGCTGCGGACCCGCCACAAGACGGTTGTCTTTCAGATCAATATCTATCACAAAGAAAGGTTCTGCCTGACCGGCAACGCCGAGATTGCGGCGCTGGCCGATCGTGTAGTGAACTAATCCGCGGTGCCGGCCCAACAACCTGCCCCTAACATCCACGATATCTCCAGGCTGAAAATCACCATCCCGAAAGAGCGGGCCATGATCACCCATCGGTAAAAAATCCTGGCTTTCAGGCTGTCCTGCCAGATCCGCATATCCGCAGGCGATAGCTTTCTTCCTAATGTCCCGCTTGCTGAATCCGCCAAGTGGAAACATAACCTTGCGCAGTTGTTCCTGATCCAGATAAGCCAGGAAATAGGACTGGTCCTTGGCCGTATCCAGAGCGCACTTCAACTGCCAGCGGCGGTTTCTCTCCCCATACTCGGATCGGGCATAATGCCCTGTGGCAAAATAATCGAACCGCAGACCTTGCTCACGTGCTTTTTTGGCCAGCAAGCCAAACTTGATTAATGGATTGCAGACCAGGCAGGGATTGGGCGTGCGGCCCTGCTTATGGGTTGAGCAATAGTAATCAAGTACCAGAGCTCTGAATTCAGTACTCAGGTTGATCACCTGATGTGGAATGCCCAGACGGTTAGAAATGTTAGCGGCGATCTTTACATTGTGAAGACTGTCCGGGCCAAAACAGCCACTCCTTACATTTTCACTCCTGCACGAATCTCCACCCCAGGCTAACATGGTGAGCCCAGTAACATCATACCCCTCTTCCAGCAGGATCAGGGCGGCCATGGCGGAATCGACTCCCCCGCTGAGACCTACAGCCACAGTGCCTTTCTTAATCATGTTTCGGTTATCTCTTCACACTTCTGCTTTTGCCTGCCGCTATCACTGGCGCCGTGGATTTCCATGAAGCTTTCCAGGCGCAGCAGGGTGCGCGGATCGCTCTCGCCCGGCTGGTCGCCTTCCAGGCTCAGAAAAGGCAGGTTCAGGTATTTCTTGAGCAGGATGTTGTCTATTTGGCGGTGGCAGAAAGCCTGCGTATAGCTCACAACAGCTTCGATCTGCCGCTTATCGAATTCGGTTCCGATATCACGGATTCGGTCAAAAACGCTGTAGGGATAGGTGTATTGCAGATATTGGTCCACTATATTCTTACGCAGCGTGAGCATGGCAAACTGGCGTTGGACCTCGTTGTAGATGATCTCTCCACCCAAGTCTGATATTACTTCATACAAGTTGCTTATTATGGGCGGCACTCCCAAGAAACCGAGGCGCAGCCTGGGTTTAGAAGAACGGCGGGCGACTGCCTGATCCAAAAAGGCCTGAAGCCTGTCCTCATACAGGTCGGGATCGCTGAAGAAATCTGAAGCGCTGACCAGCCAGAAGTGATTCTCAGCCCCGCTAACGAGGTTTTCTTTCCAGGTCATTTCATCGAGCAGAATCAGCTTCTCGCGAATCCTGTCCAGACGGGCTTTGATCATCAGCGTCTCTTCCCTGACAACTCCAAAGTGCTCTTCGAGCTTAGTTATCTCCACGTCCAAAGCAGCCCGATTTTTTTCGTAGGGGAAAGCGAAGCTGAACACAGGGATACCACAATCACTGAGCAAAGCCAAAAGAGATTGGGTGTTTGAACAATCCCCCTGCGTGACACCGATAACCTCATCCAACGAAGCTTCGCGGGCGACCGTGTAGATGCCCTTTATCCATGAGCAGACATTGCGCGGAAAGCCTGCGTGTTCTGCTGTTTGGATCATCAGGCCTGGGTCCCCGTTGATGAACAGATTGTTCAGATCAATGGGTATGTGTCCAGCCGCCAGGATCACCTCCACCGGCAGGGAGGTCGTGAAGCCGATGCGCTTAACGGGACGGCTCATAACTCAGCTCCAGATATTGATTTTCGAGTTGATCAATAGTGCTGCGCAGTTCGGCAATGCAATTCTCCAGCTCCGCCGCTTGTTTGTTCAATTCCCTGAACCGATCGGCCCGGGCATAGGTCTCGCGGACGGAAAGCAGCCCTTGGATGTCGCGCAGTTCATTTTGTTTCGCCAATATTGACTGGTGATGCTGCTCGATCTGCTTCTGCAGCTGCTCCAGCACCCAGGGATTGACTCTTTTGACCCGGTTGCTGACCTGCTCAGACTTCATCCTTTCCCCTTCCGGTTCGCTGTAGGCCAGCTCCAGCAGTTCCTCAAAGGGCAGCTCCGCTTCCCTGACGGTTGGAAATATTTCTGCGCCCTGCTTCACTTTTTGGAAGACCCAGTAGCGGGTGGCGAGCTGGCGGATGAAAAAGCGGTCGTGCGAGACGAAGATGATCGTGCCTTCATAATCCTGTAGGGCATCCAGCAGCGCGTCCATCATCATGATGTCGAGGTGGTTAGTCGGCTCGTCCAGGATAAGCAAATTGGGCTTTTCATGAATGAGCAGCGCCAGGCAGAGGCGTGACTTCTCGCCTCCGCTGAGGACTGAAACGAATTTCTGGACATCGTCGCCTCGGAACCCAAAGCGTGCCAGCCAGCCCAGGACATAGCCTTCCGGCGCCATGGGTACCAGTTGCCGCAAGGTTTCAAAGACCGTCTGCCCGTCATCCAGTTCATTCTGGTACTGGTCATAATATCCGATCTGCAGATTGGCGCCAACCCTGACCAGGCCCTCCCGCGGCTCACTCTCCTCCAGCAGCAGTTTTATCAAAGAGGTTTTACCGCTGCCGTTTTGGCCCAGGAGGCAGATTCTGTCTTTGTAACCGCAGTAGAGATCAACGTTGCGGGCCAGCAGTTTATCCCCGACGCCGAAGGCAACGTTTTCCAGGCGGAAGACGTCGTTGCCACTGCGGTCTTTGGATTGCACATTCAGCTTGATCTGTTTCTTTTCACGCGGCCGATCCAGTAATTGGGTTCGGTTGAGGATCTTCAGCCGGCCCTTGGCCTGGGCGGTTTTCTGCCCTGCAATGTTACGGGCGATGAAGTCCCTGGTATCTTTCAGCCACTTTTGCTGCTGTTTCCATTGGCGTTCATGTTCCAGCAGGCGGATTTTCTGCGCTTCGTGAAATGAGGTGTAATTACCTTTGGTCACTGATAAGCTGCCATTCTCCAGATGCAGGATGGTGGAAACTGTCTTGTCTAAAAAGGTTCTGTCGTGAGAGATCACCAAAAAGGGACATAGCTGATTGTTCAGATACTTTTCCAGCCACTGGGTCATGGCTATGTCCAGGTGGTTGGTGGGCTCGTCCAGCAGCAGCAAATCATGCCTGGAGAGGAGGATCTTCGCCAGGGCCAGGCGGGTGCGCTCTCCGCCGCTGAAAGTTGTGAGTTTTCGATTCCATAACTCCTGCGGAAACTTCAGCGCGGAAAGAGTAAGTTTCATTTCGGTGTCGAAGCTGTAACCGCCCAGCTGCTGGAAGCTCTCCTCGGACTTGTGCAAACGGTTCAGATCGTTGGCCCGGGAGGCGGACATGATATCCTCCCAGGCAGCCTGCAATTCCGGGCGCGCAGAGCGGACATATTCTTCAACCAGAAGTTCGGTCTCGAATTCCGGCACCTGCGACAGATAGGCCACCTGCAGGCGTTTCGATCCGCTGACCGTGCCTTCGCTGGGCTCAAGTTCGCGCAGCATCAGTTTTAGCAGGGTGGTCTTGCCGCAGCCGTTGGGTCCGATCAGGCCGATCCGGCTGTTGTGTTCGAGGCTGCAGCTGATGTTGCGGAACAAATAGTTCCCCGAGAATTCTATGCTTGCGTTCTCTAATCTGATCAAACTCATAATTCCAACGTCAATAAATGATTTACGCTCTCCTTGCCTTGTACCGATAAATCCATATTATTATTAATTCTCAATTCTCTAGGGGCTTATCATGTCAATCAGAAAAATAGCTTGCCAAAAAAAAGGGTTGATTTTTGTTGTCCTATCATAAGGTCGGGATGTAGCGCAGTCCGGCTAGCGTACCTGAATGGGGTTCAGGTGGTCGCTGGTTCAAATCCAGTCATCCCGACCATCTTTCTTTTGCATCCAAAAACCTGCTTCAGCCGACTAAATTGAACTAACGAGTTTATTCTGCATCAAAACCAAGTATTGTATTACTGACGATAGATCCTGGTCCTCTCCATAAATCTGGTAACATCCATATCACCTGTCCTAGAATATGCTGCTTATAAATCCCGGGGTGCAGAGCAAGGCCGCTTAAAAAAAATATCTTGCCGCAAAAATGGGAGGCAAAAATATTACACTCCATAAAACAGCTTTGAGGAAAACATGAACATACTTCGCATGGAGAATCCGGTGATGCCCTATGCCTGGGGCTCAAAGACTTTTATCCAGGATCTGCTGGGCGACAAAAAGAGCAAGGGCACGCCCGGCGCCGAGCTTTGGATGGGAGCCCATCCCAAGGCTTCCTCGCGTATCAGGAACGGCAAAATCCTGTCGGATCTGAACTACGTCATAGCTGAGGATCCGGCTGACTTTCTGGGCACACGCGCCGCCCGCGCTTACAATTCGCATTTGCCTTTTCTGTTAAAAGTTTTAGCTGCCGAGCAACCGCTCTCGATCCAGGTGCATCCTGACAGTAAACAGGCCAAAGCAGGTTTTACGCTCGAGAACAAACTCGGAATACCTTTAGACGCGGACCAGCGCAACTATAAAGACGAATTCCATAAACCGGAACTCCTGGTGGCCCTGACGGAATTTCACGCCATGTGCGGTTTCCGCTCCTTTTTTGAGATCAGCCGCCTGGCCGCCATTCTTCTGCCCAAAGACCTTGTTCCCGAGGCAGTCAGTTTCAGGGAAGACCCCCATCAAAAATCGCTGGAAAGATTATACGCAAAACTGCTTTCCCTGACCGGTTCCGACAAAACAAAACTGCTCTCAGCTTATTTAGCCAGACTGGAGATGTTCAAGCCAACCTCCAAGCAGGAAAAACAACTGAAATACTGGACAAAAATATTGGCAAAGCTGTATCCGGAAGACATCGGGCTCGTTTCACCCATGTTTATGAACATCCTCACCCTCCAACCCCTGGAAGGCCTTTTCCTCGACGCCGGCGTATTGCATTCCTATCTGGGCGGGGCCGGGATCGAGATCATGGCCAACAGCGATAACGTCCTGCGGGGCGGACTGACCCCTAAACATGTAGATTCTGGCGAATTGCTCAAAGTGGTCAATTTCACCCCTTCCGCGTATATACCCTTGAAACCCGGGAAGCTCTCGAACACTGAAAAAATATACAGAACGGCTCCCGAGGAATTTGCCCTCTCATACATCCTGCACAAAAAAGACAAAGTGACGTCTCTGCAGCCTTCCGGATCGCCTGAGATAGTGTTCTGCTACGAGGGAGATTTCACTATCACCAACTGCAGCCAGATACTTGACCTTAAGCGGGGGCAGTCACTTTTCATCCCTTATGAGGTGGAGGGTTATACCATTCAGGGCAAGGGCAGGCTGTTCCGCGCCAGATGTAACCTTTAAATCCCCTGTTTGCACTACGGACTCATTACGGACCCAATACGGACTT
>JAXDBS010000055.1:0-22431 GCA_034678545.1 Cloacimonadaceae bacterium (SeqCode) | reverse complement strand
CGTCACCGGCCAGGATGACCTTGGCATAGATGTAGGTCTCCTCCAGCACGGAGGGTGACCAGGTAAGCGCGACCTGCGCCGCCAGGCCCGGATTGATGGCGGGCCCGGCCACGGAGGCAAGTTCAGTGCCGCCCTGCTTGTAGAGCTTAACCGTATAATTGGTTTGGGGATTGGTGCCCCAGTTGAACAAATTGGCGGTATAACCGTTGGCCATGCCCACGGACGGCGTGCTGTTTCCGGTCAGGGAGAGAGCGGCCAAGTCGTTGGCGGGCGTGTTTTCGATCGTGGCATCGTCCAGGTAGATGTTTTGCCACATCCCGGTATTGCCGTGCCGGAAAGCAATGTGGTGGCCCGTGCCCGCGTAGGTCTGGAAGGAAACCACATACTCTGCCCAGATCTCGGTCAGGCCGACAGTTTGGATCAATTGGAAGGTGGCGGGATCGGTGACATTCGTGATCACGCCCACTTCCAGGGTTGCCATGCTGAAACCTCGGGCCCAAAACTTGACCCGCATGGCGGGCAGGTTGAGGGTGGGAGCCAGCGGCGGGGCGATCAGGAAAATTGACGCCCCCTGGTCTTCGGCATTGTTGATCATGACACAGTTAGGTTCACTGTGAGGTTCACTGACTGAGGTTCCGACAAACCCGGTGACCGGACTGGGCAAATACAGCTTCTGCCAGTCAATGGGGAGAGCCGGTGGAGTCACGGCATCGAAGTTCTGCGCGTAGGGCGAAGTGTAGATGGTGGGATCCACGCAATTGCCCGACAATGGCACGTTATGGAGAGTTCTGGCCCGCGTCAGGTTATCGGTAATGGCTATGGTGGCGGTGTGGCTGCCTGCCGCGGTGGGCTGGTAGCGGGCCAGGAAGGCGGCATTCTGTCCCGGATTGAGCGTCAAAGGCAGGGCAGGAACGTTCTGCAGATTGAACATGGGGCTGCCGCTGAGGACGATGCTGTTCACCGTCAGGGGAGCGCCGCCTGAGTTGAAGACGGTAAAGGTCTGAACAGCGGTCTGGTTCATCAAAACAGTGCCGAAGTTTTTGGCCAGGGGCGCTACTCCGAAGACGGGATTCGGTCCGGCAGGCGAAAAGAAGAGAGTGGTTTTGGGATAAAGGGTGCCGAGATTGGATTCACCCGGAGGGTTGGCCGGATCATAATTCGTGTCGTCGCTGTGCACTTCCCTGCTGCAGTTGATTGTGGAATACTGTGCCTGGAAGACATCCTGCCAGTGGAAATAGGTGGTGTCCATGGGCCGGTTGGCCATCAGGACGAGATTGGTCCCTCCGTAGGGGAAGGGTGTCGTCAGTGGAATGATGATTGTGTTTTGTCCCGAGGGATAATCCACCAGGCCGTCAAAGACCAAAGTCAGGTCGGTGGAGGGGATCCAGCCGGTGCTCAGGTCATCCTGCGCGGTCGCCCCCAGCCAGATCTTGGTCGGTTTCTGGGGCAGATTGGTCACGAAGTCATTGTAGAAAGCGATGCTGTTGATCATTCCGCCGGCCGGGATGTCCGCCGCCTGGTAGATCGTTTCGAACAGGCTGTTGCGCCAGTACATGTTGACCGGGACATAGCCTGTCTGATCGCCGCTGCCGATGGTGACGGCGGTCGTGCCCTGGGGCTGGACGGCCAGGTTCAGGTTGGGCGTCCGGTCATTGAGAGGATTCTGGTCTCCGGTTAAAAAAACCTTGCCATAGATGTAATAGGGGCCCTGCGCGGCGGGTGTCCAGGTCAAAGCCACCTGAGCGGAGGTTTCCGAATTCACTGCAGGCCCGGCTGCGGAAGCCAATTCCACATCCCCCTGCCCATACAGCTTGACCGTGTAAGCAGATTGCGCGTTGGTTCCCCAGTTGAAGACACTGACAGTATAGTTGGTCGGCGAACCGACCGTGGGAGTGGGGTTGCCGGCCACGGAATAGGCTGACAGGTCATTGGCGGGCGTGTTTTCAATCGTCACGTCATCTATGAATATAGGTTGCCACATGCTCTGATTGGCGTGCCGCAAGGCAATGTAACGCCCGGTGCCAGCAAAGGGAGCCAGGGAAACCACATATTCGGCCCAGTCATCGGACAACGGAACGTTCAACACCACGGAATAGGTCATGATGTCAGCCGGGTCGCCAATGACCCCGACCTCGATCTGCCCTCCGTTCTGAGCGAGGGCCCAAAACTTGACCCGCATGGCGTTGATGTTCAGAGTTGGCGCCAGGGGAGGCGCTATCCCCAACACGTTCGGCGTTTCATCCCAGCCATTGGTGATCAACAGGCTGTTGGGCTGGCTGTGGCAATTCTCCGCCGAGGTTTCCACATCGGCTTCGAACACATTCTGCGAGACCAGCTTGTTCCAGTCCAAAGGCAGGTGAGGGATAGTAACAGCATCGAAGTTCTGCACATAGGGCGAGCTGTAGATGGTGGGGTCCATGCAGTTCCCGCTCAGGGGCACCGGGTGCTGGGTGCGGGTCAGGTTGTCGGTCAGGGTGATGGTCCCTGTATGCGGCCCGGCCGTGGAGGGAGCGTAAACGCAGGAAAAGTTTGCTATCTGTCCCGTGGTCAGGGTCACGGGCAGGGCCGGCAGGTTTTGCAGAGAGAAAAACGGGCTGCCTGACACAACGATGCTGCTGACCGTGAGCGAGCCGCTGCCCGCGTTATATATGCTGAACAACTGGGAAGCGCTGTGATTGAGCAGCACCGTGCCAAAGTTCTTGCTTTCGGGAGTGACGCCGAACTGGGGAGTCGGCCCGGGCGGGACAAAATAAAAAGTGGTCTTGGGGAATTGGCCGGAAAGCTCACCTTGCCCGGTCGGCGGATTGGCCGGATCATACAGGTCGGAATCGGAATACGCAGTCAGGGAGCGGTCCGTCCCCACGGTCTGGCAGGCAAATACGTCACTGAAATCATAATAATCGGTGTCCATGGGCCGCTGCACCATCATGACCAGATTGCCGCCCGCGTAGTAAAAAGGTGTTGTCAGCGGTATGGTGATCACATTTTGCCCGGAGAGGTAATCCACCAGGCCGTCAAAGACCTGGATCAGCTGGCCGGAGGGGATCCAGCCCGCTCCCAGGCCAGTCTGGGCGGTCAGGCCGAGCCAGATCCTGGTAGGCATCTGAGGCAGGTTGCTGATGAAGTCGTTATAAAAAGACATTCCCGTGATCAGGCCCGTAGCCGTGATCTCATCCACCTGGTAGATGGTCTCGAAGAGGCTGTTCTTCCACCACATATTGACCGGGATCAGGCCTGTTTCAGTGCCGGAGCCGATTGTGACTGCAATGGTCCCGGCCGCCTGCACGACTATGTCCAGGGCAGGGGTTGCATCGTTCAGGGGATTGGTGTCACCTGCCAGGACCACCTTGCCGAAGATTGTCATGGGCCCTGCTGTAGCGGGGGTCCAGCTAAGGTTCACCGTGGTGTTCGTTCCGGGAGCTAAAGTAGGACCGCCGGCGGAAGCCAGGACCGTCGTTCCGCTTAGTAGCTGAACCGTGTAAGCGGTCTGGGCGTTGGTGCCCCGGTTGCGGACTGTCACGGTATAGACAGACGGCGTGCCTGCGCTGGGCGTAAAATTACCGGTGAGCGACAGGGCGGCCAGGTCATTGGGTCCGGCCGCAATCGGATCGAATCCATAGATCACACCGTTGCCGGGGAACTGTGACACATTGGTGTTTTCGGCCGTGGTGGATGCTGTGGGCGGCGTGCCCGGGGTGATGCTGAAGTAGTTGCCGGCCCCGCCGGGGGGCAGATTGATCCCGATGGAGGCGTTGGGAAAGCTGGGCAATCCAGTGGACGGCCCGTAGCAAAACTCGATCCGGCCCGCCTCGAAGATCCTGACCTGGAAGTTGAACTGGCTGTCTGAGCCGAAATTCCAGTGGGCATTGTCATACTGTACCGTAAAGACTCGGTTGGGCGCCGTCCCGCCGGTCAGGTACTGGCTGCTGCTGCCGAGCAGGCTGATGTCGTCCCAGAGCGGCGCAAGATAGGGAAAGCTGGTCCCGGCAGCCAGTTCATTGTTCAGATTGCTGCCGGTTGCGGCCGTTCCCAGGCCGACCCAGCCGTTGGAGGACACTTTCACCTGTGTGTAAGATTCCAGGCCGTGCGTAAAGGTAAAACCGATGGGGATGGCTTCCGAAAGCGCGTCATCCTCCGCGATGCCGTCAATGATGGTCCCCGCGATGGGCGCATAGGCGCCCGTGCCGCTGCTGAAGCTGTAGTACTCAGTGATAGCGCCAGACAGGCCGGCGGCCGCCAGCAGGCAAAGCAATACAAGCCACATGCTCTTTTTCATGGGTTAAACTCCTTTATCCTCTCGATTGTTTTTATTCTTGATTGTCATGCTCTTCAGATCAGGTGAAAAACGCGTTTTCATGATTGACGCTCAGGACCGGCGAAACCGGGTGCGGTTGTGAACGGACTGTCTGATGACGAATTGGCCAGATCGCCTTCTAAGGTTTGGGTTCATGATCCATTCCTCTTACATTCATGATTTTTCCGCGGATTCATTATGTCAAGAAAAAGTCTAAGACAGATGATTCTCGAATCCACCGGGAGTCTTTTTCCTTGACAAATAGCCCCTTCCGGGAGAAAATATAAAAGAATGCCTTAAATCAGTGAATTCATAAGCAAAAACATAATACTCAAGGAGGAGACAATGTCTCAATATTCCATCAATGAAATCGTCGAACTGGCTGTCCAGATCGAGCACAACGGCTACGCCTTCTACCACGAGGCCGCCAGGCACAAGGGCCTGGATGACAAAGCCCGAGAACTGCTGATTGTGCTGCGCGACGCTGAACTCAACCATGAAAAGACCTTTCTCGCCCTGCGCGACGACGAGGACCTCAAGCACCTCACCCTCACCCAGGACTGGGAACTGGTCGCTTCCTACCTCAAGACCATTGTCGATGCGCGCATCTTCAACACCGAAAATGCCGCCATCCAACTTGCCACCCAGGCACAGAGCTTTACCGACATCCTGGATTACGCCATCCAGTTTGAAAAGGACACCCTGCTCTATTTCCACACCGTCAAGGACGCCCTGACCAGCCCCAAGGCCCAGGCCGCCGTCGCCCGTATCATCCAGGAAGAGCTGTCCCACGTCCTGCGCCTGTCCGATTACAAGATCGCGCTCAAACAAGCCTGAGCACAGAATATACTGTCCGGCCGCCGGCCGGGATGCGCAGTTCCTGCCGGCGGTTTGATCTGAAGAACCATGCCTGCCTTTGATTTCAGGAAACTCCGCTACTCCGGCGAGACTGACCTCGTCCGCATCCTGGAAGAGGACTACGCCCTCAAGACCTACTACGACATCTTTGACAACCGGGACGAGCTGGAAAATATCACCAACCACATGCTGGCCAACACCGTCAAGCTCAACCGCGTCATCGCCCCGCGCCTCTACAAGCTCTGCGCCGAGATCCAGAAATACCTCGGCTTCCGCGAACCCATTGATTTTTACCTCTTCGCCTCCTCCGAGATCAATGCCTTTTCCTTTTACGGCTTTGGCATCGTGCCCCACATCATCTGTTTCACCTCCTCCCTGATCCAGCAGTTGAACGACGACGAGCTCCGCTTCGTGATCGGCCACGAGCTGGGCCACCTGATCTACAAGCACAGCCAGCTCGACGTGGTGAACAAGATCCTCGCCAACCGCGAGAACGAGGAAATCCCCGCCGCCCTGGCCATCTATTTCCTCCGCTGGCAGCGCTATGCCGAAGTCTCCTGCGACCGCATCGGATATCTCGCCAAACCGGACATCAAGACCATCGGCACCGTCTTCTTCAAGTTCGCCTCCGGCCTCAATGAAAACTACCTCAATTTCAACGTTGACGAATACCTGAAACAACTGGACCGGATCAGGAAAATCGCCGTCGGGGACTTCTATTCCTCCCATCCCAACAACCTGGTCCGCATCCAGAATCTGCTGCTGTTCGCCCGTTCGGAGCTCTGGCCCGGCAACAAAGGCAAGGCCGCGCTAACCGAAAAGGTCCTGAACCGCCGCATGATGGACCTGATGAACCTGCTCGAGGTCCATCCCAAAAAGGAAAAGGAGATCAAGGCGGTGGAGTTCTACAGCAGCGTCGGCCTCTACCTGGCCCGCGCCTCCGGTGAAATCTCCGAAAAGGTCTGGAAAACCCTCTACGACTGGCTGGCCGACTACACCACCCAGCCCGAGCACTACCTCGTCCGCCGCAGCAAAAAGAACCTCTCAGACCGCGTCGCCGAAATCTGCCGCTACTACGTCCGCCGCCACGACGGCGACAAATATGACCTGTTCGAGCGCCTGGCCCAGCTTGCCCTCCTGGACGGCCGCCTGGAACAGAGCGAAAAGGACCGCCTCTACGAGATCGGCAAACTCCTCCACATCTCCAAAGACGAAATCACCCACACCATCCGCCGCACCTCCGAAACCTTCCTCAGCCCCAGCCGCAAGATGCAGTAGAGGCGTGCCACCTGCATGCCATAGTGCAGGCGGATCATCCAAATCCAGGGTGACGCGATCAGACTGAAAAAAACGAGAGGCTGCCGCAACGGGCAGCCTCTCTTGAATGCCATCCGTTCTAATATGACGTTTATTCCATCAGGATGAACTTTCGGGTGGCAGTGTATTTGCCGCTGGTCATTTTATAGGTGTAGATGCCGGAGGCGACGGAGCGGCCGTTTTCGTCCCGGCCGTCCCAGACCACCTTATGGTAGCCGGCGGTCTGAGCAGGCTGGCTGAAGCTGCGGACCAGGCGGCCACGGGTGTCATAAACGCGGATATGGACATCTCCCCCGCCCTTCAGGACATAGGGGATGGTCGTGTTGGGGCTGAAGGGGTTGGGGAAGGCCGCCAGCAGCGTGGTCGTGGTCGGGATCTCGGGCACCTGCTCCTCATCCCCGCCTGAGATTGAGACTGAGACAGGGCCGAAGAAGTGACTGGTGCCATCCAGGTCAACGCTTTCCAGCCAGTAGTGGTAGGTGGATCCAGGCTCCACCTGTTCGTCCAGGTAGGAGTAGGAGATCTGGGTTCCGGCGGCAGTGCCTTCCGAGATGGGCTCTGTATTCAGGGTAAGGGCGGCTGCCAGGTCCTCTTCCTTATTGCGTAGGATGTTATAGCCGAGAAGATTGGTTTCGGACTGGACCACCCAACTGAGGCTGACGAACTGGGCCGCTGTGCAGGTGGCGGTGAAGGAACTCAATTCCACTGGCAGGGTCGGGTCATTGCCTTCGCCTTCGCTTATGATGACTGGTACATCTCCCCTGTCGAAGAACGACAGATCGGACAGAAGGCAACCGCCGCCTCCACCTCCTCCGCAGGGATAAGGCACCGCCTGATGCCAGGCACCTGAATGGTAAGCCAGCACCCACCAGGTGCCGCTTGGCATATCAACTGCCAAATCACATCTGACGCCAGCTTTTACGAGCACAACACCATAGCTGTTGGTGTTATTCAGGGCAGGATTGGGTGGAGGCGGAACCACTGCCCCAATCGGCACGGGATTGTAGTAGATCGGGAAGCTGGTTTCGGGGGGCGTTGCCATGGTTACCATCGCAAGCTGGGTTTCCGGAGGCGGGGCGATCTGTTCAGGGATGCCGGGTTCGATGGCGGGGGCGGTGGTAAAGCTCCAGACGGGCGAATCGGAATGCAGTCCGCTGATGGCATTGGTGATGCGGACAAACCAGTAATAGGCCTCCTCGTCCAGGAGCAGGGACTGCTCCCAGATATATTGGTAAGGAACCGTGTTTTCGATGCCCGGTCCGTGATAGATACTGGTCGTAGGCATGGGGCTGAGATCGCAATAAACGTCAAAGAAGCTGTCCGGCCAGCCAGTCATGTATTCCTCTTCCTCCTCCCAGATGAACTGCACGTCCTCAGGTGTTACGTGCACGGCTCCGGCAAAAGGCGAGACCAGTTCCGGATTGGGCGGGGGCGTGTAATTGCCGGTCACGAACTGGCCCACAGGGGACCGCGACAGCCAGTAGTCAACCCAGTTGCTGTAGCGGCAGAACCAGTAATAGGTCTGCTGGTCCATATAGGCGGAGCAGTGCCACTCGAAATAGGTCCGTTGGGGCACTCCGGGACCGGAATAGATTAGGGCTGCCGGGTCGGGGTCATCCGGATCGATGGGATTGATGTCAAAGTACACGTCAAAGAAGCTTTCAGCCATAAGGTCATCACAATCCCAAACCAGGTTCACTGTACCGGGCGGGACATCCATTGCACCGTCGAGGGGTGAGATCAGGGCAATGGGAGGCGGATCTACGTGAGTTTGGCTGACTGAAAACGGCCAGGTTGCGGTTTCACTGGACATACCGGTATCAGGGTCATGCACAACTATCCACCAGCTGCAGTTAGCCCCCAATTGCAAATCGTGAGCATAGCAGAAACGCATTTCCGGTTGAGCCGGATTGATCAGTCCCGGACCGGTGTAGAGTAGATCAGGTCCCATGTTATTGGTGTCCAGATAGACATCAAAGAAACTCTCAGGATCGTTTCCTGAAGCCGGACTCCAGACCATGATCAGGCCTGTGTCATGCACATTGGTAAGGCTATACGTCGGGTAGACCAAAGTGGGAGGTGTGGGCGGCTCGGGCTCTTCTTCCGTCGTGAAATCCCAGTGCGGCACATTTTCCGCTTCTCCATATTCGTTGGTCGGCACCACCCACCATTCGTAGAAAGTATCGTATTCCAGGGGCGGATTGGGGATGGGCAGGTAATACTCTGCCCGGTCCCCGGTATAAGGCACCACGTAGTAATCAGGGTCCAGATGCGGGATATGGATGACAAACTGGTCCGGCGGATCGTAGCCGATCGTGGTGGTGAAGGTCCAGGCTAGGTGCGGGATGTTTACAACCACTTCATCCGCATGGATAAGCGGCCAGGGATTGACCGCGTTATTCGGCACCAGGCTGTTCATGGTAAAGTTGGCGACCAGGTTGCCGTTCACCGGAACAGGGGAGTTATAAAATGCAGGTGTGAACCAATGCCATTGCTTGGTGGGCGTGACCACATAGGCTGCAGCATTGCCGTTCCGCACCCAGAAGCTGTAGGTTCCGGCCACGCCTGTCACCACCTGCACCGGCAAACAGGCAGTGGGGCAGGAAACTGTAACACCGTTGGCTCCGGCCCCTCCTGAAGTTATCGTGCCACTGATGGTTGAATACGTTATGAGGGGTGTCGGCCCCGTCACGAAGTTACGGATTGCTGATTCCCAATAGTCCCCCAAGGCATTGAAACGGACCTTCCAGTAATAGGCCACCTCCTCCATCAGTGCGCCGGTAAGATATGTGAACTCGTAGCGGGAAGGGCTGATCGGTCCTGAATAGATGGGCGGGGAAGGAAAATCAGGGTATATGTCGCAATAGACATCAAAGAAGCTGTCCACCGCATAACTGCCCCCCGGCAGATCCCAGGCCAGTTCCACGCCTTCCGGATCGAGATCTTCCGCGCCATTGTCCGGATACAGCAGGAGCGGGACGGGATAGTCACCGGTTTCGAAGGTCCAGGTCACCACGTACTGGGCTTCATATCCACCATCGGCCACAGGCACCACTTTCCAAGCATAGGAAGTATTGGGCGTTAGGGTCGGCAAGTCAATGCTGTACTCGGTCCTGCCGCCCGCATAGCTGACATGGCCAAAGACATCCTCAGCGGTCGGGAAGTAGATGGTGAATTCATAAGGGATGGCGTAACCGGCCTGGGTGGCAAATTCCCACTTCAGGTGACCTATGGACACTGACACGCTTTGGGCGGTTGTGACTGGCCAGGGCTGGGCGGCCGTATTCGGAAAGACGCTGGTCATGGCGAAGTTCTGCCCGCCCCAGTTCTGGTTGATGTTGTTGAAAGTGCGCTGCAGGGGATTGAACTTGAACCATTGCTTGGCCGGCGTAACGGTTGGATTCTGCCCGGCATTGACAGTGAAGCTGTAGGTCCCGTTGTTGCCTGTCTGGACCACAGTGGGCGCTACGTCCTGCGGACAGGTCAGCGTAACGCCGTTCAGGGCAGTGCCGGGGGCGGCGGTAATCGTCCCTGTGATGGTATAGGTATTGCCGATGAAGTTCCCTGTTCCGAAATGCCAGAGGGCCGACAGGTTGGACAGATTGGTGGCATTGTCCGTAATCCGGATCACATAGTAGTATTCCGTTAGTTCGTACAGTTCAGTAAAGAACAAAGTGAAATAGGTACCGTTGAACAGTTCGGAACCGTGACCGCCATAGACATGATATTGGGGCTGCTGCGGATTCGGATCGTTGCCCAGAAAAACATCAAAGAAGCTGTCCTCGTTATAGCCCGGCTGGGACCAAACCATGATCGTCCCATGCGGGTTATGGTCGTAGGTGCCGTCGGCCGGCGAATCCAAAACAGGCGCTTCCGGAGGTTGCGGCTGGGCGTAAAGCAAAGTGATGGAAAGCAGCAAAAAGGCTGCCAGGAAATAGAAGGTTGATTTCATAGTTCTCCCCCTAATTGTTGATTTAAAACTTCATTCGCTGGTGCAAAATTGTGTTCATTGCATCAAACCACATTTTTTAAGAGCCGGCTAATCACCCCGCGGAATGCAGGCCAACCCGCCTTCCGCGCCCTTTACCCTTGAGCCTTAAGCAGGTTCAATACATAAGCCAGGATATTTCTGGCCAAACGGAGCAAAATTTTACCCCTTCCCAAAATCAGTCAAGGAATATCTATGCTTTTTTACAATATCTATTTTATCATAATGATTGTAATTGGTTTGTGTTTATTGAGCAGGCTTCAGCAAACCCCAACCGCCTTTTCGCCGATCTCCAACCGCCCTGCCGGCAAAATCACTCCCCGCCTTTTATCAAGACCGCTGATCCATTTTCCATGCCTGCCTCTTCCCCGCTCCGCCCCGGGAAGCACTACTTACCCATTACGGACAAAGTCCGTATTGGGTCCGTAATGGGTCCGTAGTGCTAGCAGGGTACAGGTGCGGATTGTAAATATTTTAAATGCTGTGCCCCCCAACTTGAGATGCAAGGAAAACCTTAGCTACACCTGGGCTCACGCTCATTGCAACCACGAACAAGCATGATTTTGGACTGCCGTTCTGATAAGCGGATATACGGAATGACGCTGGTCAGATCGTCTGCGGGCACTCAGCCCGGTTCAGGAGCGAAAACGATAATCAGCAGCGGAGTATTCTTAACAGCTAAAATAACTTGACGTTTTCTTGCGGGGACAGGCAGATGGCAGCAGGGATCATAAAAGCAAAAGTGCTGAAAGGGCAACGCTGGCGGGCCGCAGGCCCAGAAGGAGGAAGGCATGCAAGCAAAACGGTTGGTCCTGATTTCGGTTTGTCTGTTTTTAACAATTACATTCGCACAAGCCCGCCTGGTGCGCGTTTTTCCGGGCCCGGACGGCAGGCTGATTGCGGAAAGGACAGTCCCCGACACCCCGCCTGAGCTAAGAGTGCCCGGGCCCATAGCCGTACCCACCCGCAACACAGTGATGCTGAGCGGGGTTCCGGCCTTCGACTGGTGCTACGGTTGTTTTCCCACTTCAGCTGCCATGTGCGCCGCGTATTATGACCGGGGCAATTACCCGAATATTTATTCCGGTTCCACCGACAGCGGCCTGATGCCATTGGATAATTCTTCCTGGGGCGCGGGGCAATGCCCCCTCAGCGCCACCCGCCAGGGGCTGGACGGGAGGATTACGCAAGGTCATGTTGACCGTTTCTGGACTGGGGTGGATAACAGCGGAGATGACCCCTGGGGATCTTCCGACCCAACCGGGACGTATGAACAGTGCCTGGCCGATTACATGGGCACCAGCCAGGACTGGTGGAACACCGTGGATGGCGAGACCATGTTATTCTCGTATGAGGACAATTCCATAACCCCTGATTTCACGGGGCACGAAAACGATCCCGTCCGCCAAAGGGACGGCGCCCACGGCATGAAGCTGTTCTTCGAGTCCCGCAGCTATACGGTCAGCTCCGTTTACAGCCAGAATATCTATGGTAACAACGGCATCCAGGCCGGTTTCACTTACACACAGTACAAAAACCTGATCAACGCCGGGATTCCGGTACTGATCCAGCTGGACGGGCACTCAATGCTGGGCGTTGGCTACGAAAGCACCAACAGCACAATATACGTGCACGACACCTGGGGGAATTACACCGCAACGATGACCTGGGGCGGGACCTACAGCGGAAAGCCGCACTACGCCGTTACCGTTATCATTTTGGCCGCCTCGCCCCAGCCGCTACCGCCTTCTTCTCTGCACGCGTCGGCGGTTTCCTGCAACCAGGTAAACCTGTCCTGGTCTGATAATTCCAGTAATGAAACGGATTTCAAGCTGGAACGTGAATTATATAACAACGGCATCTGGGTGCAGATCGCCTCTTTGGCAGCCAACACGCAGAATTACAGCGATTATACCGTCCCGGAAAACACTTACTGCAATTACAGGGTCAGGGCCCATAACGCCGACGGCTATTCCAATTACTGCGGCGATGCCGGAGCCATGACTCCGTACGAAACTCCGGAAGCGCCAACCGGCCTGGCCGCCACCGCCACCTCCCCCACCCAGGTTTTCCTGAACTGGATAGACAATTCTTCCAATGAGACAGGATTCTACATCGAGCGGCGGCGATCCGGATACGCGCAATGGTACCCGGTGGGAAATGTAAACCAGGACATTGTGATTTACTATGACAACAGCGCCAGCGCCAATACCACCTACAGTTACAGAGTATATGCCGCCCGCTACAATGCGTTTTCCGGCTATTCCAATACGGCCGAGGCAACCACGCCGGGACCTCCCTCCGCGCCCGGCAACCTGACCGCCACGGCCCTGATCTCCAGCGTGATCAGCCTGGCGTGGAGCGATAATTCCTCTGACGAGACGGGATTCAAAATCGAACGCAAGACCGGTGCGGCAGGAACCTGGTCCGAGATCAGCACCGTGGGGGCGAATGTTACCACTTTCCTAAACGCCGGGCTGAATCCCAACACCACTTATTATTTCCGTGTGAGGGCTTACAACTCAGGAGCCAATTCCACCTATTCCAATGAAGCCTCCGCCACCACGACGGAGGGAACCACCAGCCCGCCTCCGCCCTGGCTCAGCGCGGAGCAGGCCGGGGGCACTTCCGCCGATCTGGGCGTCGCCCTCGCCCTGGACAGCGAAGGCAATACCTATGTGACCGGAGCCTTTTCTTCCGAAGGCTGGTTTGGAGATATCCCGCTCTCCGCGAGCGGAGGAATGGATATTTTCATTGCCAAACAGTCCCCCGACGGCAGCTGGCTCTGGGCTGTGAGAGCAGGAGGCACGGGTGACGACAGGGGCCAGGGGATTAGCTTGGACAGCAGCGGCAACGTCTTCGTGACAGGCTATTTTTCGGGGACAGGCAGTTTCGGGACGACAGGCCTGGTCAGCAGCGGAGCCAAGGATATCTTTGTCTGCAAACTGGACAGTGGCGGCAACTGGCAATGGGCTTCCCGGGCCGGGGGCGGCAGCGATGACGAAGGGGCTGACCTCATTGTGGGCAGCGGCGCCGGTTTCATCTACGTGACAGGATATTTCAAGGGCACCGCCGGTTTCGGCACTACCAATCTGACCAGCTTTGGCGACGGGGACATCTACCTGGGTGTCCTGGGTGCTTTGGGAAGTTGGGTTGCCGCCTTAAAGGCCGGGGGCCCACTGCTGGACAAAGGCCTGAGCCTCATCCGTGACAGCGCCGGAAATCTGTATATGACAGGGAGTTTTTGCGGGACTTCCACTTTCGGGACGTTTTCCCTCACCAGCTACGGCCTCAACGATGTTTTCCTGGCCAAATTCAATAACGCCGGTTCCCTCGTCGGCGTCGTTCAGGCCGGGGGCAGCGACACCGATTACGGTACGGACCTGGGCCTGGACAGCGCCGGAAACGTGTTTCTGACCGGATGCTTCTCCGGCAACGCCACCTTCGGGACCACCACCATGACCAGCAGCGGCTGGACCGATATCTTTGTGGGCAGGGTAAACACTGAAGGCTTCCTGACAGGCGTGGTCCGCGCCGGGGGGACAGGTTTTGACTATGGCCACAGCATTGCCGTTGACGATAACGGGGATTGCTATGTGGCCGGCGTATTTGAAGGGATATCAGGCTTTGGAGCAAACACGCTCACATCCCGCGGCTTCAATGATATCTTTGCCTCCAAGCTGGACGGGGCAGGCAACTGGCTCTGGGTGCAGCAGGCGGGCGGGACCGCCAACGACTACAGCTATGCCATCGCCCTGGACGGGGATGACATTTGCCACCTTACAGGTTACTATATCAGCAATCCCGCCGTCTTTGGCGGCTTTTCACTTCCCTCCAGCGGAAACGGCGAGATCTGCCTTGCCAGGCTCGGATTTGCACCTCCACCCGCCCCTGCCAGCCTGACAGCAGCTGCCATGTCTGACAGCCGGATAGATCTGGCCTGGTCAGATAACTCCGCCTTCGAGAACGGATTCGTGATAGAGCGCAAGACCGGCCCATCCGGCAGTTGGGCGGAAGTCGGCTCGACCGGGGAAAATGTCAGTTCTTTCAGCGATATCGGACTCGAATCCGGCACCTCGTACTATTATAGGGTCCGGGCTTACAACGCCACCGGGAATTCCGGATATACCAACGAAGCGGGAGCCACCACATATCCCGCCGCTCCCTCGGGACTCAGCATCACCAGGTCCGGCCCGAACGTCCAGATAAGCTGGGGGGCAGTGGCCGGAGCCAGCTCCTATTACGTTTATCAGTCCAATGACCCCTACTCCGGCAACTGGGGCGCTCCCATCGCGCAAACAGCCGTGACAGCCTATATAGGTTTCCTGTCCTCTGACTGCAGCTTTTACCGGATCACAGCCTCCTCAGACGGGTTAAAACAAGGCCGGTCTCAAACAGAACGGTTAAAGTAACAGGAACCTGACAACGCATGGAAATCTGTTAAGTTAAGCAGAACATAACTAATTGATATGATAAGACCCTGATTCTCATCCCAGATCAGGTCGGGGACAGGTTCTGCGCGGTAAAGACATGCATGAGACTGCACTATCCGCCTGATAAGAAACAAGCCAAATAGAAAAGGCCGGGCATTACGCCCGGCCTTACGCCATCAGCAAAGCTCGTTGGGCAGAGCCTTACCGGGATTTGAAACCAACCGCTATGGCTTTCTCCTGTCCGGCTTGGGAACTGGCTCCGCATTCAGGGGCGGGAGGTTTGGTCTGGCGCCTCCGCCGCCTCCTCCGCCGCCGGCAGTTGCGGTAACATAATAATACGCCTGCTCCACGGAGAATTCAGGATCGTGCCAGGAGAGATCAAACGTGGTCCAGACCGGCAGGAAATCCCCATAAGGTTCATATGACCTGTAAACGATATAGGCCTCGGCTCCGGGCACGGCCGTCCAACTCAGGGTTCCGTCGAAAGCCAAAGTCAGCTCCGGCGGAGGCAGGGTGGCAGATCCGGTGGTGAAGGTCCAGACCTCCGATTCGCTGAACCAGTAATTGATCAGGTTGGTGACCCGGACGTACCAGTAATAGGCCTGCTCGTCCAGCAGCAGGGAATGCTCATAGAGCCAGCGGCTGACATAAGGAAAGACCGGAATCCCGTAGCCCGTGTAGACCGGCGGCTCCGTAAACGCAGAGTCAATGGATACGAACACGTCAAAGAAGCTATCCGGAGGATACATCAACATTTCCCAGACAAACTGGGTGTGCACCGGATAAACATCTTCAGCCTGGTCCGGAGGCGCAACCAGCAAAGCCTGCTGATATTGCGCCGGTGTCTGCGCGGTGGAGAAATCCCAGATCTCTCCCTCTGTGCTCAAGCCGGTGAGGGTATCGGTTACGACAACTATCCAATAGTAATGGGTGTTTAAGGCAAGATTAGGCACGTAAACATAACGGTATGGAGTATGAGTAGGACATTGGTGGGCTGGTCCGCTGTAAATAGGAGGAGCGGAGAAGAGCGAATCAATGTCGCAATACACATCGAAAAAGCTTTCCGCGGGAAATCCCTCGCGTTCGGGGGGCGGACCCCAGACCATTATCAGGCCGGCATTCGACACATCGGTAGTATGGTTGCCGGGATATACATACACAGGCATGGGGGGCGGGTAGGCTTCCTCGGTGGTAAAGGTCCACTGCTCAAAATACTCAGCCCAGCCATAATCGTTGTAGGGTATCACTTCCCAATTGTACGGAGTGATGTATTCCAGGGTGGGAATGTCCACGGTAAACAGCGAGTCCCGGACATATGGTACCACCGCGTAAGGCTCCGGAGAGCCGGCCGGGAAATAAACCTCGAAGCCAAGGGGCTCACCGTAGTGGGACTGCTGGATGTAGGTCCACTGCAGATAGCCGACATTGATTGACACATTGGTGGCAAGGTTGTAGGGAACGGGTTGGATAGCCGGATTGGGAGTATAACTGCTCAGATAATAGTCCTGATTTGATTGGTCCGCGGTCAGGTTTGTGTATGTCATCCAGGTGGGAGCCCAGTATTGTATGACGGTGGGTTTGGCAGGCACCACCTTGTACACGACATTGGCGATATCGGGCAGATTAATGCTGTAGTAGCCGTAGGGCGGATTCAGCGAGGATGTCGTGTATCCCATGAACACATTGTTGGCAAAATAATCGATCCTTCTGCCTCCGGTCGCAATGTTATTCTGGTTATACAGGGTCCCGCTGACATTGTGGGATGTTGTGGAGAAAACCCCGGTCGTAAAATTATACGCGGCGGAAGTCCACTGGTTCATGCCCTGTGTGACGCGCACCTTCCAGTGAAACAGCTGATTTTCCATCAAAGGCCCGATCGTATGGAGCAGCAAGGCCCGTTCCGGTTCGAGCGGCCCCGAATAAATGGGCGGATTGGGGAAATCCGGATCTATATCAACATAAATATCAAAGAAGCTGTCTATCTGCCAGAGGGCATGGTCAAACTGCAGGGTGATCTCTTCCGGCGGCAAGCCCGGCTCTCCGTCTGGAGGATATAACAAAGTCAGAGGATTAGGTGGTTCAGTATAAAAACTCCTAATCTCGGAATCCGTGCTCAGTCCGCTCATCAGATCGGTTATCCTTACATACCAGTTATAAGCCTCCTCATCCAAAAGGTAAGCCTGATTGAAAGTAAAGATACCTTCATGCAGAAGCTCCTGGCCTGTTCCGCTGTAGATGATTGAATCCGGGATTCCAGGTTCAAGATCACAATAAACATCAAAGAAGCTTTCCACCCACCAGTCGGGATCACACTCCCAGGAGAACTCAATATTTATGGGCGGTACTGTTGCCTGGTGAAGGGGAGCCAGCAGAACGGGCGGAGGCGGAGGAGTGTATGAGCCGGTGGTAAAAGGCTGGAACGGAGACTTGCTGTACCAGTAATCCACGAAGTCGCTGTAGCGCACGAACCAGTAATAGGGCTGTTCCGCCAGCAGGGCGGCCTTGTGGTACTGCAGGATGGTGCGCACCGGATTGCCCGGCCCCGAATAGACCGGCGGGCCGGGGAAGGTGGAATCCGGGTCGCAGAACACGTCAAAGAAGCTGTCCACATACCAGGGATCGTATGACCAAGTCAGGTCCAAACCCCGGGGCGGGACATTTTCTTCTCCGGCCGGAGGCGAGACCAGAACCGGCACCGGGCGCGGGATCGGGTCATAAGCCGTGACAAAATGCCAGACGGGTGAATAATAGACCTCCATGGTCGGCAGCGTCAGCCTGAGCTGCCAGCAATACAAGGTGCCCCATTCCAACTCCGGCGAATAACAGTAATACTGCTGCGGATTGAGAGGATTGACCAGGCCGGGCCCGCTGTAGATGATGGGGGCGTCCGAGAGGTCGGGATCGGTATCCAGGAACACGTCAAAGAAGCTGTCAACAGGGAAGTTGTGCCTGCCATAGGGGGAAGGCTGATCGCCCCAGACCATGACGAGGCCGGGATCCTCATTACTGCTGCCGTCGCCGGGATGAATGTAGAGTTCGGGTGTGATAAATTCGTTGGCGGGATAGGGTTCACCTGTTTCAAATCCCCACTCCTGAATGTATTCCGCCCAGCCATCGCCGTTGAAGGGAACCACTTTCCAGTCGTAAGGGGTGAACGGTTGCAGGGAATCAATTTCCACCGTGTATATCGGCTCCCTGCCCACCATGACAATGATGGGCACAGGATTATCCGCCGGGAAATAGACCTCAAATCCGGTGGGCGGGGTATAGCCGTCCAGATTGGTATAGGTCCACTGCAGATAAGTGGAAGGCGGAATCAGGTTTTGCATATAGTAGGGAGGCCAGATCAGGGTGGCACCGTTGGGGATCACCTTATAAATGGTGAAGTTTCCGGTCTGGTTGCCCTGCACATTGTTATAGAACCGGCTGGCAGGAGTGAAATAGTAACCCTGCTTGTTGGGTGTTACCGTGTAGCTGAATCCCTGACTGACTGTAAAGCTAAAAGCACCATTTGTACCAGTTGTAACCGTTGCCGGTATACAAGCGCCGGGACAGGTTACTTTAACGCTATCCAGCGGCAAGGTGGCCGTACCAAAATTCTGGATTGCTCCGCTGATGGTAAATCTTGTGAAAAAACTGTGCCTGGTGATGAAATCCCAAACTTGCGAGGACCAGTAGTCCACTCCGTTGGAATATCTAACGAACCAATAATAGGGCTGCTCGTCCAGCAAGGCAGCAACCTGATATTCAAAGAATGTTCTGCCGGGAGTGTAATACACTCTTTCCAGGGGACCATTGGGAAAAGAGGGATCGATATCACAGTAAATGTCAAAGAAGCTATCGGGGACCCACTCCGGCAGGTCAAACTGCAGAAGCAGGCTATCCGGCGTGACTTCCGTCTCATGGTTGGGTGGATAGAGCAGAACAGGTATCTGAGTGGGTAGACCCTCAGTAGTGAATTCCCAGGTTTCCACTCCTTCAGCCGGTCCGTTATCGTTATAGGGAATCACTTTCCAAATGTAAGTCGTGAACGGTTGCAGGGAGTCAATCTCCACCGTATAAATCGGGTCCCTGCCTGCCATGACGATGATGGGAACAGGGTTGTCGGCCGGGAAGTAGACCTCAAAACCGGTGGGAGGTGTATAGCCGTCCAGATTGATATAGGTCCACTGCAGTTGGGTGGAAGGCGGAATAATATTATCCGAAAGATTAGGGGGCCAGATCAGGGTGGCGGTGTTGGGCAGCAGGCTGCTCATCCAGAAGTTGGCCACCCAGTTTCCAGTCATAACGGGACTGGTTTGAAAGGCGGGATTAAACGAGTACAGTGCCTTGGCGGGCGTTACAGTGTAGCTGAAGCCATTTTTGACAGTAAAGCTGTAGGTTCCTGCCACTCCAGTGACCGCCTGATTAGGCAGGCAGGCACCCGGACAGGTGACGGTGACTCCCGACACAGAGCAGTTTCCACTGATTGTACCAGTTATGTTGGAATACGTAATCAGAGCGTTAACACCGGTCACAAAGTCAAAAACCGCCGATTCCCAGTACTCTCCGAAGGCGTGGCAGCGGACTTTCCAGAAATAAACCTGCGCCTGTAACAGGTCGCCGGTGAAATAGACGAACTGATAACGGGAAGGGGGCAAGGGCCCGGAATAGAATGGCGGGGAAGGAAAATCTGGATCTATGTCGCAGTAAACGTCAAAGAAACTGTCGATCTGGTAACCTTCGCCTACATACCAGGTCAGATAGGCGCCTTCCGGATCTATATCGCCGACATGATTAACCGGCAGCAGCAGTTCCGGCACGGGCGGCGGGGCTGTTGTGAAGGTCCAGGTCACCACCCCTTCCGATTCGCCTCCCGCTTCGTTGTGGGGCACCACTCTCCACTCATATTCAGTGTCATAAGCAAGCGGGAGCAGGGACGGAGGGATAACAGCAGAATAGACACCCTCACCGCTGAAGGACACCTCCTCTAAAGGCAGAACATCTCCCACCGGCCCGAACAAGACGGTGAAGCCGTCCGGCGGCGAATAGTAAATGTTATTGTAGTATTCCCACTGCAGGTTGCCCAGCATTGGCGAAATGTTCTGGGCATTGATCCCGGGGATTGGCTGCGAGGCCAGCCAGGGCTTCAGCGAGGTCATGGTGAAGTTCGCCGTCTGGTTTGCACTGATGTTGTTGAACTGGTAAAAACCGGGTGTGAAGAAATATCCCTGCTTGGTTGGCGTAACGATAGGATTCAGCCCGTTGTTGACTGTAAAGCTGAAAGTGCCGTAAATGCCGGTTGACACTGAATTAGGCAACACAGCCTGCGGACAGTTGACAGTGCAGGCCGAGACGTTATGCACGCTGCTGATGGTGCCGCTGATGTTGGAGGAAGGCACCACATACTGGCCGGTGGTGAACTGCCTGACCAGCGAGTTGGCGTACCAGTTGTCCATGAAGTCTGTGTACCTGACGTACCAGTTATATGGTTGCTCCGCCAGCAGGGCGTCTTTGTGGAATTCAAAGTAAGGACCCGACGGCAACAGGGACCCGGTGTAAACCGGCGGCTGGGGAAAATCGGGGTCGGTATCCAAAAAGATATCGAAAAAGCTCTCCACCAGCCAGGGATCTTGATCGAACACCAAGTCCACGCCCTCCGGCGGAATACCCGGGGCTCCGGGCTCCGGGCTGACCAACAGCGGGGGATTCGGCCCGATGAGGCTTTCCGCTGTTCGGAAAGCGTAGTTGTTGGTATCCAGGGTATCCCCTGTGACAGGATCGACCATCCTGACAAACCAGTGGTAGATGGTGTTCGGCTGCAGCTGCGGCGCGTAGAAATAGCAACGGGTGGAATCCAGGGGACACGGCAGGGCGCGGCCCTGATAGACAATGGTCAGAGGGACAATGCCGGTGTCGAGAAAAACTGAGCAGCAGGACCGAAACAGAACTGGTGTCGGGGCATCGACATTAAGCTTCATGACAATGTCGGCAAAATCCACTTTCCCTGCATATCCGGGATAATCGCATTTAGGCCTGCCGCCGCCCCCGCCACCGGTGTGGAACGAACCCGGATTGGACATCCCCCAGCTCCAGGATAGGATATCGATCCCCTCGCCGTGTCCATTGCGGCTTTTAACCTTGGCGTCAACTGACTCACCCTGGATCTCTCCTTCGAGGTCAAGAAACATATTAATCGCCCTTCCCGCATAGGGGACAATGCCTATGGGCTCCGGCGCGTCGGCGGGGATGTAAACCAGGAATTCCGTGGGCAGGGCATAACCGGGCTGGGGTATGTACTGCCAGGAGATCCTGCCCAGGTCGTGCGGGACATAGACATCGCCGTCCACCGGGATGGGATTACAGGCCGCATGCGGCAGCAGGCTGTTCATCGTAAAATCCTGAACCTGGTCAGCCTGGACATCGGTGAACACAAAACTGGCCGGATTGAATTCGAACAAGGCCTTGACCGGGGTAATGACATAGTTCCCGCCCTTATCCACTATAAAACTGTAGTAACCGTCCGGACCGGTTACCAGGGTGGAGGGCTCATGCGCTCCGGGGCAGGAGACGGTTACTCCCGAAACATCAAAAGCCGGATTGCCCGGCAGGATCAGACCGCTCAGAATGGCAGTCTGCGCTGTAGAAGCTACAGTAAATGACCAGACAACCGATTCTGAACTCAGCATTGTCCCTGTGTCAGTCACCCTTATCTTCCAGAAATACTGCATTCCGGATAACAATGGTCCGGTTGGAAAGTGGAACTCCGGTGGCAGCCAGAACTCCATCCCCGGACCGGTATATACAGCCGGAGCGGGAAACAGGCTCGAAGTATCGAGAAAGATCTCGATTAAAAAAGGGCCGGGCATGTAATCTAACTGCAACCAGACAAGTTCAGTCCCCTGCTCGGGAATCCCCTGAGCCCCGTCAAACGGCATCACCAGTTCCGGAGGAAGAGGCTGGGCGAAAAGAAAACCCAGCGACAGCACGAAGGCTGCCAAAAGGAACAAGGATTTTTTCATATTATCCCCCTCAAAGGTAATCAAATTGTCAACCAAGGTGCAAAATTGAGTTCATTGCATCGTACCCGTCAGTTTGAATGTTATCAATTCTGCGCCGAATAGCCAGGCCGGCTTCCGGACATCAATCAACGAGTTCCTGCAGATTCGATTCAAGTTTCTTTTATCGCTTTACTTAAATCCTATGCTAAAATCAGTTCACCGCAAAAATCCGTCAAGTGTTTTTTTCTTATCATATACATTGTATTTATGCGCTTGGACTTGATTGATGCATTTTGAACGGCTGTTTTTCACGGGATAAGCAGAAGAAAAAAGGGTGGAGAAGCTCTCCACCCTATTGCTTTCATTCCTGCTGGAAGCAGGAACGGGAATATCACCTGATCAGCATGAGGCGGCGGACGGCCTGGTAATCCCCAGCCTGCATGCGGTATTGGTAAACGCCGCTGGCGACGGGTTTGCCGTTGTCGTCAGTGCCGTCCCAAACAGCTTCATGTCGGCCCTTGGCCATCTGCGCGTCCACCAGGGTTCTGACCAGCTGGCCGC
>JAXDBS010000054.1:0-50675 GCA_034678545.1 Cloacimonadaceae bacterium (SeqCode) | reverse complement strand
CAGCGGCTTGCTCCTGTATTTCACATGCTTTCTGGGTCGCTTGGGTATCTGCAGATTAGCCTTGGCATAAAGACGCTCCACCCGCTTGTGATTGACTGACCCAAACTTCTCTCTCACTGCCACAGTCAGACGGGGCGAACCCCATCTCACATACTGCAAGGCCAGCTCTCTCATGTAAACAGATATCTCAGTATTCAATCAGTTTTCCTTTGACTCATAGTAATATGACTTCCGCCCCAGACTGACCAGTTCACAGGCCGACCGCTTGCTGTAGCCCAACTGGCTTAACTCCCCAACAGCCAATCGCTTCTGTTGGGGCTTCACCAGTTTTTTGAGAGCAACTCCTTCAAGGCCTCTATCTCCAAATCCCGCTCCACCACCAGCTTCTTCAGCCTGCGGTTCTCACTCTCCAAATCCCGCTTCTGCTGTGCCTCTGACAAACTCATCCCGCCATACTTGTTCTTCCAGTTGTAATAAGTGTTCCGGCTGATTCCATGCTGACGGCATAACTCCAGTACATCCGTGCACAACTCCCCCTCTTTCAACACTGCAAAGATCTGACTCTGCGTAAATCGCTTCCGCATTGTAACTCCTTGAGTTTTTTCTCTTCATCTCCAATTATCAGTTTTCCGCTCAAGTGTCACTTAAAATCTGGTGTAGTTTTCGGGGGGAAGGTCAAAAATCCCTCCCTCTTGCTTCCATCCTCTTTATACTGCTTGACCAACACTATATCATTACGGTATCATTGCGGTCAAAGTCCGTAATGATACCGCAATAGTATTGTGATAATACCGAGATGCAGTAAATGAGATAAAGGGGGCGGAGATAGGGACTACAAAGTGACACCCCAAATTACAGAGAGTGACAGTGGGATAAATAGAGCTAAGGCTTTATGGGGTGGCGAGATGGAATGGACTAGCTTTAGACTTGTCCAACCGGTGGTTTGGACTTGTTTGGACTGGTTTGTGTCAGTTATACTGCAAATTAGGACAAGGGTTGGACTCTATTTGGAAAGCACCACATTTGCAGAGAAAGGCATCAGATCAGTAAAAGCGCAACTGAAGTGCAATTGTGCCGATCAGAGATGCGTCCGAGTTCCAATCCGAGTCTAAAACCAGAACCGGAAAGTCTATATTAAAGGGCTGCAGGATGACCTGCTGCCTTTGTGAGTCGATCTGTACCTTCTTGAGTGTGACCCCGTCAGATGTTCGGACAGCAGCCACTTGGTTATTAGCCAGTTCCCAGATAGGATTGGCTTTGATCACCACGATGTCAGCATGTTGGATGATGGGTTCCATACTCCTGCCATTGACCTGAAAGACGATATATTGCTTGGGATTACCTTTTAAGTAGGTTCTGGGGATGTCAATCTGACCACTCATACCATACTGGTCGATGATCTCTATAGGCTCTCCGGCAGCTATATCTCCCACGATAGGCAAGGTGATGGACTTAGTGGTATCTATCTCATTTTCATCTTGTTTTCCTCTGTTTGGACTGATGGTCTCGGGTTGGACTGGTTTTAGCTTATTACCCTTAATAAACTCCTCGAACTCATCTTTCGCATACATACTTCCATTTCCTGAAAGTAACCAGTTGAGGTTAACCTTCTCTTTGGATAAGGCAACCAGGAACTCCGGGTCGGGGTAACGCTCATTCTGCTTATACCTAATTAAAGAAGCTCTAGAAATCTGATATTTTTCGGCAAACTCGTAATCCTTTACAGCCATTGTCTTAATCAGAAATTCCAGTCGGTCGCCAATCGTTCTTTTACTCATGTTACGCTCCATATGGCAACATCATTCTTGACAGTATCTATTTGGCAAGAAAAATATGTCCAGATACCGAATAACATCACTTGATGGTGGTGTCAATGATAATATGTAAAGTGTGAACTTACTTGGCTTTGGGTCTGGTTACGGCAAGTGCTAAAATAGTTACCCAAGTTGGCAGAAAGGACTTCCCAAGCTTTGGCAAGGTGGTAAGTAGCACCCCCAATACTATATAAAGGGAGGTGCTTATGACAAGTACCATAAAATGCCTGGTGCGTCAGGTCGGATTTAGTGGTTTTCGGAGTGTCCAACCGCAAATCTGGCAAGCATGGGTTGGACAGCCGGGGGATGAAAGCTTTCTGCGACTTCCCTCCGGTCAGTCTGTCCAAGCGGTATTGGGGAAATTGCAGCTTTTGCTTAATTCGGGTGCGTATCCTTGTCCAAGTGGTTCACCGTATCTAAAGGAACTGAAGATGGACGACAGTGTAAACTTTATCTGGTTACCCATAGACAGGGTAGCCACTTTAATGGAGGTCTCGGTCAAGACGATCAGGCGGATGATCAAGGCTAACCAACTAATCAGCCTAATGCATCAGATACCCACTATGAAGGGCAAGTCGTATAAGACATTCATCCTGGCAGATGATAACCTTGTCCAACGGGAATACTGGAGATTTAGGCAGACTCTGATCCAGCCCGATCTCTGGTATGAGGAGGAGATTATTATAGGTGAACCCCAGGATGAGGATGACAGCAACCGGTTCAGAAGTGTATTTCTGGTCTATCTGGATAATGACCTACCTCAGAAGACCGACAAGGAACAGGTCAAGAAGGTAATCCGCAAGCATAACAGGAACAGTGCAAGGGGGCAACGTGTATCATTACGCAAAATATCCTGACCCCGAGTTCCTGGAGCTATACAACCAAAAGCTGAGAGAACTGCAGGAGCTCATCAAGAGCCAGGGCCTATCCCTGCAGGTAGCCCCGGGCGGTAAGTGCGAACTGACTGATAGAAGGTTCCTGCTCAAGAAAGGCATCCTGAACGAGTCAGACTTACCAGACAAAGATAGACTACAGAACTATAGAGCTGAATACAACCAAGCTTATAACGAAGCAGAGCGGGAAAGATTGGAGAATCAGCGTAAAGAGGATGGAACTGACTTCTCTTCCATGGGTGAGGTAATCGAGATCATCCCCACTCCCAGTCCAAGTGATATAGTAATCACACCCTATCCGGCAGACTTCTCGGACTTAGCTCCCACTGAGGTGGAGAAACTTAGCTGTAAAAGAGATGCTCAACTCTATGCCAGGTTCTGCACGGAAGTAATAGAGCGGCTCAATAATACTAAGTCCAGGACAGTGGAGTGGCAGAGGATAACCGAGGACTATAACCATAAACGGATGGTGCCTGAGCTTTATAAGCTGAAAGGGGAACGAAAGGAGCGAGCTCTACGCATCTGGTTGGATGAGTACATTACCAGTAAGTATAACATGTATGCCCTGATCAATAAGAACAAGCATGCCAACCGGGGCAGGAAGGTTACCTACTTCGAACAGAACTTCCTGCTCAATAAGCTGCTTAATCCCAACCAGATCAAGATCGGCTCTGCCATTACCCAACTCAAGAGCATGGCTAACCTCAAGCTATGTGAGTCACCCAGTGATGAACGCACCTTAAGACGCTGGTGCCAGGATTGGGCAGATAACCACCCGGCAGAATGGGCACAAGCCAGGAAGGGCAGCAAGTATGTCTCGGAATGCATTATCAAGTCCATTATCAGGGATGACAGCCTGCTGAAAGTGGGAGATGTCTGGGTGGCGGATGGACATGTCCTGGCTTTCGATGTGATGAACCCGATGACCGGTAAAGCCCAGAGAATGACCATGATCATGGTGATGGACTGGGCAAGCAGGTATCCAGTGGGTGCGTCCCTCGCCTTCACCGAGGATAGCCAGCATATTCTGGCAGCCTTCCGCAATGGCTTCCTGAATGCCTCCATCCTGACCAGAAACAACCCGACAGGTGATAAAGAATCTCAGATTCAAGATAATGATAATGATTACGATAACAACCATCTTGATAATGATCCCGATATCGAGCATCAACCTGAATATCCTGCCTATCATCCTGACTTCCCCTTGGCAGTATTACCCAAGTATGTCTACCTGGATAACGGCAGAGCTTTCAAGTCCAAGCTGTTCAATGAGAGATGGGAAGAGCATGATCTCTCCACTGAACTATGCGGGATCTTCCCCCGGCTCAATATCGGGGTCACCTTTGCCGAGAGCTATAATGCCAAAGCCAAGATCATCGAGCGGTTCTTCAAGACCTTCCAGGAGCAATTCGAGAGGTTCATTAGTTCCTACAGAGGATCTTCCATCCCCGATAAGCCGGCTAACCTGATGCGCAATGAGGTCTGGGCTAAGAAGCTGTTCGAGCATAAGCCACCCACCATCGAAGAGACCATGCAGATGATCGCCTTCTATGTCAGGTATATGTATGGGGAAGCACCCCACAGTGCTCTCAAGCACAGAACTCCTTATCAGGTATTCAGTAACGCAGTTGTCCAACCGGACAGGCAGATCGAAGCCCAGCGTCTCAATTTCCTGATGCTGGCTCTGGAGCGTAAGAGCATCCGAAGCGAAGGCATCAGATTGAACCACATGCTCTACTGGCATGAGAAGCTGATCGACTATATAGGGAAACCCTGTATCATCCGCTTTGACTTCAAAGATGCCAGATGGATCTTGGTCTATACCATAGAAGACAAGTTCATCTGCCAGGCAGAGCTGAGACGAGCCCAACATCCCTTTATCAAGCTGGATATGACCAAACCCATTGCCCATAAAGATCTGGAATTGGAAAACAAGCAGATCAAGAAGATCAGGAAGAACATAGAGCAGAGCACCAAGAAGATCATCTTAAACAGCCAGGAAGCAGTGGACAGGCAGATCGCCAGTCTAAATCAGATTGCTAACAAACAACAGGCAATCGACCAGCAAGACCAACAAGGTCAGTTATTCGTCACTCCTCCCTTGATCTCATCTCCACCCAAGAGTCACAGCCAGGTCATCGAGGAACTGCAGCAGCAGGTCATGGACAATGTACCTGAGAGAGAAGAAACAGATAGAGACACAGTACCCACAGATATAGTTGAGCAAGAGGTAAAAGCGGTAGATAAAACAGCGAACCAGCCTGATAATGATGCAACTGGACATACTACAGCAGATACAGGCAATAATGAGCCCCAAGATGACAATCTGACGCCTGAAGGTTCTCTGACTGAAACCCATACCTTTGAAGAGATGCTGCATATTATCGGGCTCAAATAGGAGAAGATCATGAAACAGGGAGTATTAGTTAAGACCCAGAATGTCATAGCCGCCGATAAATGTATAGAATACCTGCTCAAGCGACCTAAACTGGAGATGGTGGGACTGGGACTGCTGTATGGCAGACCTGGACTAGGTAAGACCACTTATGCCAATCGCATGGCCTTCAGTCGAGGTTACATCTATCTGAGGTTGGATGCTACCACCACACCTAAAGCATTTGCCTCCAAGCTGCTGTTAACCCTATACAAGAGATTTGGCCTGGGAGAGTACATCCACTATGGCACAGCCAATGACCTGTTCCTGATGTGCCTGTCATTAATTGAAGATCACAAGGATACCATCATCGTTATAGATGAGATAGACTATGCCTTCCGGCATCCTCAGCTCTTGGGTGCTATCAGGGATATAGTGGATGAGACCACTGCCATCGTTATCCTAATTGGTATGCAGAATGCCAAGGACAGGTTAAACCAGATCAATGAATACTACTTCGATAGGTGCAACTTCTTCTATGAGTTCCAGGATGTATCCAAGAAAGACATAGCCCAGTTATGTAATGAAATACTGGAAATCAAGTTCAGCCCGGATGTAATCGACTATATCCACTTCCATTCCTGCGGTAACCTGCGAAAAGCCATGAAACTGATCCATTCAGTAGAGGAGATCGGCATCATCAGGAAACTGGACACTGTAACCCAGTCAGATCTGAAAGGATAAGCAGATGACAGACAATGAGCTGTTCCTTAACTTCGTGAACCAATACGGCAAGCCCTTTGATGCAAACACAATTGCCAAGTTTACCAATATAGACTTAACCATAATAACAGAACAGCTACCAACTCTGATAGAAAACCAGATAATCAAGCAGATCGATGACAATCCGCCTATCTATGTCAAAACCAACCGCTTTCAAGCCAGGATCGGTTATCAGCATTACAAAGGCTGGACCTTCAGCTTGGCAGACGCCCATAGGCTATTAGATATCCTGGAGCAAGGCAGGTATAAGTCCATCAGAGATATAGCTCAAGTCATCGGTAAATCCAGGCAATGGGTCTATATCTACCTGGAAGCCTTGGCGTCCATTGAAGTGGTAGACCTTAGGAACTTCACATATGTTGTCATATCTAGGAAGAATGTGCCTAAGATTGGAAGAAAGGTGAAGAAGGGGATTTTACTTTATCTTAGAAGTATGAATAAGGCAGGATGTTATCGCATTATCATTTCATAAACTGGATACCTAGTAATAAGAATAATTGGCTCAAGTAGTTTGTCAGCATAAACATCTTGACTTTTATCCCTTGTTCATTCTATTCGTTACTCAAGTATAAAACCAATTCAAGTAAGCACCACACATGATTAAGGCAACAAACAGGTATGCCGTTAATTATGTGCTGTTCCAAGAAAAATGTTAGTCAAGGGGACAATGAGGACTAATGGAGATAAAGTATGCAAGCAAAGGCGTTACGAGAACTGGAAGCTGAGCTTTGGAAAGCTGCAGATCAGCTACGTGCAAATAGCAAACTGACCGCAACAGAATACTCAATGCCTGTGTTGGGCTTAATATTCCTAAGGCATGCCTACAATCGCTTTATCAAAGTTAAAGAAGAGATAGAGAAGACTCTTCCAGAACACCCTGATAGGGGTAAACGTCCAGTTAACAAAAATGATTTTTTGGCGAAAAATGCCATGTATCTACCTCAAGAATCTCAATTTGAATACCTGGTCAATCTGAAAGAAGACATCAACACTGGTGAAGCAATCAACCAGGCAATGAAAGCAATTGAGGAGGAATATGATAATCTAGTGGGGGTGCTGCCAAGAAACTATACAATCTTCAGCAATGACCTTCTGCGGGAGTTATTACGGATATTCAACAAGGAAGTCCTTAGGAAAGCGGAAGGTGATGTCTTTGGTAAGATATACGAGTATTTCCTGAATAAATTTGCCATGACCGGAGCCCAGGAGGGCGGCGAGTTCTTCACTCCCTTTAGCCTGGTTAATACAATCGTTAATGTGATTGAACCCGATCATGGGGTTGTGCTTGACCCGGCAGTTGGCAGTGCAGGTATGTTTGTCCAAACTGGTTATTTCATTGAAAATGAAGGATACTCTCCTGCAGAGAAGGTTACTTTTTTTGGTCAGGAAAAGACTGAAACTAATACTAAACTGGCAAAGATGAACCTGGCTGTGCATGGGCTGGAGGGGAAAATACTGGAAGGCAATACCTTCTACGAGGATAAACATGATCTGGTTGGTTCCTGCGACTTCGTTATGGCTAATCCCCCTTTTAACGTGGATGGAGTGGATAAGGACAAAGAATTCGTAAAGAAGGACCCTCGCTTGCCTTTCGGTCTGCCCAAGAACGACAATGCCAACTATCTCTGGATTCAGTACTTTTACAGTTATTTGAAACCAACCGGAAGAGCAGGTTTTGTTATGGCATCCAGTGCCAGTGATGCCAGTCATAGTGAAAAGGAAATCCGTAAACAACTTATCGAAACTGGTGCTGTGGATGTGATGCTGGCGATTGGCAATAACTTCTTTTACACTCGTTCCCTGCCTTGTACGCTTTGGTTCTTTGACAAGGCTAAGGAAAACGATACTGACCGTAAAGATAAAATCCTGATGCTTGATGCACGTAAAATCTACCATAAAGTTACACAAAAAATCAATGACTTCAGTCCTGAGCAACTGCTGAACCTGATATGTATTATCAAGCTATACCGTGGTGACAATAGCAAATTTAACGAGACCAGGAACAATTATATACTGCAAAGCATCAATTGTGCTAAATCATCTGCCAAACTGCTCCAAGAGGGTATATCAAGCATTGATGGCTTATCAAAAATAACAATGGTTTGCCTAGTTTTAATTGGAGCAGTTAAAAGAGAAGAAGACCAAATTCTGCTAAGAGATTTCTCATCTAACAGAGAAGAGTTGTTGCGAGTCATGAAGGAACTTCTCTCTGAGTATCAAAAAGTTAACAATGATGCATTTATCCTTGAAGAGATAGTCACTCAAGGTAAGATATTAGGTAATTCTTTCACAAAGCTGCTAAAACTGTATGCAGATAGTCTCGTTGTACTTCTTAAAGAAATAAAGCTTCAAAGAAACAAAGAATGGGAGGTGTTGAATGCTAAAGACATTTTAACTCCCATTCGAACGTTACAATCACAGTTGTGTGGCAATCCCAATGAGGATGAACCAGGTCTTTTGCATGATCTGGATTATTATTGGAAACAAGCTCACTGGTTGGAACACCGCTTCCCTAATGGCAAATATAACGATGTGGATGGCCTGTGTAAGGTTGTATCAAGGGAGGAGGTTACAGCAAAGGACTTTTCTCTCAGCCCTGGAAGATACGTTGGAATTGATGTAGACACTGATGAAGATTTTGATTATGAAGAACGTCTGAAAGAAATACATCTAGAATTAGCAGATTTGCATGAAGAAGCAGAGAAGTTTGTTAAGATAATTACAGAAAATTCTAAGAATATATCATATGAAATGGGAAACTAAAGCTGTATCTGATTTCGTGAGTTTTCAAAGAGGGTTTGATTTACCACGAGAAAAGTTTGTAGACGGCGACTATCCAGTTATTGGTTCAACCTCTATACTTGGTCATCATATTGAGGCAAAAGTTGAGGGTCCGGGAGTTGTTACAGGAAGGTCTGGGACTCTTGGTTTATTCCAGTACATTAAAACAGACTTTTGGCCGCATAATACGACATTATGGGTAAAAGATTTTAAGGGCAACGATAAGTTGTTTGCATATTATGCACTTAGTACTTTAGATTTTATTGCATTGAACGGTGGTGGAGCAGTTCCCACGTTGAACAGGAATTTTCTTGATAGTATTTCATTAAAAGTCCCTCCTCTCCCAATTCAACAAAAGATAGCCAGTATATTATCTGCATATGATGATTTGATAGAAAATAACCTTAAACGTGTCAAACTAATTGAAGAAGATCTAAGCATACAATATAAACTGCTAGTTATACAATGTAAAGAATTTATTAAGTACAAAATAGAAGATATATGCCAGACCTTTGGTGGGGGAACACCCTCAACTAACAATCACCAATACTGGGAAGATGGTGATATAACATGGTTTTCTCCTACAGACCTTACAAAGCATAACTCATTTGTTTTGTTGGATTCGGATAAGAAGATAACTAATCTGGGTCTGAGTAAGAGTTCAGCCAAAATTGTTCCTCCAATGACAATCCTAATGACGAGTCGGGCAACAATAGGTTATTTCGGGCTAATAAGCAAACCAGCAAGTACTAATCAGGGGTTTATTAACATTATACCGAATAGAGATCATTACCGTGCTTATATCTTATTTAACCTCATGAATAGGAAGGATGATATTATAAACAATGCTAACGGTGCTACATATCTTGAGATAACCAAAGGCAATTTCAGAAAGATGAGCATAAGCATACCTACTGATGAAAGTGTTCTTAAGGACTTTGAATACACTTTTCATCAGACTTTCAGGTTAATTGAGAATCTTCTAAAGCAGAATAATTTACTTCAGGAAGCCAGAGATATCCTGTTACCTAGGCTTATGAGCGGAGAAATCGAGGTTTAAATGGCTGATTCAGTTTGTATAGACCAATCTGCTGACAGAGATAGCTATATACAACTAGTGTTGGCTTCTGAATCTGATAAGAGACTGATAGTAGCAGGCCCCGGTACCGGAAAGACTACTCTTTTTCAAATGATCTTATCTCAAGCAAAGACGAAAAATAACTTAGTCATGACATTTATTAACAAGCTAACAGAAGATATGAAATGCTCATTGTCTGATAAAGCAAAGGTTCAAACTTTTCATAGTTATAGTGTTGGCTTATTACATAAGTTTTTACCTAAATGGAGAAACTATCCTGCAATCGATCAAATAATTGAGAGTGATATTGGCCTAAAAGCACAAGTTATGGGATCAATTTTCCATAATTTAGATGAATCTAATCCCCGCATTAAATTATATTTAAAGAGAGCATTGTATTACAAAGCATTCGGATTCAATGATGCCATTTATCGAGTATTAAAGAAGGCAAAACAGAAAACAGACTTAATCCCGTTATATGAAAACATATTAATTGATGAATTCCAAGACTTTAGCGCTCTAGAGGTTGCTCTGATTAAACAATTTGAAGGACATGGAAATCTAATAATCGTTGGAGATGATGACCAATCCATCTATCCTGGTAAATCTGAATCGGGGAGGTCTATCAAAGACCTGTACAATTCAGGCGAGTACGATCCATACGAATTGCCCTACTGTAATAGATGTCCTAAGGTAATTGTTGATGCTACTAATATGTTCCTAGAAAAAGCTGTTGAGCAAGGACATCTCATTGGAAGGATATATAAACCATTTGTAGCTTTTGAACCAGGGAAAGAAGAGATTAATAAGAACTTTTCAAAGTTATACTGCTGGGAAATGTCCTCTATGCCCGCGTTAAAGTGCTTTATGAATCACTGGGTTGCCAACATTTTAGAAAATGATCTTCAAGCATACAATGAGAGAAATACAAGAGATCCTTTAATACTAATTATTGGCTCGAAAAAATACTTAAATAAAATCGAAGAAGAATTGACAAAACAGATTCCTGGCAAATTGATATATAATAAATCTAAAGAGATCTGCCATGAAATCTATATAGGTTATGATTACTTATTGAAAAATAAAGAAGATAATTTAGGTTGGAGAATTGTGCTGATTATTGACCCATTACCAGCCAGAGAATCGAAGAGAGTA
Source organism: Cloacimonadaceae bacterium (SeqCode) (assembly GCA_034678545.1). Lineage (GTDB taxonomy): Bacteria > Cloacimonadota > Cloacimonadia > Cloacimonadales > Cloacimonadaceae > UBA5614. The sequence goes on along the minus strand of JAXDBS010000054.1, from coordinate 39,797 downwards.
ATCTCAACATCTCTCACAGGATTACTACTATTCAATTTATTGCCAGTCGAATATAAAGAAAAGCATCTATCAGCATTAGAGCTATATCGTATACTTAGAAAAAACAAAAAAAGAGATGAGAAGATTGAGCAAGATTTATGTAGGTTAATTGGACAAACTGAATTCGACAAAATAATCAATAATCTCTTTGAATCAGAGGAACAGGATTGCTCGTGTGTTTTTCCTGTAGTATTAAGTTCTTTCCAAGGCTGTAAGGGCTTATCAGCTGATTATGTTTTTATGGTAGGATGCAACAACGGGGATATACCGTCCGATAAAGATAACATTACTGACATGGAAATCTGTGAATTTGCCGTAGCACTTACCAGAGCAAGAAAGGAGTGTTATATTTTACCAGTTTATAATTATATTGGAAGTACACAGAATAAAAGTAGCTTTCTGTCCTGGATTCCTAGCCATATGCTTCACAAAGTTAATAAGATATCTCTGGATAAATTGAAAGAATGTATAGCGAATTCTCAGAAGACAAACTGATTGAGCAAACCTCGATAAACCTGTTCAAAGACTGGCTTGGTTGGGACACAGTACTGGCTTTTGATGCTGAGACTTTCGGAGTAGATGGCACACTTGGCAGACAGGATAAACAAGAGGTTATCCTTAAAAGATACTTTTTTGAGAAAGTTAGGGCATTTAATCCAGGAATGCCGGATAGTGTATATTCTCAAGCTTATGACTTACTTACCCAGGAAAGCAGTATTAAGACACTGGCAGAGCTTAACAAAGATAAATACTACCTGCTGAGGGATGGAATACCTGTCACCTACACAAATTCTAAGGGTAAACAGGCAAAAGTTCAAATCAAGGTGTTTGACTTCGATAACTACCAAGACAATCACTTCATTGCTGTCAGACAGATGTGGATTGACGGCAGGAGCCACCGCCTACGCAGACCGGATATAATCGGATATGTAAATGGCATTCCTTTGCTCTTTATAGAACTAAAGGCAACTCATGTAAAACTTGAAGCAGCTTATAGAAAGAACCTGGCAGATTATAAGGATGTCATCCCACGACTATTCTATTATAATGCTATAATTATTCTTAGTAATGGTTTAGAGAGCAGAATTGGCAGCATAACTGCTAAATATCAGCATTTCCATGAATGGAAGCGAATAAATGAAGATGATAATGGAGTTGTCTCACTGGACAGGATCATCCTGGGAGTATGTGACAAAAATAGGTTCCTGGACATCTTCGAGAACTTTATCCTATATGACAGTTCCCTGGGCTCGATAGCCAAGCTCATTGCTCATAATCATCAATTCTTGGGTGTTAATAAGGCAATAGAGAGTTTCAAATCCAAGCAGATCCAATACAATGATGGTGCAATCAGCCTGGAAGAAAAGCAGAAAATGGGCGTATTCTGGCATACCCAGGGAAGCGGAAAGTCCTATTCTATGGTCTTTTTATGCCAGAAGATACATCGCAAATTCACTGGCTCCTATACATTTCTCGTTGTCACAGATAGAAATGAGCTGGATAAACAAATCTATGAAACCTTCAGTGGAGTTGGGGCTGTCCCTTTTATCAAAGCAGGGGCAAAACACAGCATAAGGGCAAATAGCGGTGAAGGATTAAAATCTCTTTTAAAGCAAAACCACAGATATATATTCACCTTGATTCACAAGTTCAACTTCAGTAGCCAGATCACAACCAGAGATGATCTGATCGTGATTTCCGATGAAGCGCATCGGACTCAGGGCGGTTTGCTTGCCCTAAATATGCGAAAATCTATGCCCAATGCCTCTTTTATTGGGTTTACCGGCACACCTCTCTTCAAGGATGATGAGATTACCCGGAGGATTTTTGGTGACTACATCTCCAAATATGACTTTAAGCGCAGTGTGGAAGATGGCGCAACAGTCCCTCTGTATTACGAGAATCGAGGAGAGTACTTAAATCTGCATAATCCTGAGATAAACGATCAGATTAGAACCATTATTGACGAAACTGAGGACCTGGACAGCGATCAGAGAGATAAACTGGAAAAACTGTTTTACAGGGAATACCCTATTCTAACCTCCCATAAACGCTTAGATGCCATAGCAAAGGATATTGTGGAGCATTTCTGTAACCGGGGATACAAAGGTAAAGCGATGTTGGTTACCCTGGATAAGCTCAATGCTGTAAGGATGTATGACCTGATTACACAACACTGGCAGATGCATGTCAAGAAACTGGAAGCAGACATTAGAAAAGGCAATTTCAATGATCAGGAGACTTTAGAACAATCACGCAATCTACAATGGATCAAGAGTACTGAGATAGCAGTTGTGGTCAGTTCAGAGCAGAATGAAATAGCTAAGTTCAAAGCCTGGGACCTGGATATTGAGCCACATAGAGTCAAAATGAATGACCCAACCAGAGACTTGGAAAAGGATTTCAAAGATGATAGCCATCCTTTCCGGTTAGTCATTGTTTGCGCTATGTGGATTACCGGCTTTGATGTACCAACATTATCCACTATGTATATTGATAAACCCTTAAAATCTCATACTTTGATGCAGACTATAGCCAGAGCCAACAGGGTCAGTGAAGGTAAGGAAAATGGGCTTATAGTTGATTATATAGAGACCTACAAAGCTCTTTTGGATGCTTTAGCTATATACGGATCGGGCGAAACAGGCTCAGGAGGCGGAAATGGGGGTGGAACTGGAGGAGAGCCACCTGTTAAACCCATAGAAGAACTAATAAAGCTTTTGGAAGAGTCATTAACTGCAGTTGAAGTATTTTTACTAAATGAGGTTGAATTTGACTTAAAGAGGCTGATTTTGGCGCAAGAATTGGAAAAGATAGCTGTACTGGAGACTGGAATTAATGCAATCTATAAAACTGACCAAACCAAAGTCAAGTTCCAGGTATTAGCAAGAGATGTCTTTCAAAAGTTCAAAGCCCTTATGCCCAACACGATACTTTTTGAGTATAAACCACGAAAAGATGCAATTGAAGCGTTATATAACGCCATAGATGCCAAAATCGAAAGTGCTGATGTATCTGAGATAATGAAAAAGATACAGGATGTGGTGGATAAAAGTATCGAGACTATATTGAACGAATCAACCGGAGCAAAACCCGCTGTAATAGACTTAAGTGGGCTTAATATGGACATTGTAATACGAATGTTCCAGAAAGCAGAGAATAAAAACATCGTAGTTCAATCAGTTAAAGATAAAATCGAAGCGAAGCTAAACAGGATGATCGAGCAAAATCCGCTCCGGGCAGATTTTCAGCAGAAATACCTGGATATCATAGATGAATACAACAAGGGCAAAAACGAAAGTGAGCTTTACGAAACCTTCAGGAAACTCATCGAATTCGTTAATACACTTACCGAGGAAGAGGTTCAAACACTCAAGGAAGGCTTAACAGAGGAACAGAAGGCTGTCTTTGACATACTCCAAAAGCCTGATTTGACTGAGAATGATAAAAAGCAGGTTAAACAAGTTGCTGTCGAGCTATTAGATACGTTGAAAAGTGATAAACTCAAAATAGATCGAGTTTGGGAGAAATCAGTAACTGCTGCAGCAGTATTCTCCACAGTGAATCAGGTGCTATATGATAAACTCCCTTATCCTGCTTATCAGGAAACTGATATCCAAATGAAGACCAATCTTGTAATAGACCATCTTAAGAACCAGTATTACGGTGGCGGGGTAAGTTTGTATGGGAATTACTAAAGCTGGTATTATTAAAAGGGGTTAACTATGATCACGCTATATATAGCAATAAGCTTTTTAGTGGGGGGAGTAATAGCATGGTTTATATGTAAAGATATTATCCAAAAAAAACTCAAGTTACTATTAGATGCATCTGAGAAACAAAAGAATACGATAAATAGCGATCTACAAACTGCTAATGCATTATTAATAGATGTTAAAGAACAGCTTATAAATACAAAAGAAAAAGCTGAGGGATTACAAAATACAAATAATGAGATATCTCAAGCTAAAGTTAAGGCCGAAACTGAATTAGAACAGCTAAAAAACCAACTGGAAGCTGAAAAATTATTATTAGAAGAAGCCAAAGAAAAGCTCAAAGATGCTTTTAAGGCTCTCGCTGGAGATACATTAACTGAAAACAACAGTGCCTTTCTTGAAATGGCTAAAGCATACTTTGATGCAAAGCTGGAGAGTGCTAAGGGTGAGATAAGTCAAAAAGAGAAGGCTGTAAAAGACCTAATAGACCCAATTTCATTATCACTTGAGAAGTTTAACGAAGAGATTACAAAGATAGAGAATTCCAGGATATCTGCTTATTCAAAACTGACCGCTCAAGTTGAATCTTTAGCTACAACAGAACAATCTCTGAAAAATGAAACCGGAAACCTGATACATGCCCTCAGAACCCCTAAGCGAATAGGAACTTGGGGGCAAATTGCTTTGAAGAGAGTTGTGGAACTTGCTGGGTTAAGCGCTCATATTGACTTTAATGAGGAGGTATCAGTTACAACCGATGATGGAAGATTAAGACCTGACATGATAGTACATCTTCCAAATAATCGAGATATCGTTGTGGATGCTAAAGCGACATTCGATGCTTTTTATGAAGCTATTAGTGCTGAAGATGAAGATACTCGGAACAAAGCTCTTGAAAAACATGCCCAGAAAATTAGGGATCACATGAATAAACTATCAGCAAAAAACTATTGGAACCAATTTGAAAAGGCTCCAGAGTTTGTGGTTATGTTCATACCAGGAGAGTCGTTCTTTTCGGCAGCAGCTGAGATTGATCAAACTCTTCTTGATGAAGCGATGGAAAAGAGAGTAATAATATCTACACCTACCACACTTGTAGCATTACTGAGAGCAATCGCATATGGGTGGTCACAAGAGCAAATAACTCAGAATGCACTTAAAATCAGCAAATTAGGCAAAGATGTTTATGAGCGGCTTTCTATCCTTGCGGATCATCTTATAGGTATTGGCAGCGGAATACAAAAAACATCCCAAGCTTATAATAAGGCTGTCGGTTCATTAGAAGGTAATCTGTTACCTGCAGCAAGAAAATTCAAAGATATGGGTATTAGCTCATCCAAAGAAATTCAAGAACTTGAGATTAACGATGTTGAGTTAAGATCGTTATCAGCTCCAGAAATAACCATTAATGCTTCAGATGATGATCAAACTACAATTGATGAATTAACGCATCATTAGTATTCAATTCCAACAATGATATAGAGAATAATATGATCAGAGTTCATGATCTTGCAGAAGAACTAAACATCTCAACGATGTCATTAAAGACTCATCTAACATCACTGGGAGTGGTAACCAAAAGTCATATGAGTTTTATAGAAGATGATATTGCCGATAAAATTCGATCTAAATACTCAGAACAACTCAGACTCGACCCCGGCGGTTCAAGAAATCAAGAAGATATTCTAAGTCACAATCAAATTGTTTCGGTCAAAAAAGTCTATTATGACATAGAATATAGAAGAGAATCATTAGAAAGGCAATTAATAGAACTAAGGGCGAAATTTAAAAATAAGTTATTCACTGATTTAGGTTCTCAAAACATACTAGATTATTTCATGAAATTGATATGCCCTGAACATCTTAGTAAGACATTTCACATATGTAATGTAACTATTGCGAGTGATATTCCTGATCCATACACATATATACTGTTTCGCCCTAAGATTGATGGAGTCTTGCTCCCTCAAGCCTTTCCAAGGGATCTTAGCATTGCGATGAAAGGATTTATACATAGAGGACGATTTGGCGATCATAGCATTAGTATTACCAATCTAGTTTTAGTTTCAGATACGGAAAATCGTGAGTTTGAATATGAAGAGAATGTCGAACTTATTAGTTTGAAAAGTGTTAGATTATTAAGCGATAATCTTTTAACTGAAGAATACGTAAATAAACTAATGGCTAATCCAATATCAGTAATTACTCAAAGAAAGTGTGAGCTTTGGACTCAATACCTTGACTGGCGTTTTGAAATGGTAAAGGCCTCAGCAAAGGGCATCCGATATGTTGATCATACTGTCGATGATAAAGGTCTTACATTTAAGGTTGTGTGCAAGGATAAGAATACATTCCTGAAGTTATTACCAAGCTTGCGGTTTGACGACATCTATGCTTACGAACCTGAGTATTCATCTGATGATTGGGATTTTGTTATTAATCTTGATAAATCAGAGGGCAGTAATCAAAGATTTCGACCACGTCCTTTCACTCTTGGTTCCTATGTTGAACATAGAGAAATCAAATTGGAAGACTTACCAGAAGCTGGTTTACCTAGAAAATGGGATGCACCGGTAGCCTTTAGCGTTTCATTCGATTTCAATGAAGACGATCAGGATATTATTAACAACATTTCCAGTAACCCTAATGCAAACTTGAAATCATTCTATTCTGATGTCAGAAGCATAATTCACAGCAATGGATTCCTTGCTCCCTCAGCGATTGGTGATGTTGCGCTAATAGATAGACTAAAGAGAAACCTGAACCTCTTTACTATGCAGGGAGGATACTCTCCCAATCTATCTACTTATTTGTTTGATATTAGTAAAGCACAGCTGCCAAAAAGAGCTTTACCGATTGAACAGTGGAAATATAACAATCTAAATGGTGAGCAACAAAGAGCGGTTCAGGTGATGTGCTCAGCACCTGACATTGCCTTGATCCAGGGTCCTCCTGGTACCGGCAAAACCACAGTAATTGCGGAAGCCATATACCAGTTGATCAAAAAAGGGGAAAAAGTATTGCTTTCGTCCCAAAGCAATACTGCTGTAGACAATGCGTTGGAAAAATTGGCACAAACACCTGGCATTAGAGCGGTCAGATTTGGGAAAGAAGAGCGGTTAGATAAAGATCTTGATTACATTCCATCAAATGTATTGAGTTTCTTCTATCGAATACTTAGTAAACCCAGCCAAGACAGATTAACAGCCTGGAAGTCAGAAGATAATCGACATAAGTCTCTCGAAGACTGGCTTAGTGAAGCAAATAGAATATTGCCAGAGTATCGAAACGAGAGAGAACAGAACAATCATCTGAAATCAGCGTTACATAAAGCGAAGGAAAAAAAAGAAAGACTTGATAAACTTAAGCTAGAATTTGAGCAAGTAGAAGAAACTAAATCTGCTATTTCCAAATGGATAGATTACACGAGCGGAAGCCTTGAATTTACAGATATAGATCACTTCCCCGATGAGATTATTGATGATTTTCAAAACCAAGTTATTGCTCCCGCACGAAGTATTCTTGCCCAAAGCGGCATAGATCCTTTTCTTGGGTGGACTGGAAGATCATATTCCAGTCCAGATGAGCTGTTGCTTGTTGCTAAAGTCGGTATGGATCGGATTCATAGTCTTGAAGATTTCAAGATTCTGCTAAACTCTGAGTACAATAGAATAAGCTCAATACCGGATAGGGAATCGATCACAGATTCGACAGCATCTGCAAAGATCGCATATTTGGAAAACAAGCTAGGTGAAATGGAAGATCAGATGGATGATCTGGATGAAAATGAATCCAAGTATTCAAAACTGGACAGAGAAAGAAGATCAATTAGAAAGGAAATAAAACAGCTTAGGGAATCAGGCTCGGGATCAGATATGTCGAGGTTCAAGGATTTCTTTAATATATCAAATGATAAAGGCCAGCGCAGCATTGATGTGCTGGATTTGATGTACAAATCGAAGTCGACAATAATGACTGTTCTCACAGGTTCTCCGAGAAAAGCTGGACTGGCTCTACTCAAAAAAGCAGTAGAGAGCATCGATGAGATACTTGTTGAGTATCCAAAACTGATTAGAAAACATCAAACCGAATGCCGACAAATCAGGGAACGGATATCAGTTGATTTTGACCAAGAAGCCCTAATTGCTAGTCAGGGAGAATGCGTCAAACTCGAGAAACTATATGAGGAATCTGTAAGCAGATTAACAGATATTGAAAACTCAATGCTAACAGAAATCAAATCATATCAGGACAGTTTCGATATTAACGTAATGATTACTCGTCCTATTCCAGAAGAGCTAGAGTCTTTGGTTGATCAAGCATCTGGGATAGCAAATGAGCTTAGGTCAAAGCTTAGTGCTCAGTCTGAGTTCAGAAAGTTAGCGTCACCCATAATGGATAAATGGTTGATAGCACTCAGTAAGCCCAATGAAGAAGATGTAGGCACGATTCAGCCTCTCTATCTTAAGAATTGTCAAGTGGTAGGAATGACTTGCACTGAGAATCCTAAGATACTAACCGACAATGAGTACCATTACTTTGATACTGTAATCATTGATGAAGTTAGTAAAGCTACACCTCCAGAATTGATTATGCCTTTAATGCTGGGAAGAAGAGCTGTTTTAGTGGGTGACCATCGACAGCTGCCACCCTTATTTCGCGAAAAAGAATTAGCTTGGGAAGAGGTTTTCCAGATGCAAAATGAGGATCTCAACGACGAGCAAGATGCCGCCAACGATGGTTCAAATCAAGAGACAGTGCTGACCCAGGAAAACTATGATAAATACAAAACGATGGTAACTGCATCTCTTTTCAAGCAATATTTTGAATCAGCAGACCCTCAAATCAAGAGTTCGCTCTTTACTCAGTACCGGATGCACCCTCATATTATGGATACGATCAATCATTTCTATGAGAATCGATTGGTCTGTGGTATTGACAACCCAGACCAAGCGAGAAACCATGGGCTGTTAGTTAATAATAGCCAATGTGAGTATCTCGCTCCCAATAAGCATGTTGTATGGATAGACTCAAGCCAGGATCCGTGTGGAAGGAAATATTACGAAACCAAAATGCAACAAAAAGGCTGTTACAATGAACTGGAAGCTCGGATTCTAATCTCAGTCTTGATCGATATTAACAATAGACTTAAGGAACTCAACCAGAATAAATCGATTGGTATCATATCATTTTATGCCATGCAGATAAGACAGCTCAACATTCTACTCAAGCAGCATATATCGAGGCATGGGAAGCTTTCCAACGTCAGATGGCGGATTAGCACCGTCGATAAGTTCCAAGGTAGAGAACAGGATATAATCCTTGTAAGCTTAGTTAGAAACAGGCAGACTGTAAGAAAATCGGCAAAAGCCTTTGTGGCTCAGTTTGAAAGAGTGAATGTCGCTATGTCCAGAGCGAGAGAGCTATTGATTGTAACTGGAGCTAAAGACATGCTTGCAGATTACCCGGTATTGATACCCAACATGGATAGAGAAGGATACACCCAATCTTATACCTACAAAAACATTATGGAACAAGTGAACCTACGTGGGTCTTTCTATCCAAGTAGTTTCATCATTTCACCGGAAGAATGGAAGTCAATGGCTAACAACAAGGACGGTAAAAACCGCTATGATAATCGCAAAAGTTAACATAAGCATGCCACTGATCAAGCACTCTTGTAGTGTAACATATTCATCTCCAAAGACAGCCAATGCTTTTGAGATAATCATCCTGGAGATGTTTACTAAGCTTAGTGGCTATACTGAATACGCAGAAATGACCCTGCCAGAATTGTTTCAATCAATTCTTGGAGTAACGGATGTTAATCTTTTTATTGAAGACTCAGTTTCCAGGTTGATATCTGGTGATTTTTTACGTTGCCCTGAAGGTATTCAAGATCCGTTAGTTATAAAGCTCTCTCAATTTGAAAAAACAGAGCGTTGTGCATTAATAGTTAGCACAGGGAAAATCCCCGGAGTAGCCACGAAAGTCAATATTGACAGTCTCTTTGATCCCATTAGACATCAACTGGTGAAGAAGAGCAAGTATGTAACCTATAAAGCGGAACCAACTGAGCCGTATATTGAGGCTAAGTTGTTTGAGCAAACGGAATTGAGTGAAGTTATCAAAAATTCATTACGCGATCGCAAGCTGGATTGGTATAAAAAGGACACCCAGATTGAGAACATTGATGAAATAGGAAGAGATTCTCAATACCAAGATAGCCAGGTAGATGTTGTTTGGGCTGATTCACGCATTAAGTTTAAATCAAATGACGATAAAGTAACTGGCTATCTGAACAGTATTACAACAAATTCAGCTAAGAATATCTTGGCTCATGCATTCGACTCGTATGATGATAGCACTTCCAACAATGATCTAAGTGATTTATTGCTGAAATCCAATGTACCAAACCCAGCAACCATCGAATCAGTAGAATCTGCTAAAGATTTCATTGCGAAAACTAAGAAAACACGAGTTCTGATTACATCCGATTCTAATCAAGTTTCTTCAATCATTCCTGTTCAAAGCATAAACATACTTCTTACAGATGACCAAATTAAGGAAGGAAGCATCATCACGGAATCAGGTAACCTCAAAATAACCAACCTTGATGATTGTCTACAAGTTGTTGTTTGTCCTAGGGCTGGATACTTGGGTGAGATAGGACTCAGATCGTACTTAGATTCTAAGTGCGTCATGATTGCAATATTTCCTGTTGAGATTGGGTCTGGAACAATCGATTTGCCTTTAGCTTTGACAGTTTCACCACAAAATGATGATATACAAGAGAAAGTCCATCATTTAGTAGCTCCCCACTTATTGAATGAACTCAAATCAGGCGACTTCAAGACTGGATTATATCTGCTTTTTATAGATACAACAAATGCGGTTAAAGAGGCCATCGAACGAATTCGATCCCACCCATCCCCGGATGAACTAATAATCATGTTTATAGATATGGCAAGAAGCCATGAGTATGAAGAAGAAAGTAATAACTCTGCGAGGAAATACATTGAATCTCAGATCAGGTCATGCTCGTACGGTGACCGTATTGAGTATCTCTGTATTATCTCAAAACTGTCTAATGAAAAGCCGGAAAAGCTGGTTTTGTCTTCTCGGTATTTAAAGGATACTCAGCCTAAGAACTTAGACCAATTTTGTGATTTATCTGAGGTTCTCGTGAGGTATTCCATTCCTATCACCAATGATCTTCTCTCCTGGGCTTTGATAGATAGATACCTGAATAGGGAATCAGACCCATCTGATAAAACCTCCCACAATATGTTGCGAGATTTTGATATTGTAAGAAAAGCGGACTTGCTTTATGAGTATCAGTCAAAAATAGATAAATTGAAGATCGATAAGAGCTTTACAAACGAAGTGAAGGTTATAGTTAAGGAACTAGAAAATTCTTTCGGACCTCAGATCAGGACTACATACAAGGAGTTACTATCAAGAATAACTGCTCATGGTACTTCTCAAAAGGCAAAGGAGGATAAATGAGCCGATCTGTCAGAATCAACTATGAACTGGAAGCAAAAAGGAAAAGAGAGATTTATCTAAACCATTTGAAGGATAGGATAAGAAACAATTTATCCAGATGTGAAGAGCATCTGCATCAGATAATTCAATCAGGACTATCTGAATTGGTCAAAGAAGAATACGATACGCTGGTTCTAAATGCCGCCAATATCCGCGAGAATTATTCAATTGATCCTGAGAGGTTCACAGAAACGTCGAGCAACCTTGTTTCCTCAGCTATGACCCTTCATACTAAGGCTATAAATGTCAGAAAAATGTTAGATCAAAAACAGTCCGAATATACAGAATTCTTGTATGCGTTATTCAAGAAGTTTCCCAATCCCGTGGTCCGGGATTTTGCCTACGATGAATGTAAACAACTTGTTTCCACCTGGAAAGATGTAAAACTGAACTTGGAAAACAAAGACACAATCACCTCCAGGGTGCTGGGTCAGTTTGATTCCATCATTCAGAGAGCCGAGCTTAAAGCTCAGAAATGGATAGAAGAAAGGGAGTCTGAAGCAGAGTTAAGCACCATTGCCACATTGGCAGAACAACAGATAGCAGTTGTTGAAAACTCGACAATGAATACTGACCAACATGGTGCTGATGAGATAAGCAAGCTGAAGAACATCATTAAGCAAACACATCCAGATGGCAATCAAAACAAAGATCAGTTATTGAATGAATTGCATGGTATCATGGCGACCCAGGAGCAGGCAAGATTAGATGAAACATATCGCAGGGAATCAATTAAGGCCATAGCTGGAACTCTGAGTAACCTTGGGTTCATTGTCAGCAAGCCCAGATTGATCAATGAAGGTGAGAAAGATATAGTCTTGATTAAGGCTCAGCGTCCAGCTGGGCAGGAATGTACTTTTAAGGTAACAAAAGACGGTTCAATGGAGTATTCGTTCGAGAAATATGAGGGAGCAACCTGCAAGAAGGACATTGACTCCTTTCTTCCAAAGCTTGAACAAGTGTATGGCATCAAACTCTCTAATGAAAGGGTTATCTGGGAAAATCCCGATAAGATTTCAAAAGATGCCAGACAAACTCCTGCTGGTGGATCATACAAAGGAGGTCAAAAATGACAGATTGGCAGAATAGTTTCCTAACACAGGTGTTAATCAGGAGAGTGATTATCCTACACGGTAATGTGGAGGATTTGTTCTTAGATAGTTCTCAATGCACCTCCATAATCGATCAGATAGTCAAAATGCTCAAGGGTATTGGTTATGAAACTGGATATATCTGGGACAGAGTGAGTGGAGCGAGACAGTTGTTTCCTGGATCTCATTCCTATAATGAAGATCGAGAGGCATTGATTGATAAAGATACAGAATCTCCTGGTTCCGATTATGACATGGGTGATGCCTCGACTTCTGGTCAAAACCCTCAGTCCTCAAACCAAATTCTTGATGCTGCTCCTGAACAGTTCCTCAGCTTTGTCTACAGGTCATTTCTAAATAGCACTCCCGACAAACCTAAGGTATATGTACTAGATTGGACTCATGGTCTTTGGGGTAATGCAAATTCGTTATCTGAAGCTGAAAGACAATGGCTGATGGTGTTAGGGAAAACCCTAAGAGAAAGTAGATATCCTCTTGAAAAGGAGAGATTTAAGAAGAACAGCGACTTAATCATCATGATATCTGATAAATTGGGTGCAATTCCACCGAAATTCTACCAATCTTCTTCTGCGATTATGGACATCAATATTCAGCTTCCATCAAGAAAGGATCGTGAAGAGTTTATCAAGAAAACTCATTTATCGTGGAATCTGAGAGAGAAGCCGACACCAGGAACATCAGTGTTTGAGGAACTCGTTGACTATACAGAAGGGCTAACCCAAAGAGATATTTATCAGATGATGGTGTTATCAAATAGAAAGGCCAGTAATAAGGGGATCGGTACATCTGATGCTAAGCCAGAAAGTTCAGACCAAGCTTATACAATCAAGGGTTTGATTTCCTTGTATAAATATGGTGAGTATAAGAGCCCCTTTGAAGAACTAAACAAGGATAGACTGGATGATTTCTTTACAGAAGTAGAGCAATACGTGAAGGGACAAGATCATGCAATAAGAAAGGTTAATAAGGTTATCAAAAGAGCATTTACTGGTCTATCAGGATTGCAGCACTCTTATAAGCAGCAAACACCAAAAGGAATTTTATTTTTTGTCGGTCCTACAGGCGTAGGTAAAACTGAGCTAGCTAAAGCAATAGCTAGATTCCTATTCGGTGATGAGGATGCTTGTATAAGATTTGATATGAGTGAATTCAATCATGACCATAGTGACCAAAGACTTGTTGGAGCTCCTCCGGGATACGTAGGATATGAGGAAGGTGGTCAACTAACCAATGCAGTCAAATCAAGACCATTCTCCGTACTTTTATTCGACGAAATCGAGAAAGCACATCCAAGAATATTAGACAAATTTCTGCAGATATTGGAAGATGGAAGGCTGACCGATGGTAAGGGAGAAACCGTTTCATTTTCAGAAACGATCGTGGTCTTCACTTCGAATATTGGAGCCGCAGAGGTCATGCCCTCAGATGAAACAAAAGTCGTTTTTGATGAGTTCGTGGATAAAGTACGGGAGCACTTTCATACCAAGTTGATGCGCCCCGAGTTACTCAACAGGATCGGAGATAATATTGTCCCCTTTAACTTCATCAAAGATCCAAAGATCCTGGAAAAGATCATTATGTCTAAGTTTAAGCCAATAAGGGACAGATTAAGGGAAAAGTATCGCATTGAAGATATCAGTTTCGATGATATGGATAAAGCGATGATGATAATAACGGCTGATTTTGACCAACGCACAGGTGGCAGAGGCATCCTGAATAAAATGATATCCTATATTATTGACCCTTTGGCTGAAGAGCTGTTTGATAGAGAGTTAAACGAGCTGATCGGCTCCAAGATAAAGATCATTGTGCACGAAAATGGGAAAAAATTCAAGTTCACCTTTGATAGACCCTGATTCCTTGTTTATCAATCTAAACAGACTGATGGAATGTACTGAGGCAGAAGGACCTGGGAAAAGATTTTGTATATGGGTACAAGGCTGCCTAAGAATATGCCCTGATTGTTGTAATCAGCAAATGCAATCAATTGTGCCAAATATTATTCTTAGAGTTGAGGAGCTATGTGATACTATAATAAAGTCAAAGCAGACATACAACATCGAAGGGGTTACTTTTTTAGGAGGTGAGCCCATGTTACAGGCTAGAGGGTTAAGTCGAGTGGCAAAACTATGCAAAGAATCTGGCCTTAGCGTGATTGTTTTTACGGGATATACATATAATGAATTGCTCAGTAGTGCGTTAGATATAGAATACACAGATGAACTTCTTAGATATACTGATGTTCTCATTGATGGTCCTTATATCAAATCAGAGCCAGATTATAATAGAAATTGGGTCGGTTCAAAGAATCAAAAATTTTACTATCTTACAAATAATTACGATCCTTCAATCGAAACAGATGAGAAATACAGAAACCTCATAGAAGTTACAATTCAAAATGAACATTTATATGTATCCGGCTGTCCCAAAGTAATCAAGGATAAATGAATTTATCTTAATCAATCCTTATTCACCTTGTCAGGATTTACATATATAGTGTCACTTTTTGTAAAACAAGTGTCAGAAATGTACTTTTAGAAGTGGTTTTCTGTTGCATAAGGTTGCCTAACGATGCCACAATCTGCAGATAACGTGTCATTTTTTGCATTTTGGTTTGTCACTTTTCAGGGACAAAACCGGTCGGGTAGAAGCTCAGAAGAGGACTTTGGGGGATTGGGCTGACTGGGCTTTGATGATTTCGCCCATAAGGAAGCCCTGGGTTAAGCCGATGATCTGGCCGGCGTGAGTTTCCGGCACCGCGAGGATCAGACCGATACCCAGGTTGAAGACCTTGCGCATCTCGGGTTGCGTAACTTTACCAAGGGCTTTCAGCCATTGGAAGATGGCCGGGACCTGCCAGGACTTTGCATCAATTTGAGCACAGAGGCCGTCCGGGATGATGCGGCTGAGGTTGCCAGTAATACCGCCCCCCGTGATGTGCGCCATACCGTGGACGAGGTTTTCCTCCAACAGAGGTTTGACGGCGGGCAGGTAGGATTTATGGACAGCCAGGAAGGCGTCCGCCACGGAGCAATCCAGTTCGGGGACGCCCGAATCCACGGTCAGACCGTTCTTCTCAAGTATTTTCCTGGCAAGAGAATAGCCATTTGTATGTAAACCATTACTTGATAGCCCGATCAGGACGTCTCCCGCCCCGACCGCCTGGCCTGTGAGGAGCTTTTCCCGTTCCACCAGGCCCACGATCGTCCCAGCCAGATCGAAGTCGCCCCTGGCGTAGAAGCCCGGCATCTCTGCCATCTCGCCTCCGATCAGGGCACAACCGTTTTCCCGGCAGGCTTTGACAAGTCCGGAGATGATTTGCTCTATCTGTTCGGGTTTCAGCTCACCCACGCCTATATAGTCGAGGAAGAACTGGGGCAGGGCACCTTGCACCAATATGTCATTGACGCAATGGTTGACCAGGTCCTGGCCGACTGTATCCAGCCTGCCGGCCTGGATGGCGAGGCGGAGCTTAGTGCCTACGCCGTCCGTGCTGGCAACGAGGACAGGATGTTTCCACTTTTTCAGATCCAGCCGGTACAGCCCGCCAAAGCTGCCGAGGTCGCCGAGGACGTTTTCGTTATACGTGGTGCGGACCAGCTTTTTGATGGCGCGGACGGCGCGTTCCCCGGCTTCGATGTCCACCCCGGAGCTTTTGTAATCAACAGGCATCAGAGCTTCATCCAGTTCCTGAGCTCATCCTGCATGATCTGAATATGCTCAAACGGATGGTTGGCCAGTTTGACCACACTGAACTCGCTTACGTTGAGGGCGGCCATCACTGTTCCGTAGAGGCAGGCTTCCTTGAGGTTTTGGGGCGTTATTTCGCCTGACTGGGCGAGGTAACCCATGAAGCCTCCGGCAAAGGAATCACCGGCGCCGGTGGGATCCTTTACTTCGACCACAGGATAGGCCGGGGCAAAGAACAGCAGGTCGTCGCCGATCAGCACGCTGCCGTATTCGCCGCGTTTCAGGACCAGCAGACGGGGTCCCTTGCCAAGTATGATCTCCGCCGCGGTAAAGACGCTTTTCTCTCCTGTGTAGAGGCGCAGCTCGTCCTCATTCATGAAAATGATGTCCACGCGTTTGATCACTTCATCTAGCAGGTCCCGGGTACCGTTGATCCAGAAATTCATGGTGTCACAGGCCACGAAGCAGTAGTTTTTGATCTGCTCCAGCACCTTTAACTGCAGGGCGGGATGAATGTTGCCCAGCAAAAGGCTGCTGCAGCTTTGGCAGGTGGCAGGCAGGACAGGGTCGAAATCGCCGAACACGTTGAGCTGGGTGTCCAGGGTTTGCGCCTGGTTCCAGTTTTCATACTTGCCGGCCCAGCGGAAGGTGTTGCCCTCCTTGATCTCCAGCCCGTCCACCTCGATCCCGTGCTTCCTGAGCAATTCGATATGCTCGGGCGGGAAATCCGAGCCCACCACTCCGACGGTATGGACTTTGGTGAAATAGGAGGCGGCCAGAGCTCCATAGACAGCGGAACCGCCCAGGGCGTCAGTCACCTTCCCGACAGGCGTTTCGATCGTGTCCAGCGCGACCGATCCCACGATCACCAGGCTCATTTAATTCCCCCCGGCGGTGTCGGGGGCAGTCTGGGCCGCGCCGCGCCCGGATTTGAATTTGGACCAGTCTATGTTTTTATTGGTGACAACGCTTTGGATAATCAGGATGATGATGATCAGGATCACCACCTTGACCAGCAGGCTGGTCCAGTTCATGGCTTTCTTGCGTTTCTGCTGCCAGCGCTCGCGGAGCTTCTTGTTAAACTCTTCCATGGCCTATTTCGTCTCTCTCAGTTCCTGCAGAAAAGCGGCAAAGCGCTGGGCGCCCTTGGTCAGGTTTTCCATGCTGTTAGCATAGGAGAAGCGGACAAAGCCCTCGATGCCAAAGGAACTGCCGGACACGAGCGCGACGTGGTGGCGTTCCAGCAGGCTGGCGCAGAAGTCGTCGGTGTCCCTAAGGCCGAGGTTGTTGTTTTTGACATACCAACTGATATTGGGAAAGATGTAAAAGGCGCCCTCCGGCTTGAAGCAGCTCAGATGCGGATTCTTGACCAGCTCGGTGTAGAGGAAGTTGCGGCGTTTGTCAAATTCCAGCCGCATGTTCTCAATGGAATCATCCTCCTCGGAGAGAGCGACCACGCAGGCTTTTTGGGTGATCGAATTGACGCAGGACGTAGCGTGCTCCTGCATCCGGCCCGCGTAGGAGATGATATTGGCGGGGCCGGCCGCATAGCCCAGCCGCCAGCCGGTCATGGCATAAGCCTTGGAAACGCCGTTGACGATCACTGTGTGCTCCTGCATCTCGGGGCTGACGGAGGCGATGGAATAGTGCTTCGAATCCTCATAGACCAGGCGCTCGTAGATCTCGTCGGAGATGACCAGGATGCCGTGCTTCAGGCATACCTCCGCGATCTCTTCCAGTTCCTTTTTGGTATAGACTGTGCCGGTCGGGTTGCTGGGCGAATTCAGGATCAGCACTTTGGCGGTTGGATTTTCCTTGATCACGCTTTCCAGGACTGAAGCCCGGACGCGGAAACCGTCCTCCTGCTGAGTGGCGAGATAGACGGGGTCCGCTTCCGCCAGCTTGACCTGGTAGGGATAACTGACCCAATAAGGAACAGGGATGATCACCTGGTCGTGGCTGTCACAGACTGCCATCAGGACATCCAGGATGGAGGCTTTGGCACCGGGCGAGACGAGAATCTGCTTAGGATCGTATTTGAGACCGTTATCGCGTTCCAGTTTGGCAGAGATGGCCTTGCGGAGCTCAATGATGCCGGCGTTGGCGGTATAGCGGGTGAAGTTGTCATCAATCGCCTTGTGGGCCGCCCGTTTGATGTAATCAGGTGTATTGAAATCCGGTTCCCCGACCCCGAAGTTGACCACGTCCAGACCGGCGTTCCTCATCTCCGCAGCCTTGTTGGAAATGGTCAGGGTGGGTGACGGTTTGATCAGCTGAATGCGGTTTGACAGTTTGATTGCCATGTTTTCCTCTTTATTCTAATATTGAATTTGCATCATGGTGCGGATTTTCCCTCCACCACCAGCAAGGACAGGTCAGCCACTTTCAGGAAGGCCCGGCGGACCTGCTGCAGCAGAGCGTAGCGGTTTTGGCGCAGCTGTTCATCCTCGGTATTGACCAGGACGTCGTCAAAGAACTTGTCAATGGCTGCCCGGATGCCCACCAGGTGGTTCAGCACTTCCGTGTAATGCAGCTTGCCCAGTTCCGTTTCAATGTCTTTCTCCAGCCTGAGGAGGACGGAATGGAGGGCTTTTTCGGCCGGCTCAGCTAACAGTTTTTCACTTATCTTGAGTTGTTGCTTTTCGTCCTTGATGATGTTGGAAACACGCTTGAATCCGATCACCAGCCTGACAAAGCCGTCCTGAGCCTTGTATTGCTGCAGGGCGCGGGCTCTTTCTATGAGATGTAAAAGGTTGCCGAAATCGATGTGCATGACGCTGTCCACCACGTCGTAATCGATCTGCAGCTGAGACAGATACCAGTTTATCCGCTGGTGGAAATAGCCGAGAATGGTTTCCCGGTTGGCTTCGGAGCTGACCTCCAGGCGCCGGAAACATTCCAGGGTGTAATGGATCAAATCGGTGAGATCGAGATCCCACTTGCCTTCCGCTATGATCTGGACAACGCCGTTGGCTGCCCTGCGCAGGGCAAAGGGATCGGCAGACCCGGTCGGGAGCATTCCGATGCCGATGATGCCGCAGACAGTGTCCAGTTTGTCGGCAACGGCCACGATGGAACCGGTCAGGCTGGAGGGCAATTCATCATTCTGGCCGCGGGGCAGGTAGTGCTCGTAAACACCCCGGGCCACTTCCTGTGGCTCTCCTGAAGCCAGGGCATAGTGCATGCCGATGTAACCCTGGAGCTTGGTGAATTCCTTTTCGCACAGCATCTTGGTAACCAGATCTGCCTTGCATAAAAGCGCCGTGCGCTCTGCCAAAGCCTTTTCCCGGTCGGACAGACACAGTTGCCGTGCGATATGGGAAGCGATCTCCACCACGCGTTCCGTCTTGGCTTTCAAGGTGCCCAGGTCCGCCTGAAAGACGACGCTCTCCAAATGAGGAACATAGCTTTCCAGCGGCTGTTTGGTGTCTTCCTGGAAATACCACATGGCGTCTTCCAGCCTGGGCTTGACCACTTTTTCATTGCCCCGGCGGATCAGGTCGCTGAACCGGGGATCCCCGTTGGAAATGAAGAGGAACCTGTCGGTCAGGCTGCCGCTGGCGTCCCGCACCGCGAAATACTTCTGGTTGGTGCTGATGGTCGAGGTGATGATCCTGTCCGGCAGAGCCAGGAACTTATCCTCAAACCTGGCTTCTACGGCTGCAGGATACTCCACCAGGTCCGTCACGGTCTGCAGTAAACCTTCGTCCAGATCGACCCTATATTCACCGCTTGTGTAAAAATCTTCCAGCTGCCGCCTGATCAGACCGTATCTCTGCTCCCGGTCCGCAATCACCTGCACTGATCTTAAGGCATCGAAGTAGGCTGACGGGTCAGAAATGTCAACGGTGGTGTTAAGGCCTGGATAGCGATTGCCAAAACTGCTCCGGCCCGCTGTCAGCCCATTGAGCTGAACCGGCAGAATTTCATTGCCCCAGAGGCAGACCAGCCAGCGCAGAGGGCGGGCAAAATCCAGCCCTCCCCAGCCCCAGCGCATCTTCTTGGGGAAAGGCACGGACCCGATGACAGCTGTAATCCAGCCAGGCAGGAGCTTGTCCGTGTCCTGGCCCGGTTGGCTGATGCGCAGGCAGGCGACTTCACCTTTTCCGTTATCCTGCCAGAATACATCAGCGGGGCTGGCCTGGTTGCTTCGCAAAAAGCCGTTTAAAGCAGCGGAAGGAGTTCCGTCCGGCTGGAAGGAAACGCGTTTGGCAGGACCTGTTTTAATTATATCGAGATCAGTTTGCCTGGCCTGCAGTCCGGATGCCAGCAGGGTCAAGCGCCTGGGAGTATAGGTAGTCCGCACTATTTCAGCCTGCAGCCTGCTTTCGGTGATAAACGCCCTGAAGCTGCTTTCCAGGAAGGAGGATGCGTCTTTGAGATAGCCAGCCGGGATTTCCTCGCTGCCGATCTCCAGTAAAAAGTCCTTGCTGAGCAGGATCACCTCGCTGTTAAATCATTTCCGTAGTGGCTGGAAAATTCGGTGCAGGCGGATCAGAAACCGTAATTCAGCGAAACCTGGTTGATCAGCCCGAGGTTCCCGCAGGAAGCGACACCATAGTCAAGGCGGTAATTTTTCCAGTTGAAACCGGCGCCCAGAGAGATGCCGGAGGTCCAATCCCAGTCGCTGCCCGTCCTCCAGTCAGATGAATTATTGGTATAGCCCCCGCGCAACTGCAGCATAGGATTCAGCTGATACTCCAAGCCAAAATTAAGCGTTAAATTGACTCCCCGGGGTTTGACAATATCAAGCGATCCCATGACCTGGGGCATAAACTGGTAACTCAACCCGGCGGCGAAAGTGAAGGGCAGGCCTTCCGAATAGCTCTCGTCCGTGTAAAAGTCCAGCTGGGTGCCGAGGTTGCGAAAGCCCAGCCCGACCGTGATATTTTCATTCATCGGATGGTGGATCAGGCCAGCGTCGATTACGGCGGCAGCGGCTGTGTAGGAATCGATCTTGTCATAGACAAACTTGAGGGTACCCCCGATGTCAATGGCGGGCAGTACCATTCTGGCCGCCGACACGCCCAAGATCAGATTGCCGGCACCGAAGGTCTCTCCCGTGTCAATGTATTCGTTGGAAGCAGTCACTTCCGTCCGGTCCATGTTGCCCATGTTCAGGTAATGGAGCTGTACTCCATAGGTCACATTCTCGTTTTTGGGATAAATGAGGTGCATGCCTCCCCCATTGGACCCAGCGAAATAGTTGCAGTAGGTGCTGGAGATCTCCATCCCGTCAATCTTCAGAATGGCGGCAGGATTGAACTGGAGTCCCTCGATTGTCTGATCCACCCCTGTCATGGCTTTAGCCATGCCCATGGCGCGGGCGGAATAGACGATCTTCAACTGGTTGAAGCCGGTGGTCCCGGAGTTTTCATTAACGGCTGCAAGTGAGCAACCCAGCAGGCCGGCCAGGCTAAAGCTCAGTATTTTTTTTAATGACATCTTCTATCTCTTTAACTTTCACATATAGTTCTTTTTCATTTTCGGAATCGATCAGCTCGTTCCGCTTGTCGTCCTGCTTCAGGTATTCAGAAATCGAGCGCAGGATCATCATATAGATTTGGTTGGAATTCTGCGGTACGGCAATCATGAAGACCACCCTTACCGGTTTATTATCCAACGCATCGAAATCCAGGGGACTTTGCAGCAAGCAGACCGCTATCCGAATGGTGCTGACCACAAGGTCCCGGGCGTGCGGAATGGCGACTCCGCGCCCAATGCCCGTGCTCATGATCTCTTCCCTGCCTTTGACTGCTGCCAGGAAACGGTCGGGAAACTGCATGCAGCCGCTCTCCGCCAACATCCCCGCCATGTATTCCAGGCACTGGTCCTTGCTGTCAAAGCCTTCAACGATCCGGACCAGGCTGCGCGTAAACAAATCCTTCATACACCTTGACCCTTTTGATCTGTAGGCTTATTTTCTGCCAATACCTATCCCGTCAATAAAAACTTTGGATGCAATATCTTCTCCAAACTGCAGCCTTCATTTGGGACTCCCGGTGATATGAAAAAAGGCGGCCCTAGCAGCCGCCTCTAGCATTATTTTGCGTTATTCAGCATCATTGTTGCCCGAGGGTTGCCACCATCACCGCCTTGATTGTGTGCATGCGGTTCTCGGCTTCGTCAAAGACAACCGATTGGGAGCTTTCGAAGACATCATCCGTGACTTCCATGCCGTTCAGGCCGTATTTTTTGAAGATCTCGGCGCCGATGGCGGTTTTGACATCATGAAAGGAAGGCAGGCAATGCATGAAAACAGCTTCTTTAACGCCCGTTTGCTTCATCATTTTAGCGTTGACCTGATAAGGTTTCAGCAGCTTTATCCGCTCAGCCCACACGCTGTCAGGTTCGCCCATGGAAACCCAGACATCTGTGTAGATGACTTCGCATCCTTTGACTCCCGCGGCAACGTTGTCCGTAACCGTAATCTTAGCGCCGGTTTCTTTGGCGATGGCCCTGCATTTGTCGAGCAGCTTCTTATCAGGGAAAAGGTTCTTGGGAGCAACCGTGCGAAAGTCAATCCCCATCTTGGCGGCGCCGATCATCAGCCCGTTAGCCACGTTGTTGCGCCCGTCTCCCACAAAAGCCCAGACCTGCTGCTCCAGGGGTTTCTTCAGGTGTTCAAGGGCAGTCATAAAGTCAGCCAGGATCTGGGTGGGATGGTCTTCCGTGGTCAGGCCGTTCCAGACCGGGACCCCGGCGTATGTGGCCAGGTCTTCCACAATGCTCTGGCCGTAACCGCGGTATTCGATGCCATCGTACATCCGCCCCAAGACCCTCGCCGTATCGGCGATCGATTCCTTTTTGCCCATCTGGCTGCCGGTTGGACCGAGGTAGGTCACATGCGCACCCTGGTCCAAGGCCGCCACTTCAAACGCGCAGCGCGTGCGGGTGCTGTCCTTTTCAAAGATAAGCGCTATGTTCTTGCCTTTTAGGCGTTGCACTTCATTCCCGGCATACTTGGCTTGCTTCAGGTCAGAAGCCAGGTCCAGCAGGAATTGGATCTCTCTGGGTGTGAAATCCAGCAGGGTCAAAAAATGTCTGTTCTTGAGATTGAACGGCATGCTGTGCTCCTTGTATTTTGATGCGGATAAGAATCCCGCATGTATGATTTAGAAGTCAGATTTACACGGACAGGGATAAGGGCAAGGGATTTTTAGCGTGAATCAATGTCAGGCTCATTCTGCTCAAGGCTGTACAAGTAGCCGTACCTGACGCCCCTGTCGCTTACCCGAAGCTCATCGAGCCTGCAATGGTCCAGCACAGAGAGAAGGATGACCGCGCCGGCCAGGATGATATCGGCTCGGCCGGGATGGATGCCCAGGCTTTCCTGTTTTTCCCTGGTCGACAATATGCCGAATAGTTCCTTGTAATGGGCTATGTCCAGGCGCTTCAGGACAGTTCCATGCAGTTCTTCCTTGCTGGGAAAGGCCAGCCTGGCCAGGTTCGTCACGGTCCCGCCAATGCCGATTAGCCTGTTGCAGGATATGTTGCCTGCCAGTTCCTGCAGAAGTTCCAGGAAACACGCTTCGGCAGCTGCAACTTCACGTGGCTCTGCCGGATCGTGGTGGATGAATTGTTGAGTAAGTTGGAGAGCGGCCAAGGGGATGCTGATCAAGTCACTGGGGCTGAAGGCAAGTTCTGTGCTGGCTCCGCCGATATCCAGGACGGCATACTGATGGTCGACATCTTTCAGATCATGCGTCCCGGCCAGATAGGAAAGACCCGCCTCTTCCCTGCCGGACAGGATCCTGATCCGATCCCCCAAGGCCTTAAAAACAGTCTCACAGACCTCTCCGGCGTTTTCCGCTCCCCTGAAACCCGCGGTGGCGATCATATGATATTCCACCTGATCAAGCTGCGCGAACGGAGCTTTGAGTTTGGCAATGAGTTCAATCAGTTCATCCGTGAAAGCACTGCTGATCCGGCGTGTCCCATCCATCAGGCGCAGATGAGTCATCCCGGACGGCTCGGCGAACCAGCGCGAACCGTCTTTCCAGCCGCGGATGGCTTTCGTGCTGTTGGAACCGATCTCGATAATCACATAATGTTTCATAACAACCTATCCGGCGCAGGATGCTTTGACTCCAAGCTGACTAGGAGGCATAAAAAAGCCGGCATGGGAATCAGTTTATTATGCCGGCGAATTTTGTTGAGATTATGTTACAAGCTGTTAATATGTCCTTTCCCTACGCCTTTGACGATGCAGCCAAGTTCTTTATATTGGCGGATGACCTCGTCGGACAGGAAATTGGAGCAATCCACGATCAGGGGCTTAGTGCCTGTCATTTTCACCAGATCCTGCGGTTTGAGGTTTCTGTATTCATCGTGGCCCACGCCAAAGATCACCACCTCTGCATCAGGCAGGACCTCTTCGTATTTGCTGAACACGGTTATCTCCTCCACTTCGGGCCAGGCTTCCACATATGGATCGTGCACCTTGACGATGGCAAAATCCTTGCGCAGAAACTCCACCAGTGTCTTGGAGGGGGAATGCCTCGTGTCTCCGAGGTTGTCCAGATAGGATACGCCCAAAACCGTTACCTTAACATTCCGCAGGTCGGTAAGCACCTGTTTGACCAGTTCGATCGTGTGCAGCGGCATTTTGTCATTGATATTGACTGAGCGGATGGCAACGCCCAGGCTGCCTTCCACGCCGAACAGGGCTCCCATCGACCAGTTGGCCAGGACGGGGTCCTTGGTCAGGCAATAACCGCCCACGCCCAAACTGGGGCGCAGGAGGTTGTCATGCGTGCCCTGGCGTTTGCGGATCGCGTCCCTGACCGTGAACAGGTTCACTCCTATCTGTTCTGCGAACCGCGCCCATTCCAGGGTCAGGGCAATGTTGGTGGCACGGTAGGAGTTTTCCATCACCTTGGCCAGTTCGGAGGCATTGGTACTTTCCAGTTCGGTCAGAGGGTAATTCTTCACGTCCAGGACATCGGTCAGGAACTTCCTGCACAAATCCCTGCTCTGCTGGTTCACGCCCGAAAAGACCCGCCAGAAATCACGGATCGATGCCACATAGTGTGCCCCCGGCATCACCCTTTCATAGGAATGGGCGATCAGGGGCGGTTGCTTGCTGATGTCGATGCCGCGTTTGACGAATTCCTCTTCCACGATCGGCTTGACCACTTTTTCGCAGGTGCCGGGCGGCACAGTCGTCTCGACCAGGATCATGCAGTCTGGCCTGATGTGCTGACCCAGGGTGCGGATGCCTTCGCGGAAGGCTGTAAGGTCGCAATAACCTTTTTCCGCTTCGCCGAAAGCAGGTTTGGTCGCGTCAAGCTGGATATCCACCACCACAATGTCAGCCAGTTCAAAGGCGTATTCCTCCCAGGTGGCGCGGAAGTTCTTTTTCTCGACCACGCAGCGGTGAAAGATCTCCGGCACTTCCTTGTCGGAGGAACTTACTGGCGGAACGCCCTTGTTGATGGTGGGAACCTTCCAGAAAGAGCGTTTGGAAGCCCTTTGCTGGCCATGCACAAAATAAAGCGGCTTGCCGTCCGGACCGACCGCATCCGCCACTACGGTGGCCATCACGCAGCCCACGAAACCCATGCCCTGCACTGCTACGATTTTGCGCCCCAGTTTGCGTTGCTCTTCCGTAATCTGCTTCAGTGCCTTTTTTTCTTTTTCACTCTCCTCCGGTGAAGGCAGGTGATATTCAGTCCCGTCAGGTGCCAATGATATATTCAGCATAATAATCCCTTCCAGTTTTGATGATGTGGATGCCATTTGTCAGGCAAAGGACTGTGCGTCAAGCGATTTTCTCAGACAATTCTCTTGACTAAAACTCCTGACAACGGAGAGGGTAGAAAACTGATAATCCTGAATTAAGATCTGTGAGGTGATCATGAGCCACTCATCCGGAAAGAAGTCCAAACCCAAACTCCCGGATAAGAAATACCGCCCGGGGCAGGCCGCTGTTGCTCCCAACCCCGTTCAGACATTCCTGGAGCAGCGTTCCTGGATTTATCTGATCCTGCTATTCGTAATAGTGTGCTTACTGTATTTTCCTGTCGCCTTCGGCAAAAAAGCCCCCCCCGCAACCGATATTACCCAGTGGCAGGGTGCCGCCCACCGCATCACAGAGTACAATAAAACGCACAAGGACAACGCCCTTTGGCAACCCAACATGTTCAGCGGCATGCCCAGCTACCTGATTTCGCTACCTACCACTTATCCCTTTTTCGCCCAGGCCTTCAAGGCGATTTACTATTTTCTGGACTGGCGCATCTTCATGCTGCTGATTGGAGGATTCGGGATCTTTCTGCTGCTCCGGCATTTGGGACTGGACGGTTTCACCTCGTTTTTCGGAGCGGTTGCCTTCGTTTTTTGCTTTCACTGGACCGGACTGCTGGAAATCGGGCACAATACGAAATTCAAGGCCATGATGTGGATCCCCTGGGTATTTTGGAGCATCTTATATCTCAGAAAAAGACCGGGTTTGCTGGGTCTCGGCCTGGCCAGTTCTTTCCTGATTTTGCAGCTGAGGGAAAACCATCCGCAGATCAGTTACTACCTGTATCTTTTCCTTGGCCTGTATTGGCTGTACAACCTGATCGAGACAACTGGCAGCAAAGATTGGAAGAAGTTCCTGCTGTTCACGCTGCTGCTTGTCTTCGCCTTTGGCTTCACGGCTTTGGCCGTGATGAATCCGATGCTTTCCATCTGGGAATACAATCCCTATTCCATCCGCGGAGCGGACGGAGGATTGGACAAGGCTTACGCCCAAAGCTGGAGTTTCCCGCCCCAGGAAATCATCTCGTTCTTCATCCCCGATTTCTTTGGCGGCATCAACAACACTTACTGGGGCGACATGACCTTTACGCAGATCTACAATTACAGCGGCATCTTAGTCCTGGTCCTCGCTTTCTTCGCGCTCATGGGCAAGCGCAAGCGATTCGCCTGGTTCCTCTGGATCGCCTGCCTGCTGTCGCTGGTCATGTCTCTGGGAAAATACGGCGGGTTTATCTCTGATTTCCTCTTCAAGCATTTCCCTTATTTCAACAAATTCCGCGTCCCCTCCATGATCCTCGTGATCATGCAGTTCTGCCTGCCCCTGCTGGCCGCCTTCGGTCTGGCCAATATCATCGACAAAGTCAAACTTGATGACAAGGCGTTTTTAAAGAAAATGCAGACTGTCTTCATAATAGTAGCAGTTGTCTTCCTGTTGTTCCTGGTGCTGGGCAAATCTGCTTTCAAGGGATTGCCTTTCATTACGGAGGCTCAAAAAGCCAGTGTTGAGAATGAACTGCAAACATACATTCAGCAGGGGCGGGCAACCCAGGCAGACATCGCGCCTACGATCGAAAGGATCAGGATGGAGCGCCTCGACCTGCTTTACAAAAGCGGCTGGATCAGTCTGCTGCTTTTAGTCTCCGGGCTTGGATTTGCCGTGCTGTTCCTGCGCAGGAACCTGAGCAAAACGCTGTTTCTGATCCTGATCCTGATCATTACATTCATTGACTTATGGATTTATACGGGCAAGAATTTCCGGACCCTGGAGTCACCTGCGGATTACGAATCCCGATTCGCCAAACGTGATTATGACGAGTTTCTGCATTCCGATAAGGAAAACTACCGGATCTATCCGCTGAGCAACAGACAAAATGACGAGCTTGGCGTCAAAGGCAAATGGGCTTATCATCATCAGACCATCCAAGGCTATTCCGGAGCCAAGATCAAGCGTTACCAGGATGTTCTGGAACACTGCCTGGACGCACAGCTGATGCAGCAGAAAATCAACTGGAACCTGCTGAATATGCTGAATGTGAAATACTTGCTTTTTCCGGACAGCCTGATGTTTCCCAACCTTCAGCCTGTGTTCAGCAGTAACGAAGACGCCATAATCGTGCACAGGAATTACTCCGCCCTGCCGCGCGCCTGGTTTGTGGACAGCCTGATCGTGGAAACGAAGCCGGACAGCATCTTCTCGATAATAAACTCCGACCGCTTCAATCCCGCCCTGACCGCCATTGTGGAGGAAAAGGTAACCGGCGTGTCTGCTCCCGCCCTCAGGGATGTGAAGCCCGTCGGATTCGACATGCATTACGTGGCCTTTGAGGTGCAGGCGGACAAACCCGCTTTCCTGACCGTGAGCGAGATCTATTACCCTGCCGGCTGGAAAGCATTTATCGACGGCAAGGAAACCAAAATCTATCCTGCCAATTACATCCTGCGCGGCGTGGCCGTTCCGGCCGGAAAACACAAACTGGAAATGAAGTTTGAGCCCCGCAGCTATACGCTGAGCAACCGGCTCAGCCTGGCGGGATTGCTGCTGGCCGCGCTGTCGCTGGCGGCAGGAGCTGCCCTGTATTTTCTGAAACGGCTTAAAGAGGTCAAGCCAGCCGCCGTTTAAAGCACAATGAAAGAAACTTCCACAGCACCTGCCGGCGGCAATCTGCAACCCGGATTGCTGCCGGCAGGTCTTTATCCGGTGGCAGTGCCGATCGGCAACCCGTTGGACATCACGCTCCGAGCCCTGCAAACCCTGGTTTCGTGTCAGGCCATCATCTGTGAAGAGCGGCGTGCAGCACTGAGGTTATTCCGATCTTACGGGATCGAGAAACCTTTATACCAGCTGAATGAGCATACCCGGCCTGCCGCGATCAGGCAGATGTTCCAAGATCTTTTAATCACAAAAGAAAGGGCCATCGCTCTGATCAGCGACGCCGGCACTCCCTGTTTTGCCGATCCCGGGGCGGAACTGGTCCGTTTATGCCTCGACTTTCAGGTGCCTGTACATCCGGTTCCTGGCGCCTCATCTCTGATGGCGGCGCTCGTGGCCAGCGGGATTGTGGTTGAGCGTTTCCTGTATTACGGCTTTCTTTCCACCAAAAAAGAGGAACGCAGGTCCGAGCTTGCCATGCTCAAAAACATGAGTAACCTCGATATAGTCTTTCTGGAAGCGCCTTACCGCCTGAAAGCTTTACTGGCAGACATGACAGTCGTGATCGGCGTGACGCGCTCCGCGAGATTGCTTTTCCAACTCACTCAAGCAGGGCAAACCATCCTCTGCGGCACCCTGGGCGAACTCTCCAGAAAGGCTGAAAAACTGCCCAAGGGCGAGTTCGTCCTCATCCTGGAGCGTATCTCCAGCAAAAGGCAAAAACATGCGCAAAGACCAAAGAAACATATTTGACAGTGAAAAAACCGAGCCGCTGACCAGCATTCCATTGGCGGAAAAGCTCCGCCCCCACACCCTGGAAGAGCTGAAGGGACAGGCCAAACTCCTGTCCCGGGATTCATTGCTCCGCCACATGATCGAGCACAATGACTACCATTCCTTCATTCTCTGGGGTCCGCCCGGCACCGGTAAAACCACCATTGCCAAGATCATCGAGCAAAGCTCGAAGCTGCCGTTCGTCCATTTCAGCGCTGTGCTCAGCAGCATCACGGATGTCAAGAACGTGATGAAGGAAGCCGAGTACCGGCACCGGGCCAAGAACCTGCCGACGCTGCTGTTCATAGACGAGATCCACCGCTTCAACAAATCGCAGCAGGACGCCTTTCTGCCCTATGTGGAAAGCGGCGCCATCATCCTGATCGGCGCAACCACTGAGAATCCCTCCTTTGAAGTGATCTCGCCCCTGCTCTCGCGCTGCCATGTTTTTGTCCTGGAAATGCTCTCAGCCGGCGACCTGAAAAACATTATCAGCCGCGGCTTTGAAGAGCTTGGTCTGGCGCAGGATGAAGAGATCATCGAATGGATGGTCATCCAAAGCGGAGGGGACGCGCGCCGAGCCCTTAACGATTTGGAACTGCTGGCACCCTTCCTCAAAAAGCATCCCCACATTGACACCCAGGCTCTCGCCAAGGTTTATGCCAAGCAGACGATGTATTATGACAAAAACAAGGAAGAGCACTACAATGTGATCTCCGCCCTGCATAAGTCACTGCGCGGAAGCGACCCCCAGGCGGCGCTCTACTGGCTGACCCGCATGCTGGAGGCGGGCGAGGATCCGCTCTACGTAGTGCGCCGGCTGATGCGCTTTGCCAGCGAGGATATCGGCCTGGCGGATCCGCAGGCGCTGGTCCAGGCCATTGCGGTGCGGGAGGCTGTCCATTTCATGGGCATGCCGGAATGCTCCACCGCCCTCGCCCAGCTGGTGGTCTACCTGGCCACTGCGCCCAAGAGCAATTCGCTTTATTCAGCTTATGAAGAGGCTGCCGCCGACGCCCGCAAGACCTCCCACCTCGGAGTGCCCCTGCACATCAGAAACGCACCCACCCGCCTGATGAAAGACCTCAATTACGGAAAGGATTACCACTACGATCACGAGTATGACAATAAATATTTCTACCAGAAGTACTTTCCCGATTCCATGCCGGAAAAAAGCTATTATAAACCAGGCGATTTCGGTTTTGAAAAAGAGATCGCCAAACGCCTCGAATGGTGGAAAAAGCTGAGAGACAAACAAAAAAATGACTGACTCAGGTAAAGTAATTCTACCTGTGACTGCCTGAATGTCATCCTCTAAAATCCGCTGCATAAGCAAGCCCTCTTCCTTGATAGCATTACTTACCCAATACGGACCCATTACGGACAAAGTCCGTAATGGGTCCGTAATGCCATTAGGAGCAAAGCAGGATTTGTTAGGGAAAAAGCTGATGAATTGGGCTTTTCCTGTAAGCCGGGAAGATGTCGAATATTTGCCTAAGGCCTTTCCCATTCTGTAGGGAAGTCCAATTTATACAATAATGGCTATGGTCTACAGGGATTGATATTTATCTTAAAATACTGCAGAAGGAATAAAATCAGGCAGATTAGGTTTTCAGGCCCAGCAGTTCATAGATCGTCACCGGCTGGTCCTTGCCCCGGATATTGGCGTCGGCTAGAAAATTTGCCTTGATCTTGTCCTTGACCTGGTCATAGGTGGACTGGGTGATAATGATCCTGAGGGCTGTGTCGTATTCCTTGTTCAGGCCTTCCAGGCGGGCTCCCAGATTGACTGTGTCGCCAATGGCGGTATAATCAAAGATCTGTTCAGAGCCAAGATTCCCCACTACTGCGACACCGGTATTAATCCCAATGCCAATGTCAAAGCCGTCCCTGCCCTGCTGTTTCCATTTCTCCTGCAGGCGGGACAACTCGCTCCGCATTTCCAAAGCCGTCTTACAGGCCTGCAAAGCATGATCTTTGTGGGGGACGGGGGTTCCGTACAAAGCCATGATCTCGTCACCGACAAATTTATCCACGATGCCGGAATTGCGGATAATGGTATCCGCCATGGCGGTGAGGTATTCCTTGAGGATCAGGACCGTCTCCTCCGGTTTGTGCTTATCAGCATAAGCGGTAAAGGACCGGATGTCGGAAAAGAGGACTGTTATCTCCTGCATGGAGCCGCCGTATTTGAGGCTTTGCGGATGGCGGATGAGTTCCTCCACGAGCTCCGGGGCAAGGTATTGCTGAAAGGCGTTTTTGATGAATTTCTTTTCCTTCTGCGCTTTCAGGTAGTTGACAACCAGCGCGGCAACATACAGGAACGCCGTGAGTAGCACCAGCTCAAGATAAGCAATGAGCAAATAGAAATGGAAAAACAGGAACAGGGCCGTTAGAAAGAAGAGAATAACCAGAGCCAGGGCAACCGGGATAGACCACTGGGGGCGCAGCCAGCTCAGCAGGAAAAACAGGCCGATTGCCAGGCTCAATTCAATCAGAAGAAAGAGCCAGGGATTTGGCCTGTAAAGGTATTTCCGCTGACGCACCATTTCCAGGAAATTGGCGTGTATCTCGACTCCTGAGGTGCGGTTGGAGGAGAGGAAGGGAGTGTCGAATTTGTCGTGCTCCTCCTCAACTGTGGCGCCAATGAGGACAGTTTTGCCGCGGAAGGCGCCGGCCGCAGCCAGACCGTAAAAAGCGTCCAGATCCAGTCCGGCCATCGTCACTGAAGAATCGTCAATCACCTGGGAATAAGGTATGTGCTTAAAGGTCCCCGCCGGGCCAAAATAGTTGATGAGGGCAAACCTGTCGCGGGCGATCGGAATGGAATGACCCGCCACTTTGAGCTGGCGGTTGACCAGGCTCACGCCCGGCTTCCAGTCGGAACGGTAAACCCGGCTGTTCGCGAGGGCGGCCACCCCCAGGGAATAATACCTTTCCCGGCCGAGATTCTCATACAGGGAATACTCCCTGATGTATCCGTCCCAGTCCATGGGGACATTGACCGTACCCCAATTCAGATGCTGGTTGAAAATGCTGTGGATCGGGGTCAGGATCTGCTTTTGATCCGGATTTTGGGGATGGGTAAGGAATTTTCCCGCGAAGATCACGTTCCCCGCCAGGGCAGCGGTTTCGGCCAGGACGGAATCCGCATAGGGACTGGACACCTCGGTGAATTCCAGGTCAAAAATGATCTGGCGCGCCCCGGCCAGATTCAGGTTCCTGATCAGGCGGGCATGAATTTCGCGAGGAAAAGGCAGAGCCCGGTAATCCTGATAGGTCTCATCGTCTATGGCAACGATGACTACGCTGTCTGTGACGGGCAGGGAGCCCCTGATCCTGAACAGCATGTCCTGCGCCTTGTGCTCCAGGTTTTCCAGCAGATGAAGCTGGAAAAGGAAGCGGATCAGGATGAAGACCGCCACAGGGATCAGCAGCCGCCTAAAATGATTCATGCCCGGTCCAAATCATCCTTCATCGGTTTAAACAAAAGGGCTGGAACCGCTTCCAGCCCGATATCATGATCTTCATTAGAATCTTTGGGACAGCGTGAGCCGCCAGATAGTGCGGGTGTAATCTTTTTGCTCCGTATCCTTGTTGCCATAGATCTGCCAGCCCAGATCGGTAGAAACAAAGGTGTCCTTGAGCGGCCTTGTGTTAACACCAAACGTTATGTAGTTGTAGGATTGCTTATCCTGGTCGCCGCCCAAACTGGTAAGGCGATACTCCGCCCAGGGATTGACCTTGTCGCCAAGCAGGCGGTATTCCCCGCGCAGCTGGAAATTGAAGTTGGAAGTCTGGGCATCCAGCAGGACATCATCCTGAAGGTTGTTGGCAAAAGAGATCAGCGTCCGCAGCGGAATGTCCCTGAACCGGCTGGTCAAACCCAAGCTGATGCTCTGGTTGTCTAACTCATATTGTTTGGCCATGGCTTTGGCGGCGGTTTCGCGTTCTTCATAACTGGATCCCGAACGCCAGCCCAGTTCAACATTGGTCGGCGCCACGGGCAGCATCTCAAAATCATATCCGAGACCAAGGGAAAGGAGGTTGGAATTCCGTTCGTAAGGCGAGTACAATGCCGGATCGGTTATATCGATCTCATCGTTGCGGTCGTTTTCCCCCTTACTCACTGTATAGGAGACAGAAAGATACGGAAGTCTGGTGAGGCGCAGCATGGCTTGGCCGAAGATGTTCTGGTTGTTGTTGGTTTCGATCTTCACCCGGCTCAGATTGTCCCTGTTCTGCGTATAGCCACCGGAAAGGAAGAAGAACTGCCTGTAGTTATAATTGTCGGAAACCGTCAGTTGGGTTGCATCGTTCTGCAGGTAGCCGGTGCTAAGGGCGCGGAAAGCTGATCCGGTTGAAGTGTAGCGGACATTGAACGTATTGTCCAGCAGTTTGCCCCGCATATAAGCCTGCCAGGCCAGCATGGAACTGAGGCTGGAGAGGCTTTCCCGCCAGTCGTCAGTGTCAAATGACAAGGGCAGGGGCTGCATGTTGGTGTTGATTATGAAGATATCCTGAAAATCCGCTGGATTCAGGGAAGTGTCGGTATCAAAGTATTCCTCCAGATCTTCGGTCGTAAAAGGCCCTGGCAGCGTATTGGAGTTGTAGAGGCTGCTGGCGCCTTCCACCCCAACCACGAATTCGTTGTTGGGGGCTGACAGCCGCGCATCCATGCTCAGGACCAGGTTGTCCTTGGGAAACACCATCTGGATGGTGTCGGCCTTGGAGTACTGCAGGATATATCTTTCGTCCAGTGAACTTATGATGTCACGGTTGCGTGTGGTGGTAAATCCGAGTTGAAACCCTTTTTCGCTGCCCAGACGCATGCGGGCGGCGATGGCTTCCTGCTTGAAGGTGCCGGGAGTGTAGTTTGTCTCCTTGGTGGTTGTATTAATCACCTCCTTGCCGTCGACGGCCCGGACCATTTCCCCATGGGCAAAGGACAAACCGAAATACCGGCTATGAAAACTGGAATAGATGCCCCTGATATTCTTGTTGCTCATGGACAGGTTTGACAGATAGGGTGAGTAGTCTCCCAGGAAGTTGTCCCAGACCGGCAGCATGACTGCCAGCCTGAACCGGTTGACATTCTGGGCATCTACCCTCTGCAGGGTGGACATGTAGGTGTATGAGCTCAGCTTGAGTTTCTCATACTCGCTGTGCAGGTCAAGGCTTGCCCAGCCGTCATCCCGGTCATTGCCAAAGGTGGCGGCGTTCTCGTCCCTGCTGCTGGAGAGGACACTGGTCCCCGCATTAAGGCTGCCCCGCAGGTTCAGGGGCAGTTTGGGCAAACCCTTTTCACCCTTGACCACAGTCGACCAAACACTTGATTTTATCTCGTCGCCGTCTACGGTCCTGGCAGTGATATATGAAGTGTAGATGCCTGGTTGGGGTGAGATATCCTTATACAACATCATTGTGGGCATGATTATGGCAGGTTTGGTGACATCGCGCCCGTTAACGAAAATCCTGATTGTGCCCGGATCGATACTCCCCTCTAAGGCAAACCAGGAGACCGCCAAAATATATCCGTCGCTCGCCTGGATCACAGCCTGGTCACTCAGGAGTATGAAATCTTCCGTGGCGCTGGCCCCTTTCCCGGCCGGCAGCACAGAATAGGGGTTCTGCTCAGGTTCGATTTTGGGATGAGTCTCGATGGAGTTGTTGGTCAGTACAAACTTGAAGTAGTACTCATAACCGCTTTCAGGATCTGTGGGGACAGGCAGATAACCTGTCATCCAGAACGCATCAGCGCCTGCTTTTTCCATAGCGGTAAAATTATAGATTTCAGTTCCCTGGGTGCGGAACATGATATAAGCTTCCGATATCTCATCCATTCCCTGGATGATCTCAACCCTGATCTCGGTCTGCAGCTCTGGATCCATTGCTTTGGGAGGCACATGGTTTACAATCAAAGCAGAGCACAGTGAAGCGGTTATGGCGATAAGGATAGTTAGCAGGAATTTCATATTGTCATCCTCTTAATAATGGCAGCATGGTTAGGATTATCCGTTTAATAGGTTATATCAATGTACTTAACGGTTCCGTTTTCATTGATGATCTGGATCCTGATTGTGCGGAGAGCTTCTTCTGCTGCGGAATCGATCTGCTCGAGATCCTCTTCGGACAGATCATCCGGAGTGGTCTCTTCCAACGTGACCGACCCGTCCTCCCCCGACGTGGCGGTCATGCCCTGCTTTACCAGCACAGACTTTCCGCTGATCTTGTTTTTAACCATGACTTCGCCTTCTAAAACCGTAACATATGTGATCTTGTCAGCGTTGTACCGCATCAAAAAACTGGTGCCTTTGACGGAGGCGACGGTGTTGGGGGATTCGACTTCATACTCGCCTTTGATCCTGTTCACAATGCTGGAATAGACACCCCCGATATCCAGCAGCACCGATTTATTAAGTTGCTTGTTCTGCTTTGTCGAGTTAAGCCGAAGGATGGAATTGGGAAATACCTTAACGGTGGCTGCTCCGTCCGCATACTTGACTGCCGCGTAAGACCTGACCCCGGTGATAATCTCATCCTTGTTGTACAACAACTCGCCGTTTTTGAATTTAACAGTCCTGTCGCTTCTGTATAGCAGAACCGAGCCCTTGGTCTGCATCAGATAGGCGACCGGATCGGCACAGAGCAGTATGGTGAACGACATCAGGATGACTAGGATAAGCGCTGTCTTTTTCATTGTACTCTCCTAAAAGTCCGCAATTTCCACTTCGATTTGCTTGCCGATCAGGGTCCGGGCCAAATCCACCGCTTCCTTGCCCGTGTAGACCTGCCCTTCGTAGATCACAGCGCCCGTCACGTCAAATCCCTGCCCGAATATTGAGTCGATCTCGTTGTTATTGAGAGAATCCAGGATCTGCCTGAGTTGCGAGATTACAACGCCGGAAGATTGGGTATCAGCAAATTGGAATACATACCATTCGCTTTTCAGCTGGTTTGAGGCTGAGCCGCCATATTCGTTGTATAATTCAGTGCTGACCTGCCACGCGTAAAAGTGCTTATCCTGAAAGGGCAGGAATTCCGAATAAACATTACCGGTCAGATCAGCGTCCAGTATCTTTCTGCCGCCCGTTTCCACGGAATTGTTGTTGGGTGGATTAGCCTGGACGAATTCCCGGACAACGATGTGATATTCCCTGTTTTTCAAATCATAAGCCGTGTTTAGCGAATTCCAGAGAAAAGTGACAGGCCGCACACTGACGAAAGGCGGCTTCTGTCCCAGCGGGTTGCCCGGATAACTCAGATAGATGGCGTCGATGTTCTTGATCCTGATCGTAAACTCAGCGGTATTGGATTCGGCTGCAGTCTTGCTGCCGGACAGCGGCTCGACCGTGAACTGGAACCGTAATGCCCCGTCGGGAAAATAGCCGGATTGCAGGGCATCCCTGAGGATAGTGCTTTTCTCTATTATCTTATCAATGCTGATATCGCCGTCAGGATCGTTGAAATTAGCCCCGGCCTGGCCCGAGATGAAGTCCCTGTTATTGATTTTCAAAGGCAGATTGGGCTGCAGTGGCTGCCTGGAAGTGAATGTTACATTGTCAACGATTAGAATCTCATTCCAATGGATCTGCATTCCCAAACTGAACTGCATGGGTTGGTCAGCCACATTGGTAATGGTAAGTTCTGTCAGCAGCGGCTGGTTTTGCGGGTTGATGGGATCAAAGCTGCTGGTGCTGAGTGAATTGACAAAAATCTCCGCGGGCGAGCAGCTTACCGTTATTTGGGCTGCCAGCCAGCTACAGAGCCCCAAGATCAAAAAAGCAAGTATAAGGCCGCGTCTCATAATACCTCCTATAAATGTTCCCTATTTGTATTCTTGAACGCTTGCAAAGCGGATCTGATGATCCTGTCCAGCAAGCCGCCAAAGTCGATACCCGCCGCCTGGGCCGCCATCGGAGTAAGGCTTAGCGGCGTCATGCCCGGCAGTGTATTCACTTCCAGAAAATAAAACGTCTTCCCGTCATACCGGAAATCAATCCTGGCATAACCGGAGCAGTTAACAATCCGCCACATCCGAACGGCCTTGACCTGGATCCGCCTCTTTTCACCGGGTTCCAGCGCTGCCGGGGCATCGTAATCGGTGTTACCCTTATTATATTTATTCCGGTAATCATAAAATCCCTGTCGGGGCCTGATCTCTACAACGGGCAGGGCTTCTCCGTCCAGCACTGTCACTGTAAGCTCCCGTCCGGCAATGTACTGCTCCGCAAGCACGAGCCGGGAATACCGGAAAGCGTCGGCCAGAGCTTCATCCCACTCCGAAGTATCCGAAACTATGTGTACTCCCACAGAAGAGCCGGCGTCGGCAGGCTTGAGTACCAGCGTCTGTTCAGATTCCCGGCCGGCCAGCCTATCAAAATACTCTCCGCCGTCCCTGTACGCTCCGTTTTCGAATTTATCCAGTTCCAAAACGGTATGGGCAGGGACCGGAATCCCTGCCGTGGACGCCATCAGCTTGGTCAGAAGCTTATCCATGGCCACAGCGCTGGCTTTGAAACCCGATCCGGTGAACGGAATGCGGCTCCCCGTCAGTTGGGCTTGAACCACTCCATTCTCGCCTTCTCCGCCATGCAGGGCGATAAAGACCAGGGCTGGGCTTTCCGCCTTTACAGCCGAGATCATTTCGTGGCCGGTGGGGTATGCCGCCGGGTCCAAACTGACCACATCATGCCCATCCCTGACCAGTTGCCCGGCAATTTCCGCTCCCGAGACCAGCGAAACATCCCGTTCAGGCGAATTGCCGCCGAGCAAAACCACTATTTTCAAATATCAGCCTTCCCGGATTTCTCCGGTTGATGTTACTTTTACATATTAAAGCTGCAATCAGATATTGTGTCAAGATTTATATTCAAGGGGAGGTGTAAATGTACTATTTGAGGATTTGGAAAAACAGCTTCAGATCCGCGGCCAAAGCCGCTTTGAGGCGCGAAGGTCCTTTGCTGTTGGCCCCGCACAGATCGAGAAAGGCGTACCTGCCGGAAAGCGTTTGAAACAACTCCCAAAACTGCAGGACAGCAGCGCCTTTGCGCATGTCATCCGGCTCCGCCGCGGTCATCCAGCCATAGCAAGTGTCGCCTTTGCCCTCGATAATCAGGATAGAGCTTACAGTCCTGTCCTCAAGCTTTACGTTATGTTGCTCGATCAGCCCGGCCGCATGCAGATCACCGAGCAGACCGAGCAGGGAAGCACGCCCGAAGGGGAAAGGATGGCTTTTGCGGGTATTCATCTGAAATACCAGATCGAGCAGCCGACCGGGCTCAAAACCCCGGCTGAAAATGTAGCCAGCCTGTCGGGCGTTACGGAGTTTGGCCATTTCCCCGATGAAAAAATCCCCCTGCTGCGAAAGGTCTTTGATAAAAGTGTAATGGGGGACAGCTCTGAACCCGTTTTCCCTGAAGCCGCGGATATCCAGGTTGCGGGGACAGAGGTTGAGCGAGATTCGGTGGTACTGGCCGGCGAGAAATTCACAGGCTTTCTTGCTGATCTCATATTGCTGGAGCAGTTCGCGGTTGGGTTGCTTGCGGGCCGGCAGGGCAAAGAAGAGCGGGCTGTAATAAACCAAAACCGGATTGTAAGCCTTCTTCAGCGAGATGAACCGCTTCTCATACAGCGGCAGGAAGGCGCAGGGATTGTCGTTTCTCCAGCAGACCAGGGTTTGCGCCCGGATCTTGTGCAGGGCGGCGATCCCTCTCATCCAGACAGGATGAAACCAGACCGGCAATGTAGGATTGAGGGAATAGGCCTGATCAGGATCAACCAGGCTGCATGTGATCATGTTCACATCGAGGCGGCGGGGGTCAGGTGTATTTCTGTACCGTTTCCAGCAGTTCTGATAATTGGAAGGGCTTGATTATATAGTCTGACACTCCGTCCACCATGGCTTTGTAGGCGCTTTCAATGGTCGGATAGCCGGTCATGATGATGCAGTAGATTTTGGGATCCAGGGTCATCAGTTTTTCCATCAGTTCCAGACCGTTCATGCCGGGCATCACCAGATCTATCAAGGCCAGCTGATATTTTCCCGCTTCAAACATGGCAAGGGCTTCCTCTCCGCTTTCTGCGGGATCCACGTCATAGTCGTGATTCACGAGGTATTCCCCGACCACTTCCCTTAAGAGTCTGTCATCATCCACCATGAGAATTCGAACCGGCATTATCCCACCTCTGATAAAAAGTTTTATTGATGCAATAAAATGAAACCTGCCTCAGTTAGTCAATAGAAAAGTTTTCCGCTCTCCGGAAGCATGCTCCGGCACCAATCTCCCGGCGGATGAATCAATGGAAAATGTGGTCCGGGTGAGGATGTGTGACAGGGTGATAAAAAAGGGCACTGCCCGGCCAGGCAGCGCCCCTGTTAAGATGGATCAGGATTATTTCATCAGCATCATTTTGCGGGTTTCGGTCCGGCCGTTGGCAGTCAGCTTGTAGAAATACAGGCCGCTGGCCACGCGCTGGCCGCTGCTGTCAGTGCCGTTCCAGACCAGGGTGTTCTCCCCC
>JAXDBS010000053.1:0-3246 GCA_034678545.1 Cloacimonadaceae bacterium (SeqCode) | reverse complement strand
GCCAAAGACGGTGACACATTTGGCGAGCTGCATCATGTGCAAACCGACGGTTCGCTCCAACCGGTAAAAGACAGCAAGTATCCA
Organism: Cloacimonadaceae bacterium (SeqCode); assembly: GCA_034678545.1. Taxonomy (GTDB): domain Bacteria; phylum Cloacimonadota; class Cloacimonadia; order Cloacimonadales; family Cloacimonadaceae; genus UBA5614. Next base: position 3,162 of record JAXDBS010000053.1, on the reverse strand, counting down.
AGGAGGTAGGTCATGAAAAGAATAAATAAAGTCAGTCTGGAGTTTTTGCGGCATGGCCCTGCCCACAACCAGCTTCTTTCGCCGCTGACCCAGTATCTGGGGCTGTGCGGCAACTTCGGGGCCTGCACCGTACAGGTGATGTATGAACACCAGGAGTTCCTGTCGCTCTTAAAGTCTCTGCGCTACAATATGGGGGCCGTGGATGACGCTCAGCGGCGTCAGCAGGATGTAAACAAAATCTCTGACAATATCACGAGCATACTGACAAACGTGGCGGGGTTGAAAGCATCTCTGGGGCCCATAGGCGGTCGTTTTGCGGGCGTCACTCATCTGGATCTGGTCCTGTCGGCGGCCGAACTGGCCATGCTGCCTTTTGAACTGGCCAGGGTTCCTTCGGGTTGCGCCGGCGGCGAAGGAAATTATTTACTACTGCAGACACTGCTGCCGGTCTGCCTCACCAGACGGGTGCGTTCGGCATCCAACACGATGATCATCTGGCCCAAAAAGCCTAAAATCCTCTTTGTCATAGCGCAGCTTCCCCACATGAGCGTGCCCGCCCTCGATCATACCAAAGCTCTGCTCAAGGCAATCGACCCTTGGATACCGTATTTCGATCCTTCCCTTCCGGGCGACCGGGAAAAAAAGATCGGTGAGATTCTCACCATCCTTCCCGAAGCCAGCATAAAAGATATTGAAGACGCCTGCGCCGCCAACGCTTACAGCCATGTCCATATTCTGGCCCACGGCATGGAAAATTCAAAGAAACTCGGCAATCCCTACGGCCTGGTGCTGCATGACCCGCAGGACAAGAGCAGAAGCACCGTAGTCGATGGTGAACAACTGGCATCCGCCCTGCGCCCTTTGCGGCGGCAGACGTCGGGGGACTCCGACATCACGCTGCCGGCCGTGGTAACGGTGGCCGCCTGCGACAGCGGCAATGTCGGTTCGGTAATTTACAGCAGCGGCACCAGTCTGGCCCACGAGCTGCACCAGGCTGGCATTCCCGTCGTCGTGGCGTCACAATTTCCCCTCTCCAAGGACGCTTCCGTGCTGGTGGCCGAAACTCTTTACTCGAGAATGCTGTGGGGCGAGGACATCAGGATCATTCAACACTCGTTGCGCGGCAAACTGCACGCGCTCTGCCCCGACACACATGACTGGGCAAGCCTCGTCATGTACGCAAACCTGCCTCCGGATCTCGATCAGCAACTGCTGGACGTCCGTTACAGTCAGGCAAGAAGGGCCATAGACTGCGCCCTTGATCGCATTGATAAATCCATTGACCATAAAATTCCCCTGGACGAAGCCAAGATGGAGAAATTGCTGGAAAGAGTTGATGACGCAGCCGGACAAATGCCGACCACGGAAGGATATGAGACCGAGGGTCTGGGCATGCTGGCCAGCACGGAGAAACGCAAGGCTGAAATATGCTTCCATGCCATACTCAACCTGTCGCCGGAAGACGGCAATCAGAAGGGACTAAAAAAACGTTCCATCGAATATCTCCGGAAGTCACTCCATTTATACGAACAGGCATATAAAGAAAACATGCGGGAAGCAAGCGGCATTATCCGGAAGAATCGCTCCGTCCACTGGGTCATGACCCAGTATCTCTCCCTGCGCGCCGTGCTGGGTGAAACATTTCTGCCGGATCACTGGAGCGCGGCGAAGGTTTCCGCCGACGTCGATATCCGCTCTCATGAAGGCGATGTTGAAACGGTTGTCTGGGCCCACGGATCAATGTTCGAACTTTATCTGATGCTGCTGGCTTATGCGCCCGCCGTTGTGAAGCGGCAGTTGGAGCTGGGGCAGAAGGAAGTGCGGGAGAAAGCACGGTGGCATATCAGTGAGCTGCTGTCGATCGCCGGACATGATTCTTTTCCCATCTACTCGACCGATAGACAGCTGGAACGCTACATTAACTGGTGGGGCCATGAAATTTTTGAATCTCTCCTGGCCGAATACAACATCGACCGCCAGCGTGCCTGGCGGGAGGCCGGCGGCATTGTTGAGTTTGCCCGTCAGCTCAAAACGCAGCTGGGAAAATGAACAGGGAACGGTCTGCTGACAGAGATAGAACAACTCTATTCTCTGCTTTTTGAAGACAGTAAATAAATAGTATCATGGGAGGATCTATGGCTGATGTCTTTATAAGCTACGCCAGTGAAGACCGCGAGACGGCGCGGAAACTCGCCGGTGTTCTGGAGTCGCACGGTTATTCCGTCTGGTGGGACCGCAAAATCATTGCCGGACAAACTTACGATCAGGTAATCGAGCGTGAACTGGAGGCGGCCGGAGCGGCCGTTGTCCTGTGGTCCAAAAACTCGGTGACCTCCGAGTGGGTAAAAAATGAGGCGGCCGTTGCCGCGGAAAGGGGGGTGCTTGTGCCTGTGCTCATTGAGAACGTCAAGCTGCCGCTCGAATTCCGGCGCAGACAGACGGTTGATCTGGCCGGATGGGACGGCGACGAGACGCATAGTGGTCTGTCATCTTTGCAGGAGGGTATATCAGCAGCTGTTCCTGGAGCGGCAACCGGCCGATCCATTCCGCCAACACCGGCGCCGGCGCCAAAACCGCCTTCACCCTCCCCTGCGCTGCGTTACTGGATTGCTGCCTCAATGGCGACATTGGTAGTTATCCTGGGATTTCTTGCTTACTTCAAACCCTGGCAGGATGGAAAAGATTTCACAGTCGAACCCCGGATAACAACCGATGTTCGACCCGATGTTGATCGGGTTGAACCAGACCGTCTGCCGGAGGAGAGGAAACCGGTGACTCCCCAGGAACCGCGCGAGCCAACTGATCACGCCGCTTTGATCCGGCAGCTGGCTGAAGACCAGCATAAAGCATTGGCGATGATGATCGGTCAGGACAAATCAGCGGGATTGCGGCAAATTGAAAGAAATCTCGTCGAAATAGATAAAGCCGCCAGATCTTTTCCCCGCGACAATCCCGCAGAAAATGCCAATATGTTTGTTTCCATGGGTTATGCTCTGAAAGATATGTATTCAAACTCCAAAGGGCGTCTTCCCTCGGAAATGCGGCAGCAATATTTACTCCGCGCCCGAGCCAGCTTTGCGCAGGCTCTGCGGCTTGACCGCGCCAATGCAGGAGCCTATAACGGAATGGGCAACGTCTGTTTCCTGGAAGGCAAGTTTGATG
>JAXDBS010000052.1:0-7697 GCA_034678545.1 Cloacimonadaceae bacterium (SeqCode) | reverse complement strand
TATACAGGAAGGAAATGCTGGAGATGTTCCGCGACAAGAGGACCATATTTTCCACCATTATCCTGCCTTTCATTCTCTATCCTCTTATCTTTGTGGGCGTCTCCTCCCTGATGATGCGACAGACAGCAAAGCTGGAAGAACAGGGGGCCGTCATCGCGCTGGCTGACAGCCTCAAGCATCAGAACTCCAACCGAAAATATGAGGTGGACAGCCTGATCGTCGGCGAGCTTCACAAAATAGAGCACTTCAGATTTGTGCCCTACAGCCGCTCCACAGACAGCCTGTACGCGGAAGATACCGTGCACGGTATCATCACGTTCCGTGATTCCATGCAAACCAGCCGGATACCGGTCTATCAGGTCACGCTCCAGTATGACCAGTCAACCGACCGGGGCAAACTGATCGGCTCCAAGGTCAGCAAAGCACTCCAATCAGCCGGCAAGGAGATAATGAGATTGCGCATCAATCAGAGAGGTTTTAGCACAGAGATCGCCAATACGGTGAACCTCAACCAGAATGACACCTCCAGCCCGGAGAAGAAACTCGGATCGCTGTTGGGATCTATCCTTCCCTACCTGCTGATCATGCTCCTGATCGCGGGAGCCTCAGTAGTGGCTGGTGACCTGGTGGCAGGCGAAAAGGAAAGAAAGACGCTGGAGACACTGCTCGTATCCTCCGCCCACCGCAACGAGATCGTCCTGGGCAAATATATGACCATCATCTCCTTCGCTATGATCAACGTGGTGGTTAATCTGGTCAGCCTTTATTTCTCCATGCGCAGTATAGCGGGCCAAAGCGGCCTAGAGATGGCGGGTGTCAAATTCCCCCTCAGCGGTTTTCTGGTCATGCTGTTGGCCCTCATTCCGCTGGCCACGCTCTACGCGGCCCTGCTCTTGTCCATCTCGTCTTTTTCCAGGAACATGAAAGAAGCGCGCAGCTATGAACAGCCGGTCCTGTTTATCTCCATGTTCCTGGCCATGAGCAGCCTCTTCCCCGCCATAGAGCTGAACAATGGCCTGGCTTTGGTGCCAGTGATCAACATCGCGCTGCTGTTCAAAGCTGTCATGATGTCCGATTATCAGGTCTCACATCTGCTGCTTACCATATTGTCCACTGTAGTTCTCAATATTGGGGCCATCATTCTCACGGTCAGGCTTTTCAACAACGAATCAGTGCTGTTCCGCTCAGACGCCGACACCAGCCTGAAGCAGGTGAAGAAGAACAAGCAGGCCTTCTTCAATCCGTTTTATGGACTGATATTCTTTGCGGCAGCCCTGTTGGCGCTGTATTATCTGGGCGGCAGCTGGCAATCCAAAGACATCGTTTCCGGTTTGCTGAAGACTCAGCTGTTCATAGTTCTTCTGCCTGTGCTGCTGCTTCTGAAAATTTTCCGGATCAACGTCAAGTCCACTCTGAGGCTGAACAGGACAACCTTAACAAACCTGCTGCTGGTTCCTTTCATAGCAGTTCCCGCCGCCGTTATTGTGACGCTGCTGGCGCAGGCCATCAACCTGATCTACCCCATTCCGGAAGCTTATCTGGAACAGATGAGCAAGCTGCTGAAAATGCCCGAGCTTTCTCTTTGGCAGGTTATCGCCGTGTTGGCAGTGATGCCCGGGATCTGTGAAGAGCTCATGTTCCGCGGTTTCATCTTCCGCTTCTTTGAAAAAGGATCCAAGTGGTTTCCCATCTTCATCAGCGCTGTCCTGTTCGCTGTTTTCCATCTTGATCCCTACAGGTTTATCCCGGTTCTGCTGCTGGGAATTCTCTTAGCGTGGCTCTTGCATAAATCTGGAAGCATCTATGTCAGCATGCTGGCGCACGCCTTAAACAATTCCCTCGCCGCTGTTTTTCTTCATTTCGGCGATGCGTCCCGACTGAAAACCTTCATATCAGACGGCGAGAACCTTAACTGGTGGCTGGGCATCCCGGCGGCAATCATCTTGGCAATTGCGTTATACACCTTCAACCGTGCAAACCGGGAACAGCAAAACCAAATTAACGAATTCAGGAGTTAGACCATGTGCGGAATAGTCGGATATATTGGCAACCGCAATGCCATGCCTTTGGTCATAGAGGCGATCAAGCGCCTCGAATACAGGGGTTATGACAGTTCGGGCTGTTGCATAATACACGACGATGAGCTGCTCGTCGTTAAGAAACAAGGCAAGATCGTGGAACTGGAACGTTCCATTCCAGAACCCTCCAAAGGCACGGGCAACATCGGCATTGCCCACACCCGCTGGGCGACGCACGGCGAACCCAATGAGCAAAACGCCCATCCCCAGGTGGATTGTAACAATCAGATCGCCATTGTGCACAACGGCATAATCGAAAATTACAAGCCCCTGCGCGAAAGACTGATCCAACTGGGGCACAAATTTTCCAGTGATACGGACACCGAAGTCGTTGTGCATCTGATCGAGCAGTTCGCGGCGGATGGCCATTCCTTCGAAGACGCAGTCTGCGAAGCCATGAAACTGGTGGAAGGCACCTATGGCCTGGTGGCTCTGTCAACCTTGTTTCCCGACCGCCTGATCGCTGTGCGGAAGGGCAGCCCGCTCATCATCGGCATAGGCGAGGACGAATACTTCATTACCTCGGATGTCAGCGCCACGATCATCCACACCAAGAAAGTCATCTATATGCAGGACGGCGAAATGTGCGCCGTCACCAAAGACGGCTTTACGCTGAAGACGCTGGACAAGGAATCTGTCAATCCTGAGATCTCCACCGTAGACTGGGATATTTCCGCCATTGAAAAAGGCGATTTCAAGCACTTCATGCTCAAGGAGATCTTCGAGCAGCCGGTCACGGTGGAAAATGCGTTCCGCGGCCGGATCAACGAACAGATGAGCACCACGCGCCTGGGCGGCCTCAACCTGAGCGGCAATGAGTTGCGCAGGGTCAAGAAGATTCAGCTTATCGCCTGCGGCACCTCCTATCACGCCGGGCTGATCGGCAAATACATCATCGAAGACCTGGCGAGAATACCAGTAGAAGTGGAATACGCTTCCGAATACCGCTACCGCAATCCGATCGTTCCTGAGGACACGCTGGTTTTTGCCATCAGCCAATCGGGCGAAACCGCCGACACCTTGGCCGCGCTGCGCGAAGCCAAGGCCAAAGGCGCTATGGTAATGGGCATCACTAACGTGGTGGGCAGCACGATCGCCCGAGAATCGGATGGCGGGTCATACATCCACGCCGGCAGCGAGATCGGGGTCGCATCCACCAAGGCCTTCACCTCACAGGTTACGATCCTGGCCCTGTTGGCCGTGCTGCTGGGCAGAATGCGCAATCTCTCACCCATCCGGGGTCTTCAGTACACACGCGAACTGGAAGCGATCCCCGGAAAAATTGAACAGATCCTCACCCTCAATGACAGCATCCGCGACATCGCGAGAAGGATAATGAACGCCACTAATGCCCTCTACCTGGGCCGCGGAGTCCATTACCCCGTAGCCCTGGAAGGCGCTCTGAAACTGAAAGAGATCTCCTACATTCACGCCGAAGGTTATCCCGCCGCTGAGATGAAACACGGCCCCATCGCCCTGATCGACAAGAACATGCCGGTGATCGTGATCGCACCCAAAGATCCGCTGTATGACAAGGTGTACTCTAACCTGCAGGAAGTCCTGGCCCGCAAGGCGCGTATCATTACGATCGCCACCGAAGGTGATAAACAGTTGGAAAGCATCTCCGAAAGCGTTATCTACATACCGGATACCCTGACCAACCTGCAGCCGCTCCTGACTGTCATCCCGCTCCAGCTGCTGGCTTATCACGTGGCCGACCTGAGGGAGCTGGACGTCGATCAGCCCCGCAACCTCGCAAAGAGCGTCACTGTGGAATAAAAAACCCTTTGCAATGGACTATTTTCTGGGTATAGATCCCGGCCGCAAAGGTGGGATGGCGCTGATCGATGAACACAGGAATCTGATCTATGTCGAACCCATGCCGTTTTTGGGATCAGGTTACGATTATGAGAGAATAGCCGGCATGATCAGTCACCTGCCTCCCCGCACCGGAATTCTGCTCGAACTCAAACCGGGCGTGATGGAAACTTCGGCCAGCCCTACCAGCAGTTTAACATTTCACTGTGGCGTCCTCTACGGCCTCTGCCTGGGGCAGCAGACCGAAGTCGTATCACCCAAGGCCTGGAAAACTGAGTTCAACCTGACGCGTAATTACAAGGAATCCAGGCATGACATGAAACTCAGAACTCTCAAGATGGCGGAGCACCTTTTCAAAAAATCTTTGAAAACCACCGAAGACGGTTTGGCCGAGGCCTTGCTGTTGGCAGAATACGGCAGGCGGCACAGACTATGAACTCACCGGCTTTGGAAAACCTCATTGCGGAATATTCACGGTCTCATCTGATCTGCGACGCATCCTGCCCTCTGATTACCGAAACCACCCTGGAAGAGGAAGCACTGATCTATGGCCTGCCGCATTACAACCTTGATCTCGTATTTAAGCAGTTTCTGGAATTAACAGCTAAGAAGCTGGATTCCGGATCAGAGACCAGTCAGCTTTCCGGAGGGCAAAAAGTGATACTGATGATCCTGTTGGCCCTGCATTCCAAGGCGGACAATATCATGTTTGCCAATCTGGACGTATCAATTGATCCGGAAAGGCTGAGGCAGATTCGCAACTTGCTGGATCAATTCCGCTCCCGCAAAAAAGAGATCTTGATCATCTGACTGACATGAGCTGGCTGATCCCTGCCTCTTCCTATCAGCTCTGGCCCGATTTCAGGCTGGAGTTTTTCCGGGACATCGTTCTGGAAAACGGTAACTGCTATCATCTCCAAGGCAATAACGGAGCCGGGAAAACCACATTTCTGAAACAGCTGCTTATTCCCATGCTAGAGCGTGATCCTTCCCGGCAGTATGTGCTGTACATCGAGCAACAGGTTCAAAGCCAGTTGGATGCCATCTTGGCTTACGCTGCCTTAAACCGTTATCTTTTACCGATCAGGACAGCCGAAGATATGTTAGATTATCTGCTGGAACTGCTGCATTGTCAGTTGCAGAAATCTACCAGGCCGGTGATTCTGATCCTGGACGAATCAATCATCCCCGGCATTTTACAAAAGCGGATGGCAGAGCTTGATCAAAGCTCAATATGCCTTCTCTACACCTCACACCAGGAAGTGGAAATCGCCGGCAATCTGAACCTGAAACAACTCCGTTTTGATGTCATATCGCCTCAGCTAACCAGGCTGGAAGCATGAGAAGCCTGAGCAAGTTTATCCTGCTGTTTTCTATTTCGATCCTTTATATTTGGATCGCCTCCTTCCGCCTGATGGAAAACCAGACCTGGCAGCTGCTCATCTTTGCTGGTTTGGGGACGGCAAGCCTGGCCCGCTTCGGATGGCGCAAGCTGGCGGCGGAATGGAAACTCATCCTCCCGTTTGTCGTTTCCATGCTTTTGGTTTATCTGCTCATCGGCCTGATTGTATCCCATCTTTCCTATTGGCTGAAATACGGATGGCTGCGCACACTGAATTTCATCAATACCATGTTCTTTTTTCAGCTTGTGCTGTCACTGGTTTCCATGCGCGACATTATCGGATTGCCGCTCAAGATGAGCGTCAGGAAGCATATCATATTGGGCAGAGCTTTGTTTTGCCTGGCCCTCCAGCAGAATGCCAACCTGGAATTCCACCTGAGACTTTTGCCCGAGTATCAAAATAAGAGGTTGTCTCTCAGGCAGCTGTTCCTGTTCAAGCTCCAGCAGGCGTTGGCCATCATCATTCTGCTTTTGCGGGAAGCAAGGCTGAAAGGGGAATTGATTGACAACCGGATCAGGCATTGCCATCCTGGCCGTGATTGAGTTTCGATAAAGGAGGAGAGCGTGAAATGGTATTACCTGGTGGGAATCACCATCGCAGTCACGGTGATCACTCTGATCATCAGGGTGCCCCTGCCCAGCAAGGGATATTTCAACTTCGGCGATGTTGCCGTTGTTTTTGCCGGCCTGTTCCTGGGAACCAGGGGCGGAGCGCTGGCAGGCGGAATAGGTTCCGCTTTGGCTGATGTGATCGGAGGCTTTCCGCTGTTTGCCCCGATCTCTTTAATTGCCAAGGGACTGGAAGGATTGTATGCCGGGGCGGCAAGGGACAGGCACGGCATCTGGCATTATCTTTCCCCCGCTCTCGGAGTTATGATCATGGTAGCCGTGTATTTCGTGGCCGAGATCATTCTCCCCCAAATCGGGATCGGCGGAGCCCTGGCCGAGCTTCCCGCCAACCTGATCCAGGCCGGGGGCGGATATGCCGGAGGCATGATTCTGAGCAGGCTGATCAAACCCTTGTGAATTATCATTGACACCGGATGCATATAAATAAAAGAGGCATAGAGGTAATTATACAATGATCAGCTAAACTCCTTGTCAAATGCGGCCCCGGACTGCCAGGCTTTAATCTATTAATGCGTAAAAGGAGTTTATTATGCTGCGTGATCCCATTGACAATTTCGATTCGGAAGAAATAGAAGATCCATTGGAAACCTGGGAGGAAATCCCACCCAGTGATGAAACAGCTTTTCTGGTCGCCCTGGGCCTGCAGGCCGACAAACCGGATGATCTCGATGCTTCTTTGCAGGAGCTGGGGCGGTTGGCTGATACGGCCGGCATCAGCGTCATGGGACAGTATTACCAACGCCGTCATAAACCTGAGAAAGGCACATATTTCGGCAAAGGCTGGCTCCAGGATATCAGCCAGAAAATGCTTCAGGCCGGAGCGGCTCTGCTGATTGTCAACGATGAGCTCAATCCCATGCAGTCCCGCAATATCGATCAGGATTTCAACATCCAGATAATTGACCGCACTGAAGTGATCCTGAGGATCTTCCACAGTCACGCCCGCACCCGGGAAGCCAAGCTGCAGGTGAGGCTGGCGGAACTGGAATACCAACTGCCGCGGCTGAGAAGATTGTGGGGGCATTTTGACAAGGAACGCGGCAGCGTCCGCTCCTCCGGCGGGGCGGCCACCCGGGGCATGGGCGAAAAGCAGATCGAGATAGACCGGCGCATCATCAAGCGCGAAATCGCCGCCATTAGGAAAACCATCGCCCAGATCGTCAGGCAAAAGACCACCCAGCGCAAACAGCGGGAAAAGGTGAAAAAGATGTGCCTGGTGGGCTATACCAATGCCGGCAAGTCCACCCTGTTCAACGCCCTGACCGACGCCGGCGCCTTGGTCGAAGACAAGTTGTTTGCCACGCTCGATTCCACCACCCGCCAGCTCAAGACAGAGATCGGCGGCAATGTTGTGATATCAGACACAGTGGGCTTCATTTCGCATTTGCCTCATCACCTGGTGGCCTCTTTCAAAGCCACCCTGATGGAAGTGGAGGACGCCGACCTGCTCTTGCACATGGTGGATTGCTCCGATCCCAGGTACGAATCTTACATCGAACAGGTGAACATCGTTTTACAAGAGATCAGCGCTGATAACATTCCCCAGCTGCTGATCCTGAATAAAACGGACCAGATCGTGCCTTCGTTCAACAGCCTTTTGCAAAAGCGTTACCCCGATGCAGTCCTGCTCTCGGCCAAAAACGGCGATAACCTTGATGCCCTGACAAAGCGCATCAGCGGTGAATTGTTCCGCGCTGTGGCTTGCCGGGTGCTTATTCCCTTTGCTGAAGCCCGCCTGGTTTCACGCCTGCATGAAATCGCTCAGGTCC
>JAXDBS010000051.1:0-2806 GCA_034678545.1 Cloacimonadaceae bacterium (SeqCode) | reverse complement strand
GGCGCCTTCCTCCGTCATGTACACCTATCTGAGCCCCACCTCGCTGAAGCTGTCCTGGACCAACAACGCGGAAAGCGCCACCTCCTATTCCATCGAAAAGCGGGTGGGCATGGATCCGGAAGTCTTTCCCTTTACCTCCTCAACGCCCTACTTCAACGACAACAACGTGGAGGCGGGCGAGTATTACGTGTACCGGGTGAAGTCCAACAACGCTTATGAGGACACCGACTGGTCGGACTGGACGGGATTCACGTTCAGCTATATCATGGGCGCCCCTTCCCTGTATCAGCCGACCCAGGTCTTTCCGGGTACCAAAGTCCGGCTGGAATGGGAGGACAATTCCACGGCCGAAACCAGTTTCAAGATCTACCGGGGAGTGGGCAGCGCGGTGAACATGCAGCCCCTGGCGAGCGTGGACGACAATGTCACCGAGTACATGGATGCAAGCGCCAAGCAGATAGGCGAGACCTACTATTACCAGATTCACGCGCACAACTCCACTGAAAGCGTGAGTTCCAACATACACAGCGTCCTGATCGTGGAACAGGATTTCGTGCTGTATGATTTCGAGGCCAACGACGGAGACTTTACCAGCAATACCCCGAGCGGCTGGCAATGGGGAAGTTCCAGCCACACCTGGTCCCATTCCGGCATCAAGTTGTGGGGAGCATCCCTGAACGGCAGTTATCAGAACGGCGCCAATTACCAGCTGACCTCGCCCATGGTCGAGATTCCCGCCAACTCCAGCCTGACCTTTTATCACAAGCACTGGTTGGAATATGGCTGGGACGGCGGCAATGTCAAGATGTCCCTGGACGGGGGCAATACTTGGAACCTGATCACCCCGTTGGGCGGATATGATGAAAGTGAAATCAACTCTTCAGGCGAACCGGGTTTCACCAGTTCTCTATCAGACTGGACCCTGGTAACATTTGATTTGTCCGCTTACGCGGGCCAGACCGCCCGTTTCAGGTGGACCCTGACCTCCGACGGCAGCGTTACTGACTGGGGCTGGTTCATCGATGACGTCCGCGTGGGCACCGCGCTTACCCTGGCCGGATTGGAATAGGAGGAGAAAATGAAGAAAATGATGCTGATCTTAGCACTGGCGATCCTGGCTTTTCTGGCCTGGGCCCAGTATCCGGTCTCGCTGCGGCACTATGCCCTGGGTTCAATCATGGACGGGGAGTGGGAACAGATCTACGACCCCATCGACCTGAGCTTCTATGACCAGACCTATTATTTTACCAACCTGGCGGACTACGTCCAGCAGATCTGCCTGTATGGCAGCGACGCCGAGTTCGTGCAGGAAAGCGAGTTCCTGTCCGAATACCCCTTCGGTTTCACCTTTAAGAATCCCTGGCAGGAGGGCCTCAAGCACGCCTTCCTGATCCGCTTCAAGGACAACAAAAAGCCGTTCCTGGACAGCGGTTACGGGGAAGGGGAGGACATCACCACCACCTATTTCGATTCGGACGGAGACCTGGTCTATGATATCAAGGACGTCCTGATCGAGCGGGGCAGGGATTACGGCGACATGTCATCCCGTTTGCTGCTGCTGCTGAACAGCACGTTGCCGATCGGGGATAACGTATTCGGATTCAGGCTGTCCTATAACGGTCACAAGAGCAGCTGGGACGAAGCGCAAATGGAAGTGAACACCAATGAGATCAGCCCTTACCTGGACGGTTTCGGATACGGAGATTACAGTTTCTACGAGGACTTTACGCATACCAGCCTGGAGGACAACCTGCAACTCCTGCACTACAGTGAGGAAGGTGACTTTGAAACCAACTGCGGCGGCAGCTGCTTCACCGCCCTGTTCTCCTACATGCTGCCCAGTGATTTCTACGGCGGCAATGCCGAAATGCGCTATGACCTCAACCTGAGCCTGGACAACTCCCAAACCGAAGAAACCACTGATTCCTATGAGGGCAAGGTGCATGAGTACATAAACGAGACGACCAGCGGCACCGTCAGCCTGGAAAAGGACTATGAGCAGTCATACCGGATGCCCCGCAACGAGGTGTTCCTGAGTGCCAGATACCGCAAGAACAAGGACGAGGCCGAACCCCGCTACAGGCAGGGCTTCTGGGAAATCGGGCTGGGCCTGGGCGGATTCTTCGGCAATCGCGAGTCGGAGGAAAAGAGTACCCAGGATTACATGGAGATGCTGCTGGACACGGCTTATCCGGACGGCCGGCAGCTGGAGACGGGTGAGTATGTCTGGGGTTCTAAACAGGACGGTTCCTACTCCGGTCTGCATGGCAGGCTGGGCGGGCGCGCCGGCATCAATTTCTCGGATTACGTCAGCTTCGGGTTTGGGCTCAACCTCGATCTGCAAACCCATAAGCTCAAGTCAGACGGCGAACAAACCTATTATGTCGTGGAACTGGATCAGGCGGGGACCGAATTTGACGATGAGAACGATTACAAGCTGACCTCCAGATATGAATACAAAACAAAGAATGAAGAGGCGCAGACCTACCTGGTGACCACCCTGCCCGTGGGCCTGGAATTCCGGATGCCCCATTCCGCCATCACGGATCATGATTATTTCTGGCTGCGCAATTTCTGCTTCCGGCTGGGCACTGTCTTCTGCCAACAGGTCAAGAACGTCGATTCGCGGAGCAAGCTGGATGAACTTATTGTCAATCAGACGATTACGGAGAACGGCAACGGCGACGCTTCCGAAGGCCATTACACGGACAACACGTTCATCAACAGCAAGCATAATTCGAGCGATTCCTGGGGATCGAAGAAATATACCATGGGCCTGGGCTACGAACATTCGGATAACCTGAAC
>JAXDBS010000050.1:0-7823 GCA_034678545.1 Cloacimonadaceae bacterium (SeqCode) | reverse complement strand
CCCGCGAGTTCTGGCGCGATTCCAAGGTCTACGCCGGTTATGAAAACACGGATCTGAAGCTGCTGGGCACCTCCTCTTTCAAGGCCTATGTGGGCAATTACCGCGCCACTTACGGGGAAGGCCTGGTGATGGAGAACACGGACTTTTATTCAGCTCGAAAGACAGGTTACGGATTCGGCAAACGCATCATGGGCATAACGCCAGACCTGTCCCGCACCCAGGAATTCGCCCTGCGCGGAGGCGCGGCGGAATACAAGAACTCCTGGTTCGGAGCCTCGCTCTTTTTCTCCCACGACAAGAAAGACGCCATGGTCTACATGGAGCAGGACACACTCGTGATTGACGGCGTCAAGCAATACCTCTACTCCACCCATCCCCGGCGCAATGCCAACGGCAAGATCGACGTCCTTTCCTACGTGACGCCCTCCGTCCGCTTTGACAACGATGAGCTGAGCGCGGCGGAAACCTTCTTCAACGAAGAGCTGAACAAGGGGGAGCCCTATAACGTGAACTTCATGAACCTCGCGCCGCGCAAGGACATCATGGATGAGAAGCTCTGGGGCACGCATCTGCAGGTGACGCCGCTGATCGGGACCAAGCTGGGTTTCACAACTTACACCGCCCTGTATGACGACGTCAATTTCATCTCCCCCAGCGGAGACGACCTCAAGACGCTGATCATCAGGGACAGTTACATGAGTTCATCCGGCACGGGTGATTATACCAAATTCAAGATCAATGACAGCGAGATCGGCGGCCTGTATGACACGATAACCAGCAAGTACGAACGCGACTTCAGGCGGGTGCTGGGCTTTGACTGGATGACGGTCTGGGGCAACACCTCGCTGCAGGGCGAATATGCGGAGCTGACCGTGGATGGCAAGGATGAGAAGCTGGGCGACGATCCCAACGCCGTGATCGTCAGCGCTTACACGCAGTACGAGAACCTCTATCTGCTGACGCTGTACCGCAACATTGACCTGGATTTCGACAATCCCTACAGCAACGCCTTCGGGGAGCATGCCCGGTTTGATGACACCATCCTGGACAAGAACATCTACACTTTGACCAACCCGCTGCTGTCGGATCTCTGGCAGACCAGTTCCCAGGCTCAACCCGAAAAGGGCGTTTATTTCGAGACCAGGTACCGCTTCAACAACTACTACACGATCGGGCGCAGCTATCTTGACATCTGGGAAAGAATGAGCGACCACAGGCGCAGCGCGCGCTTCCAGAGCGAGCTGGAGTTTCGCCCCCTGTACCAGCTGGGCCTGAGGGCCAGGTACAAGAACCAGGTCAACCGCTATGACGACGACGCGGACCGGGGCGTTTCCAAAACCAACGAATACACCCTTTCCGCCCGGACCTTCCTCTCGGCGAGGGATTACCTGGAACTGGAATACCGCTACAACACGGTCTGGGGTCCGCCCTACACCTCCCTGACCAATCCGGCCGAACCGGGAACGGAGGATTACAGCAACACCTGGGCTGCCGGCATGGTCCTGATGAAGGGCGATTACATCGGCGTCAACTACACCCACCACTTCAACGACAACCTCTACATGCAGGGCTCCTTCCTTTACTGGTACGGGCACGGGATCTCGCACTGGGATTGGGAAGACATGGAGATCGACTTCATGGGTGAAAAGGGCTGCAAAACCTGGTTCTCCATCCACAGCCGGATCTCGCAGAACCTATACATGACACTGAAATACAGGAACAAGACTTATTCCAGCCTGGAATACTTCCTGAGAAGATATAATATGCCTGATCCGCCCACCCAGGACAACTATTTCCAGCGGGTGGAACACTTTGAAAACACAATCAGAATCCAACTCGATTACCGTTTCTAAGGGAGGAATGATGTCCTTGCATAAATCTGTCAAACCTTTACTGATCACCTTTGTCCTTCTGCTGGCAAGCCTCAGCCTGTCAGCCTGGTCGGTGGGGGATTTCTACCTGGGAAACCGCACTCCCAGTTTCAGCGCCCGCAGCCTGGGCATGGGCAACACCGGTGTCTTCGACACCTTCTCGCCATTTTCTCTGTACCTGAATCCGGCCAATGTGACCATGATGAACGGCCGGGCGGGCCTGACGGTTGACGGGCTGTTCACCCGCAACGAAGACAACCGCAGCCTGCCCCTCTACAACAGTTTCGACACCTTTATCGACGACGCCACCTACAGTTCCAACATCAACCTTTTTGATGATTATGGCTTCGGCGGTTATTATAAGCTCTCACTGAATGATAAATTCAAATTCGGGGCCGGTCTCAATTATCTGCCGATAGTCAATTTCAAAGGCGTTTATGACGAGCAGGTTCGCAACAACCGCGGCTCCGACAACGACGGCTACCCGGAGATCATAGCCAAAAACATGATCGACAGCAACGGTCGGCTGAACGCCTTGAACCTGTCCCTGGGAGGCGGCCTGGCTCTGAATGCAGACAGCCAGATCAATCTCGGTATCGGGCTGAGCAGCCTCTCCGGCAGTATCGATTATGAAAAGAGCATCAAGTGGTCGGAATGGGCCATGCAGCAATCCATCAATTCTCCCGCCCTGCGCCGGAATGTCCTGCCCGACTCGGTTTATACCAACAAATCCGACCTGTCCGGGCTGCAGTTCAGCGCCGGCACCAGCATCAAGATCGGCAGCCGGCTGGGATTGGGCATATCTTTTGTGGCCGGAACAGAGCTGGACCGCGACAACGAGATCCGCATAGCTTTCGGGCCGGATACGACCATGGCCATCCCATCCACGAGCGTAAACATGCCGACGGCCGTTACCGACACCCTGATCGCTGACAAGTATACCCTGCCTTTCCGGGTGCGCTTCGGGTTTAACTACGAACCCCGCAACATCATGAAGACCTATTTCAACGCTGAGCTGGAATATGTCTCCTGGTCGGAGGTCAGCAAGCTGTTCAAGGACAGCTGGGACATCCATGTCGGAGTGGAGCACAAGGTGACTAACCGCATCCCCATGCGGCTGGGCTTCCAATCCCAGACCGAATGGCAGGCTCTCCCGGATTATTTCAAACTGGATGAGGAAGGCCGACCCACCCTGGAAGCAATCAAGATCATCACACCTTCCATCACCGCCGGAAGCAGCTTCAATGTCATGAAGAACGTGGACCTTGACATTGGCCTAAGCTTTTCATGGCGGGAATACCAGGCCCTGGACCTGTTCACGGACAGCTTTTACAACGACAGGCAGCACACCAGCATGACCAGCTACCTGCTCTGGCCCAACAGCTATATCTATCCCACGGACCGCGGTTGGGACAATGCTGACAAGGTGAGGGAGTCCTTCACCCATTTGTCGGCGGGGCTGACCTGGACCTTTTAATCTGCTGATCTCCAAGGATCGGAGGAAGGACTCATGAAAACAAGATATATGACCATACTGCTGTCAGCGCTTGTGGCCCTGACCCTGCAGGCCAAGGAATTGCGTCTGGACATCGTGTTCAGCAATGACGTGCACGGCGGCATAGACCGCGCGGCCGCCACTTTCATCAATCCCGATTTTCCGCCCATGCTGGGGGGCGGAGGGGTGGCCGCCAGCATCATTAGTGATGTCCGCGCCAAGGCGGATGGCACCAAGCGTGACATGCTGCTGCTGGACGCGGGTGATTTCTTTCAGGGGCATCCCATCGGCAGCGTGACCAAGGGAAGAGCAATCATTGAATACATGAATGAAGTAGGCTATGACGCCATGACGGTCGGCAATCATGAATATGACATTCTGGAAGATGATCTGGAAAAGACTCTGGCCTTGGCGGAATTTCCGATTTTATCGTCCAACATCATCAAGAAATCCACAGGCGAA
Organism: Cloacimonadaceae bacterium (SeqCode); assembly: GCA_034678545.1. Classification (GTDB taxonomy): domain Bacteria; phylum Cloacimonadota; class Cloacimonadia; order Cloacimonadales; family Cloacimonadaceae; genus UBA5614. The sequence goes on along the minus strand of JAXDBS010000050.1, from coordinate 3,995 downwards.
CTCGCCGATTACCTCATCCCGTATATTATTGTTGAAAGGCTGGGGCTGAGGGTCGCCATCATAGGTTTTACGACCACAGACACGGAAAAGATGAGTTTTCCCGATAACATCAAGGGAATTGATTTCGTTGATGAGAAAGAAGCCCTCAACAAATACATACCCATAGTACGGGAACAGGAAAAAGCGGATATCGTGATCGTTCTGGGCCATGCCGGATTGCCTTACGACCCCGAAGCCACCTATAAAAGCCGCTATGATGACAGCGGCAATTCTTTGCTTGAGAACCGCTATACGTCCTGGGGCTGGGATTCGCAGGAGCTGGCCCATGAGGTGGAGGGCATAGACCTGTTAATCGGCGGCCACATGCACAAGGGATTCGGGCAACCCTGGGTGGACCCGATCACCCATACGATGGTGATCCAGGGCTATGCCTACGGCAGCAACCTGGGCTGGTTCACCCTGCTGATCGATCCGGAAACCAAGACAGTCAGCGGTTATGAGACCCCTGCCATCCGCGAGGGCATGCTGATCACTTTGTTTGAAGACGAGTTCGTGCCGGATGCCGGGATCAGCCAGAAAATCGCTGAACAACAGGCCATTGCCGAAGCCGGCATGGATGAGGTCGTCGGCACTGCCGGAGTATATCTGTCCCGGGTCAATGTGGATGCCCAGAGCCTGATGGGAAACACGATCGTGGATGCCATGCGGGATGAGGTCAACGCCGATTTCGCCTTCCTGAACCTGGGCGGCGTCCGCGCCGACATCAAGAGCGGGCCGGTCACGTACAGAGATATTTTCAACGTGATGCCGTTCGACAACCAAATCGTCAGCTTCAACTGTACGGGCGAGTTTCTGCGGCGCATCATCGAGACCCGCGTGGAAGGCTCGCGCCACGGACTGGTCGTCTCCGGCATCAACGTGGTATATTCCAAGAAAAGGAAGAGCTTCGACCGCGTGACCTCGCTCCGGATCGGAGGCAAGCTCTGGGATCCCAACAAGATCTACCGCTGCACCACAACCGATTTCCTGATGCAGGGCAATGCCGGCCTCACCCTGCTGACGCAGGTTCCGGAAGATCAGATCACCAACCATATGATCAACCTGAGGGACGGCATTGTACACTATTTCCGCAAGCACAGCCCGATCAAAACCAAGATAGACGACCGCTGGAAACGCGACGACAACGCCCAGCCCACGGCGGAAATGCTGCAGGCTTCACCTAATCCATAAAAGACACCCTCTTTCAAAAAAGGGATTTGCTTCGGTGAATCCCTTTTTCATTGACAAAAAACACTCTGCCAGAGCCTTGACATGTCTGCCGCAGGCACAAACAACTACCCCGCCAGATCGTGAATGAAGCGGTCACAGACAAGGAAATACAGATCGTATGAAGTTTGAACACGAACTCAAGATCATCCGCAAGGGTGTGGAAGAGATCATCCCGGAAGAGGAGCTGGTCAAAAAGCTGGAAAAAGCAGCCAGGACCGGCCAACCCCTGCGTGTTAAATACGGGATAGATCCGACTGGTTACGATGTCCACATCGGGCATCTGGTACCCATCCGCAAGATGCGCGAATTCCAGGACCTGGGTCACACCGGGGTGATCATCATCGGCGATTTCACCGCCCAGATCGGGGACCCGACCGGCCGGGACGAATCCCGCCCGCCCCTGACAGCGGAGATGGTGAAAACCAACAGCGAAAAATACATGGAGCAGCTTTACGCAGTTCTGGACCCGGCCAGGACGGAAGTCCGCTGGCAGAGTGAATGGTTCGCCGGCATGAACCTGTCCGATGTCCTTAAACTGATGGGCAACTTCACCCTGGCGCAGTTCATGGCCCACGACACCTTCCGCAATCGCTATGAACAGGGCCTGCCGCTGGGCTTGCACGAGATCATGTACCCCATTCTGCAGGGCTATGACTCTGTAGCCATCAATTCCGACATCGAGCTGGGAGCTACCGAGCAGAAGTTCAACATCCTCTGCGGGCGTGACATGCAGCGCATCTTCGGGCAGGAGCAGCAGGTTGCGGTTCTGTCGCCCATCCTGATTGGCACGGACGGCGTCCAAAAAATGAGCAAATCCCTCAATAACTACATTGCCGTGTTCGACACTGCCAACGATAAGTATGGGAAGGTCATGTCCATCCCTGACAGCCTCATTCTGAACTATTTCAACTATGCCACCACGGTCGATCCGGACGAGATTGAAAAGATCAAGCAGGAACTGGACGGCGGGGCCAATCCCATGCTGTTCAAGAAGCAGCTGGCCCGCGAGATCGTCAGGCTGTACCATGGGGAAGAGGCCGCCGGGCAGGCGCAGTGCGCCTTTGAACAGGTGTTCTGCCACAAGGAACTGCCGGATGAGATGCCTGTCTTCACCACCCGCGAGGTAAAGGTGAAGCTGGTGCGGCTGATGGTGGATAACGGCCTTTGCGCTTCCAACAGCGAAGCCAAGCGGATGATCATGCAGAATGCGGTGACCGTGGATGGCGAGAAATGGACCGATCCCGAAGGCGATCTGTTGATCCGGGACGGGCAAGTCATCCGGGTCGGCAAACGCAAATTCCTCCGGATTGCTGTGAACTGAGTTTCGGACAAACATGAATAACATGCTTTCCCTGCTGCTCAACGCGGGCGTGATCGCGGCCATCTTTTATTCCATCATCCTGCATGAGATCAGCCACGGCCTGGCCGCTTCCTGGCTGGGCGACGACACCGCCCAACGGAGAGGCCGGCTGAGCCTGAATCCCATGGCGCACATCGACTGGTTCGGCACCGTGATCCTACCCCTTCTGCTTTACTTTACGGCGGGGTTTGTGTTCGGCTATGCCAAGCCGGTGCCTATCAATCCCTACAATTTCAACAACTACAAACGGGACACCGGCCTGACCGCTGTGGCGGGGCCGATCACCAACATTCTGATCGCCATCCTGTTTGCTCTCTTGTTTCATATTCTCGGAGCCGCTTCTTTACTGGCGGGATACATAGTGATTGTCATCTATCTGAACCTCTTCCTGGCGCTGTTCAACCTGATCCCCATCCCGCCTCTGGACGGGAGCAAGGTACTGGGCATCTTCCTTTCCGACGAAGCCTATTTCAAATACACGGCCCAGGAGCGGACGGGCATGATCGTGTTCTTTGCCCTTATTCTGATCTCCAACCTGCTGCACCTGAATATCTTTGGCCGTTTCATCTGGCCCGTTGTTTCTTTCTTAATGCGCCTGCTGGGCATCCCGGTCTGATTAACAATTCAAATAACATAAATGGAGGCAAGCATGGACGTGAAGCAAGTCAAAAAGTTCATCCAGGACAATGAAGTGACTTCCGTTGACCTGCGCTATTGCGGGCTTGACGGCAAATGGTACCACATCACCTTTCCTGCCAGGAGGCTGGATTATGTGCTGGAGCGCGGCGTGGCCTTCGACGGCAGCAGCATTCCCGGCATGCGGGCGGTGGAATCGGGCGACATGATCCTGATGCCCGACCTGGAGACCGCGCACATCGATCCCTTTTTCGAAGCGCCGACCCTGACTTTGATCTGTTCCATCTGCGACCCCGAGACGCGGATCGGAGTGAAAAAAGACCCCCGCAGCGTGGCGGGAAGGGCGCACGACTATTTGCTCAGCACGGGCATCGCCGACACCTCGCTCTGGATCCCGGAACTGGAATTCCATCTGCTGGACGGCGCTGAGTATATGTACGACGAGTTCAGCGCCGGTTATAACCTGTCCTCGACCGAGAGCAAGGACGCCCTGCCGGACGAGTTTGACGACGGGGACGCCGTTTCCCAGCAGGACGTGAAGGGCTATCACATGAATGTGCCCTTCGACCGCTTCTTCGAGGTGCGCCAGTCCATGGTGGACGTGATGGAGGAGATGGGCATCAATATCCGCTACCATCACCACGAGGTGGGGCTTTCCTCCCAGCAGGAGATCGAAACCGAACTGCTCGGCTTTCCCAAGATCTGTGACGACACCATGGTCATGAAGGAC
>JAXDBS010000049.1:0-2899 GCA_034678545.1 Cloacimonadaceae bacterium (SeqCode) | reverse complement strand
ACTTCCATGGTGGGATCGCCCATCAGGTTGCACCAGTGGGCAAAGTATTTGACCGTGTTGGCGTGGTTTTGGCTGTAAACGTTGCTGAGCACCAGCTTGCCGTTCAGCAGCGCTTCACCCATGGTGCGCATGCCGTGCGTCAGGATTCCGTTCCAGATCCCGATGCAGAGCGCGTTGTTATACATCGTGTGCGTTCCCGATGTGGCCATGCCGATGGAGGTTACAGCGCCGGCGGGAACTGAAGCCGTACCCAGGCGGATGAAGGCCTCCGTATCCGAAGTCCCGCTGTAGAAAGTGCCCGTGGAACAGGTAATGATCACGGAATGCACCAGCTTGACACCGTTGATCAGGCTGGAGGAGGGCTCCCAGCCGCTCATGTTGATGTAGCCGCGGTAGTTGAAGAAGCCCACGCCCTGGTTCATTGCCTGGTTCATCTGGTCTGGCGAAGGATTGTCGCTATAAAGCTCGGTAAAAGTATAATCAGGGTTGATTTGCAATCCCATGCCTTTGATATACTTGTTGGTGTAAACGCAGGACTGGCCGGAAGGCGAAGTGTCGCCCACCAGCAGCATTTTGTTCAACCATTGCGCTGAATTCGTGTTGATATATCTTTCGTAGAAATATACCTTGGATAGGATGATGTCCAATTGGGACGTGTTTTCGGCTGAAATGCGCCCTAAAAAGACATCCCCGAGGTAATCGTTGCCGGCCAGGTGCTGGTAGGGGTAATCCCCCTGCCCGCTATAGCTCGAAAAACTCTCCGGCCAGGTAGGGATTGGGAATGAGCCGGAGGTGTCTCCGATCAGGACGATGAAGTCCGGTCGGGCGTTCACATCATTGTAGATATTTTGGATAAAGGCTTTGATAGCGGTATTGGAGGTGCCGGTGACAGAGGTGCTGACCAGCCTGACGTCTGCTCCCTTCTGCTTTTTCCAAAAGGCGAAGTCACTGACCTTGGTCATGAAGGTTTGGTCTGAATAAGCGCCGTAGATAATCAGGTAGCGGGGCGGGGTATTGGACATCAGAGATCCCCGGTAATCATCGAAATTCAGGATCATGGATTCGTAGATCTTGGCAAAGGCGGGGGAAATGGTCTGGGGGCCGGAGAGTTCATTGATCCCCGGTGCGGAGGAAAAATCAAGCCGGAACTGCACTTCCTCCCTCACTTCCAGTTGCCGGGTGGCGGCATTCCAGGCAAAGGGCCTGACCTGAATCGTGATCAGCCGGAAGTCGCGCAGGATTTGCGGATCACTGAATTTTACAGTCTCCTGAGGGGAGGTTTCCTCGCTGCGGTAAAACTCGTCATTGACCCTCAGATTTTTGGGGGAGTGCTCATCATCACTGGCCTGAGAGGGATAAGGGATGATGTGGTCGATCATTTTGGTGCGGGCATTGACAATCTCTATGCTCACCTGACCGTGATTGGGAATGGCGACCATGGTGGCCATGACAGGCAGTTCGGGCAAGCCGGCGTCATCCAGATACCCGCCGTCAGCTATCTTGATCCTGTCCCAGGCTTGGCCTGAAGCCAGCTCTTTTTCAATTTCATACTCCGGCACCCGGAAGGTGATCTCCATCGACCGCGAGTTCCGGGTTCCCAGCGTGAAGGGTTTGGCTGTGTCATTCCCCCAGAGGGAAAGGCAGACCATTTGCAGCAAAGCCGCAGCTATGATCAGCAGGGTGGTTTTTCTCATGTATATCCTCTCAAGACACAAGTTTAATATGTTGTAAAGAATGCAATTCTCATTCCTGCTACTGAGTTTTTTCCAGCTGCCTGTCCCCGTGCAGGATGCGGGTCTTTTTTTTCAGCCACCTCACCACCAGGTATAAGCTCAGGCCCAGACCGCCTAAAATCAGCCAGTGAAGCTCGGGATGCAAACTGCCGCCCGAGATGTAATCCTGGAAAAGTTCGACCGCCACAAAGGTTAGGATGGTCCCGAAGATGGCGGAATTCTCCTGTCTCAGCACCCGCAGCGGCCTGAAACGGTACCTGGGGGGCCGATAGTTCTTCCAGCGCGGGATCAGGCAGTTCACGCGCCCGGCGTACTCCCCGTAGGCCTCCCCGAACTTGGACTGCAGGAAGTCCTCCTCCGCCGCGATGATCCGCTCGTAATACAGCCAGTAGATGAATAGGAAAATGCCGAACAGCCACCAGACCCGGCAGAACAGCGCAATCCCTGACCAGATCAGAAAATTGCCGATGTAGAGCGGATGCCGGACCAGGGAGTAGAGACCGGTCTGATTGATCTCGTCCGCCACCTGCTGCCTGGTGTTACGCCCGGAGGTCCGCTCCGCGGCATAACCCACCGTGATGATCCGGATGGTTTCTCCCAAGGCGGACAGCAGAAGGCAGAGCAGATCGAACAGGACATATTCGTTCCCATAATTCTCCCTGTTCAGCCACATGGCGGGCAGGGCCAGACCCAGCAGGAGCAGGGGAAGATAGCTCCGCCGCCGGAACAGCCAGTTGCCCTGGCGCACCATCAGGTCAGTTATCTTCATGGAAATCTCCGCCCCTGACAGCCTGCCTCACTTCATCAGGATCAACGACAATCCGGGGTGCTGCCCTCCTTAATCCCGGGTTGCAAGCAAGGTTCATGAAGCCCTGCTTATCATTTTCAGTTTCATGATGACAACCTTCTTGGCCGGCTGAAGAACCGGGGCGTGGATAACCGGACATTAATAAACCCGGCTTGGTAACCGGGTTCAGGCCAGTTGGATCATTGATTATAGTAGAGAACCATCTCATAGGGATGGGGCCGGTTGGTCACCGCGTCATGCTCCTTAAGCTTGAGGGCGATATAACTCTCGATCAACTCTTCATTGAAGACACCATTCTCGGTCAGGTAGCGGTGGTCGTCCCGCAAGGCCTGCATCGCTTCCCTGAGGTCGGCGGGGA
>JAXDBS010000048.1:0-44722 GCA_034678545.1 Cloacimonadaceae bacterium (SeqCode) | reverse complement strand
CACGAAAAACTTGATTTTACAGGAGCGACCTTCTTGATTTTCTCCAGTCTTTTGTGCGTCGTTTTTTTTAAATACATCATCGCTTTTTTTGACATGAGTTTTTTATATATGGGCGACACTTTGGCGGCGCTCATCGGCATCATGCTGGGCAAGCGCAGATTCGTGAATCAGAACAAGACGCTGGAAGGCAGCCTGGCCTGTTTTACCAGCATATTGGTATATTCCATCATCTTTGCCGGCAAGCTGCTCAATCCGTGGGTATATGTAACAGGTGCAGTTGCGGCTACCCTGGCTGAGTTGTGGAACTTCCGGCTGGACGACAACATAAAGATACCCTTGCTTTCGGGTATCGCCATGTCTATCATTCCCTGAACCAAGAAAGAGCGGGTGAATAATGAAGTATTCATATGTGATTCCAGTCCTTGATGAAAGTGAATCTCTCAAAACGTTGTATCAGGAGATCATTAATCACAATCCCGATCCGGATTATGAAATCATCTTCATAGACGACGGCAGCCGGGATGACAGTTATGCAGTATTAAGCAATCTGGCAGCGGAAGACCGCAGGGTCAAGCTAGTTCGTTTCCGGAGAAATTTCGGCAAAGCCGCCGCCCTGCAGACAGGTTTCCAGTTGGCTGAAGGGGAGCTAATCTTCACACTTGATGCAGACCTGCAGGATGACCCGTCTGAAATACCAAATTTCATCGGTAAAATGAGAGAAGGATTTGATCTGGTATCCGGCTGGAAGCAAAAGAGGCGAGATCCGTTATATAAAACCTTACCTTCCCGTTTGTTCAATTGGGTTACTGCAAGAACTTTCAAGCTTCGGATAAGAGACTTCAACTGCGGTTACAAGCTGTATCGGCGGGCTGTCGTCAAAGAGATCAACTTGTATGGGGAGATGCACCGCTACATCCCCGTTTTGGCTGACGCACTCGGTTTCAGAGTGAGCGAGATTTCCGTCAATCACCGCAGCCGCAAATTCGGTAAGTCAAAATATGGTTTGGAAAGATACCTGAGAGGCTTTTTTGATCTGCTGACGGTCAAGATGGTTACGCGTTATTCCAAGAGCCCGCTCTATTTATTCGGCAGAATCGGCATAGTGTCAGTCGCAGTGGGAATCTTGCTCACGGCCTATCTGGCCTATCTGAAAATCTGCCATGGATTCCCACTGACAAACCGGCCTTTGCTGTTTCTGGGTATTCTGCTGATCTTGGGCGGACTGCAGTTTTTTTCCATGGGTCTGATCAGCGAGTTAATCATCAATCGCAGCCAGTCCGGCAGAAAACAAGTTTCCATCATGGACACTGCCAATATCGAAGCCCAAGCGGCACTCCAGCAGTTATCGAAGCTTTAATGGACGCTCTGCTGCCTTTTCTGACCACTACTTCATTCCGTCTGAAAAACAACCGGAAACTGCGGTTCGATTATGTTGTGATGATCCTGGGATTGGTCATATCAGTAACGGTTGTCAGCACTGCCATCAACCTGTTCGAAGGCTACCAGCGCTCCCTGACGGAAATCATGTTAGACAGCAGTTCCCACATCCTGGCATTCTCGGACAATGAGCAGTATCTCACACCGGTTCAGCTTAAACCTGTCCTGCAAACCCTGGAAAACCGGCCTGAGTTGAAATCGGCAAGACCCGTTTATTCCAATGCAGTGATGATAAAGAAGGGCGGCAAAGTCAGAAGCGGCCTGGTCCGGGCTTATTCAGACTCGGGCTTCGGCACCTACTGGTTTGAGAAATATCTCCAACGGGGAACTCAGAAACTGGCCGGCGATGATATCATCATAGGGGAAAAAATGGCCCGCGACATGAATGCCCGAGTCGGAGACTTACTGACATTGATATACGCCGACACGAAAAACGTCACTCCGCTTGGGATGATCCCACATCAAGCTGATTACAGAATAAACGCCATCATCAAAACCGGTTACTATGAAATGGACAAATCCCTCATCATCATGCCGGAAGCCACCGCTTTCAGATTTTACAAGACCAAACCTCAGTACAGCCACCTGGAGATAAATCTCAAAGACGCCGCCAGCAAGCCGACCCTAAAAACTACCCAGAACCTGCAGCATCTTTTAGGGAACGGGATCATTCTGCAAAACTGGGTAGACCTGAACGGAAACCTGTTTTCTCTTATCACCATGGAGAAGTGGCTGATCTTTCTGGTGTTCAGCTTTCTGATCATGATTGCCTCCATCAACTGCATCAGTACAGTCTCCACTTCCATTTTCGACAGAAAAAAGGAAATTGCGATTCTGCGTACAGTCGGAACACCAGATCATCAGATCAAAACAATAGTGTATCTTAGGATTCTGCTTGTCTGCAGCGCTTCCATTATAGTAGGATTAATGGCAGGCCTGCTGACTTCCTGGCTGATCACTCGTCAGTCACTATATCAGTTAAAGGGGGACGTGTATTTCATTGATAGAATTACCATGAAGATTTCTGCCTTTAATTACCTGATCGTCTTTGTGACTGCCTTTTCGGCTGTTTCGATCTGCACATATCTCCCCCTGAAACACATTAAGCGCCTGCAGATCATAGATATTCTGCGGGGAAATTAAGGACCGGAACAGATGCCCATGCTGGAAGTTAAACACCTGAGCAAGAGCTTCGGTGACGGCAATCAAAAACTTGATATCCTTAGAAATATCAATCTCTGTGTCGAACAGGGCGATTTTGTCTGCATTTCGGGGCAATCCGGATCAGGGAAAAGCACTCTGCTGCATTTATTGGGTCTCCTGGACAGCCCTGACAGCGGCGTGATCCTGATCAACGGCGAACCGGTGTCCTCCGGATCAGCCGCTGCTCCTCAACTCAGAAACAAACTGATAGGTTTTGTTTTTCAATTTCACTATCTGATGGATGACCTGACCACTTTGGAAAACGTTGCTTTGCCTATGATAGTGGCCGGATCCGGGAAGCGCGAGAGCCTGGAGCGGGCGAGAGGATTACTGAAAGAACTGGACATGGAAAACCGGGCAGGCCATTATCCAAACCAACTCAGCGGCGGAGAGCAGCAAAGGGCGGCCCTGGGCCGCGCTATGATCAACCAACCTGCCTTGATCCTGGCCGATGAACCTACGGGCAATCTTGATCCCGGCCATTGCAGGGAGGTGCTGGACCTGTTTGCCAGATTCAATCAGCGTTTTGGTTGCACCTTTATCCTGGCCACCCATGATCTCCTTGTCGCAACCACCTCCAAAATCCATTACAAGCTGGAAAACGGAGCATTGAACCGGCAGCACTGACCGATTCGGCTGAACGAAATGAAACACTCCAAATGGCTTCTGACATTAGTACTTGTCCTGCTGATCATCAATGTGATCTTCTATATAGTGTGGTATGCCTTTGACGTGCAGGGACTGGTCAAGCAGAAACTGGAATCCTACCTCAGTGCCAGCCTCAAGGGCAAGTTTCAAATCCAGAAGCTGTCCATCAACGAGAGACACATTACAGCCAACTCCGTCTCCTTCTCCGACAGCGACAATAAAATAATACTCAAAGTCAACCAGATTCAGATCCGCTACAATCTATTGCGCCTGATCTTTACCGGTTTCAGCCTGAACAGAGTTATAAGCCAGATAAACGTTTATGAACCTGACCTTGTGATACAATATGACCTTAAGCCTACTGACAAAAAGAAAAAGCCTTTTGAAATACCTGATCTCAGGCAGTATTTCAGCACTCTGTCTGTCCGTCAGGGTAAAGTCCATCTGAAATTTGGGGCTGCACTGGGAAAAGGAGAAAGAAACAAGCTTTTTTTTGAAGAGAAGCTTAACAACATTGGCCTTGAGGTCAGGAATGACAATCATTCATGGGTGAAAATAAACGCAATCACATGGAACAAGGGCACATTGGAAGGAACTGCCAGTTTGGACAAAGGACTCATCAGCGAGATCAAGGCTCAGCTGCAACAATATGAACCGCTGAAAGTAAGCTTGAGCGGATTCGAGGATCTGAATACCGAGATTTCAGTCATTGCCCAATACAATCGGCCTGATCGGCTGAGCAAAGCCCGATTTTCCTACAATGCCATCCTCTGGAACAGCACGGCTAAATATGACAAATACTCATTCAGAGCGCCCTATCTGCAGGTTCAGGGAGATGAAAGCAAGCTGAATTACACTTTGAGTGAAAGCGCCATCAATGATCACCGGCTGAGCGCCAAGGGTGTTGTCTTCAACTATCTGGCCACACCCTCGACAGACAGCAGAATCAACCTGACCAGGGTGGTTTTGGGAGACCTGTTTCCCCAGCTTAAAGGCTTAGCCTCGGCAGAAGTCTCTTTGCAAGGCACAATAGACGATCCCGAAGCTTTCAGCCTGATCGAGATCCCCCAACTGGAAGCTGTTGGCCAAACGCTGGATAACGTCTCTCTGGAAGTCTCATACAAAGACAAGGTTCTGAGCTTCGCGGCACAGGAATTCGATTGGATGAACCAAAATCTGCTTTTGGGCGGAGAAATCGACTTGGCCCGGCAAAAACTAGTTGTGACCGCCAATTCAAAGCCATCTTACGATAACGAAAGCGTTAATCTTGCCACTGACCTGACGGCCGAACTGGATTTCTCCCGCGGGATCTCAGCCAACGCAGAGATCAGAGCGTTGGATTTTGTTAATGAACAGGTCGATCTGACTGGTTTTTCCGGCCGGGCAGCAATGCAGATCAATCCACAGACAAAAGCTTCGGAACTTGATTTGAAGCTGAGGAACGAAGAAGGTGTCTCCCTGCAGGTAACCGGGAATCCTTTGGCTCAGGATTTTAAGATAGAGTTGTCACTCGAAACAATCAAACTCAGCGATTACCTCAGGCTGAACACGGGATTAGATCTGGACAGTTCAGTTTCCGGAACTGTCAAAGCCTCAGTCAGACATAATGAAGTAACCGGAACGGCAGAATTGGCTTTGGACTGGCCATCCCTCAGGCAGCTGCGGGGTGATGTTGCCACCAGCTTTGCTCTGGACTGGGAAAACATGAACGGCAGATTGGAGCTTGAAACCAACAATGCCACATTGCAGGGTATCCCCCTGACCCTGGATCTGAAATCCGGCTACAAGCAGAGCCAAATCAAAATTGAATGGCTGAAACTGGACCAAGCTATCACTGCAGAAGGGACTCTTCGCCTCAACAACCTGTATCAGTCCTCGCTCAGGCTGAAGGCTGACACTCTGAACCTGGCCAAGTACTGGAAGATCATAAAGCCGGAAAGCAAGACACAACCGGTCAGTGCAATCGTCTCCTTAGACCTTGACCTCAGCCATACCGACGCCAACCTGGTAAGAGGTTTCATCAGGGCGGATTCATTGTGTTTACCGGAGATCCGGCCACTCTACATCTCCTCCAGGATTTTTGGATCGGCTCACTCAGTCAATGCTGAGATCAAGGGTCGGACCGCGGTATCTGATACCCTCCAGATCGATGGCCAGGTGAGTCTGGCTGAAGGCGGAATAAGCTTGCAGGCCCAATCGAAGCTGGAAAGAATCGATCTGCATACCATTCTGTCGGGTGACTTGATTAGGGGTGTGATTGACGGTGTTGCCAGTCTGAAAATGAATATCAAACCCGGCCAGGAACCTGATCCTGCCCTGTCAGTGGACGTGACGGGTCACAACCTCCGGATCCAAAACATTGTCCTGGAGGACGCACGTCTGAAAGCGACTCAGCAGAAAAACATAATCGTCGTTGACACGGTCAGAGTCGATACGGAAAAGCTGATCAGCTTACGGGGCGGCGGCATCCTGGATTACAACATATTCACGAATCGCTTTTACAACGGCGACCACCTGTTCAGAAGCGATCTGAACGGAGATGTCCTGCGTCTACTGACCGAGTATGTACCTTTTTTAGAAAGGGCTTCAGGGGATTTAAACTGCTCGCTTGTACTGAAGACGGGTGACGAAGGCATCGGGGTGGAAAGCGGCTCCATCAAAATGCGCCGCGGCTTCATCAAGATCAAAGGCCAACCGGAAAGGGTGAACGAGATAAACATCGACGGCAGCTTTGCCAATAATGAACTGAAGCTGGACAGGCTCTCAGCCCAAATCAAACCAGGCAAGCTGTATGCCAGAAATGCCATCGATCCCGCAGGGGACAATTTTCACATCGGGCCGCTCAACCTGGGATACCTGCTGGTCAGAACCAGCGACAACGGCATCCAGCTTTCCATTCCTGATTACCTGCCTTCCAACACGGTGGCAACAGCCGTACTCAAAGGCCAAAACAGCCGGGAAGCCACAATTATGGGGCCCCTGGACAACATGGAGATAAGGGGCGAAATCATTGCCTCCAACGGAAGCGCCGTCTATCCCGCCGACACAAAGAACCTTTTGCAACTGATCAATGTCTTTCAGAAAAAGCCACGCTCACCCGAGATACCCTTACCCTTCACCCTTGACCTGGTCATCAGGATCGCAGAAAATGTCCGCTACGTCACTTATCCCGCAGACCTGGTCTGCCTTCCCGGCAGTTTTCTGCGGCTGAACTACGACGGCAAGATGTGGAGCGCCCGGGAAGCCAATTTCATGTCTGAGCAGGGCACGCTGGATTTCTACGGCACCACATTCAGCGTGGAAAAGGTAAAACTGGAGATCAACGCCGTCAGCAACATCATCCTGGTGGATGGAACCTTTACCAAAAAAAGCGCTGACGGAACCCTGATCACTCTCAGCGTGACCACTAATCCCCAAAAAGGCGACAACATCATCAATCAGTTGGAATTCGATCTGACCAGCGATAATCCGCAGGACAAGACGACCACCCAGATCCTGTCACGCCTAAGGTACAACCGCAGCATTGAGGAACTCAGCCCCGAACAGCGGGAAACTCTGCTGCAGGATGAGGCCATGCAACTGATCAGCACCAGTGTCAGCACCACATATGTCTCCCAATTCCTCAGCCCCATCGAAAACAGGATCCGCCGTTTCCTGGGACTGGACAGCTTCTCCATTACTACAGGTTTCATCCAGAACCTCTTCGTCGAGTTCACCCGCAATGATCAGAGCGGAGACTTCGACAACCCTGGCGGCCTGGACGCCGACATCCTGCAGTTCAGTTCCTCCGTGTTTTTAAATAACCTTTCTCTTTCGATGGGCAAATACATCGGCAGCAGGTTTTTCATCGATTACGAGATCTATATCCAGGAAGTTACAGACCTCGCCAACAAGACAGACCTCGATTTTTACCACAATTTCACTTTCCGTTTCATTCTGCCCTGGAAGCTGAGACTCAATTACACATTCAGCGTCAGGCCTGAGGGTGAGGACAATTCGCATGAGATCATGCTGCACAGAAGCTTCCGGTTCTGAAATTCCCTTTGACAAAAACAGAAGCGCAAAAAAAATGAAAACAAGGATTTAATTCTGGAGGAATAAATGGCTGAGACCCAGACAAAAAAGAAAAAAAACGTCATCAGGTCAAAGTTCTCCTTGGTGGAACTGCTCACTATCATCATCCTGATCGGATTGCTCTTCATCATCATAGTGCCAGTCAAGCAGGCCAAACTCAGCAGCGAACGTGTGACGGCAGCGGTGCAGACAATACAGATGATCAGCGCTGAGGCCGTTCAATTCAAAAATAACCCTGAAAACGGGTATTATCCAGATATTGACCAACTGAACCTGGGCGACAAAATCAAATCTGAGTATTTTACATACTCCATCTCTGCGGAAGATACCAGCGGAGTGGTGTTGGCAGTGACCAAACCCGCCTTTGGCAAGGAAGACCTTTACCTGACCTACAACATCGCCAACAAGCAATTCCAGGTAGGGAAAAGCGAGTCCGACCAGGTTTCCTCCAAATACATCAACGAAAACTGGCTCCCCTGATCCCGACTAAGTTTAATAAAAAAGGGCTGACCTATTTGGGCCAGCCCTTATACTTTTGTCTATGTCTTTATTTTCCACCTGACTTGAGGGCCGCCTGCGCCGCTGCAAGCCTGGCGATTGGAACCCGGTAGGGGGAACAGCTTACATAGTTCATGCCCACCCTGTGGCAGAACTCCACTGAGGACGGCTCGCCGCCATGCTCGCCGCAAATCCCGACCTTGAGATTCGGCCTGGTCTTACGTCCCCGTTCAGTTCCCATCTGAACCAGCTGGCCAACTCCTTCCTGGTCCAGGATCTGGAAGGGATCGTTCTTAAGCAGGCCCTTCTCTAGATAAACAGGCAGGAATTTCACCGCATCGTCCCGTGAATAGCCAAAGGTCATCTGGGTCAGGTCGTTGGTGCCGAAGGAAAAGAACTCCGCCCGTTGGGCGATCAGATCCGCTGTTAAAGCAGCCCGCGGGATCTCGATCATTGTCCCCACCAGGTATTCGACCCTGTCTCCCTTTTCGTCAAAGACCTTCTCCGCCACAGCCCGGATGATCTCCTCCTGCATTTCAAATTCCCCGGCAGTTCCGGTCAGGGGCACCATGATCTCGGGGACTGCTTTGATTCCTTTGGCTTTGACATTCAGAGCAGCCTCAATGATGGCCCGGGTCTGGATCTCCGTGATCTCTGGATAGGTGTTGCCCAAACGGCAGCCCCTGTGTCCCAGCATCGGATTCAGCTCATGCAGAGCTGTGACCTTGTCTCTTACTTTTTTAACCTCAATGCCCATTTCCTTGGCCATTTCCAACTGGTTCGCTTCTTCCTGGGGGACGAATTCATGCAGCGGGGGATCCAGGAGCCGAATGGTCACGGGGAAACCGTCCATAGCGGTGAAGATCCCCTCGAAATCTGACCTTTGCAGCGGCAGGATCTTTTCCAGCGCTTTGCGCCGGCCGGTTTCATCATCCGCCAGGATCATCTCGCGCATAGACTTAATCCTGTCACCTTCAAAGAACATGTGTTCCGTTCTTGTTAAGCCGATGCCCTTGGCCCCGAATTCCCTGGCCTTGGCAGCATCGTGGGGGGTGTCAGCATTTGTGCGGACACTCATCCTGGTATATTTTTCCGCCAGGTCCATGATGGTGTGAAAGTCCCGTCCAAGCTCCGGATCCTGAGTCTCGATCTTGCCTTCCAGCACCTGTCCGGTGGATCCGTTGAGCGAGATCCAGTCGCCTTCCTTGTAATTAACTCCATCCACGGACATAATCCGTTTGTTGTAATCCATAATGATGGTCCCGGCACCCGAAACGCAGCACTTGCCCATGCCGCGGGCGACCACGGCCGCGTGAGAGGTCATGCCGCCCCGGGCGGTCAGGATACCCTGAGCCACTTTCATGCCGCGCAGATCTTCCGGCGATGTCTCAGTCCGGCAGAGAATGACTTTCTTTTTCTGGGCTGCCCATGCTTCCGCGTCGTCGGCAAAGAATACGATCTGACCGCTGGCCGCGCCCGGCGAAGCGGGCAGTCCCTTGGCAATCAGCCTGGCTTTGCTCAGGGCTTCCTGTTGGAAGACCGGATGCAGAAGCTCGTCCAGCTTGTTGGCCTCCAGGCGCAGCAGGGCTTCTTTTTCATCTATCCTGCCTTCGCGGAGCAGATCCATGGCAATCTTGACCATGGCTGCGCCCGTGCGCTTTCCGTTGCGGGTCTGGAGCAGCCAGAGTTTGCCTTCCTGAATCGTGAACTCGATATCCTGCATGTCATTGTAATGGCTGTCCAGCTTGGTTTGAATCGCCATCAGCTGTTTGAAGACCTCGGGCATCGTCTCTTCCAGGGAGGGATATTTCGCTTTGCGGTCCGTGTCTGTAATGTCCTGCAGTTTCGCCCAGCGGCGGGAACCTTCTAAAGTCACCTGTTGGGGTGTCCGGATTCCGGCCACCACGTCTTCGCCCTGGGCGTTGATCAGGTATTCGCCCGTGAAGATGTTCTCTCCCGTAGCGGCGTCTCGGGTAAAAGCCACGCCCGTGGCCGAGGTTTCGCCCATGTTGCCGAAGACCATGGCCTGCACGTTGACAGCCGTGCCCCATTCCTCCGGAATGTTGTTCAGGGCGCGGTAGTACTTGGCGCGGTCATTGTTCCAGCTGTCAAACACTGCAAATACGGAACCCCACAACTGCTCCCAGGGATCGTCCGGAAAATCGTGTCCAGTTGCGTCCTTTACGGATTTTTTAAACTGCGCGACCAAATTCTGCAAATCTTCTGTTGTCATTTCCAGGTCTTCTGTGATGCCTTTGGCTTCTTTCACTTTATGGATGATGACCTCAAAGGGGTCCTCGTCTTCTTTCTTCTCTGGTTTCAGGCCCAGGACGACGTCGCCGTACATCTGTACAAAGCGGCGGTAGCTGTCCCAGACGAATCTGGCATTGCCGGTCTTCTTAACAAGGCCGGCCACTGCGCTTTCGTTCAAGCCCAGATTGAGGATCGTGTCCATCATGCCGGGCATGGAAGCGCGGGCTCCAGAGCGGACAGAGACCAGAAGCGGATTCCCGCTGGAGCCGAACTCTGTCCCTGTCAGTTCCTCTATGGATTTAATGGCTGCCTTGACTTCGGCTGCCAATAATTCCTTTACCTTTTCACGCCGCAGCTGGTTGTATTCTGTACATGCTTCCGTCGTGATCGTGAATCCGGGGGGTACGGGTACGCCGAGCAGGTTCATCTCAGCCAGGTTAGCGCCTTTTCCGCCCAACAGGGCTTTCATGTCGGCCTTGCCTTCCGCAGCGCCGTTCCCGAACTTGTAAACGCGTTTTCTGGATTCCATCCATCCTCCTGTTGTTTATATAATTATCTTATTTGTATGATAGTTAGGAACCTTCAATATGATCCCGCCTTTTTCTGTCAATAGCAAATCCTGGTCCGGCTCCTGCTTCCTCCCGGAGTTCCACTTGATATCCACCCGGTATTCACGCTGGCTGATTCTGGGGGGACCCAGGGTGGTTGCCGGGGCCGTCCCGGGTTGGGATTAAGAAAAAAATGTTATTGACGGAAAAATGAATGCTTTGAAATTGGTAACTAATGACTAAGTGAGGTAAAGAATGAAAGGCAAAGTCAAATGGTTTAACAAGAATAAAGGTTACGGTTTCATCATCACTGAAGATGAAAAAGAGTATTTTGTCCACTGGAAATCCATTGTAACGAACTCCCCGCGTGAACTGAAGGTTCTGGAACAGGACGAGGAAGTGTCCTTCGACCTGATGGAAACCGACAAGGGCATCCAGGCGATCAACATCATACGGGTAAACCAGTAATCCGGATTTCCGGAAAAAACAGCTTGGCGGGTAAAGGCGGAGTTGCTTTTACCCGTTTTTCTTGACATACAAAGCCATATGAAATCCCTCCCCATGACCCGCGCCGAACTCAAGCAACTTGGTTGGCGGCAGTGCGACTTCATTATCATCACCGGCGACGCATATGTGGAACACCCTAGCTTCGGCGCTGCCATCATCGCCCGGATGCTGGAAAAAGCGGGATTCAAGGTTGGCGTCATCGCCCAGCCCGATTGGAAAACGGATAGGGACTGGCTGGAGCTGGGCGCTCCCAGACTGGGTTTCGGCATCACAGCCGGCAACATGGATTCCATGGTGAACCACTATACTGCACAACGGAAAATCAGGCATGATGACTCCTATTCGCCTGACGGCAAAGCCGGTCTGCGACCCGACCGCGCCACCATAATCTACTGCAACAAGGTGCGCCAACTCTATAAAAATGTTCCCATCATCATTGGCGGAGTGGAAGCCTCCATGCGCCGCATCGCACATTACGACTACTGGCAGGACAAGGTGCGCAATCCCATCCTGGCGGACGCCAAAGCCGACATCCTGGTTTACGGCATGGGGGAAAAAGCGATCCTGGAAATAGCGGATAGATTGAACCAAGGAATTTCTATACATGATGTCAGAGATGTGAAGGGCACTGTTGTTTTTGACCTGCCACCCGAATCCGCCATTCCTGCGCAGGCGGGAATCCAGCCTGTTCTGCAGGAACAATATTGTCTGTGCCTCGATAATGTCATTCTGCTTCCCGATGCCGAATCCTGTTCTGAGAAACGGGCTTTTTACGAAATGTCCAAGCTCTTCCATTACAATTTCCATGACCAGATTATCTATCAGAAAGTGGCGGGCAGATACATCCGTCACAACCCTCCGGCTGATCCTTTATCGCAAAAGGAACTGGATAGTATTTACGCGCTGCCCTTCACCCGCTTGCCCCATCCCCGATACGGCAGAAGCGTTATCCCGGCCTGGGTGCAGATTAAAGATTCCGTTACTTCACACCGTGGCTGCCTGGGTGGCTGTAATTTCTGCGCGATCGGCTACCATCAGGGTAAAGCAATCCAAAGCAGGTCGAAACAATCCATCCTGACAGAACTGAAAGGCCTGACCAGGCAGAAAAGCTTTAACGGCACGGTTTCCGACATTGGCGGGCCCAGCGCCAACATGTATGGCATCAACTGTAAGCTTGGCTTCCCGGCAAGCTGCAAAAGGGATTCTTGCCTCTACCCTGAGATCTGCCCCCAACTGGAAACCTCGCATCAGAGAATAACGGAGCTGCTCCGCAGTGCTTTGAAAGTTGAGGGGATCAGGAACGTTTTCGTCTCTTCCGGCATCAGGTTCGACCTGGCCTTGCAAGACGAAAATTACATCCGCCAAATCGCACTTTACCATACGGGTGGCCTGCTCAAGCTGGCCCCGGAGCATGCGGAACCGGACGTCCTCCAAGCTATGGGCAAGCCCTCCGTTAAACTTTACCTGGATTTCTGCGAACTCTTTTATCAGGCGACTCAGCAGGCCGGCAAGAAAAGCGGAATCGTACCTTATATCATTGCCGGTCACCCCGGCTCCACTTTAAAGGACGCCATCAATCTCGGCCTCTGGCTGAAGCAGAGAAACGTAAAACTGGAACAGGTGCAGGAATTCACCCCGACACCCATGACAGTCAGCACCTGCATGTACTTCACCGGCCTGGATTACGGGACTGGCAAACCCATCTATGTCCCCAAAGGTCGGGATGTCAGGCTGCAAAAGGCCCTGGTCCTGTGGCACAACCCTGAAAACCGCCATCTGGTCAAAGAAGCTCTAGTAAAAGGTAACCGTTCAGACCTGCTCTCCAAATTTAACAATTGACAAACAGCCCCACTTTATATATCATTGATTAGAAAAAGTATATCTAGATACGAGGTGGTTATGCCCGTCTCCCGCAATCTGGAGCAAGAGTTTGCCAGACATGCAGTTAACAACAACCTGATAGCTGCCGGCCAGAAGCTGGTGGTGGCGGTGTCCGGCGGAGCCGATTCCATTGCTCTGCTGCATCTGCTGTACAGGCTAAAAAACAAACTCGAACTGACCCTGCTGGCCGTGCATATAAACCATCACCTGCGCGGGCAGGACTCGGATGCCGATGCCGAATTTGTCAAGAAGCTGTGCAACAGGCTGAACATAACCTGCGTAGTCAAGCACATCCGGCTGGAAGCCGGGCCGGACCTGGAAAACCGGGCCCGTGACAAGCGCCGCGAGATCCTGCTGCAGGTCCTGAAGTCCTATAAGTTTGATCAGATCGTTTTGGGCCACCAGAAGAACGACCAGGCGGAGACTGTGCTCATGAACCTGGCCCGGGGCGCTGGTCTCACAGGCCTTGGCGGGATCAGGGCCGGAAAGGATTCCTTTCTGAGGCCACTGTTGGCCTTCCCTCGCGGCGAGATCGAAGCCTGGCTCAGGGATTCCAAGCTGGAGTGGAGGGAGGACCACACCAACCGGGAAACGCACTTCACCCGCAACCGGATCCGGGCCGAGCTCCTACCCTGGCTGCAGAGTAATCTGAACCAGTCCGTGCTGGAGCATCTGTATCAGCAGGCTGAAATACTTCAGCAGGCGGATGACCTGATCCGCGGCCACATCCGGCGCGTACTCAAAAAGATCATCCTGGATGACAGCAACGAGCATATCACACTCGACCTGGAACTGCTCAGGCAGCTGTCCGGGATCGAGCAATACTACGCCTTGAGGATGTGTTACAGCGCGCTCAGCCGGACCGAGCAGGAGTTTTTCCTGCGCAGCTTCCGGGAAGTGGAAGCGCTCTTTGACTCCAAGGGCAGCAAACAGGTCAGGCTGGCCCACAAGGTCTGGGTGCTGAAGCAGTATAAGGAACTGATCCTGACCACGACAGACCCGCAACAAGAATCAACGGATCCGACCGAGTTGGTCATAGACGCGGAGCGCACTCACTTCGTCTTCCAGAATTGGCGCTTCACGCTCAAGAAGCTGAAGATCATGCCCAGGGCCATTGTCAACACCGAGCTTCAGCGCAGTGCCCTGATTGACCTGAACAAGGTGGAACTGCCCCTGAAGATGCGTGTCCGCCAACCGGCCGACAGGTTCATGCCCAGCGGCATGAAGTCCGAGAAGAAACTCAAGGAGTTTTTCATTGACGAAAAGGTGCCCCAGCCGGAGAGGGACAAAGTGCCATTACTGACAGACAGGGACAAGATAATCTGGGTCGTGGGATACAGGCAGGACGCACGCTCCATATGCGAAAAGGGGACCAACAAGATCCTGCTGGTCACGGCCGAACCCGTTACCACTGGCAGGAAAAGGGCGGCCAGCAGGGCATTCAGCAATACCGGAGAGAAAAATGACCTCTATGAATTCTGATATCTCGGAAGTTCTTTTCAGCGAGCGCAACATCCAGGACAGGATCAGGGAACTGGCCTTCCGGATCAGCACGGATTACCAAGATAAGAAACCCGTGTTCATCAGCGTCCTCAAGGGCGGATTCGTCTTCATGGCGGACCTGGTGCGCCAGATCCCACTGCCGCTCGAAATAGACTTCATGGCCATCTCCAGCTACGGCAGCGGCTCCACCAGCTCCGGCGTGGTCAAGATCAAGAAGGACATCGACATTGACATTGCCGGCCGGGACGTCATCATTGTGGAGGACATCGTGGACTCCGGGCTTTCCCTGCAGTACATAAGGGATTTTATCGGCAGACACAATCCCGCTTCCATACGGGTTTGCGTATTGCTGGACAAACCGGCGGCCCACAAGATGGAAGTCCGCTTTGACTATGTGGGCTTTGAGATCGGCACGGAATTCGTGGTCGGTTACGGCCTCGATTACAATGAGAAATATCGGAATCTGCCCTATATCGGCATTCTGAAAGAGGAGATCTATTCATGAGCAAAAAGCCGTCGCCGCCCAACAACGGCGATAAGGATAAAAGGAACCTGATCGTCAACATCAAACCGCGCAAGCCTCACCAGTCGATAACCTTCTGGCTGATGATGATCCTGCTGGCCGCCCTGCTTTACCAGGTCTGGTCCAGCGGCGCCAAGAAAGTCGAAGAGGTTTCCTACAACGAGTTTGTCACGATGGTGAACGATGGCAAGGTGGCCAAGGCGACCTTCCTGGATCGCGACATCTATTTCGAGACACAGGACAAAAAGAACCATACGCTGATGCCCTTTGACGACAAGGACCTGGTTGACAAGCTGATCGAAAAGGGAGTCACGGTAACCACCCAGAAACCATCCCGCTGGCTGGGGATTTTGTCCTACCTCTTCCCCACGCTGCTCATCATCGGCTTCTGGCTTTTTTTCTTCAGGGGCATGAACAGGGGGCAGAACCAGGCCTTCAGCTTTGGCAAGAGCCGGGCCCGCCTTTATGAAGGAAGCAAGTATAAGATAACGTTCAAGGACGTGGCCGGCGTGGACGAGGCCAAAGAGGAGCTGCAGGAGATCGTGGACTTCCTCAAAGACCCCAAGAAGTTCCAGCGCCTGGGCGGACGCATCCCGCGCGGTGTCCTGCTGGTGGGGCGTCCGGGAACGGGCAAGACCCTATTGGCCAAAGCCGTCTCCGGCGAAGCGGGAGTGCCTTTCTTTTCGATCAGCGGCAGCGACTTCGTGGAAATGTTCGTGGGCGTGGGCGCTGCCCGGGTCAGGGACCTCTTTGACCAGGCCAAGAAAAACGCCCCCTGCATAACTTTCATAGATGAAATCGACGCCGTCGGCCGGCACCGCGGCGCCGGTCTGGGCGGCGGGCATGACGAACGCGAGCAGACCCTGAACCAGCTTCTGGTCGAGATGGACGGCTTCGAGCCCAACGACAGCGTCATCATCATCGCCGCCACCAACCGGCCCGATATCCTGGACCCGGCCCTGCTCAGGCCCGGCCGTTTCGACCGACAGGTCATGGTGGACCTGCCTGATATCAAGGGCAGGGCGGAGATCCTGAAAGTACACAGCCAAAAAGTGCCTCTGGGTCAGGACGTCAACCTGGAGCTGATCGCGCGCGGGACACCCGGTTTCAGCGGAGCTGATCTGGCTAATATCGTGAACGAAGCAGCCCTGATCGCCGCCGGGAAGAATAAAAAGCACATCGAAATGGATGACTTTGAAGCGGCCAAGGATAAGCTGATCCTGGGCAAGGAAAAGAAAAGCCGCGTCATTCCAGAAGAAGAAAAACGCATCACCGCCTACCATGAGATCGGGCACGTCCTGACCTCGATCCTGCAGGACAAGACCGAGCCCGTGCACAAGGTTTCAATTATCCCGCGCGGCTTTACAGGAGGCGCCACGCACTACCTGCTTTCCGACAAGAGCAATTATTCCCGCGCCTATCTGGAACAGATCCTGGTGACCCTGATGGGCGGCCGGGCCGCGGAGGAACTGGTCTTCAACGACCTGACCACCGGGGCGGGCAATGACATCGAACGCTGCACCGATATCGCCAAAAAGATGATCTGCGCCTGGGGCATGAGCGACAAGATCGGACCCATGACCATTGGCAAGGACCAGGGCGAGGTCTATCTCGGCAAGGAGATACTCTCCCGCGATATCTACAGCGATGATACGGCAAAGCTGGTCGATTCTGAGATCCGCGGACTGATCCACACCGCGCATCAACGGGCCCTGGGCATCCTGTCAGCGCATCGGGAGCTGATGGAGGTTTTGGTCAACCGTCTGCTGGAAGTGGAAACCATGGGCACGGAGGAGATCTTTGACACGATCCGCAAACACGTGCAGGAATCGAGCATAGAGCTGGTTGATAAGAAATTCCAGCAGGCTATGGAAATGCGGTTTGAGTATTCGGCGCGGCATGCTGACAAAACCGCGCAGGAAAGCCAACAGGTTCAGACCAGCGCTCCTCCTGAGGAAAAAAGTCCGATAACTGGCAATGAGGGCGCTACTGAAGTTCCTCAGAACGATCAGGCAGGGGAATCCTAATCCCGGCGGACTGTAACTCCAGATTTCCTCCTTGAAAGATGACTAGATACTGAATGTTAGATCAACCCCAGATAAAGCCATTGCAGCGCTTATCTGAAGGTGATCTGCAGCTGAGATCGCCGCAGGGCTTTATGGGCAGTTAGACAAAGAAAACAACTATACAGGAAGAACATGAATAAAATGCATGGGACAACGATAATCGGCATTCTACGGAACGGGCACATTTGCCTGGGAGGGGACGGACAAGTCACCCTGGGCGACACAGTGATCAAATCCTCAGCCCTCAAGATCCGCAAGCTGTATGACAACAAGGTGATCGCCGGATTCGCCGGTGCCACGGCTGACGCGTTTTCGCTGTTTGAAAAATTCGAGGCCAAGCTCAAAGAGCACAAAGGCAACCTCAGAAAAGCGGCGGTGGAACTGGCCCGCGACTGGCGTTCTGACCGTGTCCTGCGCCGCCTGGAAGCCATGATCATAACGGGTGATCCAGGCGGTATCCTGCTCATCAGCGGACAGGGCGATGTCTTGGAACCGGACGACGGGATCATTGCCATCGGTTCCGGGGGGCAGTACGCTCTATCCGCAGCCAGAGCTTTGGCCAAACACACCCAGCTTGCCAATCGTGAGATAATCCGGGAAGCGCTTCTCATAGCTTCTGAGATCTGCGTCTACACCAATTCCCAGTTCGAGATCGGGGAGATCTGATGCCCGCTGCGGAAAAACTGACCCCCAGGACTATCGTGGCGGAACTGGATAAGTTTGTCATCGGCCAGGACGATGCCAAACGGGCAGTTGCCATCGCCCTGCGCAACCGCTGGCGCCGACAGCAGATCAAAGGCAGTCTGCAGCAGGAGATCATCCCCAATAACATAATTCTCATCGGCCCCACCGGGGTGGGAAAAACTGAAATTGCCAGAAGGCTGTCGCGTCTGGCCAATGCGCCTTTCATCAAAGTGGAGGCCTCCAAGTTCACGGAAGTCGGCTATGTCGGCCGCGATGTGGAATCGATGGTGCGCGAGCTGATGAATATAGCGGTCAGCCAGGTGCGCAGCCAGATGCTGGAAGAGGTCAAAGAGCAGGCCGGTAACGCTGCAATAGAGCGCCTGCTGGATCTGATCTTGCCACCGAAACCGGATAAGGACAGGAACGAAGACCTTGAAGAGGAACTGACCCAGCAGCAGCGCTTCCAACGCACGCGTGACAAAATGAGGCAGATGCTGATGGAAGGCAAGCTGGACGACCGGGAAGTCGAGATTAAAAATGACAGCGAGCCCGGCCCTAACATAGAAGTTTTATCTAACATGAGTCTTGAGATGCTGGACGTGAACCTGGGCGAAATGTTTGCCAGCCTAGTCCCGAGTAGACGCAAAGAGCGCAGCCGCCGCATGAAAGTCCCGGAAGCGGTCAAATACTTACGCGAGACCGAAGCCAACCGGCTGGTCAATCAGGATAAAGTTGTCGAGCGGGCCAGATCTCTGGTCGAGAACAGCGGAATTATTTTCATTGATGAACTGGACAAGATCGCCAGCGTGGAGAAGCATGGCGGGATTGATGTATCGCGTTCCGGAGTGCAGCGAGACCTCCTCCCCATCGTGGAGGGCAGCAATGTCCCCACCAAGTACGGAATGATCGACACTTCTCACATTCTATTCATAGCGGCAGGCGCTTTCCACACAGCCAAACCCTCTGACCTGATCCCTGAACTGCAGGGCAGGTTTCCGATCCGGGTGGAGCTGAACAGCTTGTCACAGGCTGACTTCGAACGCATCCTGACCGAACCCGAAAACGCCCTGACCAAGCAATACATCGGCCTGTTCAATGCAGAGAAGACCAACCTGGTTTTCACTCCGGAAGCCATTTCCGAGATCGCCCGCTTTGCCGCCCTGGCCAATGAAAAAATGGAAGACATCGGCGCCCGCAGGCTGCATACGGTTCTAAATGCACTGCTGGATAATTTTATGTTTGACATGCCCAATCCCAAACTGAAGCAGATCACTGTAAACGATTCCCTGGTCCGGCAGAAACTGCAGCCTTTGATCGAAAGCGAAGATCTGTCGAGGTTCATCCTTTAGCATGAACATCAAACTGGCAGACCTGTTCAAGTCGCTGACGGTGAAGAATTACCGCATTTTCTTCGCCGGCCAGAGCATCTCCCTGATCGGAACATGGATGCAGAGGACAACAATGGGCTGGTTTGTTTACAGATTGACGGGCTCACCTTTTCTCTTAGGCTTGGTTGGATTCCTCAGTCAGATCCCGTCTGTATTCATAGGACCCTTTGCCGGCGTCTGGGCTGACCGGTTACACAGGCTGAATATTATCAGGATAACCCAGACTGCAGCTCTGATCCAGGCTTCGGTGCTGGGCATTTTAGTCTTAACAGATATGATCACTATCTGGCATGTCGTTGCCCTGAGCCTGCTTTCAGGCGTGATTGAAGCTGTCGACGCGCCAGCCCGCCAGGCCTTTGTCATAGAACTGGTTGGGAAAAAAACGCTGCTGCCCAATGCGATCGCGCTAAACTCTGCCATGTTCAACGGAGCTCGCCTGATCGGACCCTCCCTGGCGGGGATTATCATTGCCATTTCCAATGAGGGAATGTGTTTCCTGATCAACGGGATCAGTTACATTGCAGTGATCATTTCGCTGTTCCTGATCTCGGTTCCGGTCAGGATCAATCATGAAAAAGTATACTCCATGCTTTCCAAGATCAGGCAGGGTTGGCATTATTCCTTCAGCAACGTGCCGATCCGCTATTTCATTGCCAACATTTCCATGATCACTCTGTTTGGCATGTCCTACTCTGTCCTGATGCCTATCTTCGCCAAAGACATCCTGAAAGGCGACGCCAAAACGCTTGGTTACCTGATTTCGATGGCAGGCGTGGGGGCACTGGCCGGAGCTTTATATCTGGCCTTGAGAAATTCCGTCCGCAATTTAAGCCTAAAAATGACATACGCCCTGGGGCTTTTCAGCTTGGCGCTGGTCGTTTTTGCCCTCTCTAGCAGTTACACTTTGAGCATGTTTTTAATGCTTCTGATCGGTATCGGAATGATGCTGCAGATGTCTTCCAGCAATATGATCCTGCAAACCATCGTGGATGATGACATGCGGGGCCGGGTCATGAGCCTGCACTCAATGGCTTTCATGTCCGTCGCCCCTTTTGGCAGCCTTCTGGCAGGCTGGCTCTCCAAAACCATAGGCGCGCCTTATGCTTTGCTGATTAGTGCTGGTGTTTGTCTAAGCTGGGCGGTATATGGATTCTCGCTGCACAGAAAACTGGAACCCCAGATCGACATCATGGCCAGCCGTCATGATGTCATGGCTGTTCCCGGCGCTGATGTATCGGAACTGGCCTTGGCAATAAACAAATAGTATGAATCAGATATTTCTACACCTCGGCGACATGGCTCTGCCCTACAGAAAAATAATGGCGGACCATGCCGACTTCAAGGTGGGTGCAATGCTTGTCCCCAAGGCTAAAACAGTCATAGCTGAGCAGATACACTCTGCCAAAGTCCATATCTGCAGTACGACCGATGGTGGCGCCGGCTTTGATGCGCATCCGCAGATCATGAACTGCGACGCACTCATCACGGATGT
Source organism: Cloacimonadaceae bacterium (SeqCode) (assembly GCA_034678545.1). GTDB lineage: Bacteria > Cloacimonadota > Cloacimonadia > Cloacimonadales > Cloacimonadaceae > UBA5614. The sequence continues at coordinate 24,017 of JAXDBS010000048.1, read as the reverse complement.
CCCGAACCTGTTCCTGCTGATAAGGACTGCAGATTGTGCTCCCATTTTGTTTTATGATGAAGCAAATCGATGCGTGGGAGCTGTTCACAGCGGCCGGGAAGGAACCCGTAAGAACATTGCCGGAGCGGCTGTATCTGCAATGCAGGAAACATACGGCGCGAAACCGGAGAACCTGGCAGCCCGGATCGGAGCCTGCATCTGCAAACAGCACTATAAGGTGAACAATACGGTCTGGGACCATTTTGCCGCATCCTGTGCTGAACAGGGTATCAGAGTTCCGGAAAGTGATAGACCCTGCCTTGATATACAATCAGTAATATATCAGCAACTCGTCACAGCAGGCCTGGATCAATGCAATATCAAACAAGTCAGTATCTGCACCTATGAATCGGGATCTCACTTTTCCTTCCGCAGGGACGGCACCCGAAACAGGCAAATCAACGTAATAGGTATTATAGATGGATAATGTGATTTACAGCCCATCGGGCAACATCTCGATCCGCATCAACGAGGACAAGATGTCTGCCTGGATGTATATCCACAAATCGAATGCGGTATTAGACGAGAAAGAAATCCTGGACCTGATCGGGGACGCAGGAATTTGTTACGGACTGGAAGATGCTATCGAATGGATGTCGGAAAACGGTTACACCAAGGATTTTGAAAAGCCATTTCCGATAGCGCTTTGCAAACCGGCCTTGAGCAAGGATAAAATCAACCTGCACTTCGACCGGAATAAAACCTTCAATCCGGAAAAGGAATGGAAGCTTACTGATTTGCAGAACTGGATCATTGTAGAGCAGGGTTCCAGCCTGGCCGAGGTTTCCTATAACCTTTTTTCCAGCGGAGGCTCCGTTTACAATATCTTTGGAGAGCTGTCTCCGGACGCGATTAGCACATTGTTCCTGTCCGATTACCTGGGCAAAAACGTTAGCCTTGATGTTGAAAACAAACGTATTCTTGCATCTGTTGAAGGATATCCCTACATAGACAAAGATAACAGGATCAATGTAGCCGATCATCTGGTTTTTCGGGGAGATATCAAACAGGTTGACCTGCCGATACCTCTTGCCGCCTCCCTGACCGTGGAAGGCTCTATCCTCCGCTCCCATCTCTCCGTTCTTAAGGACCTGATTGTCAAAGGAAACATTGTTGCCGCTGAGTTGTCCTCCACAGGCTTCCTGACTGTTGAAGGCGATGTTAAAGACTGCCGCCTGCCGGGCGTGACAGCGCTGAAAGATCTCAAGGTCAGGGGCGTGGACAATTCCCTCATCCTCTGCAATGGCAAGATGGACTTTGGTGCTTCTATCACCAATTCACGCGTGATAGCAGAAAAGGGGATTTCGGGCAATTCGGATGTCAGCCTGATAGTCGGCAGTCAGATATTAAGCGGAGGCTGTATCGACATAGCAGATGCCGGTGATGAAAAATCAACATTCACAGAACTGGAGATCACGTATCTGCCGTTTATCAAGGAGAGGATATTGCTGGTTGGCAAGTTGCTGAAACAATTCCCCGCGCAATCTGACTCCTCTTCTGGAAGGCGTGATTATCTCCTGAAAGTAATGCATCAACTGGAATCTGATCTGGAATCTGCCATGAATGAGGCAACGGAATCAGAAGCGGATCAGGACTTGTACATTAAGATCCGAAACACGCTTTACAAGGACGTCTATCTGCGAGTCCTGAAAACCTCCCTGACCAACAAGCGCTTGCAATCAAACCTGGAATTCAGGCAATACTGATGACTGGAGTGATAAAAATGCGATCCCTTTTAATATGTTTTTCATTATTCTTAGCTGCGGCTATGCTGAACTCATACGAACCGCATTTCGTCACCGATCCCGCCATTTCTCCCGATGGAATGCAGATCTGTTTTGTCTATAATGGTGACTTATGGATGGTCCCTTTTGAGGGAGGCAAAGCCCAACGCCTTACAGCAACTGAAGTATCGGAACACGGACCCTGTTGGTCACCTGACGGCCAGTCAATTGCCTTCTCTTCCAACCGGGAAGGCAGAACGATGGCATATGTGATGCCGGCCACGGGAGGCCCTGCGCGCGCCGTTAGCCGGGAATCACTGACTGTATGCGATTGGTTTGCCGACAGTCAGAGTCTTCTCTGCTGCCGCTATAACCTGGGCTGGGGAACATCCCTGTACAAAGCCAGCCTGAGTGGGGAACGTCCTGTGCTTATAGCAGAGATCGGAGACCATTTCTCCACGCTAGATCCGGCTAATGAGACCGTCATTTTCAACCGTTATGGTGACGCTTATCGCGAAGCATACCGGGGCAGCACAAACGGTGACCTTTGGAAATACGACATCCTGTCCGGTTCTTACACCCGCCTCACAGATACGCAACTGACGGAGCGTTATCCCTGCTATTCGCATGCTTCTGATTACATCTATTTCTGCGCTTCTGACGGCGCTAGATTCCAACTGATCCGCGCTCCCGGCAATGATCCATCAGCGAGAGTTGCCCTTACCGGATTTGACATCTGGTCTGCCCGCGATATATCAATTGCCAGGCAGAATGACCGCATCGCTTTTGAAGTCTTTGATCAGATTTGGTGCTATGACCCGGACCTCGATCACGATATGAAAGCTAAGCAAGTAAACATAGATATCTCTGAAGATAACTGGGTGGATCTGATGCAGTATCAGCACCCGGTTAATTCCTTTGAGGATTTTGCAGTGTCTGGCGACGAACTGCTGGTCGCCTTCCGTTATGAATATGACCTTTTCGTTATGCCCCGTAAAAGCGGTCCGGCCAGGCAAGTTACCACAAACCAGGCCGGGATTGAGGACTTGGCTTTTTTGGCAGACAACCGCACTGTGATCTTCAGTCAATACGCTGATGGTGCAGTAAACCTCTTTTCCGCGTTTATTGATTCTGTTTTAACAGTTAACCAGATTGACTGGTATGGCCGCGGAAAGTTTAATGTGGACAATTTCTACCGATCATCAGATTCTCATTGGGTTATCGAATATACTGATTCCACTGGCAGCGGACGCATTGCCGCGGCAGATTCCTTGTTCAGGAATATCAGGCCGGTGTTGACTGATAAAACCATCTCAACGGATTTCGCCTGCAGTCCCGATGGTTCGATGGCCTTGTTTGCAATCACCAGGGATGACATCTCTGTGCGAGAGTTGTACCTGTACGATTTCAAAACCGAAAGCCGCCGTAAGGTCATGAACGATGATGCCTGGATTTATGGGATTACCTGGCTGCAGGATCAGAAGTCAGTCTTGTTTAGCCGCACAGGCAAGAGCAGGCAACTTTGCCGCCTCGACCTCATACCCAGAGATGAACTTGACGCTGAACCGGATAACTGGAAAGAGATCTTCGATCCCAGTCTGCGCAGTGCCGCCGGAGACAGCCTGAAAAAGGATACGCCTGTCAGGGGCAAGGTTACCAAGGAGAAAAAGCTGCCCCTGCAGTATGACCAGATAGCGTGGGAACGCCTTGAACAACGTCTGATCCCGATCCACTCATGGGATGAGAGCAGCTATGCTGTTCAGGCCGTTGATGATACATCGTTCTATTACTTTCGCGTCAGTCGCGGCAAAGACAGCAGAACCACGCTGCACAAGGGCAACATATACGGCAAAAACAACTCCGAGGTCAGTGTCTTCAAGCAAATAGGCAATTACCAGTTCTGCAATGACAAGAGTCTTTACTATCTGGACAATGATCGTCTTTATGCCTTGAATTTAAAATCCAAAACCAAGGCGGCATTGGAAAATGACTTCCGCTACAGCTACAGCCTACGTACGCTTAACGAAAAAGTGTTTGAACAGGTCTGGGGAATCTTCGGCAGGAACTTTTACGACCCCGCCATGCATGATGTGGACTGGCCAAAGCTTTACAACCGGTTCAAACCATATCTCATGTATGCCGACCGCACCAATGTCCTGGAAACCATCATCGAAGAGATGATCGGTGAGATCAACTCCTCCCACACAGGTTATTATCCCCGCTCAGAAAGCGCGGAATCATCCCGACCCGTGGCAGCTTTGGGACTGGAGTTTGATCAGAGGCAAATCATGCCGATCGGATTGATAGTTTCACAATCCTACCCGGGATCCGCACTTCATGACCTTCACGGAATAAGGGCCGGAGACCGCCTGTATTCTGTAGACGGTGCAATCCTGACTGCCTACACACCATTGGATTCATTGCTGACTGATAAGGTCGGCCAGAAAATACGGCTCACCTTTTTACGGGGAAGCCGGGAGATAAAAGCTGAAATCAAAGGCCTTACCTGGAGCCAGAACCGGGAACTATGGCAGCAGGACCGTCTTCTCCGCCGGCGCTTAACGACAGATAAGCTGTCGGACAACCGCATCGGATATGTCTATATCCCTCGAATGAGCGACGAGGCCTATAATGATTTCATCAGCGATCTTTTCACCAAAAACGCGGACAAGGATGCACTCATAATTGACATCCGGGGCAATTCCGGAGGGCATATCCACAATAGCCTCCTTGATTTCTTGTCAAAAGAACCCAACGCTTTTACGACCGGGCGCAGATACGGGGCAATCAAAAAACTGACTCCCGGCCGCACCTGGACCAAGCCTATCGCCCTGCTTATAGATGAGCATTCTTATTCCGATGCAGAGATCTTTCCCCATCTTTTTAAAGAGGCAGGGTTAGGAACTGTCATCGGCATCCCCACCAGCGGCTCGGTGATAGGAACCTGGGAAGTGCGCCTGTTGGACGGATCTTCGATGAGGATGCCCGGTTCAGGCTGGTTCCGCCTGGACGGCACAAACATGGAAGGCAACGGCGCGCAACCAGATATTCTGGTCGACCTCACACCCGAAGATATCATCAGCGAGAATGATACCCAACTCCAGAAAGCTGTCGAAGTCCTGCTAAACCAGCTGAAATAACATGGCGGACAATCACAAAGCTGAGATCAAGAACCTGTTGATGAGGGCCGAGGTCCTCGGACGCAAGAACTGGCTGCACGCCGTAAACATACTGGAGAAGGCCACGGACGATTATCCCCGCGAGCGCGAGATCTATCTCACCCTGGGGGATATCTATATGCGCCAACGGAAATTCGAGCAGGCCATCGCGTCCTATCAGAAAGCCCTAACCATTGATCCCAAGGACGAGCACCTCCATTTCGTCATTGGCAATTGTTATCTCTCGCTCAACGATTACAAGATGGCTCTCTTTTATTACGACCAGGTCTCAGCTGATACACCAGAGTTAAACTACAACAAAGCTCTAGCCTATGCCTACAGCGCAGATCATGATCTGAGCATTCACTATTTGAAGATTCTCATCCGCCAGGTCGCCGACAACGCTAATATTTACTATTTCCTGGTCGAAGAATACCTGCGCCTGCACAAATACAAGGAAGCCATCCATTGGTTGGACGAGATGGAAAAACACTTTGGCATCCAGCGTTACCAGCAAATATTGAAAGGCTTTGTCTGGAATTTTAAAAAGGTCTGGCTGAAGTCCTTTGTCGCTTTCCGAAATGCCGATGAGATGGCGCCTGTCAGCAATCCCGACCACCTGCACAGCTACGCCCAGGCTGCCTGGCAGATCGGGCAGTTGGACAAGGCGATCGAGCTGCTCAACAAAGGGATTGAAATCAATCCCTACATGACGATTCTTCACGAAGACCTGATCCGGGTACTGATCCAGAAACGCGACCTTGAAGAAGCAGGCAAAGCCCTGCGCAGGGCCATGAAAAACATTGACCGTACAGATCCAATCCTGCTTGTACTGCGCGATAAACTGGAAAAACTCAAGGCAGAAAACGGAGCTTCATCACCCAAACATGACTGACCCGCATTTCATACCGGAGGATCGGGACCGTTTGTACATGGCGGCTGCTTTCAAAGAAGCCCGGCAAGCCATGGACGAGGATGAAGTGCCCGTTGGCGCCGTTCTCGTCCGAGGCGGGGAAATCGTCCTGTCAGATCATAACCGCTCCCGCCAGTCCGGCAATCCCCTCGCCCATGCAGAAAAACTGATCATTGACAGAATCATCGCCTCCGGAATCAGGTATCTGCAGGATTATACACTCTTTGTGACGTTGGAGCCCTGCCCCATGTGTGCAGGGATGCTGATCTGGAGCAGGCTGGGGCGATTGGTTTACGCCGCTTCAGATCCCAAGGCCGGATGTGTGGGCACGATCTGTAATTTGCTGCAGGATGTGCGGTTCAATCATCATCCCACGATTACGAGAGGAATCATGGCAGAAGAGACCGGATTGCTGCTGAAGGAATTTTTCTCGTCAAAGCGGAAAACCTGATCTGCTTTTTTAACGTCAGTAAGTGAATCTTAGATCTATGCGGACCATTGCCTGCCGCATGCATGCACCCCTCCTTGCCGCAGGAAAGAATGGTTCTAATCTCTTTGTTAATGTCGGAGAGTTGCCGGAGCGGTTGAACGGGACGGTCTCGAAAACCGTTGTGCCTTTACGGGCACCCAGGGTTCGAATCCCTGACTCTCCGCCACTTATTGTCTTTCCATACATCTCATTCTAGGTTCAATGTCCTTTTTTTAGCAAGCTCTGTCGATCAGATCTATACTATCCATATCCTGCTTGGCCCTTGAAAGCATTACGGACCCAATACGGACTAAGTCCGTATTGGGTCCGTAATGGGTCCGTAGTGCAAGCAAGGAAGAGGAGGGGTAAATGATGCTGCTTCAAATAGGGAGGACAGCTGCGCCAGGCGCATTTATCTCGTTGTTTTAATGTGTTATGTTGATCCCATTGCCTACTTGAATAAGACAGGATAAATCCTACGGATTGAGGATGCTGTTCTTTAGTGCGTGATGCCGATTTCATTCAGCCAAGCTGAAATTTCCTTATCTGCCTGATGCGCCCGGTTGCCGTTTATGGCAAAGGCTGCGGAAAGATTGGAGGAAGGGCAGAGCTTATTGATGTCATCCAGGCTATGGGCAAGCCCACCGCCGCCATGTGTGCAGAAAGGGGCGATGGTCTTGCCGGAAAAATCATGCTGTTCCAGAAAAGACCAGACCGCCATCGGCAAGGTTCCGCACCAGTTCGGATAACCCAGGAAAACAATGCCGTAATCCTTGATGCTGGTGAGGCTGTCAGTTAACTCGGGGCGCTGATCACCGTTGAGCTCGCGCCAGGCCCGATCCACCGTTTTACGATATTCCGGGGGATAGGGATCCACTGTCCTGATCTCGAAAATGTCGCCGCCAACAACTGCGTGTATCTTCTCTGCCACGGCACGCGTGTTACCGGTATGGGAGAAATATGCTATTAGAATTTTATCACTTTTCTGCATAGCGGCATGTCCATTCAAGTCACTATCCGGATTGTTTGTTTGCTGTTCAGGATTGTTGTTGCCGGCCCGGCATGAAGATATGACAGCCACAAGCAAGAGCAGCAGAACCGGGATTGCCCCGTTTTTCAAGGCAACCTGCGCTCAGGCAATGATCCAATACAGGATCATGTTGGTGATCCCGACCAGGATGTTGATTGCGATAAAAAAGTACATCAGGTATTTATGGACATATTGGTTGTAATACTGGCGCAAAACCCTGCTGCTGAACTGTTCGTCAAAGCCGTCTATGCGTTTCTCGACCTGTAGCTGCTCAAGCATCTTGGGGACAAACTTGCGCAGGAATTTGCGGGCAATATCACGGGCGGCCTTTGCCACAGACTCTTTGAGTTTTTGCTTCCAGCTTCCCGGCAGCAGAAACCAGCCGTCCATGAAACGCGCTTTCTGCATCACGCCATCAAAAACCATTTTTTCCCATTTGTACAGGTAGCCATAACTTTCCATCAGCCGGTCAGCCTGGTCGAGATAATCATGCAGCAACGCGCGCGCCTTGTTGAAGACCCAATCGCGTTTCTGGACCAGCAAACCCGGCGTCAGCGGGATGTGCAAACCAAAAACAAACCGGGTTTTCTGGTTGAACAGCAGCCAGCGCACAAGCAAGACAAACCCGATCCCTATGGCTACATTCCAGACTATGAAGAGCAGTGATTTAAGAAATATCATTAGAAACCTCCTCCGGCTCCGCCGCCTCCGGACCGACCGCCTCCGAATCCGCCAAAACCACCGAATCCACCGCTGGAGCGACCGCCGGAGCCTCCCCAGCCGCCAAAGCCGCCACTCCCCCCTCCGGAGTTGGAAAACAGCAGAATCCACCACAGGATGCGACCGCGGGTAATGATCATCAAGAAAATGAAGATTATAATCAGGACGAGCGTTCCGGCTCCTCCCGGTTTAGACCCGCCTGTTCCCTGAAACTCGGGAACGCCTGTCAGGGCGACACCCTTTTCTTTGGCAATATCGTTCATCAGCGCCAGAGAGGCTTGCTCAAAGGCAAGATCGAAATTTTCCTTGCCCTCCGGGAGCAGTTTTCTCATGACCTGATAGGCTCGCTGATTGGTCCCTGCATCTGTTAAATAGCCTTCCGAACCATAACCGACTTCGATCTTGATCTTCCGTTCTTTGAGCGCCAGCAGGATCAGCACACCCTCGTCGTCCTTGTTGCCCACTCCCCACTCCCTGAACAAAGCGGTCGCGTAATCCTGATAGTCTTTTCCGCCCAAATCCGGAAACGTGGCAATCGCCACCTCAACTCCCGTTTTCTGTTTCACCTCAGTGAACCAGTCGGTCAGCCGGGCTTCCGTAGAATCGGATAAAACTCCTGCAAAATCATTGACCCAGCCCTGCGGCCGGGGATATTGCGCGGCACTGATCAGCAGTCCTGCCAGCAGTATAAAGATAATCAGCAGTCTAGACTTCATGGAGTATGTGGCCCAGCTTGGCTTTCTTGGTTTTAAGGTAGCTGCGGTTCGTTTCAGAGGGCTTGATCTCGATCGGAACCCGCTCGACAATCTGCAACCCATATCCTTCCAGCCCCACAACCTTGCGTGGATTGTTTGTGAGCAGCCGGATCCGCTTAAGGCCCAGGTCACGCAGGATCTGAGCCCCGATACCATAATCACGCAGGTCCGGAGCGAAACCAAGTTCAAGATTGGCCTGCACTGTATCCCGGCCCCCGTCCTGAAGATGATAGGCCTTGATCTTATTGAGCAAACCTATTCCCCGCCCTTCCTGGCGCATGTACAATATCACGCCGCATCCTTCTGCGGCGATTATGCGGAAAGATTCGGCAAGTTGCTGGCCGCAGTCGCAACGTTGTGAAAACAAGGCGTCTCCGGTCAGGCATTCGGAATGCACTCTGACCAGGACAGATTCTTTGGTTTTAATATTGCCCAGTACCAGCGCCAAATGATACTCATCCGAGACCGTGCTGACATAGGTCATGATGTCAAAGATACCGTATTTATTGGGCAATTTAGCACGGGACAAGCATTTGACCAGCTTTTCCTGCTTTCTGCGATGGTTTATGAGTTCTTCAATAGTTAGGATTTTGAATTTGTGCACCGCCGCATATTTGATCAGATCAGGGATGCGCGCCATTTCACCGTCGGGCCGGATGATCTCGCAAATCGCTCCCACCGGATTTAGTCCCGCCATTCTGGCCAGATCCACTGCTGCTTCTGTGTGCCCGGCTCGCTTGAGGACCCCGCCTTTTTCCGCCAGTAGCGGAAAGATATGGCCCGGACGCGTGAAGTCGGACGCAACACTCTGCGGATCGGCCAGGCGCGTGATGGTCAAAGCCCTTTCCCGAGCTGAGATTCCAGTCGTAGTTCCTTCCGCAGCATCCACGGTAAGGGTAAACTTCGTTCCGAGGCGGTCAGTGGTTTTCGTGGTCATGAGCGGAAGGTCAAGCCGCAGGAGCCAATCGGCTTCCATGGGAACACAGAGTAATCCGCGGGCCTGGGAGATCATGAAATTGACGCTTTGAGTCGTGACCTTCTGGGCTGCCATGACTAGATCTCCCTCATTTTCACGGTTGGCGTCATCCACCACGATCAGCATTCTACCGGCACGAATCTCCTCGATGGCTTCTTCAACTGAACAGAAAACCTTACATCCAACCCGTGCTTTGGTTTTTGCCAGCTCAGGCTCAGTCTTTTTCCGCATATCTTCCTTGGTTATCATCATGGTCCATTGTGGACTTAAAACAGATTAAACACCTGAAAACAATCATGCAATCATCCATCAAACAGGATTTCTTCAGAACTCTCGTTGTCAATATTAAAATTGTGTTTTAGCCATTCCAGCGTATGAATCAGATCGGACGGCAGCGAAGCGGTCAGGGACAATATCCTGTTCGTAAACGGATGCCGGAATTCCAGTTTCCAGGCATGCAAAGCCTGGCGCAGCAGATGGTGCTCGAGCAGATCTGTAACCAGCTTTCTCCTGTGATTGGGGAGGCCCGCCAGGGTCCTGCTGAGCGAATTATACACCGGATCCCCCAGGATGGGCGAATGCAGGGAAGCCATATGCACTCTGACCTGATGGGTGCGTCCTGTTTCCAGGCCTGCGCGCACCAAGGCAAAGCCCTCAAAACAACGGACCACATCATAGGTTGTAACCGCTAAACGGCCGGAAGCTGAGATTTTCATCCTGCCCGGATGAGCCGTGTCTCTGCCGATATGGCTTTCCAGCCGGCCTTCCAACGGATCGGGAACACCCTTGGTGACGGCAAGATATGTCTTTTTTACCTGCCGGCGGGCAAACAGATCTGATAACCGTGATTGTGCCAGATCTGACTTGGCCACTATAATGAGTCCGGAAGTACCCTTGTCAAGGCGGTGCACAATTCCCGGTCTTCTTTCCGGCGTTTGTGATGAAAGATTTCTCCCGTATCTGAAAACAAGTGCATTGGCCAGGGTGCCGTCCGGATTTCCCCAGCCGGGGTGCACTACTAGTCCGGCAGGTTTGTTGACCACCGCCAACCAATCATCTTCAAACAAAACATCGATCCGGATATCCTGAGGTGTGATTTCAACCGGGAGGGGATCCGGCACCTCGATCTTTACCCTGTCACCGGTTTCGAGGATATAGCTTTTCTTGACAGAGTATCCATTAACCGACACCTTGCCTGACCGGATCAGGCGCTCAACGAAAGTGCGGGAATAGAGTTCAGGCAGCTTCAGTCCGGCAAGATATTTATCGAGCCGCAAGCTATGGTCCAGTTCATAAGCCAAACGCAGCGTACCGGCCATTGCCTCAGGCTTTGACAATTATAAAGACAGCCCCGGCAGGCTGCCCTTTGCGGTTGCGAACGATACCACAGTCCAGCCGGTAAGAGAGTCCGCTTTCAGGCAGTTTGAAGGAGCGCCCCTTCAGGCTTTCACCGTTCTGCATGCAGTGCAGAATGATGGGTTTCAAATTGTCTTCCAGGTATTCGGGCAGGAGAGTTTCCATGATGTTCAGGTTTTCTGCCAGTTCGGGGAAGTTATCCTTGATAAAATCATTCATATATACAATCTCCCCCACCACGGTGACAACCAGGCAGCCTTGCGGGATAAGATGGACCAAGGTCATCAAGCGTTGATGATGCTCATAGATCTTGTCACCCTTCAGAGTGTCGAAGCGGATGATGATGTTCATCATTCTTTGCAAGGCTGTCATCAGAGACACCACTTCGGCGCTCTGGTTGTGCGTCTTAAGCTCAAGATCCACCTCATACTTGCCCTCCGAAATCTCCTGAATCAGCATGTCGATTTCTCTCAGGGAACGATCGTACAGATAGGGAATGTAATAAAGCAGAACTATAAAAAAGATAAACTGGATGAAAAAGAATATAATCAGAACGGATTGCAGATCCGACTTGAGCTGAGGCAAACCGATGGGGCGGATCACTGTAAACAGGACGAGCACGGACTCAACCACGAAGATAGTGAAAAATATGATCAGAAGCATCTGATAGCGTGACTTGATCGATCTTTTCATGGTTTACTTCCTGGCAGCCGTGTCGCGTATCAGTTTGTCTATATTGCCCTTGGGACCGAGCAGAATGAGGATGTCGCCTTCCCGGATGATGTCATTGGCGCCGGGCATATCATTGACTCTTTGCTCAACCACGTTATTGCCATCCTCGGTAATGTTCAGATGATTGTATTTAATGGCCACCACATTGATTCCATGCGCCGAAGGCAAAGCCAATTCCTGCAGGGTTTTTCCAGCGAAGCTGGCGGGTGCAATCAACTCAATCATCGTGTGACCCGATGTTAAGTTTATATACTCCAGTATATTCCTTGAGATCAGAGTTTTCGCCAGTTGCTCACCGACCATCTCTTCCGGAAAATAAATATTCTGGATTCCCATATATTCAAGTATGCGGGCATGCAACCGGTTTTCTACCTTGGCATAGATGTTGCTAACCCCGATCTTTTTCAGGATGGCGCAGGTTAGAATACTTTCCTGGATATTGCTGCCAATGGCGAGGATAACTGCATCCACTTCCTGGACACTGAGCCCACGCAAGGCATTTTCATCAGTGGAATCAAGACAGGCTGCCAAGGCAACTTTATCCTTTATCTCGTCGATAAGCTTGGGATTCTTTTCAATGGCAATCACATCGATCCCGCTGTCTGCAAGGGTATTGGCAATGGTCCACCCGAACCTGCCCAATCCGATGACTGCATATTTGGCCATTTTTTCCTCCCGGATCAGCCAATGGCTATTCTTTCTTCAGGCAAAACATAACTGGGGGTGACCGTTCTTTGGGACAGCGCGAAAAGGACTGTCAGCGGCCCCACCCTGCCTATATACATTAAAATCACTATCAGGATCTTACTGACGGAACTAAGATCGGGGGTTATTCCCATGGAAAGTCCCACGGTGCCGAAAGCCGAAACAGCTTCGAATAGAGTTGTTTCCAAAGAAAAGGGGTCTAGCATGAGGATCAGAAAAACAATCAGGCAAACGAATGCCAAAGACAGGGTGATCAGGCTGGTGCTTTGACGCACGCTGGAAGGCAGGATGCGTCGCTTGAACAAGGTAAGGTCTGTCTGGCCCTTGATCAATGCGATAATGGATAAGATGAGTATTGCAAAAGTTGAGGTTTTGACCCCGCCTCCAGTGGAGCCAGGCGAAGCGCCGATGAACATCAGGATTACGGATACCAATACAGAGGAATGGCTGAGCTGACCCTGGTTAACAGTGTTGAATCCCGCCGTGCGGCAGGTGACGGACTGAAACCAGGAGCACAGCGCCTTATGATGCAGTGCCATATCCCGCATTGTGTGTGAATACTCCGATATGAAGAAAAACAACGTGCCCCCCAACAGCAACAATCCAGTCATCGACAGCACGACTTTTGAATGCAGCGTAATGGAGTATTGGCTGCTTCTGCGGGTAACATGATTGAAAAGATCCACAATCACAGGGAATCCCAATCCACCCAAAATAATCAGTGTTGTGATGATAGCGTTGATATGGAAACTAAACGCAAACCTGGCAAAGCTGTCGCTGTATAATCCGAACCCCGCGTTGCAGAATGCCGAAATAGAATGAAAAACGGAATAATAAACAGCCCGACCCGGACTGTAAAGCTCACGGAAAGTAAAAAAAAGTAGGGCGGCCCCAGCCAGTTCAATGACAGCAGTAAACAGAACGACGTTTTTGATCAGAGTGATAAAATCAAAGCTCTTGCTTTCCCCCATCACGTTAAGCATCACATTCTCTACCCGCAAGGCCAGTTTCTGCCCAAGCAGCACTGCAAAAGCTGTTGATATGGTCATTATACCCAAGCCTCCAACCTGGATCAGAAGCAGGATGACCAGCTGTCCAAACAACGAAAAGTAGGAACCCGTGTCCAATACAACCAGCCCTGTAACACACGTGGCAGAAGTAGCCGTGAACAGGGCATTGACAAATGAAGTCACTTTGTGAGCCACGCTGGCAGAAGGAAGCATGAGCAGAAGAGTGCCGCCCAGGATAGTTACCGCAAAACTGGCCATGAAAGTGACGGGTGGATTGCTGAGCATTTTCTTGTAAAGCGCTCCATTAAAGGCGTCAAAGAAATAATAGCGGGCAATATAGAATACCTGGCGGATAAACAGGAAAAAGATGACAAACTTGGCATCGTAAACAAACAGGATGCTGCCGAACAACAATATTAAAAAGTCAGCGATCGTCTTAAAGCGATGTTCACGAAACACCATCAGCATGAGGCGGAGCAGCAAGGCAAGAGCTATAAAGAACAGGTTGCCCCAGGCTGTCCACTTTTGCACCTGGTCCAGGTAGAAAAAGGTTTCGACTATGGGTTCGAAAAAAAGCAGAAACAGATTCCATGCGGCGATAGGATAAGCCAGCGCTTCTATGAAATTGAGTATCCTGTTCCGCATATAATGCCGCTTCATATCTGCTCAGACCATGATCAGACCCAGGATCTGCCTGGAAATCTCTTCAATTGTTCCTGCTGCTGGGATAACTGACAATAATCTATGTGACTCAAAGAAATACCTGAGCGGAGAAGTCTGCTGATAGAATTCCTCAAATCTCCGGTGGATTGATTCCGGTCTGTCATCGGAGCGAATGGCCAGTTTTCCTCCGCATCTGTCACAGACATTCTCAATCTGGGGCGGCTGGGTGTTAAGATTGTAGTTTTCACCGCAATCTTGGCAAACTCTGCGTGCAGAGATCCGCTCAATGGCTGATTCTTCGGTCAAATCAAGGAAGAATACCCGAAGCAAATCAAACTGCCTGAGCAAGTGTTCAGCCTGGTTGATAGTTCGGGGAAAGCCGTCAAAAACAACACCCTTGGATAACAAGCTCACTTTATTTTCTATGACTTCGAAAACCAGATCGTCGGGCACAAGTTCGCCTTTTCTAATGATGGATTGAACCTTTGCCCCCAGAAGTGTTTTGTTTTTAACATTGTACCTCAGAAGGTCTCCGATATTGATATGCTGGTACTCAAGGGCTTCCGCCAAAAGCACAGCCTGGGTGCCCTTGCCACTTCCCTGTATGCCTATGAAAGCATAGCTTTTTTTCATTTTACACCTGAAAGATTGTACTTAACTGACGGGATTTGATTATTGTCAAGCTTCAACTTCGTTCCAGAACCACACAAGCAACCGCATATTCCTTTTCATGCGAGAGTGACAGATGCCAAAAAGTGATACCCCGTTTAGCTAAAGTTTCAGCAGTACGTCCGGAAATCCTGAGAATGGGTGGGCCGGATTGTTCGGACACAGTTTCGATCTCACTCCAGCTCACTTCATGATTCCAGCCAGTGCCCAGGGCTTTCATAAAAGCTTCCTTGGCTGCAAACCGCACCGCATATGACAGCTCAGAACTGGCCTTGGAATCACAGTAAGCAATCTCCCGGGCGGTAAAGACCTTTTCCCGGAAAGCAGGATTGTTTTCCAGGACCCGTTTGATCCGCTTGATCTCAATAATATCAATGCCGATGCCGGCAACCATCACTCAGCTCTTGTATTTTGCCTCGTGTTTCAGCAGCCACTGCTTAATCACGAGACCACCGCCAAAGCCGTGCAACGCACCGTCACTTCCCACTATTCTATGGCAGGGAATGATTAAGGGAAGCGGATTCTTGTTCAAGGCATTCCCAACTGCCCTGGCTGACCCGGGATTGCCTATAGCATTAGCAATATCAGAGTATTTTGCTGTTTCCCCATAGGAAACTGCTTTTGTTGCAGCCCAAACGTTCTTTTCAAAATCCGTCCCGGCACAAGTATGGGGCAGGTCAAAGCTCTTCAGGCTTCCTGAAAAATAGTACTTCAGCTGTTCTTTGATCCGGTTCGTGTATTTGTCCATAAGTTCCAGAGCTTGATGCTGCCAATACTTTTCCTCTGAGATGAATTTGATCATAGTGATCTCGCTTCCATCATGTTCAATCACCAGAAAAACCGGATCGTGCCCGTAAAACGCGTACATTCTCATTCTCCAAAAAAAAGGGGAGCATAACGCTCCCCCAATCTCAGACCATGGGTCTCTTGCGTTCCCTGATCCTGCCCGCCTTGCCTTTTGCCCCGCGCAGATAAAATAGCTTGGCTCGGCGCACATGGCCATAACGGACGATTTCAAGTTTATCAATCAGAGGAGAGTGATGCGGGAATATGCGCTCCACGCCCACTCCGTTGGAAACCTTCCTGACGGTGAAAGTTTTGGATATCCCGGCACCCTTTTTCTGGATTATGATGCCCTGGAATACCTGGATGCGCACTTTCTCGCCTTCCTTGATCTTATAATGCACTTTGACCGTATCCCCTACCTTGAATTCGGGATAATCGGTTCTCATTTGTTCTCTGCCAACTTGTTGCAGAATATCCATTGTACCTCCCTTTATATACAGCGGGAAGTCATGCGGTCCAAAACAATCGCCACGGCACTGCGGACGGATAAGTGGTTGTATCTGCCGAGTCCTGTTATAGGCTGCAGAATCCTGTCTGCCCCGGCATGGACTTCATCTGCCAAGCCATGGCCGGTGCCGAATAAAAGCAGCAAAGGCCTGTCCTGTAGATACAGAAGCCGCAATTTGTCATGAGATAACTGGTTTTCCATTATCCGTGCGGTAGTGGATATCACTATCGGTCGCACATCTTCCTGCGTTGTAATCAGCATTACGCTTGCTTCTATAGAGTCTGTAATCTCTAAAATTTCCAGCGCTTCGCTCCTGTCCCTGTTATATGTCCGGCCCGCCGTGCTTTGCCAAAAAACGGCTACTTTCCCGACATGCTCTTTCTGGGTTTTGTCCGGCGTGATCAGGAAATACCTTTTCACACCATAGGTCTCGGCGCTGCGTGCTATATCATGAATATCCAGATTTGTAACAGCGGTCTGAACCGTTTCCCGGTGCTTGTTCAAGACAGGAAAATGTACCAAACCGAGATAAACAGAGCTCATTTTTTCAACAGGTCAGGCCGACGTTTTTTTGTCAGCATCAGGGCCTGCTCCCGTCGCCATTTCCCGATCAGTTTGTGATTCCCGTTAAGCAATACTTTCGGTACATGCATTCCCATGAATTCCGGCGGACGCGTATAGCAGGGATACCCCAACAGACTATCACTGAAGGAATCCGTTTCTGCCGATTCCATGTCGCTCAGCACCCCCGGCAACAAACGGCCCACTCCATCGATAAAGACCATAGCCGGGAGTTCTCCGCCGGACAGGACGTAATCCCCCACTGAGATTTCGTCCGTTATGGCAAGGTCGCGCACCCGTTGATCGATCTCTTTGTAGTGGCCGCAGATCAGGATCACCTGTTTTTCCCGGGAATAACCCTTAAGGATATCCTGGCTCAGGATTCTTCCCTGCGGTGTGAAATAGATTACCGGGCAGGCCGCCTTTTTGCTGGCAAACTTGATGGCTTTGTAAATAGGTTCGGCCCTGATGACCATGCCGGCTCCACCCCCATAGGGATAATCATCCACCTGTTTATGCTTGTTTCCGGAATACCTGCGGAAATTGATCAAACGCACTTCGAGTTCTCCCAGCCCGATCGCCTTGGCGATCATGCTCTCTTTGAGGAAACCCCGGAACATGCCGGGGAAGAGAGTCAGGACGTCGATGTGCATATTGCCAGCAATCCATCAAGGTTCTGGGTGATCACTGTATGGGTTTTTTTATCAACAGAAAGCACATACTTCTCAACGTTGGGGATCAGAAGTTCCCCTCCGTCCTGCAGGTCAACCACAAACACCGACTGCATGGGATTGATCATGGCATCGGATACAGTTCCGATTATCCTGTCCTGGTAGAGCACATCATATCCGCATAGTCCCAGGATTTCCAGCTCCTGTTCATTCCGGGGCAGTTCATCCGGTGCCAGGGCCAGAATGATTCTCTCTGACCGCAAACACTCAGCGGCTACGCCGTCTTCCTTGAACTTCAGGTATTGACGCTTTCCGGTTATCTTACGTTCAACCACTGTTACAAAAAACACTCTCTGGCTGGAAAAGATCAAAAAACAGCTTGTCAGGTCAGGGAAAAGATGCCTGTGCGCCGGGCTGAGCTTAACGCAGTGAAAACCATCGGGTTCTTGTCTGCCAAGCCTGCCGATCGCCACCAGGTCGGATACTTCCATCTACTCGATAATTTCGAGTTCGGCGCGCTTACCCTGCTTTGTGCTCACAGCGTTGATGATCGTGCGGATCGAACTGGCGGTGCGCCCGCGCTTGCCAATCACCTTGCCGATATCATTCTTGGAGACGCGCAATTCATAGAGGGTAACCTTGTCGCCCGTGATCTCCGTAATATTGACTTCGCTGGGGTCATCTACAAGAGCTTTTACGATGAATTCGATCAATTCCTTCATTTTTCACCTCTTACTTCGCTTCAGGTTCTGTTTGTTTCTTGGCAGCCAGTTTACTCTCATGCCAGAGTTGCAGGATCCCCGCCTTGCGGAACAGGGCCCGCACCGTATCGCTGGGTTGAGCGCCTACGCTCAGCCATTTGAGAGCCAATTCTTTATCTATGGTAAATTTGGACGGGGTCGGTTTGGGATCATACCAACCGACAGATTCTATATATTGGCCGTCTCTTTTCTTGCGCGAATCCACTGCCACGATCCGGTAGAAGGGCGCGTTATTGGAACCCATTCTTCTCAATCTCAGTTTAACCATTTCTACTCCTTGGTATAATATACAATTACCAGATTATATCATGTTTTTTTTGACCTGCATTTTCGTCAAGCGATTTTCCGGGAAAGCCATTCATGGCCGATGCCAACATGCTGAAATGCTCGCATAGCTATTGCTCCGCATATGAAGAGAGCCATATCCCCCCCTAAATGATAAATTCTGCTTTTTTATGCCTCAAACTCAAGGTCCTTGCACCGGCCTATGTCGGATTAATAAAAAATTCGTAAAACTCTTCAGTTAACTTAACGGTTTGGACGGATCATGACAGCGTCTAATCATTGGTGCGCCAGCACATAGTAGAATCGTTGCGGATACAGCTGAGTTTCGCCAGTCAATGTAAAGCTGTTTGTATCACATGAGCCGACAAATTCAAAGCCGGCATACGGATCATCAGAAGCCCAGACACTCCAGGTCTGTGCAGTGGGATCACCATCCCAGGCCAGGACTACATCTTCACCCGAGACTGTTATTGTTAGATCGGCGGGAGGTTCAGGCTGACTCAGCGCAACCTGGTGAGTGACGCTGTACTGCTGCCCTTCGATCATTACAGCCAGAGTCACATTATACACCCCGAAATCCGTATACACCCAGACAGGATTTGGCTCTGCGCTGTCTGTGACCCCGTCACCGTTAAGGTCCCAGTTATAGGATACCGGGCTCCCAATGGAAGTATCAATGAACTGAACTTCAATAAATGGCTGCAAGGTGTCGCCAAGCACAATGAAGTTAGCCTCCGGTCCCCGGATCTCATAAACGAACTGCCTTGGTGCAGACCAGTCGGACCAGGCCAGGTTGGGATCGCGGGCTTTGACTCGCCAATAGTATGTGTTGCCTTCAGTCAGGGTGGCGGATAAAATATGCAAACGCCATAGGTCAATGCCCTCATTCAAGTCTGTGGGCATCCAGAGAGGGCTGCCTGTGTCACCGTAGATATCGGTGTAATATCTTGTTCTGTCTGTCAAGTCAGTTGAGAAGGACGCGGATGGGGATATCTGAAACCTGGTTCCAATAGGCTCCGGCCAGCAGGCATCCTGTCCTGCAATCAGTGTAAGGGGGATGGCAGGCGTGGCGAATTCCGACACAGCCACCGGGTCTGCCAATACTTCCGGAATCTGCTCATATTCCCATTCATCCAGAATTTCATTGACCCTGGGCAAATCGGAATGACCCATACTGTACATTGTGGCATGGTAGGAACGGTCCTGCAGATCAATATCCACAAGCAACCAATTATAATGGTCCATAGCAATCAGCGTATTGGGATAATTGGCGTTGGCATATTCTTCCCAGCGGTTGATCTCGCCGCCGCAGCCTCCGGAAATAATCGTTGTCAATTCTGCCGTGGGAGCAACTCCGCGCTCATAATTATGGCTGTGCCCGCTGATGAACATGGCTGCCTTGGCTGAAGTCTCCAGGATGGGTATCACTGTGTTCTGCGCCCAGGAATCATTGCCTGCGATCCAGAGTTCTGCATAAGCCGGCATGTGAGACATTGTAAAAATCCAATCCAGGTCTGGATTTGAGTTTGCCTCGGCGATTCTATCTGCCAGCCAGACACTCTGGGTGCCGGTTGAAATATTCGGATTGAGAAACAGAAAGCGCATGGGACCGATATCGAAGTTGTAATATTTTTCTCCTTCAGGTCCGCCCAATTCTTCATAGGTCCTATATTGGTAGTGATAGTCACTTTCAAATTCATGATTGCCGGTGGCGACCATGATCGGAATGCGTCCGGAGATTGAACCGAAAGGAATAAAGTGCTGAGTTATGTAGGAAGGCAAATAAGGACCCAAATATACAGTATCGCCTGCATGGCAGAATAGCTGCACATCATTGTGCCAGTCATCTCCGTATAACTCGGTCAACTTCTGATCTATCCTGTTAACAATCCCAGCGCTCACCTCGTAATGAGTCTGACTATCCCCCGCTATTACAAAGCGAAAATGCCCTGTCCGGGTTCCCAGGGCAGGTGGCGTGCGGAATGCTTTTAATTCGGAGCTTTTAATACCTGAATAGCATTGGTAGAAATACTCAGTATCAGGTAACAGGTTCTGCAGTTTGACCTTGTGCCAGACAGTGTTGGAATCAAATTCATACACTGTGCCGGTTTGGGATGACCCCAGGGTTGGTGTTGTGCCATATTCCACCCTGGATTCGCTGGAAGAGCTTTCATGCCAGCAAATGTACATGGAATTGGGTTTTGGTGTCTGTAAATAAGGCAACATGGCCTCGGAGGCAGGAGTTATGGTATGGCCATAACCACCCAAAGCAGATGCCTGCGAATCATTCAGGCAACTATAATAAATGGCGCTATAGGCTATATCAATGCTTCCGTCTTCACCATCGTTGTCGGCGAAAAGCAGCAGGGGTTCGGAAGGGTCGGACGGGTAAAGGCTGAACCTGCCGTCCCGCGCTTGGGAGCCTCCATCCAGGGCCAGGCACCCGTCCAGATAGTATTTGTAACTTGATCCCAGATCCACGGCAACAATCAGCCTGTACCACTCATCGGCAAAAACGGGATGGGGCGTATATCCCGTATCAGACAAACCGATCTGGCCTGCATTGTTTATGAAGCAGTCTCCGTCGTTGTACCAGGAATTGGGATAATATGTCTGGAAAAAACAACGCCAGGGGCCAATGTCGTTCAGTTTGAAATCAAACACCAGGGTAAACTCGTTCACCATATTGCCTCCCCCGTTGGCTGGGATCCCATGATTGCATTGATAATGGCTGTCTGTTCCGATGCGGATGGCACTATTGCCAGCGGACGGACCCTGCACCAGTGTATGGGACCCGACCAGGGTCAGGTCATTACCGACACTTGCGCCAAGCAGGTTGGCAGGATTATCGAATGTCCATTCTCCGGCAAGGGTTTGCCCCATTAGATATAGCGGAAACAACAAAATCAATAAATACCATGCATATCGCATGTCAGCCTCGCATTTGCTTTATAGAATCAGCGGTATATTACTGAGCCCTGTTCTGCCTGTCAATTAATTTCTGCCGGATTGGGCGACTAAGATTGGATACATAGAAAAAAGCCGCCGCTTGTTCAAGCGGCGGCTTGCATTGGGAGTTTATGTGTTTTCGGTTCAGTTCAGGGATATAATCTCGTTCCCGGCGTTGGTAATTTCTTCACCGGTTACAATTTCTCCGCTGGTTTCACCCTTCAGGTCATAACTTATGTAGCTCCACCATTCCGAACCGCTGCCATTCTCATAGCCGCCCCACCCACTGACCGACAGGGGGCGGAAATCGCTTGCCTGGGGGCTTGTTAGATCCGCATGAGCGACCACGAAAAGCCTGGCAACAGACTTTACATCCATGCCTTTGCGCGGAATGAAATGCGTGAACATCTCAACCCCGCCGCCATGCTGGATGACATGGGAAAACTTGGCGGGATCAGGAACAGCGTCATTCAGCAAGGGTAAGGAGCGTATATTGCTGACTGCATGCACTTGAGTCTGTTGCAGCTTCCAGCCGTTGAAGGTCTTGTAGACTACGTAGTAGTATTCTCCGTCATGTTTGATCTGGACTGATCCCACTATGATGTTCTTACCCGTTCTTAACGGAAATACAGATGACTCGGTCAGATCTATCAATTTTACATTTTCGGTGGTGAGGGTCACGGGATCAGTCTGAACCGGCTGTTCAACCGGACCGGTTATATTGCTATTCTCAGAACATCCTACAAGCACCAGCATCAGGGCTCCGAGAACCGCAAAAAAGATATTTATATGTTTCATTTCATTTCCTCCTGTTTTTTTAGTGTCTACCTTATAATAATCTGTCTTTTCTGTTTTGCCAATAATATTTTATAGTTATGCATATTATTTTATCAAAGGCATAATAGCATATATTTGATTATTGATATATCGTAATGTGGATGTATTTAAATCCAAATGCTTTTATTGAATGGATAATCTGCCCTTGTTCCCTGCCGGGGATCCGCTGGCGATCCACTCTGGATCCTCCCGATTTAAGCCCAGGTAGATTCTGGGTGGGATAAGGGATGAAGACAGACTATGGGTTCACGCAGCTCAGATGTTTCTGACAGCAATCAGATGTTATACTGATATAGATCTCGAAATATTGGGTGTTAGGGCATCTTATACTTGAACTTCATGATCAGGCAGAGGACAGTGCCAATAAAAGACATAACGCCGGCGATCAGCAAAGCGGGATTGTAGCTGCCCGTAAGATCGTGCAGGAATGTTCCACCCAGGATTGCCAGGGCACTGAAGCCATAAGCAGAAAAGACCAATCCATAGTTGATCCCCAGATGCCTGATCCCAAAGCACTCAGCGGTGAGGACGGGAAACAAGGCAAGGGAAACTGCAATACTCAACCCCAAGCAGAAAGCTGCCAGCAGGATTGTCGTAAAGCTGACTACAAAGTATGGAAAGATCAGAAAAGTAACGGCCTGAATGGCGTAAACGGCGATCATGATCTTGAGTATGCCAAAGCGGTCACTTAAAGCTCCCGAGGCCGGTCTGCCCAGTCCATTGACCAAGGAGTAAACTGCGATGGCGAAGGCAGCCTTTCCGTCCGAAAGCTGCAGGACGGTTTTCCCATAGGAAGGCAGCATGATTATGATCAGGATGCTTCCGTAGACCATCATCAGGAAAGTTATCCAAATAAGCCAGAATAGTGGTACTTTCAACATCTGCAGGGGCAACAATTCGGCTCGGACATGGCTTGACTTCGAGACTGGTTTGTCTGAACTTATGTTCTGAGCCTGCCAGCCCCTGGGTGGGTTCTTTACCAGCTGAGAAGCGATTAAACAGATCGAACAGGCAAGGAAGGCGATCACAATGAAAGTTCCAGAAATCCCCCAACCCGGGATCAGGTAGTGCGCCTTGAGGGGTGCAAAGACAAAGGAGGCGATGCCAAAGCCCATCACCCCGAGAGATACTGCCAAGCCCGGCATATCGGAAAACCATTTCCGGATGGGGGGAGACACGCAGGAATAGGTCAACCCGCATGCCGTTCCCCCAAAAATCCCATAAGTCAACACCAGCAGCCAGCTGTAAGGAAAATACTTGATCAGGGCACTTAACAGATTGGCTGCCAGAAAGAGAAACGCACCCCAGACAATGACGCGGCGCGGTCCGTATTTGTCCTGCAACCGGCCACCTGGAATCATTATCAGAGCAAACACGGCCATGAATATAGACAACGGCAAAGTGGCAGCCAGCCTTGACCACCCAAAACGTTCACACATGGGTTCAATGAAAACACCCCATGAGTACGACAGGCCGCCCATCAGCGCAATCAGAAATCCTCCGGCTACAACGCTCCAGCGGGAGTTCAGAAATAGTCTGTCGGACATTTCCATCCAGTCCCCTTGTTGCTTTTTATATTCAATTATTGTCCCCTTACATCAGACGCAGCTGTCCGCGGTCTCTAACTGTAACAGTTTCCAAAATCTTACATATCTGATACAGTTTATGCGCTGATAAGCCAAAATGTCAAGAAATATCGTTTCTGCCTTTTACGCGCAAACAAGACAGCAGGAACAGGCT
>JAXDBS010000047.1:0-43730 GCA_034678545.1 Cloacimonadaceae bacterium (SeqCode) | reverse complement strand
AGGGGGATGTCGTCCTTGCGCTCGGAGAGGGCGGGCAGGTCGATTGTCATGACCTTGAGGCGGTAATAGAGGTCGGCGCGGAAGGCGTTCTGGGCGACCAATTCCTCCAGGTTCTGGTTGGTGGCGGCGATGATCCTGACGTTGACGGGAACGTCCTGGTCGCTGCCCAGGGGCGTGATCTGCTTTTCCTGGATGGCGCGCAACAGCTTGGACTGGAGGAGCAGGGGCATTTCCCCGATCTCGTCCAGGAAGAGGGTGCCCCCGTCGGCCAGGAGCAGCTTGCCTTTTTTATCTGCATTGGCGCCGGTGAAGGCGCCTTTTTTGTACCCGAAAAGCTCGGATTCCAGGAGCTGCTCCGGAATGGCGGCGCAGTTCACGGCGATGAAGGGGACCTTGCGCCCCGCCCTGTTTTTGGCGGTATACTGGTGATGGATCTCCCGCGCCACAAGCTCCTTGCCGCTGCCGGTGGGGCCGGTGATCAGGACATTGACGTTGTGTCCGGCCACCAGGGCGATCTTGGCGTAAACCTCGCGGATCACCTTGCTCTTGCCGATCATAGCCGGGGAGACGGTTTCCCCCTCGGGCAGCCCGATGGCGGGGGCGGGATCCTGCCCTCCGGCCCGGCGTAGAAGTTCCAATGCATTCTGCACAAAATAAAACAGGACCCGGCACTGGGTTTGAACGCTCTCGTCCAAGTCCAGATCGCGGCCGGCGTCGCAGTAAAAGATGCCCTGGAGGGCTCCCTGGCGGCGGACCGCGCAGCCGCAGACGGTGGCGATGCCCAGGCCCAGGGCGCTGCTGTGGGCTTCGCCGCCCAGCTGTTCATAAACGGGGTAGAAGTAGAAATAGCCTTCCTGTTCGGAGACCAGCCTGAGCACTTTCTGGCTGAGCAGCAGCCTGTCGGGAGGGATGGGCTTGCCGTTCTCATCCAGCGCTAAAAGGGGTTCCAGGATTCCGCCCCGCACTTCGAAATAGACATGTTTTTCGGCTTGTACAAAGCGCCGGGCATGCTGCAGCACATATTCCACCAGCTCGAGCGGGTTGGAAGCTGAACTGACCTGCTGGACCAATTCCATCCAGAAGTCGGCCTGCCTGCCGGGCAGGTCACCGGTTTCGAGCAGATGGGTGAGGGGTTTGCAGGTGTAGAGGTTGACGGCTTCCTGGATGTCGTCCGCGAGGCGGGTGCAGGCGGTCTCGGGATAGAGGCGGATGAACCAGGTGAGATAATAAAAATAGGAATCGAGCTCCATCTGGGTCTTGAGCTCGTTGAGCAGATCAATCACGGTATCGGTCTCCGTGTTGAAGAAAGCTTTCAGAACAGGCACTTCCGCCATTTCCTGGAGATGCAACTGGGCGTGGAAATACTTTTTGCGGGCCAGGCTGAGGAAAAAGAGCTCGCGGCGCAGGATCTCGTGCATGGTGCTGTCGCTGATGCTGAGGCTGTCCATCAGTTTGCCGGCCTCGGCGGGGGCATAGATCTCCAGGCAGTGGAGCAGCCAGGCTGTGATCTCCTGGTACTGGAGTAGGTTTTCGCTGATCTTGGGATTGTTCCTCAGCTCCTGCAGGATGTGAATGGCCTGGCCATGCTCGCCCAGAGCAAAGAGGGCACGGGCGCGGATGACATTGCCGTTGGCGTAGAGATTCCATTTCTGGTTCTGGTAGGTGAGTTCTATGGCCTTGTCCGTGTAATAAAGTACTCGCTGCCACTCGCCGCGCTTGAGCTGGATGTCGCTGAGATTGAGGTAGGAGACGGCCTCGAACTGGATGTTCTTCTGCTGCCTGGCTTCGCTGAGCACGTCGTTGAAGATCTGCTCCGCGTCCGCGTAGCGCTGCAGCCCGAAATAGACCACTCCGAGGTTGTTTAGGGCACGGAAGAGGCTCTTCTGGTCCTTGTGCAGGCGGAAGAGTTCGATGGCGTTTTTATAGGAGCTAATGGCTTCCTCATAGCGCTTGAGGGCTTGCAGGACGATGGCCCGGTCCACGGAAAGGACGGCCCTGAGCGTGCCCTCGCTTTCGGAAATGAGTTGCTCGTAGAGGCGGTTGGAAAGCTCGAAGTGTCCGCAGATGCGTGCTAGAAAGGCCTCTTTCTTCCTGATCTCGAAGGGGAAGGCCTTCACCCGCGGGCGCAGCTGCTGGATGAATTCGTAGGCGGAGAGGAAGAATTCCTTTTTGGTCAGCTCATCGATATGCCGGGTCCAATGTTCCAGCGCCCGGGCGGTTTTCTTCTGCAGATAGCTGATCTCGCCCGCAATCTGAAAGAAAGAGGCTTTGCAGGCGTAATCCTCCGCGCGCGAGATGAGTTCGGGGGAGGGATACCCAGTACCGGACTGATCAGATTTACCGCGGATCATGCCGGCGTCAAAACTGATCCTTTTGTGGAGCAGGCCATCCTGAACGAGGATATACCAGTGGTCCCAGACCTTTTCCGCGAGGAGCAGAGGGACGGGGATCCGGATCCAGGCCAGGAAGTCGGCCAGTTCATTTTCCGGGAGAGTGCTCCGGTCGCCGTGGAGGAGGCCCAGCAGCGCCAGCCTGATGTAAAAGGGCTTAGCGGAGGCGAGGGACCGGCGTAGACTGCTTTGCCTGTTCCGGAGTAAGGGGACCGAGGCCATCAGGCCGCCGGTCTCGCTGAAAGCCACGGGCTTGACTTCGCCGCTTTCGCCGATCCAGAGCTGGAGAGCGCCGGTGCGGGAGGCGATCTCGTCAAAGAAGCTGGTGGGGGCGAGCTGGCTATGCCGGCGGAGCAGGACGGTGAGCGGCTGTTCCTTCAGCCACTCGATGAAATTGGGCTGATAGACATTTTTATCCCTGTAACCGAAAGGGAAGGAGCGGAAGAATTCCTCAGGCTGTGAGACGAAGCAGCTTTCATCCAGGACAGCCAGTTTCTTGCCGTTGGATTCTGACCAGAGCGAGAGCAGGTTTTCGATCACCTGGGGCTCGTCCGCGTAGTCGCAGCGGAGCAGGCCGCGCTTCCCGAGCTTTTCCGCGGCAGCTTTCTGGGTTTTGAAAACATAAGATTCGACCAGGGGCAATTCCAGGGAAGTGAGGTCGAGTTTGTGCCTGCCCGCCATTTCCAGGGCGGCGTCTATGGCTTGGAGCCGGGCTTCGGGGCGGTAGGCCAGCATCCTCAGGATGAGAGCGTCGCTTTCCGCGTTTTCCAGATGTTTTTGCCAGAGATCTTCTTTGGCAATGAGCCTGTTGTATTCATCTTCCCTAACCAGGTCGAGGAGGGTTTGGCCATGCCGGCAGAAGAACATGGTCATGCCCAGGGAGAAGACGTCAGCGGCGAAGTGGTTGGTCTGCCGGATGAACTTTTCGGGTGCCGCGTAGGCGGGGGTGCCCCGGAATTCGCGCTCGAAAAAGAGGTTGGCGGTGGCCAGGCCCAGGTCGGTCAGAAAGGGGGTTTTGCCCTGCACAACTATGTTGTCGGGCTTGATGTCATTGACGCAGATCCCGGCGGCATGGAGCGCGGCGATGGTCGTTGCAAGGCGCGCAAAGCAGGCCTCCGCGTCCTTTTTGCCGGGGAAGGATTCAGGCTTTAGGTTTGATCCTTCCAGGTACTCCGTGATGATAACGGGCTCCTCGAGCGGCAGGTAGGCCAGCGCCTTCACCACGTTGGCTCCCCTGGCCGCCTGCAGGAAGAGGTATTCATTCCTGGCCAGGCCGGCGAACCGCGCCTTGTACTGCTTGGCCACGAATTTCACACCCTCTTTATCCCTGAGGGTGGTGGTTGCCAGCCGTCCCTGTCCCAGGGTTGCCAGCACCTCTGATTTTTCCAGTATATCGCGATTGAATTTCATCTTGTCCGCCGCAGAGCGTTTTTTTTCTTTTTTCTGATTTGGCCGCATTGGTGTCAACATAAAAAAACTCCTTCTTTCGGACCGGGGTCCTACCGGAAGGAGTCAGTTTCAAGGGAGAGAGAGATTATTTCATCAGGGTCATCTTACGGCTGGCGGCGAATCCTTCGCCCTGCAGCCGGACCAGATAGACTCCGCTGGAAACGGGCCTGCCGCTCTCGTCGGTGCCGTTCCAGTCCAACGTATGTGTGCCGGCCTTGAGGGCACTATTCAGAAGGGTCCTGATCAGCTGGCCTTTGCTGTTGTAGATCCTGACCGCCACCCGGGAATCCTTGGCGGTGGAGACAAAGACCGTAGTGTTGGGATTGAAGGGATTGGGGTAATTTGACACCAGGCCGATCAGGGCAGGCACTACCGCATCGCTGTTGGCAGTGGGAACACCCAGTACCATGTCCAGGGCCGTGCTTTGGTCAAGGACCAGAGGCTGCTCCACTGAGTCAAAACCAAGCTTGGAAGCGATGACGGTGTAGTTTCCGGCTGGAGCGTTGGTGATCTCGTAATAACCCTGCGCATCGGTCCTGGCAAAGCCAAGGATCTGGTTCTGCGTGTCGGTCAGCATGACGATGACGTTGCTGATGGCGTTGCTGCCGTCGGTGATTGTGCCGGAGAGATTGGCCGGGCCGTCCGCATCAGTGCTGATGAGGTTGAAGTTGATGTTATTCACAGGGCCGTTCACTGGGATCAGGTCAGCGTCTTCCCAAGTCAGGGCGTTGTCGTAATAGGTGGGCGGAGCATAGAGGGAATAGGCCACCACATAGTAGTTGCCGGGGCGTAGGTGATTCAGGGTATAACTGCCGGCGGCGTTGGTGACAGTTGTCTCTTCCCAGTCCTCGTCGCTGGAGACAGCCACGACCAATACAGGATAGGTGATGGCTTCCCCGTCCGCCGTGACCGTGCCGCTGATCCTGCACTGGAGGCTGTCCTCGCGCGGGATCAGGTCGAAGTTGATATTTGTCAGGTCTGTGTTAAGATCGATGACAGTTGCCTGGAAGGGGCGCAGGACGTGATCGTAGAACTGGATCCGGTAGTAATGGGTCGTATCCACTGCAGCCAGAGTGTAATGGCCGGCGGGAGCGGTTATGCTGTAGTAGCCGGTCGCGTCGGTAACAGCCTGCAGTTCGTTGTTGAACATCGGGTCATGCACCGGGAAATGGTGGAATCCCATCCGGTCCGTCCTGACCTTGATTCCGGGCAGAGGGGCTTGGGTCGCGGCGTCTTTGACGTAACCGCTGATCGTGTAGGTCTGAGGCGCAGGAATCGTGATATTGATGCCGGTCAGGTTTTGGTCTGTGACCACGACGGGCTGCGCTTCGCTGATATTGAAAGTTGAGGGATAGAAAACCACAGGGGCGAGATGGGTCCAGATACTGAGGATGTACTGCCCGGCCGGGATATTGTGGAAGATGTATGCTCCCAAGCTGTCCACGTGAACGGTCCTGAACATGTGGTGCATGTTGCCTCCGGGATTATTGGCGGAGCGTAGAACCACCACTCCATAATGAAGGGGTTGGTTGTCGGGGCCGTATATTGTCCCGGAAATGCTGTAGCCGGTAAAGACCCCGACGATGATGTCCACGTTTTCCACTATCTGGTTGGCAATTACTGTGACCGGGTCGGAATAAGCGATGGGAGCGCCTTCGGGTCCAAGCACGCAGGCCCTGTAAGCGCCTACGGGAATGTGGTTGATCATGTAATGGCCCTGGTTGCCGACATGCCCGATCAGGTTGGGCAAAACCGCGGTAGAATCGTCCAGCGTAACCAAGCCGACATTGATCATCACGCCCATGTTGTTCTGGATACCGATCACGTTGCCGGAGATCGAACCGGTCTGCGGCGGGGGCGGGGCATCCCAGAAGATGTTGATACTGTCAGTCATGGTTCCAGCCGCGGCGGTGAATTCAGCTGACCAAGCAACAGGCAGGTTTTGCACCAGAACGCAGGTCTTGTAGGTTCCGGGCTGCAGACCCTGGATCATGTAATGTCCGAATTGATTGGTAAAACTGCCGAGATTGGGCAAGGGCGCGTTCAGGTTGTTGGTTGTGACAACACCTACTCTCAGATTGGGCAGGGGGGCATTCTCAAGATTGTACACAAAGCCGCTGACCCGGGCGAAATTAGGCGGCGGGGGCGGATCGTTTTGCGGGATCAGCTGAATGTCGATGCCGACCACCTCTGTGTCGTCGGCGTCAATTTCCACCACCAGGATCTGCCCGGTGTCGGAAACGTAAAAACTGCGCACATAATCCGGCGCGATGGCAGATACGTGGTAATCCCCATCCGGAATATCATTAAAGAGATAAGCGCCGGCAGGGTTGGTCATCGTGGTCCTGAAGACCATCTCGTGATTGTTGGCGTTGGGCCACAGTTTGGTCAGCTGTACCTGCGCTCCGCCGACTGGCAGGACATTCTCATTGGTGATCGTGCCGCCGATAGTGGCTGAAAGCAGGCTTCCCGCTGCCAATAAAAGCAGTGAGAGGGTGAAGGCCAGCTTGGCTTTCCAGTTGATGTTCGGTTTCATTCGAACCTCCATGTATTATTATCGATTTCTCTCTTCTCTATTTAAAATCAAAACCGCTACAACCAAATGCAACTCTCGTGCCAATTCTCAATTTCAAGTTTAACTTATTGATTTTTAATATGATATATCTTTGAGGCGGATTTCGCACTTTACTGCATTGTAACATGGCTGCTGCAGAAAAATCCTTACTTTCACTCTAACACACTCATCAACAATAGATTATCTCTCAATATCGGGCATAAGCATCAATGTCACAATGTAACTTAATTGTTGCAACCGAGTCGATCATCCATTCTCCGGGCTGCTCAGACTTGTTTTCGGGCAGACTCATTAGGATAGGAGTATATAAACCGTTATTATATAGGCCTGGTCCGGTGCTTTAAAGAAATGAGTCCGAAAAGACGGTGAGGCATGAGGGCTAAACCTGGTTTGTCCATTCAGACTCAATGAAATCTGTACTTATCTTTTCCGGCTGACACGAACCGGGAATCAATGTTACATTCAGCAGACTATTTTTTTTAATTTAGCGTTTCAGCAGCTTGATGATGAATCGCTGATCACCTTGAGTCAGCCTTGCCAGGTACAGGCCCGACGGAACGGTTCTGCCGGCAGCATTTCTACCATCCCAGGTCCAGTTGATTTCCGAATGGCCATTCAGTTTTTCCCTGCAGATCAATTGTCCTTTGGCGTTATACACGGAGAACAGGACAGCCTGTGCAGGCATCAGGTTTTTGACGTTCAGGCAGACATTCTCCCGGAAGGGATTGGGATCGGCGGTCAGATTTATCATAGGTGTCGGGGTCTCAACCTGG
This sequence comes from Cloacimonadaceae bacterium (SeqCode), assembly GCA_034678545.1. Lineage (GTDB taxonomy): Bacteria > Cloacimonadota > Cloacimonadia > Cloacimonadales > Cloacimonadaceae > UBA5614. Next base: position 36,543 of record JAXDBS010000047.1, on the reverse strand, counting down.
CTGCCTGTAATATTCACGATCACGGTATTGGAAGGGGCCGATTCGTCCCCACCCTCAAATACTGCAGTAACGTGGAAGCTCCACTGGCCCGGCCCCAGCCCGAAGATCGTGTCCTGGGTGGCGGCAGCGCTGACCAAATGGTAGAGTTCATCATTGCGGTAAACATTATAACCCACCGGCAGAAGGGCGACAGCAGGCATCACCCAGTCCAGGAAGACGTCGTTCTGATTGATGACTTCACCCGTCAGGATATGGGGAGCGGGTAAAATTGTCCCCAGCGAGCCGTCGTGGTTGAAACGCATGGCACAGGTGAAGGATGGGCCTGCGCCGTCTTCCCAGGTCACCACGCCCCAGCTTTCGCCAAAGACGTCGCTGTCAAAATGCAGCTTATGGCTGTTGGTGGCAGCGATGTCTCCCAATCCGCCGGCCCACATTGGCTGGCCGGTTCCGCTGACGGCATAAGCCTTGATGGTAGCGACCTGGTCGTTGTTGATCTCGGGGCTGATGCTGTAGAGGAAGACCATGTTATCGCCCATTTTACCTGCCCTGAGTGGGTAGGTAGGGTAGTTTCCGAGGGTGATGAAAGACATACCGTTGTCGCCCCAGAGGCGTTCACCAGACAGGGACAGCTTCTGCATCTGCAGACCCCACATGTCCTGGTTGCCACTCACGCGGTTCCAAAAGATGTATATTTCCTGCGTGTCAGTGTTAATGTTGACCCTGGGGTAGAACTGGTGGTAGCCGGTTTCCAGCGAAACCGGAGCACCGTCGGGCTGCATAGTCATGATTCCGGCCAGGGTCACGTGCTGGACGTAGGTGTAGGAAATATTGACGCCATTGCGGTCATCGTGCCAGGTCAGGACAGCTCCACCCGCTCCGTCAGGAGCGAAGCCGATGAGCTGGTTCCAGGCCGAGATGCCTCCCAGTCCCTGTATGACGACCGGATTGGTCCAGTTGGAAAATCCGTTGTCATCATAACTCAGCATCAGCATATGCCGGGTGGGCGCCCAGACCGGGCCGGTGTCCTCATAATACTTGACCAGGACGTTGCCGTCGAGGCCGTCCCGCAGTTGTGGCCAGGTGTAACGGGCCGTGGTGGAAGTTATCTGAATGCCGTTCGCGCTCCATTCCAGGTCGCCTTCGGCAGCTGCCAGGCTCTGCAGCCTGATCTCTGATGTGGTGCCGGTCATCCTCTGCCAGGCCGCTATGGTCCTGCCGTCCGAAAGGCATTGGACCACGGGTGACATATTGCTGTAGGCGTCGTCTGTATCGTTGGACAGCATGATGCCGTTCAAGCCCCAGGGGAAATCTCCCGTCTGAGTGAGCTTGTAGATAACCACGTTGTTGGTGACGTTGCGGAGGTCCTGGAAACACAGGATGAGGTTTCCGTAAGGATCGCTGTCCACATCCCATTCGGTCAGCCAGGACATCGTGGTGTGGTTGCTGACCAAGACGGGAGTTGTGAACACGGGGGCGCCCATGAAATCGAGCAGTTGGGCGTAGGTGTTGTAATTGCCGGAGGTGTTGTCCATCCAGGCGATCCAGGTCTTGCCGTCGTTGGTGACGGCAGTTTTGGGCATGACCTGGGCGTTGGTGCCATTGTAAATCTGGTTGGGGTTGGCGGCGTTTGTGCTCCACTGGGCATATAGTCCAAGGCAGAGGACCAATGAGACCAGGACCAGCAAAATCCTTTGCATAGCTTCCTCCTTGCCTGTTATGCAGGTTTCACTTAAATGCTTATCGACTTTCTTTTTACCTAATGGGCTGTCAAGGAATTTATTCACCAGCTCCGGCTTCGGGAAAACCTGCCCCCCCAATCCGGCTTTTCCTTTGTTTTCCCTTGATTTGGGGATTACCTTGAAGTCATGGGTGGAAACTTATTCCCGCCTTTTATGAACAAGTCATTTCTGAGTAGCCGGGAATCGTTGTCAGTAAATGTCCCCGGGTTGGCTGGCATAAATCTGTTGCCAGCTTCGGGGGGTCAAAAAAAATGGTGCATTCTAAGAACAGAAAAGCTTTAAAGCTTCTTCGGAACGCAAAGGAGGCCGTTATGATCAGCGCATATCTGAACAGCGGGACCCGGTTCACGCCGACTGCCAATCCGGACGAAGCATTCTGGCTGCATTTGGACGACCCGACAGCAGAGGAAACGGGGCAGATCATCCAAAAATACGAATTGCCTGACGATTTCATCACCGACCTCAAGGACTCGGATGAGAATTCCCGCCTGGAATACGATAACGGAGCCATCCTGATCATTTTGCGGGTGCCAGTGTTTTACAAGCACAGGACCTCAAAGCTGCCTTTTGCCACTGTCCCGATCGGTCTGATCATCCTCCCGGAGAAGGTCATCACCGTTTCTTTCTTTGATCAGGAGATCCTCACATCTTTTTTGGAAGGCAAGCACCGTCCCTTCAAGATCAGCCCGCAGAGCTTCATTCTCAGCATCAACCTGCGAACCTCAATCTATTACCTACGCTTCCTCAAAGAAATTAACCGCCGCACCAATGCTATCGAGCAGGAACTGCACGCCTCCATGAAGAACAAGGAACTGATCCGCCTGCTGCGTTTGGAGAAATCGCTGGTCTATTTCACCACTTCGTTGCAGGCTAATGAGCTTATCCTCGAGCGGATACAGCGATCCCGCTGGCTGCAGAACGACCCGGACGGTGAGGACCTGATTGACGACGTGATCATCGAGAACAAGCAGGCCATTGATATGGCAAATATATACAGCTCGATCCTGAGCGGCATGATGGACGCCTTTGCCTCCGTTATCTCCAACAACCTGAACATCGTGATGAAGTTTCTGACCCTGATCACAATCATCATCGCCCTGCCCACTATGATCTTCAGCATTTACGGCATGAATGTGCATCTGCCCCTGGAAAGCTCCCGCTGGGCATTTCCCGCCATCATGGGATTCACTTTGGTGGTGACACTGCTGATCATCATCGCTTTCATCCGCAAAAAGTATTTCTGAGCGAGAAAAAAACTATGTATAAACTAAACGTAAAGGGAACGTTCTCCTCAGCCCACCGCCTGAACGGCTATGAGGGAATGTGTAAAAATCTGCACGGGCATAATTACAAGGTCCGGCTCTGCGTAATGTGCGACGGGCTGGACGGCATCGGCATGGCCATGGATTTTGGAGTATTGAAGAACCATTTGAATGAACTGCTGGCCGGCTTTGACCATCAGTACCTGAACGATCTGCCCGTCTTTCAGCAGATGAATCCCACCTCGGAAAACCTGGCCCGCCACATCTTTGAAGCGATGGGGCAAAAGCTTTCCGGCTGCGCCTGCGAAGTGGTCGAGGTGGAGGTCTGGGAATCGGATAATGCCTCGGTAGTGTATGGCCTATGATCCGCATAGTTGAATCCTTCTACGTGAAAAGCGCGGTCGAGCCGGTCGATTATCCCGCTTCCGCCTATGCCGAATTCGCCTTTGCCGGGCGCTCCAACGTCGGTAAAAGCTCCCTCATCAACCTGCTCACTAACAAGAAGCTGCTGGCCAAAATCAGCCGCACCCCGGGCAAGACGCGGGTCCTGAATTTCTTCCTAATCCGCTGGAAGGATGACCCGGCCGGTCAGCAGGGCTTCCTGCAATTCACCGATTTCCCAGGCTACGGCTTTGCCGAAGTGGGTCAGGCGGAACAGGAAAAGTGGCGCGTCATGATCGACAAGTACCTGAATATCCGCCAGCAGCTAAAAGGCATCCTGGTCCTGGTGGACATCCGGCATTCCGCCGATCCCAAGGACAAGGCCATGCTGGAAATGCTCCGCCTGCGCAAGATTGACCATTGCGTGATCGCCACCAAATCCGACAAGATCTCCAAAAGCAGGATCAGGCACACCCTGGAACAACTGGGCAAACAGCTCAACCTGCAAGGCCAGGAGATCATCGCCGCCTCCTCCGAAGATGGCACCGGTGTAGAAAAGATCCTGGCTTGGGTGGAAACTCGCCTGCAGTAAGTTTTTTTAAAATCATCAATGAGCAATTCTAAGTTTGACATCCTGGTTGTAGGTGCCGGACACGCTGGCATCGAGGCTGCTTTGGCCGCTGCCAGGCTGGGCGCAAAAACCGCCGTTTTCGTGATCAAGCTCGAGTCCATCGGACGCATGAGTTGCAACCCCTCCGTGGGTGGCCCCGCCAAGGGGCACCTTGCCCAGGAGATAGATGCCCTGGGCGGCGAGATAGGTTACGTCAGCGACCTCACGGGCATCCATTTCCGTATGCTCAACCGTAGCAAGGGCCCGGCTGTCTGGGCACCCCGTTCCCAGAATGACAGGCAGATGTATTCACTGGTGATGAGGGAACACCTCGAAGCGCAATCCGGGCTGCGCGTCATCGAAGCCAGTGTCACCGGGCTGCTGATCGAACAAGGTGCGGTCAAGGGAGTCGTGACGTCACTCGGAAGGCAGTATTTCGCACCACGCGTGATCCTGGCCAACGGGACTTTCCTGAACGGTCTCATCCATGTCGGCGCGGTCGCCTATCCCGGCGGGCGCAGCGGCGAGCCGGCTGCCGTGGGAATGACGGAATCCCTGTCCGCGGCAGGCCTTAAACTGAACCGCTTCAAAACCGGGACGCCACCCCGAGTGGACCTGCGCACCCTCAATTACAACCTCTTGGAAGAGCAGCCCGGGGATGAATCGCCCAGCGGATTCTCCCGTTACCGAGAGGTTTCCCTAAACAACCAGGTGTCCTGTTACCTGACCCGGACCACGCCGCAGACGCATGTCATCATCCAAGACAACATCAAGCTTTCGTCCCTTTACGGAGGATACATCAATGGCATCGGACCACGCTACTGCCCATCCATTGAAGACAAAATCGTCAAGTTTCCGGACAAGGAATCCCACCAGATCTTCATCGAACCGGAAGGCACCAGAACTTTTGAAGGCTATGTCAACGGCATTTCCACCAGCCTGCCGCCCGGAGTGCAGGAGGCCATGGTGCAATCAATCCCAGGCCTAGAGCGGGCCGAAGTTATGCGCTACGGCTATGCCATCGAGTATGACTACGTGGAGCCGGAGGAGATTCTGCCCCCTCTGGAGACGAAAAAAGTGAAAGGCCTTTACCTGGCGGGCCAGATCAACGGCACCTCCGGATATGAGGAAGCGGCGGCCCAGGGCCTGATGGCCGGCGTCAATGCCGTTCTCTCGCTGGAAAACAAAGATCCGTTCATCCTGTCCCGCTCCGAGGCCTACATCGGCGTTCTCATTGACGACTTGGTTACCAAAGGTACGAACGAGCCCTACCGCATGTTCACTTCCCGCGCTGAGTACCGGCTCTGGCTGAGGCAGGACAACGCGGACGAGCGGCTGATGCCTTTGGGACACAGGCTGGGGTTGGTCTCGGAGGACCGCTGGCAGAAGTTTCAGGCCATGCTGGCCATCAAGGACAAAGAAAAACACCGCCTGCTGAACGAAAGCTGCACCGTCCTCAACGGACTCTCCCAGCCGGAGAGATACGCCGCCCTGCTCAAGCGGCCGCAAATAACATTTGACGGATTGAGCCGTTTTGGTTACCAGCCTTCGGAGGGTGTCACCACCGAAATTGCCGACCGCATCTGGCTCGAGATCAGGTACGAAGGCTATCTCAAACGCCAAGAGGAAGAGTTGCGGCGCTTTGACACGGCGGAACGCATCGCCATCCCGGACGGCCTCGATTTCATGCAGATCGACAGCATAGCTTGGGAGGCGCGGGAAAAGCTTTCCCGCATCAGGCCGCACAACCTGGGGCAGGCCATGCGCATCCCTGGGATTAACTATACGGACATGGCCGCCCTGATGATCTGGCTGCGTAAGCAGCGGCCCGAACCGGAGCGGCAGAAATTGGAGGAAGCGACATGAATAGAAGACTTACTGGCTGTCTGATCCTGCTCCTGGCAGCGATCATTGCCATCTCCGGCTGTAGCAAAAACCTGGTGGAGAAACCTTCCACCGACGGCCTGCAACTGAAGTCCGGCCCGACCACTGTCTTCACGGTCAACGAAGTGCCCGCCTGGGTGCTGTATCCGCCACGGGGAGAATATGCCATCGGCATTGTCTCACCCAAGGAAAAGGACTTGGCAGCCCGCAACGCGGCGGCAGCCAAGAACGCGGCCGTAGCGCTATCCCAAAACCTGGGCTCTTTTTTCTTTGACATAGAGCAAATGGACAAGCTGCTGGCAGCCGATCCGGAAGAGCCTTTCCCTGACAAGGCGGGAGCGGGTGTCAATCCCGATTCCAAGGCCTACTTCCGGCTGATCAAAGAACTGAAACCCCTGGCAGAAACCGAATTTCACGGCTACCGGCTTATTTTGATGGGCACCGCCGACACCGCAGTAAGTCAGGATGTTGTCTCTGTTTCAGCCGGCCTGCTTCCCCGCTGGGGACTGGCTCCGTCAGCTTACCCGGACGGTGATTACGTCTATGCCAGCGGGCGGGGTGTGGACCCCGACCTGCAGGCTGCCTGGCTGCAGGCGCAGGACGAAGCGCTCAATAAACTCGCGCAATACAGGATGAAGCAGGTTGTGGAGGCGATGCGGAGCACTGGTGAGGAAGAAGAAAGGCAACTGATCTTGAGCCGCGCAACGGCCAACCTGCAAGCTTCGTTCCAGGGCCATTTCCTTTATCACGTACAAATGGACTCGGCCCACAAATTCAATGTACACATCCTGCTGAACATGCCCGGCCGCTTCTGATCAGCCCATGCAGCCGGTAGCCGTTATTCCCGCCCGCTACGCCTCGACCCGCTTTCCGGGCAAGCCTCTGGCTCTACTCCAAGGCAAGCCCATCATCCGGCATGTGTATGAACGCGTGGCTGGCAGCGGCCTGTTCGGGCAGGTGATCGTCGCCACGGATGACGCGCGGATCGCTGAAGCGGTACAAAGCTTTGGCGGATCTTGCCAGATAACGTCTCCAGATCACCCCTCCGGCAGTGACCGGGTCGCCGAAGTGGTCAAAGATATCAAATGCGACCTTGTGTTCAATATCCAAGGCGACGAACCGCTTATTGGGACTGAACCGCTGGCCGCTCTACTGGCCGCGTTTTCCGATCCGGAGGTCAAGGTTGCCACCCTCATCACACCTGTTACTGACCTTGAAGCGATACTTAACATAAATATGGTTAAAGTAATATTCAATAATAACATGGATGCTATCTATTTTTCCCGCTCTTTAATTCCCTGCAATCGTGACGGCGAACCCGGACTCGATTACTTTCGGCACATCGGAGTGTATGCTTTCCGTAAGCAGACCCTGCTGGATTTTGTCAGCCTACCGGTGGGCAGGCTGGAACGGGCGGAAAAGCTTGAGCAGCTGCGCCTACTGGAGTACGGTATCCCCATCCGGCTGGTGGGAACCTCCTATCAGGGCATCGGGATAGACACTCTGGAGGATCTGGAGAAGGTAGGCAGGCTATTGCAAATCTGAACCTGAAAGCGGCTTCTGCCATGAGCGTCGCTCCTTTCCGACCTTTGTTTTCTTTTTTCCAGCGGCTGTCCCTGCCTTAATGGCACCCGGGCTAATCCCGGGAGGATCCCGGGTGGACCGGAAGGGGTTCCCCGGGTTTCAATGAAGCAGGATGATCGGTGAAGAGAAGCTCCAGTATCCGGCGAGGGGCGGAAAAAGCAAGCAAAGAGGATATTAGGATCAGGAAGGTAACATGCAAAGAATCTGTCTCATCGTCATAATTGGAGCCCTTTTCAGCGGGCTGGCGGCTGTCCCGTTCACCCTGTTCTATACCAATGACACCCATGGGGCGTATCTTCCCTCGGACTACCGGACAGCGGACGGCAATGTCAGCCTGGGCGGATACGAGAATTTACACAACCTGGTCTCGGCGCAGCGGAAACAAGTGAGGCACAGCCTCTGGCTGGACGCGGGCGACCAGCAGACCGGAAGCGCCTTTTCGTCACTGGTCTATAAAAAGGCCATCGGCGGGGCGGTGATCGCGGCCTTTAACAAAATGGGCTTGGACGGAGCCACCTTCGGCAACCACGAATTCGACCAGTCCTACGCCAATACAATGCGGCTGGCCAAGCTGGCCAGATATCCGTTCATCAGCACTAACCTGCTTGATAAGAAGACCGGCAAACCCATTACCGATACGCCTTACAAGATCTTCAAACTGGGAAAGCTGCGGGTCGGGGTCATGGGCCTGACGCTGATGGAACTGCCGGAAAAGGTCAAGATCGAGAACGTCAGCGGCCTCACGATCCGGCCCTACAAGGAGGCCATTGACAATTATCTGGGAGAACTGGACAGACGGACCGACCTGATCATCCTGCTCACCCACAACGGTTTTGAAGCCGACAGCCTGCTTGCCTCGCAACTGGACGGCCGGATAGACCTGATCGTGGGCGGGCATACGCATACTGTCTTGGAAACGCCGCGCCTGGTCAACGGCATCTACATCGTTCAGACGGGAGCTTTCCTGATCAATTACGGCAGGCTGGACCTGGAAGTGGAGAATGACCGGATTGTGAATCCGCTGCTGAACGAAGTATGCTTGTTTCCGGTCACGGAAGTGAAAGAGAAAAAATCCTCGGGATTTTCCCGCTTTTTCCATAAGATGACAAAGCGGATCGAAGCCGACCTGAACCGCGTGGTGGGCTATGCGGAGGAGGACTGGATTCCCGACAAATTTCGGGAAACGGCAGTTTCCAGGTGGCAGGCGGAAGCGCTGTTCGACGAACATGCCGGTCAATACGGAGCGGACTTGGCCATGCTCAACTGCGGCGGCATCCGCAAAGCCATTCCGGCCGGGCCGGTCAGGCTGAAAGACATGATGGAGATGCTGCCCTTCACCAATTACATTGTGGTTTTTTCCTGTTACGGGAAGGATCTGTCCGCCTTCATCTCACACAATCTGAAACTGATGCAGACCAAAGAATATGACATCGTGCAAAGTTTTAATCTGCGCTGGCCGGACTCCCTGGATGCGGACAGCCTGCGTCTGGAGGATATCCTGGTCGGGGGGCGTCCGATCGAAGCAGAGAGGGTGTACCGCGTGGTCACGCATGACTACCTGGCGGGGCAGGCGGACAAGTATCTGAAGTTCGAACCCTTTGACCTGATCCATACTCAGGATCTGATCCTGGATGTCATGCTCAGGCAATTGGAAAAGCGGTCCGCCCAGAAAAAGCTTTGACAAAAACGGGTAAATCAGAGATAAGGAAAAACAAAAAAGGTTCAAAGGAAATAAATGTCGAATCAGATCTATGAATACATCAGTGTGTTCGTGATGTCGTGGCTCTTCGTCTATGGCTTGACTCCGTTCGTGATCAGGTTTGCCCGCTGGGTGAACTTTGTGGATAGGCCTGAGGCCAGGAAGATCCATGCGACGGCGATCCCACTGATGGGCGGGCTAAGCGTATTCATCGGTTTTTTCCTCCTCTGCCTCTACGATGTGGTGATCACTGCCACCCGCACCTTTGACCTGCGCATTACAGGCTATCTGACCGGCTCGGTCCTGATCGTCCTGATCGGCCTGTATGACGACCGTTATGGCATGAAGCCTCTGCTCAAGCTGGTCGGGCAGATCCTGGTCAGCCTCATCTTCATCCTGACCAATTTTGAAGCTCCCGAGCTGTATACCCTGTTTGGGGCGGCCAACCTGAATCTGCCATCCCTGGGACAGGTGCAGGTCTACCTGGCGCTGCCGCTGCTGGTGCTGTGGATGGTTGGTTTGATGAACGCGTTCAACTTTCTCGATAATATGGACGGCATTATTACCGGGATGGCGGCCATCCTGGGACTGGGCTTTTTCGCTTTCAGCCTGATGAACACGGCAGCCAACGCCGGAGCCATGGCTCTGATCGCGCTGATCTCGCTCAGCTTTTCCGGAGCGGCACTGGGCTTTCTGCCTTATAATTTCAATCCGGCCCGGATCTTCTTGGGTGACGCGGGCAGCATGTTTATCGGCTACTTCCTATCGTCCATGGGCATCCTGATGGCGCAGTTTGCCAAGATCAGGCACAATGACAAATGGTTTTACCTGCTGCCTGTCCTGATACTGAGCTACGCCATCTTCGACATCGCCTTGGTCAGCGTGACCCGCAAGCGGGACGGGCGCCACGTGATGCAGGGCGGCAAGGACCACTCCACCCACCGCATCCATACGGTGCTGGGCTCAGCCAAGATCACGGCGGTGATGATCTATCTGATCAACCTGATCATCGTCCTGACCACCATCGTTATCTACATGATAGGTTCCAGGCAGTTGCTGCTGATCACGACCGGCCTCTTTGCAGTGATCTTCATCGTGTTTGGGATCAAGCTGGACAAGGTCCCCATCGTAGTGCCCCAGAACCAGCTAAAGAGCAGGGGCGGTAAATGAACTGCGTGATTCTGGGAGCTGGCTCGGGATGGCCGCATCCGGATTTCCACAGCTCGAGCCTGATGGTTGCCGCTACGGATAAGCACTATCTGCTCGACTGCGGGGAAGGCACCTCGCGGCAACTGCTCCGGCATGGCTTCAACAGCGATTTCATAGACTCCGTCCTGATCAGCCACTATCATCCCGACCACGTTTCAGGTTTGTTTATGCTGCTCCAACTTTACTATCTGGAAGGCAGGACCAAACCTTTGGACCTCTTCCTGCCGGAAATGCCGGAGCGCTTTCTGGAGGCCATGCACATGTTCTACACTTTCGAGCAGCGCTTTTCCTTCCCGCTGCGTGTGCATGAGATGCAGGAGGCGGAAAATCTCTGCCCCGGCCTTAAGGTGTTCCCAAACGATCACCTGGCAGGGTATCACGGTTTTCTGAAAAAAAGCGGTTATCCCAATCCTATGCGCTCTTTTAGCTTTGCCGTTGAAGAGAATGGGGAGAGCCTGTTTTATACATCCGATCTCAAAACTTTTCACAATCTTAGACCAGCTCTGGACTCCGCGGACCTCATCATTCTGGACGGTCAGCATCCTGAGGCGGGTCTGATCATAGATTTTGCCGGGCAGGCCAAAGGCCGGATCATTCTGACTCATGGTCTTTCAGAAGCAATGCGGCAATGGCTGCAAGCCAATCCCGGCCACGGGATCGAAATGGCTCGGGAAGGTAAATCCTATGAACTGAGGAGAGAGGGGTCTTGAGCCGTTTCTGTCAGCTTACGCTTCTGCTTCTGATCGGGTTTGCGTTCCTGCTGCTTGCCGCCTGCGAACAGAACAAGTACAAGGCGGGCGAACAGCTTTACAGCCAGAGGCGATACGCCGCCGCGATCGAGCTGATCGACCAGTACATTCATTCCGGCAAGAACGGCGCATTTGTCTCCAGGGCCGAACTTGTCCGTTCCTATTGCTATTATGAACTTGGCCTGGCTGCTTTTGACAAGGAAAACTGGGTCCTCGCCATCCGGCTGTTCAAGCTGGCCAACTCCGAGCCAGCCGACCTCGAGCTGGCCAAGGTATATTTCACTTTGGCCACTGCCGCGGAGGACGGGCAGGACCATGCCAAGGCGATGTCCTATTATGAACTCATCCTTGCGGAAACGGAGAAATCCGATCTGGTGCCACAGGTCATCTATCTCAGGATAATGCATTTCCTGAATCTGGAAAATGACCAGCAAAAGGCCTGGAATGAGTACACCCAACTCTATGACCGGTTTCCCGATCACAGCTTCGAGATTGCCGCCCGCCCCTATATCGAGAACTTCATTCTCTTTAGTATCGATCAGGCCGTAGGGAAAGCGATCAACAAGGACTACCTGGCTGCATTGGAGGACCTCTTTGAGATCAGGCGTTACCCAGTCGGGAAGCTGAGCCGGGTCGATCTGGAGATCTCCAACATCTATCAGGAGATGGCTGAAAACGCGATCCAGGACAGGGATTACGCGGAAGCGAACCAGTTGTTCCTGGATGCCCTGCAATACTATCCCGCCAAGCGGGAGGAAATAGACCAGAGGCTGCGTTACATAGCTTCCCTCTACATTGAGAAGGGCAACGAATATCTGCAGGTCAGGGATTTTGACAATGCTCTAGCCTTTTACAACAAATCTTTCGAGATCATACCGGATTACGATGTGGCCAAAAGGGCGATCAATAACGTCATGACCATCCAGGCCAACCTGCAGGAAGCGGCCCAGGCATATGCCGAAGCTCAGAATATGGAGTTGGCCCGCAATTTTGTTGAGGCCCGCCGCCTTTACAACCAAGCCTACCAGTTGGACAGGCAGGCGGTCTATGCAGAGAAAGCCGCCATCATGGCCAACCTGATCGAAGCGGAAAAAGACCCGCAGGGATTTGCCCGCTCCATCATTGTCAATTATCGGAACGGCCTTTTGGGGCAACGCATACAGGCTCAGAAGCGCCAGCTTCTGACCAAATACAAGAACGACGAGATCCGCGATTCGGGCTGGAAGATCCTGCTTTCCACCGGCCAGTATAAATATGAGGCCAGGTATGACCTGGTAACACCCACAGAGAACCTTTACTACATCTGGCAGGTCAATCTCAGGGAGCGGACGGTTACGCCGCTCAACAAACTATCGGAAAAACTGATGCAATGAGGCTGCAAGACCATGATTAAGACCATCCTGTTCGCGCTGCTTTTGCTTATCTGTACCGGGCTTCAGGCTCAGGGCGGATTTGACATAGACGCCTTCACCAACCCCCAGAAGTATGGCTGGACCACCTGGGAGGACAGAATGAACTACCGGTTCGACCTCATGGAGCGCCAGAAGCTGCTCCAGATCTATGAATTGGAAGCGCAGTCCGTAACCGGGAATGTCCTGAAGTCCGCTGTCTTTCCCGGCTGGGGACAGTTCAGCACGAAGTACTACACCAAAGGACAGGTCCTGATGGCCCTGGAGATCGGATTCCTGGGCGCTTCCTACCTGTTCTATGACAAATCCCAGTCCTTTTACAGAAGATATCAGAATGCCACGCAGATCGACGAGATTAATCAGTATTACCATGACGCCCAGGTCCCGTACCAGTATTCGATGGTCTTTCTGACCTTTGCCACAGTGGTCTGGGTCTATAATATTTTCGATGTGGTCCAGACGACTGAACGCTATAATGCCGAAGTCTGGCAAAACACCCTGAAGTCATATTACAGCTCGCCTGTCCAGGTCACTCCGGAAGGCATTCAGGTTAACTTTTAAGGGGGCGGGTCATGCTGAAAAGAATCTTGATATTGCTGCCGCTTGGAATTATGGTTTTACTGTTTGCTGCTTCCTGTGAACTGAAAAGAACCAATCCCCTCGACCCCCTGGGAAACAACAACATCTATACGCCGCCCCTGGTGACGGGATTGACAGCCACTGGTTCGGGTGCGGGCGTGGTCAATAAATTCGTGGAACTGAAGTGGGCACGCAATGTCATAAACACCGACGGCTATTACATATATCGTGCCTTGGCCTACGATGCGGCCTACAGCAGGATCGATGAAGTCGGAAACATATCATCCACCAATATCATGACGAGGATCATTCCGATCGACTCGCCCGGTTTCTATTATTTCAAGGTGTCCGCCTACAAAAACTATTCGGACGGGACACTGGAAGGATCGCTGTCGGACTGGACCATCGCCTATGTCGCCAACTGACCTGCTGGAGCAGCTTAATTCAGCCCAGCAGGAAGTAGTCCGCACCACTGAGGGGCCGGTCCTGGTCCTGGCCGGAGCTGGCAGCGGTAAAACCCGCAGCGTGATCTGCCGAGCCGCCTGGCTGATCAAAGAACAGCAGGTCCCGCCCTGGAACCTGCTCATCGTCACCTTTACCAACAAAGCCGCCGGCGAGCTCCATGATAGGCTCGAAGCCCTGCTCCACTTTCCCGTCCGCTCACTGTGGGTAGGGACCTTTCATTCCATCTGCACCCGCATCCTGCGTTTCGAAAGCAAGCACACGCCTTTTCGGGGCAGCTTTTCCATCTACGACGAGGATGACCAGAAAGCGCTTTGCAAAAAGATCTACAAGCAGCTCAACATCGACAGCCAGAAGTATCCCGTTACCCGAGTCCTTAATACCATCAGCCGCTACAAGAACAAACTGCTGCTGCCTGAGGACCTGGACAGCAGGAAAGAGGAGCACGGCGCTTACGGGGATTACTTCAAGGCTTTCCTGAATGTTTACACATTCTATCAGCAGCAGCTCCTGCTCAATCAGGCGATGGACTTTGACGATATCCTGCTCTGGACTGTCCGTCTGCTGGAAACCAACCAGGCCGTGCTGGAAAAGTACCGCCGCCAGTTCAGATACGTCATGATCGACGAATACCAGGACACCAACTACGCGCAGTTCAAGCTCATCCATCTCATTGCTTCCAAACATCAGAACATCTGCGTGGTGGGCGACGACGACCAGGCCATCTACTCCTGGCGCGGCGCCACCATCCGCAACATCCTCGAGTTTGAAAAGGACTACCGCCAGGTTAAAACTATCCGCCTGGAACAAAACTACCGTTCCACCACCTCCATCCTCGATCTGGCCAACTCCCTCATCAGGCGTAACGCCCGCCGCCATCCCAAGGACCTCTGGTCCGAACTGGGAAAAGGTGAAAAGCCGCGTCTCTATGTTTATGACGATGAGAATGCCGAGGCGGACGGCATTGTGGACAGGATCATCCAAATGCATAGGAAAGGCGTGCCCTGGCAGCAGTTTGCCGTCCTCTACAGGACCAATGCCCAGTCGCGCGTGTTTGAGTATGCCTGCGTCCAGCGCAAGGCGCCCTACAGCATTGTCGGAAGCCTCTATTTCTATCAGCGCAAGGAGATCAGGGACCTGATGGCCTATCTCAAGGTCTTGGCCAATCCCCGTGACAGCGAAAGCCTCCTGCGCATAATCAACGAGCCCGCCCGAGGGATCGGCCAGACCAGCATCTACAAGCTCATCAGCCACGCCGCAGATCACAACCTCGTCTTCCTGCAGGCTCTGGCCCAGGCGAACCGGATTGAATCCCTCCAGCCGGCCATCCGCAGGCGGATCGAAGAATTTTACCTGCTGCTGGAAAAGTGGCAGGCCCTCAGCCGGAAAAAGCCTGTGCTGACCGTGGTCAAAACGATCCTGGAGGAACTCAAGTGGATCGAGCTTTTTCAGAAGAGCCACGATCCCAAGGAGATCTCTCGCGGGGAAAACCTGGCCGAGTTCGTTTCTGCCGTCAGCGAATTCACGGAGAAGTACGCCGGGGAAAACGAGAAACCGCCCCTGCTGGTTGATTACCTGCCTTTCGTGGCCTTGCAGACTGACCTGGACCAGCTTTCCGACGAGCGCGACACCGTGCGCCTCATGACCATGCACAACGCCAAGGGCCTCGAATTTGAGCAGGTCTTCATCGTCGGGCTGGAGCAGGATCTGCTGCCGCATCGGATGTCCATGGACAGCGCGGAGGAGATCGAGGAGGAGCGCCGCCTGTTCTATGTGGCCGTCACCCGCGCCAAATCCAGGCTCAGCCTCAGCCTGGCCAGATTCCGCCGCGTCTATGATACAAACTATTTCACCCAGCCCAGCATGTTCCTGCAGGAGCTGGACCAGGACACTTTCATCAATGACGACGCCAGCGGCCTGCGCCATCAGCCCAAGCCCCTGCGCAAGAAAAAACATGTGGTCACGGAAAGCATGAAGGCCTACAGGATCGGCCAGCGCGTCACGCACCCGGAATACGGAGAAGGGATCGTCCTCAGCGTCGATGGGGAAGGAGCGGCAGCCCGCCTGACCGTGTCTTTCAGGAACGGCAGGCTGGCCCGCATAATCGGCTCTTTCCTCAAATCCGATGACCTCTGACCAGGTTATGACATAACGTATCATCCACGTTTTAACTAGGATTGACAGCGTGTCTTTTTATCCCGAGATCTCAGAAATCTTAGCCCGTTCGCCCTTTCTGACTGCCTATCTGGACAGCCTGGACAAGGGTTTGTCTGGGCTGCAGTACAGCCATCTCAATCTCTCGGCCCGCGCCTTGCTCGTTGCCGCCGCCTGGAAGCATACAGGTAAAAACATTTTGGTAGTCACGGCCGATGACCTTTTGGCAGAAGACTTTTGGGACGATATCTGCGCCCTGGTCGGGCGTGAAAACGCCCACTACCTGCCGGATTTCGAAACCTTGCCTTATGAGCAGCGCTCGCCGCACTACTCGATCCGCGCCACACGCCTGGAAGCCTTGGCCGCCACGGTCAGTGGCAGGCCGCAGATCTGGATCATGGCCCTGCGCGCCTTCCTGCGCCAAATCCAGCCGCTGGAGCTGCTGCGCAAGAACATCATCACGCTGCGCAAGGGTATCGAATACGATCCCGCAGTCCTCGTCTCCAACCTGGTGGGCATGGGTTACGAGCTTGATTATCAGGTCGGCAAGGTCTACCAGGCGGCTCGGCGGGGCGGATTGGTGGACGTGTTTTCGCCGCCGCAGCAGAAGCCCGTCCGCCTTGAGTTCTTTGGCGACGAGATCATGTCCATCCGCAGTTTTTCCCTTGCCACCCAGCGTTCCGAGCCCGGCGAACTGGAAGCCGTCACTCTCATCCCGGCCCGCGAGATCTCTTTGCACGACGTGGATGTGGAATCCCCCCTCCTGGCCAGGGTGCACGAGCACGGCCTGTTCGAGGGCATCGAGAATTACCTGGCCCTGCTGCTGCCGGAAGTGCAGACCATTGCCGATTATTTTCGAGCGGAAAGCACCCTCGTCTTCTGGAACGACTTTCCCTTTATTGCTGACGAGCAGCGCGAACTGGAGGAAGAGGTCTACACCAGCTACGCCCGCGCCCGCCAGGAACGCAAGCGGGAAGCCCTGCCCGAGCCGCACCAGCTGTTTGCGCCGGAGGAAAAGCTGCGCCGGGCCCTGAGTTCTTTCCAGAGTGTCTTTGTCTCCCAGACTGAATTCCTTTTTCACGCGATGAAACAGACCTTCAGCGCTCCCGTAACCGGCATGGACAACTTCGGGGGCGATCTGGAGAAGCTGGCCGCCGAGCTGGGCCGGCGCCAGGCGGAAGGCCAGTCAGTCATCATCCAGCACGACAACCAGGGCCAGGCGCACCGCATGCAGATCCTGCTGGAGGAATTCGGCCTCAGCGTGCGCCAGCACCTCGGCTGCCTGCACCAGGGCTTTTTCCTTTCCGATTGCGGCCTGGCAGTCTATACCGACCACGAGATCTTCAACCGCTACCGCCAGAAGAAATACGCCCCCCGCTTCACGCCAGGCGAAGCTTTGGTGGATTACGAAAGTCTCAAGCCGGGCGATTACATCGTGCACATCGACCACGGGATCGGCGTTTTCGAAGGGCTCAAGGTGGTAAGGTTGGACGGACAGGACATCGAGTGCCTCAGCCTGCGTTACGCCGGGGACGACCGCATCTATGTTCCAACCTTTCAGCTGCAGATGGTCTCGCGCTACATCGCCGAGGAAGGCGTCACTCCCACCGTTCACAAGCTGGGAGGAAAAAAGTGGGAAAGCACCAAGAAGCGCGCCAAGAGCCAGATCGAGCTGGTGGCGCAGGACGTGCTCAATCTTTACGCGGAAAGGAGCAAGCGCCGCGGTATCGCTCACGAGGCCGATTCGGCCTGGCAAGCCGAGTTGGAGGAATCCTTCATCTTCGAGGAGACGCCGGACCAGCTCACGGCCGCCGAAGACATCAAGCGCGACATGGAAAATCCGGCTCCCATGGAACGCCTGCTCTGCGGCGACGTCGGCTTCGGTAAGACGGAGGTCGCCATCCGCGCCGCCTTCAAGGCTGTGGTCGGCGGCTACCAGGCCGCGGTGCTGGCACCCACCACCCTGCTGGTGGAACAGCATTACCGCGTGTTCAAGGAGCGCCTGGCGCAGTATCCGGTCCGCCTCGCCATGTTCAGCCGCTTCCGCTCCCCGGCTCAGATCAGAAGCGACCTCGTCGCCCTCGCCCTGGGTCAGATCGACATTGCCATAGGTACGCATAGAATACTTTCCGCCGATGTGAGGTTCCGCCATTTGGGCCTGCTCGTGATCGATGAGGAGCACCGCTTCGGCGTTCGTCACAAGGAGCGCTTGCGCAGGCTCCAGTCCAACGTGGACACGCTCTACATGTCCGCCACGCCCATCCCGCGCACGCTTAACATGGCGATGAGCAAGCTCAAGGACATCTCCCTGATCCAGACCTCGCCCAAGGAGCGCCTGCCCATCCGCACCATCGTCACCCACCGCGACATCCACGTCATCAGTGAAGCCATCCAGCGCGAGGCGGACCGCAGCGGCCAGGTCTTTTTCATCCACAACCGCATCCAGAGCATTGAATCCGTGGCGCAGGAATTGCGGACGGCTTTGCCCGCCGTGCGTTTTGTCGTGGCCCACGCCCAGATGAGCGAGCGCATGCTGGAGGACATCATGGACGCTTTTGTGGAAAGGAAGTACGATGTCCTCATCTCCACCACCATCATCGAAAACGGGATCGACATCCCCAACGCCAACACCATCCTGATCGACCGCGCCGACACCTTCGGCTTGGCGCAGCTTTACCAGATGCGGGGGCGGGTGGGCCGCAGCAACCGCCGCGCCTATGCCTATCTGCTGATCTCACGCGGCGTGACCCTGGAAGCGCGCCAGCGCCTGGACGCCCTCACGCAGTACGATTTCCTCGGAGCCGGTTTCCAGGTGGCGATGCGCGACCTTGAGATCCGCGGCGCTGGCACAGTCCTCGGCACCAGGCAAAGCGGTGTCATCCAGTCCATCGGCTACAATTACTACAACAAGCTGCTGGAAAAGGCGATCGAAAGCATCCAGTCCGAGCATCCGGAGGATTTTTACCAGGAGGAATATCCCGAGGCACGCCAGAAGCTCAAGACCGAGATCGACCTCTATTTCCCTTCCGATTACATCGCTGACGACAGGGAGCGGCTCAAGATCTACCGACGCCTCAACAACTGCGACGGGATCGCCCAGATCGACGACTTCACTTCCGAGCTGACCGACCGTTTTGGCAAACTGCCCGACAAGGCACTTTGGCTCATGACCTATTACAAACTCAAGATCCTCACCCGCCTGGCCGGCCTGCAGAACTGCCAGGTCCGCAACGGCGAACTTTGCATGGAATTCATGTCCAACCAGCCGCCCTCCAAACAGAAGATCCTCAAGCTGCTGGAAGCAGTGCCTGAACCCGCCCGCTTCGAGACCACCGGCAACCTGCGCATCATTTTTGAGCTCACCCGGCACGGCCAACTCTCCTATCAGCATCAGACCGACAAGGCCATCGGCATCCTCACCCGCTTCCTCGAACTGTGATCAGCAGGCCGCGCCTGCCAACTTAGTTGTAGGGGGCTTCGTCCCATGCCCCATCATCCCCAAAGGCAATCAGTCGTTCCTGCGCCCGGAGCCCCTGACAGCTTGCTGGCTGGGGTGGACGAGCAGGAACCCAGCCTGTTTTCCATACCGGTGCAGGCCGGTATCCAGTTTCATTTTTTTCCCGCCCGCCACCCCTTAAAGGTATGGGGCTTCGCCCCATGCCCCATCATCCGCAAAGGTAATCCGTCTTTCCTGCGAAAGCGGGGTTCTCAAACTGCAAATCCGGTTCGGATGGTTCAGGGACTCCAACCAGTTTTCTATTTCAGTCCCGCAGGGACGGCAGATTGTAACCCGGCACGTCAGTGCCGGGTAGGCAGCCTATAGGACAACGAGTCCGTCAGGACAGCACAGCTTTGGGACACTGTATTTATCAGGCCGGTCCACCAGATTCATCTGGTTTTATCCATATCTGACTTGCCACCCAAGTTGTATGGAGCCCTGTCCTTGCCCCGTTTCTTAAAACCAATTATTAGCGTGATACCGGTAATTTAATTCGCATCCTCATGACTTGTGGCACGGGCAATCCTGCCTGTGATTATGGCACAGACAGGATTGTCTGTGCTACAAGATATTTCCCAAAAACCGGTTGAAACCGGTGAACCTACCGGCTGAAGCGTGCGTTCCAGCCTGTCACAGCCAGCGCTCCTAACTTTCTCAAAGTTGGGCTCCGCCTTGTCACTCCATAACTCCATAACTCCATCACTCCGGAACTTCCTCTCTTTATCTCTTATTACAAAATTTTAAATAGCACTTTTTCCCTTGCTTGCACTACGGACCCATTACGGACCCATTACGGACTTTATCCGTATTGGGTAAGTAATGCAAGCAGGGTGATTTTCTTATACAGAACAGAATGGATTATTAATACGGCAGAGCCGGTATAGGTCAACAATCCGGTATTTTACAATAGTAATCTAATCTGTGGAAGATAGAAAGCTGAAGTCTATGGATGCTTAAGTTTACTGTAAAGATTTTTCTATCTAGTGATTTTCAAGGAGCACTTGATATCGGTCACGACAAGGACGGGATTGGCTTTATCCGTTTCTGAGCCGGTGGAAGTGAAGGTGCAGAGCAGTTCTTTATTCTTGGCTTTTTCAATGGTCAGGGTGCCTCCGGGCCGCCGGAAGTTTTCGTACTTGACGATCGGGTCCTGCAGGCTGACGGTAACGAAGTATTTCTTATTGCCGAACAGCCTGGAGAGCCAGTTGGGTCCGCGCAGCCGCACTTTCTGAAAGTAGGCGTCCCCGATCGCGCCGTAGACCACGCCCAGCGAATCAATATCCAGCATGACGGAGACCTGTCTCTGGTTCAGATATTGGTTGGAAAGCTGAACGTAACCCAGGCCGGCCCAGATGCCTTCCATGTCAGGCGGGGCCGGTACCTGCTTATCTGAATCGCAGGCTGATAAAGCGACCAGAAGTAAGATCGCCAGAATAACAAGTCTAATACACCGTGTGTGCAGTTTCAATGTAAATACCTCCGCTGTCGGAATTTTATCATGCACGGGTTCATGTACATCAAAACGAGTTCACAGGCTGCTTCGCCGGAAGCAGCCTGTTGCGCGTATTGCTAGATGATGCTCAAACCATTTCTATGGTTTTCTTGGGACACTTTTCGGCGCAGAGTCCGCAGCCGATGCAGATCTCCCGGTTCACCACATGCACCTGTTTGAGTTCTCCGGTGATCGCTTTGACGGGGCAATTCTTGGCACAGATCTGGCAGCCGATGCAGCCTTCGGGAATGATATGCGCCTTCTTGCGTTTGCCCGCTTTGAGATCCTCGATGGCCTTGGTGGGGCAGACCGTTGCGCACTGTCCGCAGTTGATGCACTTGGTATAATCGATGCGGGCCAGGTTGGATGATACTGTGATGGCGCCGGTGGGGCATTTCTTGGCGCAAAGCCCGCAACCGATACAGGAGTGTCCGCTGCCGCACAGCACTTTGGCAGTCACGCCCTTGTCCTTGGAGGAGCAGCGCACGAAGACATCATGCTTCTCAGGGACTAGAATTGGTATCTTGCGCGGGCAGGCCTTGACGCAGGCGCCGCAGCCCGTGCATTTTTCAGGATCCACGCACCGCATGCCAAATGCATCAACCGACAGGGCATCAAACTTACAAGCTCTCACGCAGTCATTAAAGCCCATGCATCCCCAACGGCAGGAGTTTGGCCCGTCGGCTATGTTAACAGCATAGCGGCAGCTTTCAATGCCTTCGTAGTTATATCTCCAGTTGGTGTTTTTGTAACCGCCGCTGGAGCAGTGGAAGACAGCAATGCTCTTGGTGGAGGCGACAGTATCCCTGCCCATGATGGAAGCTATGTGAGACATGGCTGCCGCGCCGCCAGGGGCGCATTTGTTGATGTCGGCATTTTGGTGCACGATGGCATCGGCATATCCGGCGCAGCCTGGCATACCGCAGGCTCCGCAATTCGCGCCGGGGAGGGCGGCTATGATCTGCTCCACGCGCGGATCTATGTCAACGTGAAAGAAACGGGCCGCCACAGCCAGAACGGCTCCAAACGCCAATCCCAATCCACCTATAATGATGACCGGGACGGTGATGACCGATGCTTTGACCGCAAGAATTACTAATCCTGTCATGATCAGCTCCCCCTACATCTTGAATCCCATGAAGCCCCAGAAAGCCAGAGCCATGCAGCCTGCAAGGATGAGGCCGATCGGCATGCCTTTCATGCAGTCGGGGATCTCAGCGCTCTCCAGGCGTTCTCGGATCCCGGCCATCAGGAGCAGCACAAATGTGAATCCAACCCCGGAGAAGAAACCGTTCAGAGTTGCGTCCAAAAAACTGTATGCACTGCCGTCAGGCCAGGATTGGGTGGTATTGAGCAGTACCACGCCAAGCACGGCGCAATTTGTAGTGATCAATGGTAAATATACACCCAGGGCTTTATAGAGGGCGGGCGAATTCTTAAGGATGACCATTTCCACAAACTGGACCAAAGCAGCGATCGTAAGGATGAAAGCGATGGTGCGCAAATACTGCAACTGGTAGGGAACCAGCAGGTAGGCATCAACCAGAAAGCAGAAAGCGCCCGCCATGGTCATGACGAAGATCACGGCCATGCCCATCCCGAAAGCGGAGCTGATCTTCTTGGACACTCCCAGATAGGGACAAAGGCCGAGGAAACGGGAAAGCACGAAATTCTGGATAAACAGCGCGGACAGCGCCAGGAAGAAGATTTTTGCGAACAGGTTCATTTCAGCCCTCCGTCCTCTTCATCATTTTGTTCATGAGGCCCATCAGCAAGCCCAGGGTTATGAAGGCTCCCGGCGCCAGAATGGCGATCAGCATGGGATCATAGCTTTGGGGCATGACCCGGATGCCGTCCCATTCCCAACTCAGCCATTTGCCGGCGCCCCAGGTTCCCGCGCCCAGGATCTCGCGGATGGTGGCCACCACAGTCAGCGAGATCGTAAAGCCCAGGCCCATTCCGATGCCGTCCGCCAAGGAGTTCAGGACATTGTTCTTGCTGGCGAAAGCCTCGGCGCGGCCGAGGATTATGCAATTCACCACAATCAGCGGTATGAAGATACCCAACGATTTGCTGAGGGCGGGCACGAAGGCCGCCATGGACATGTCCACGATGGATACGAAAGTGGCGATGACCACGATGAAGATCGGGATCCTGATCTTGTCAGGGGTGATGCCTTTCACAACGGCGATCATGATGTTTGAGCATACCAGGACGAAGGTAGCTGCCAATCCCATCCCGACGGCGTTGTTGACGGCGGTGGAAGTGGCCAGAGTGGGGCACATGCCGAGTACAATGACAAAGATAGGATTTTCCTTGATCAGGCCTTTGAGCAGTTCCTGTATAAATCTCATTGCTTACCTGCCTCGTCCTTGCCGGCAATGTCTGCTTTGACTTTCAGGATCGTATCGCGCACTGAATTTGTGATAGCGCGGGTTGTGATAGTGGCTCCCGTTATGGATTGCACCTGGCCTCCATCCTTGTCAACCATCAGGCCTTCTGCTTCCCTGCCTTTGAATTTGGCGGGGAAATCCTTGTCCTGGCAGTGAGTGCCCAGTCCCGGAGTCTCAGCTTGTTCAAATACTTTCAGGTCCATGATCTTGAATTCCCTGTCCAGCGCGATCATTGTCTTGACAGTGCTGCTGTATCCGCGCCCCTGTGCTACGATAGTGTATCCCAGAATCTCGTTTTTATCGTCTTTGGCGATGTAATAGACCAGATTCGTATCGGCAGCAGCTATCTTTTCCTCGAAAGTTTTAGCGGAGGGCATCAGTTGCTGGCGGGTCAATTCAGCATCTTTCTCTTTCTGAATGTTGATCCGGGGCAGAGTCACGCTGTTCACCCAGGCCAGCAAAGCTGTGGCAATGGCGCTGATGGCGAAAAGGATGAGCCCCAGTCTCAGGATATCCTTAAGCATGTTTTTTCACCTCCCCGAAAGGTTTTGGAATCGTGTAGCGGTCGATCAGAGGCGTGAAGGCATTCATGATCAGGATGGAATAACATACGCCTTCCGGAAATCCGCCCCAGGTCCTGATCACCACCGTAAAGAGTCCGCAGCCCAGGGCAAAAATGATCCTGCCAGTCTTGGTGATCGGGCTGGTAGTATAGTCGGTCGCCATAAAGAAGGCCCCCAGCATCAGCCCGCCCGAGAAAATCGAGACAAACGGCAGCATCAGATTGGAATCCATCCCTTTCACGCCGCCGAACAGCGCGCTCAGGACAAAGACAGTGGCAATGTAAAAGAACGGAATGCGCCATTCGATGACATTTCTATAGATGAGATAAGCCGCCCCCAATAACAGGGCAAAAACGGAAACCTCACCCAGGCAGCCGCCGATATTGCCCCAGAACATGCTCTTGATGGTTCCGATGCTGCAAAGCTGCTGATAGATAGTGTTGGGGATGTTCTGCAGTGTATCCGCAGGCATGGAATTGATGAAGGTCGTATCGCGCAGGGTTTTGATCACGTTTAGGGGAGTGGCCTGGGTGACAAGCGTGTAGGCCTTGGGGGCGATCGAGTTCAGGCTTGTGCTTATGAGAGAGGGGTCAAGCCCGTTAACAGAACCGAAACCGGTTTTAATCCAATTGGAGGTCATCAGCGTAGGCCAGGAAGCAAGCAGAAAAGCGCGGCCCAGTAAAGCCGGATTAAAGGGATTGTGGCCGAGCCCGCCGAAAATCTGCTTGCCGATCGCAATGGCGAAGACAGAACCCATAACAGGCAGCCACCAGGGCGATCCGGCATTAAGGTTGAAGGAGACCAGCATGCCGGTCAGCAAGGCACTGCCATCAGCGATTGTGACAGGGACTTTTCTGAACTTCTGAATGATGGCTTCTGTCACAACGGCGGCCAAAGCACCGTAAAGAGTCAGCAGCAGGGCATTCAGGCCAAATAGATAAACAGCCGCGATCAGCGCAGGGATCAGAGCTATGATAACCTGCCACATCACCCACGGCACTGATGTCCTGTCATGCACGTGGGGGGCTGGTGTAACGATTTTCTTTTCCATTCTGCACACTCCTTACTTGGCGCTTCTCTGCAACTCGGCCAGCTTTAACTTGCCGGTGTCTATCCACTGCACGAGCCTGATATGGGCAGGGCAGACATAGGCGCAACTGCCGCATTTCATGCAATCAGTCAAGCCGGCTTTGTCCGCATAGCTGATGTCACCGCTTTTTACGGCCTGCGCCATCAGGCTGGGGAAAAGGTTCATGGGGCAGACGTCCACGCAGCGTCCGCAGCGCAGGCAGGTGTATTCTTCCGTAAAATGAGCCTCTTTGGGACTGAAGAGAATGAGACCGGAACTTCCTTTGGCCAAGGGAGCATCCAAGGTGGGAATGGCAAAGCCCATCATGGGGCCGCCGGAGATTATCTTGCCGATCGGTCCGTTGGTTCCACGACAAGCTTCCACCAATACGGAAAACGGTGTCCCGATCCGGGCCTTGAGATTACCAGGCTCTTTCACTACCGAGCCGGTGATGGCGATCACACGATCCACCAGCGGCTTCTTATATCTTACCGCTTCGTATACGGCAACTGCGGTGCCCACGTTCTGGACAACTACTTTCACTGCCATGGGCAGTCCACCCCGGTTAGGCACGCGGCGTTGGGTAGCGGCAAAAATGAGCTGTTTTTCAGCACCTTGCGGATAACGCAATTTCAAACCAACAATCCTGATATCAGGTTCCCCCTTGACCAATCCTGACATCAATTTGATCACATCAGGTTTGTTGGCTTCGATACCTATGAATCCGTTTTTTGCTCCCAGGATCTTCATGATGGAACGGAGGCCGCTGATGATATCCTGGGGGCGCTCGAGCATGAGGCGATAGTCGGAAGTCAGGTAGGGTTCGCATTCCACACCGTTGAGGATGACGGTGTCAATCGGTTTGTCGGCAGGAGGTGAAAGCTTGACAAAGGTCGGGAAGCCTGCTCCGCCCATGCCGCAGATCCCGGCGTCTTTGACCCTTTGCTTCATTTCCTCCGGAGAAAGTGATAAAAAGTCCGGTGTATCGGTGAGCTCAACCCAATCGTCTTTACCGTCGCTGGCGATCTCGATGGCCAGGGAACTCGATCCGCAAGGATGGGGGAAAACATCGATTTTGGCAACCTTGCCGCTGATCGAACTGTGCTGAGGGATAGATACGAAACCGTCTGCCTCAGCTATGATCTGGCCTGCCTTTACCTCATCGCCCACCTTGACCACAGGATTGGAAGGTGCCCCGATATGCTGAGACATTTGAATGATCACCTTTTCCGGCAAAGGCAGCTCCCGGATGGGTGAATCTTTGGAAAAATGCTTACAGCCGTGGGGGTGAACTCCCCCGGAAAAGGTTTTAAGCTTCATTCACACTCCCATCTGCCAGAGCGGTTTCATTAAAGCCTGCGCTCCAGCTTGGTATCTTTGAAAATTAAGCCCCATTATTTAAGAAGATGTATTTAAGGCAAGTAAAAACATCTGAACTCCTTTAGTTTTGGAGAAGAGATTTTATCTCAGCCTGATTTGACGTAAACAGACCGCATATAAGTTTAGAAGGGCGATAATCCTATTGACAACTTAATGATGAACAAGGAATTATCCGCCCAATCAGGTGATCAGTGATATTTTTCTTGACTTGAAATATTTTTCCCAAGATAATGCAATATAGGATTAGAAGGCTGATGCAAGAAGGCAGCACGGTTAGAACTTAGATTTGCAAAAAAGAGGAGGCCGTTATGTTCAATATTATCTCGTTGCGTGTAAAATGCCCCTTATGTTCAACCTCACTGATGGATCGCGATCAGAAAGTGGATAATGAACCGGGGATCAAGCTGGAAATCACAATTGGCAATCAAAAGGGAATCATCTGGTTAAGTTCGATTTATGAAAGCTATAACTATTTAACCGATATAGAAATCAAGACCAACGAGATTGCCGTATTCCATTGTCCCGCCTGTCATGGCGAGATTGTCAGCGATGATAAATGCGATGCCTGCCACGCTCCGCTTGTACCCTTTCACTTGGTAGATGGAGGCAAGGTGACAATCTGCTCGAGGGCCGGGTGCAAGAAGCACTCAGTAGCTTTTGAGGATCTTTCCACTGCTTTGAATTATTTTTATGACCGTTACACATATGGTCAGGTGCCTTATCCGGGCGTGAAGGAAAAACCTGCGGTCAGCAAAGTGATAACTGAAGCCGATGATGACAAGGAGATCATCAAGTCAGGAAGCTTTCTATCCTCTTATTGCCCGCATTGCCGCAACAGCCTGATCGAGAACAGGATGATCAGACTGGGCGTAGAAAGCGAATCGGGGGAAAAAGGCTTTCTGATGCTTAGCCCCTACCTGAATGTATTCACTCATAAATCAACGGTCAAGTTACCGGAAAAGCATCCGATTAAGAGCATAAGTTGTCCGCATTGCAATGAGAAATTGTTTGTTGCGGATAAGAAATGCCCGGTCTGTAAATCTGACATCGCCCGCATCCAAGTAGCAGCTATGAATCGCATCATCGATTTTTACATTTGTTCCAAGAAAGGCTGCACATGGCATGGTCTGAGTGATGAGGACCTTCAATCTATCATATTGGAAGACAGCAAGGACTGGTAAACCATGTTTGAAATCATACGCAAACAGGAGATGGCCAAGGGTACAATCGTCCGCATCGACATAGCCGCACCCAAGATCGCCGCCAAGATCAAAGCGGGCCAATTCATAATCCTCCGCGTGAACGAAACCGGGGAACGCATCCCAATAACGGTGGCAGACGTAGATAAATTCGGCGGCAGCATTACCATCATCTATCAAGTGGTGGGGAAGACAACTGCCCTTTTGCGTTCCTTGGAGACAGGTCAGTTCATACGTGATCTAGTGGGTCCCCTGGGACGCCCGGCCCATGTGGATAAGGTGGGCACGGTCATCGCCATCGGCGGGGGAACCGGCATTGCAATTCTCCACCATGTGGTGAAGGCAATGAAGGAGGCCGGTAACTTCGTGATCAGCATCATAGGGGCGCGCGAAAAAGATATGTTGATCCTCCAGGATGAAATGGATCTGATCAGCGATGAACTTGTGATTGTGACAGATGACGGCAGCTACGGCCAGCGCGGCTTTGTTACCGATCCCCTGAATAAGTACATTCAGGAACGCAGTGATATCAAACTGATTTATGCCATCGGGCCTATTATCATGATGAAGAATGTCTGCAAGATTACGGGAAAAGCCAAGTTGCCAACTATGGTCAGTCTCAATCCGGTAATGATCGATGGGACGGGCATGTGTGGGGGCTGCCGCGTCAGAGTGGGGGGAAAAACTCAGTTCTGCTGCGTGGATGGACCCGATTTCGATGGGCATCAAGTAGATTTTGACGAACTGGAAAAACGCAATTCCATGTATCTCAAACAGGAGAAAGACTCACTGCTTTTCTCAATCCGTTAAGACAGGAATCAGATTATGTTGGATTATGACGTAAAGTATTTAAAGTTTAAGACCTACCTCAGCACTTACTGCCCTCATTGCCACACCAGTTTTAATGTTAAGCAGAAAGACCACGACATCATATCTTTCAAAGCAAAATACCATCAGCAGGACATGGATCTGCATCTGAGTCCCTACCTTGATGTTTTTGAGGTGGAATCATCACTAGCAATTGAACAGGATGACGTGCTAGACGATCTTATCTGTCCACATTGCAAGAAGAGCATAGTTGATTTGGCGCGTCCCTGTGAGGAATGCGGATCTCACACAGCCAAAGTGATCATATCTGCTTATTCCAAGTTGATCCCTTTTTTCATTTGTCTGAAGTATGGATGTGAATGGCATGGCTTGACAAAAGCTGATGAGCGTACGATCAAGCTGAAGATACCGCGCCAGGAAATGCCGGAGCAGGATCAGAAACTGCGCATACATAATTTTATAGAAGTTCCGTATGGCCTGACCACAGAACTGGCTTTACTGGAAGCAGGACGCTGCCTCCAATGCAAAGCGCCCAAATGCGTGGAAGGCTGTCCGGTCAATATTGACATTCCAACTTTTGTCAGGCTGATTACCGAGGAAAGGTTCGATGAAGCAGCTAAAAAGATCAGGGAACGCAATATCCTGCCGGCAGTATGCGGTAGGGTATGCCCCCAGGAAGATCAATGTGAAGGTAAATGCGTTTTGGGGACAAGAGACAATCCAGTAGCCATCGGAAATCTGGAACGTTTTGTGGCAGACTATGAACGCAAGATGGACTTGATTAAGATTCCTGCAGTCAAGAAGATACCAAACAAACGAGTGGCTGTAATCGGCTCAGGTCCCGGGGGGTTGACCTGCGCTGCTGATCTGACCTTGTTGGGCTATTCTGTCACTATCTTTGAGGCATTGCACCAGACGGGAGGAGTCCTGGTTTATGGTATTCCCGAGTTTCGGTTGCCCAAATCCATCGTAGAGTCTGAGATCGAGTATCTGAAAAAGATGGGTTGCAAGGTTGAACTCAACCATATAATCGGCACCATTTATACTGTGGATGAGTTACTGGAGAATTTTAACGCGGTCTATATCGGCGTGGGCGCAGGATTACCATCCTTCATGAATATTGATGGTGAAAACCTGAACAATGTCTTTTCCGCAAATGAGTATCTGACCCGGATAAACTTAATGAAAGCCTACCGTTTCCCGGAGTATGACACTCCTAAACCGATCGGTAACCGGGTGGCAGTGATCGGTGGAGGCAACGTGGCAATGGACTGCGCCAGAACCTCACTGCGCTGCGGGGCAAGTGAGGTAACCATCATTTACAGAAGATCCCGCAAGGAACTCCCGGCCAGAGAAGAAGAAATAATTCATGCAGAACAGGAAGGCATCAAGTTTAAGCTTTTAACCAATCCCGTGCGCTATATAGGCAATGACCTGAACTGGGTCAAAGGAGCGGAATGCGTGGAAATGAAGTTAGGCGAACCGGACGAATCAGGCCGTCGACGCCCAATTCCTCTTGAGGGATCGAATTTCACCTATGCCTGCGACATGGTATTGGTTGCCATTGGTAATGGCCCAAATCCCGTTATTTTCAACACTGCGCCCCAATTGAATCGCAATAAGTGGGGATATGTCGAAGTGAATCCTGAGACCATGGAAACTTCTCTGGAATTTGTTTATGCAGGAGGCGACATTGTGACTGGCTCCGCCACAGTCATTCAAGCTATGGGAGCAGGTCGCATAGCAGCCAATTCCATTCATAAAAAACTGTCAGCCTCAACGTAGGAACGCGAATCATAAGCAGTTTTTGATATAATAAGATAAGCTTATGACTTTAATGTATTAGCATTTTTTCTTCAACTCCAGCCCCAACTCGTATATGCGTTTGCGGTTAACACCTGTTATCTTAGCTATGTCAGTGGCAGCCGATCGCAATGTTAATCCGCTGTCCAGGTATTCCTTCAAGAGCGGGATAAAGTCTGCATCAGGTCTCTCATCAGGCTTTCTGCCGGCTACCAGAACCACAAACTCACCTCTGGGGTCAAAGCCTTCCGAGTTCAGGATATTGCTCAAAGTGCCCCTGAAAAAGGATTCATGCAACTTGGAAAGTTCTTTCGCAATTACGCAACGCCTGTCTCCCAAAAAGGAGAGAAGCTCATATAGCGTGCCGACCAGTTTGTGAGTGGAAGCGTAGAAAATCAGGGTGTGGGGTAGGCCTTCCAGCCATTGTAAAAGTGCTATTCGTTCTTTTTTGCGGGACGGCAGGAAACCTGCAAAGGTAAAACCGCCCGTCTCCAAACCTGAAGCCGCCAATGCAGGTACCAAGGCGGTCGCTCCTGGCAGGCAGGAGACTGTTATTCCCTGATCCAATGCGGCCTTTACCAAAACAGCAGCGGGATCGGAAATGCCCGGCGTCCCCGCGTCCGTGATGACTGCCACGTTTTTCCCCGCTTCCAGGAGAGCAACCAGTTCCGGGCTGCGTCTGCTTTCATTGAACTTGTGATAGCTGACTTTGCGGGTCTCGATGCCATAGTGTTTAAGCAGGATGGCTGAGGTTCGCGTGTCTTCGCATGCGATCAGGTCAACTTTTTTCAATGTTACCACACCCCTGTAGGTCATGTCGCCAAGGTTGCCGACCGGGGTGGGAACAAGGTAGAGGATTCCCTTGTCCATCAGTTATTCCTTTCAAGATTTATTTATTGTTGTCACATTTTCTACTACTTTCGAAATACTCTGATTCCGTCAATTATAAAAGCACAACCGATTATTTCCATTGACAGAATTATCTGCCTATAGTAGGAGAGATACTAATGCTTGATCAGTGACGAGGAGCATTAATATGAAAAAGATTCTATGTGTTCTTTTGTTATACTTGGCCGCACTCCACATCCTTGCCTATCGTATTGAACAATATGACGTGACCTTTTACGATGCCTCCCGCAACCGCAACATCCTCACCTGGATCTATTATCCTGTTGATGACGACAATCCCCTGACCTCATATCCATACTTCGTTTTCGGGCATGGCTGGAACGGAGACTGCACCTATTACGGATCTATAACCAATGGTGTGGTTAACCAGGGCTGGATCATAGCCTACCCGCGCACCGAGGAGAGCATGTTCGGCTACAACACCACGAACTTTGCGCAGGATCTGGCTTTTATGAAGGATGCTGTATTTGACGAGACCTTGGATTTTACATCACCGCTTTACGGCAAGGTGAGTGATCTGGCTATCGTGGGCGGCTACTCCATGGGCGGCGCTTGCGCAGTTGGAGCCGCCTCCCTGCAGCCATCCTATGCATCGATAGTAACCATGGCGGCTGCTCCCCGGACATGGTTAAATCTTTATCCCCAAGCCATCACTCTGGCAACGGGTGTCACCATACCTTCCCTGACTTATTCCGGTTCTTCGGACAATACGGCCCCACCAAATGACAACCAGATTCCACTCTATAACAATCTTGCCTCTGTGTATAAAAGTTTCGTTTCACTCACCGGGCAGGGGCATATCTCATTTTATGACAACCAGACCATATATGCTGTTCTAGCCCCCTGGCTAAGCTACATCAAAACCGGCTCATTGTATTACCTGGACCAGTTCGAAGCCCTTCTCGATTCTTATCCGGGATCTACCCTGACTTATCAGATTGTGAACAACCTTGTGATCGAAGTTAGCCCGCCCCAAAATGTATACATTAATGCCGAATCAGACGGTCTGATATTATCCTGGGAAAGCAACCCGGAAGCGCATGGTTATAGGGTATACAGGTCTTACGATCCGTACGTGGGTTTTATAGATGTGACGGGCGAAGGGTCATTTTCGGGAGGGGGCGGATCTGGTTGGAGTACCCCCAATACGCCTTATGGGCAATGGTTCTATCGCATTATTGCATTCAGGAATTAAGCATCAGGAGATTTGCATGAATAAAGCTTGTTATGTCTTGGTGATATTGATTGCTGTGAGCATTATGCCTGCCCTGACCATAGACAATTACTCAAAGACCTTTTACGATGCGTCCCGCGACCGCCAGGTCAATACCGAGATCTTTTATCCCAACGATCCTGATTATCCGGATGCGGAGTATCCCTACATCATTTTTGGGCACGGCTGGCTGATGAGTTATTCATACACACAAACGCTGACAAACATTTTAGTAAACCTGGGTTGGATAGTAGCATTGCCGACCACTGAAGGGAGCTTATTCCCCAACCATCAGAACTTCGCACTGGACATCCGCTATCTGCGGGGGGCGGTTCTGGCAGAGAACGATAACCCGGATTCTCCTCTTCATCACAAAGTCCTGCCGGTCGCCATCGCCTCCGGATATTCCATGGGGGGGGGAGCGGCCGTACTTGCAGCAAGCGGGAATTCCGAATTCGTGGGTGTTCTGACTGTTGCTGCAGCAAATACGAATCCGTCTGCCATCACCGCAGCTTCAGGCGTAACAATTACTTCCGTAACTCTATCTGGTTCAGATGACAATATCGCTCCTCCGGTGAATCACCAGATTCCTATTTACAACAATCTGAGTTCCGATTATAAAGTCTATATCTCAATTAATGACTTGGGGCACACAGATGTGTTCAGCAGCCCCCTGATCCCCCTTCTGATATCTCCCTGGCTGGAATATGTCAAAACCTCTGCTCTGGTTTGCCTGGATGACCTCGAAGCAGCCCTCGATGCCAATGCAAGCTCCATAACTTATCAGCTCCAAAACAACCTGGTCATCATTCCGGGCGTGCCTTCCTTTGTTGCTATTTTGCCCGGTTCGCAATCGTTGGTGATCAGTTGGGACAGGGTTGGCCAGGTTGAAGGATATGGGGTTTTTGCCTCTGACCATCCTTACGGAGGATTCAGTGACGTGACCAGCGAAGGCATTCTGACATATGGGGACAGGATCAAATGGACCCTGGCCACCCCTACAGCAGGACACCGTTTCTTTTACGTCAAATCGTATAGGTAAAAAACACCCCCTTTCCCATCAGGGAAAGGGGGAGCATTCTACGCAGCTACTTGCAGCTTCTAATTTCCATACATGGAAGTAATTTCGTTCTTGGTCTTGCCTAAAATGTCGTACTTTTTACCGACCTTGACAAACGCGTCCAGCGCTTTTTCCAAATGGTGCATTTCATGGGCTGCTGATATCTGGGTGCGGATACGCGCCTTGCCCTGGGGAACGACAGGGAAGAAGAAGCCTATGGCATAGACGCCTTCTTCAAAGAGGTCGCGAGCGAAATCCTGGGACAGCTTGGCGTTGAACAGCATCACCGGTACGATGGGTGTGTCGCCAGGCTGCAGAACAAAACCAGCTTCCTGCAGACTCTTTCTCCACCAGTTGGCGTTATTCTCCAGTTTATCACGACGCTCAGTGGTTTTGGACAGAATATCCAGAACCTTGATCACGCCTGCGACCACTGGAGGAGCTATAGTATTCGAAAAGAGATAGGGACGCGCTTTCTGGCGGCAGAGTTCGACCAGTTCCTTCCTTCCGGATACGCAGCCGCCTGAGGCGCCGCCGAGTCCTTTGCCGAAGGTGGTGGTGATAATGTCTATCTTGCCCATCACTCCGCATTTTTCATGCGTGCCTCGGCCTGTCTTGCCGATGAATCCGGACGCATGCGAATCGTCCACCAGCAGCATGGCGTCATACTTTTCGCATAGGGCGACCATCTCATCAAGCTTTGCAGTGTCGCCATCCATGGAATAAACTCCATCTGTGATGACCAGTTTGTTGCGTTTATCGGAATGCAACTGGAGTTTTTCTTCCAGATGGGCCATATCGGAATGCTTGAAAGAATCCGTCATAGCCTTGCACAGACGGATTCCGTCTATCAGAGAAGCATGCACCAGACGATCCGAAATCATCACATCCTGTTCATTCAGAATAGCTTCAAAGACGCCGGCATTGGCATCCATGCAGGAGGGGAAAAGGATGGTGTCTTCAGTGCCTAAAAATTCTGTAATCTTGCGTTCCAGTTCTTTATGAATATCCTGGGTTCCGCAGATAAAACGCACGGAGGACATACCGTATCCGCGTTCTTTCAATCCCTCATGAGCAGCCTGAACCACATCGGGATGGCTGGAAAGCCCCAGATAATTATTAGCGCAGATATTGATGACTTTTTTCAAGGGAGCGCCGGGAGGAAACTCGACTTCAATTTCAGCATCCTGGACAGAATGAATATAACGCTCTATTTTAAATATTCCCCCATCCTGCAAGCCTTTTAACTGGTCCTGATAAGTGGATCGGACTTTATCGCTGTATGCCATCAATGCTCCTATTTATTAAGGAATTCTTCCACTAGCTTGACAATATTATTAACAGAGTCAAAAGCTTCCGGAGTAGCTTTGTCATCCGGCAACGATATCTTATACTTGGTTTCCAGAAAACGTTTCAATGACACCATTGAAAAAGAATCGACATACCCGCCCGAAATCAGGGCTGTGTCATAAGTTATTTCATCATCCTGATCTTCCATATACTCTTTGATTACGTAATCGAGTACTACATCGCGAATTTCTTCCATTGTTTTATCTCCTTTATTTTGTATTTGTTTTAATCATCTTCCAGAGTGGAGATGTCACCGATCTCCTCTCCCCATTCCTGAGCTTTGAGAACGCGGCGCATGATCTTACCGCTTCGGGTCTTGGGCAGGCTGGAGATGAACTCGATCTCCTGGGGCATGGCCAGCGGCGAGAGCTTTTTGCGTATGAAGTTCATGATGTCCAGGTCGAGCTCTTCGCTGGCTTCGAAGCCTGGTTTCAGCGTCACAAATGCCTTGACGACCTCCATGTTCACGAAGTCCGGTTTGGCTACCACGGCAGATTCCGCCACGGCCGGATGTTCCAGCAGGGCGGATTCTACTTCAAAGGGGCTGACCAGGTGGCCGCCAGTGTTAATGATATCGTCATCCCTGCCAACGAACCAGAAATAACCTTCACCGTCGATGTAAGCCCTGTCGCCGGGGATGTACCAGCCGTTCTGGAATTTCTTCTGATAGGTTTCCTCGTTGTTCCAGTAGGTCCGCATCATGGAGGGCCAGCCAGGCTTGAAACCGATCAGGCCCACCTTGCCGACTTCGTTTATGAGTTCGTAGGTCTCCGTATCGACCACCACGCCCGTGATACCCGGGAAGGGTTTTCCCATTGAGCCGGGCTTGATCTTCATGCCGGGGTAGTTGGAGATCATGATGGAGCCGGTTTCCGTTTGCCAGTACGAGTCATGGAATTTCAGGCCAAAGACCTTTTCCGACCAGATCACGGCCTCGGCGTTGAGCGGCTCGCCCACACTGCACAGATGGCGCAGGCAGGACAGATCGAACTGTCTGATCAGGTCGTCACCAGCTTTCATAAGTGAGCGGATGGCGGTTGGAGCGGAATACCAGACTGTGATGCGGTGCTTCTGGATGAAGTTGTACCATGCTTCAGCGGAGAAGCCAATGTCGTTAACGCATTGCGTAACGCCCATGGCCCATGGTCCGATGATGCCGTAGGACGTGCCCGTCACCCAACCCGGGTCGGCCGTGCACCAATAGATGTCGTCGTCCTTCAGGTCAAGCACCCACTTGGTTGTGAGGTATTGCGCTATGAGGGAATAATGCACATGCTTGACGCCCTTGGGCATTCCAGTGGTGCCGGAAGTGTAGTGCAGCACGGACGCTGTTTCAGCCTGGGTGGGATAGATGTCAAAATTGTCGATCCGTTCCGAGGCGTCCATGTTGAAGACCTTCTCCCTGTCCTGGAGTGGATTTTTGCCCGGATCGTCCACAATGATGATGTGACGCAGGTGTGGCAGCTGGCTCAGGATCTTGCGTACTTTGCCCACGTGTTTGCGCTGGGTCAGGATGGCGGTTGTTTCCGCGTTTTCCAGGCGGACCAGCAGGGATTCGTCGCCAAAAGCTGAGAACAGGGGTTGCGCAATAGCTCCTGACTTCAGAATGCCCACAAAGCCTATGTAGAGCTCAGGGATCCGGTCCATGAATAGGCAAACCCTTTCCCCAGGCTTGATGCCCAACTGGCGAAGAAAATTGCCGATGCTGTTGCTAAACTGGCGCACATCGTTGTATGTGTAATTCCTTTCCTTGCCGCCGATGCCTTCCCACTTCAGGGCTAGTTTGTCGCCCTTGCCCATCTGGCAGATACGGTCCGAGCAATACCAACCGATGTTGATGCTGCCGCCCGGATTGTAGCCCAGTTCCTGTTCGGAGAGCTTCCAAACATCCTGTTTCAGTCTTTCATCATAAGAGCCGATGTTGTGCATAATCCCATCCTTTTTATCTATGAATCTGATTGAGGTATATCTTTATTAGAGCGAAACCAATCCATTATATAATGTAAATTTCGGATACAGGGTTTTTGTCAATAACAATGTTAGATTTACCATTATCATAAAGTT
>JAXDBS010000046.1:0-3323 GCA_034678545.1 Cloacimonadaceae bacterium (SeqCode) | reverse complement strand
CAGTTGACAGAAATGGCGCACCTGCTCTTTAATGAAATGGAGATTCCGGACGGGGGCAAGCAGGTGTCGGGCTGGCTTGCTGTACTGCCATAGGATGTTACAGCTATAGAACGTGGTTGCCGAGAGGATAAAATAATGATCTCGGGAAAATTCCTGCTGCACCTGGTCCTGTCGTTCCTGGTGAACTTCATCTTCTGGGCCTGGCAGCTGCTGAGCCTGGCCTTTCTGGGCAACATTAAAACCTGGCTCGCGCCGGCCATTCTGATCGGCTTTGCCGTTTTCGCGGTGTGGCGCCTGCAGGACGAGGAAAACCGCCGGGCCTACCTGGCGGGGCTGAGCGCTTCGCTGCTGCTGGTCCTGATCATCAAGGGGCTGATCCTGGTGTTGTAAGCTCCAATGCTTTTTTTTGCTGAGGCCATGCATCCTTTGCCCGAAGTCCGTTTTGCCCTTGAGTCGGCTCTCTCGTGGAAAGAATCGCTGGCAAAAAGGACTCCGGTAAGTAAAGGAGTCCTGAATTCCAATGTTATTGATAGAGGCCTGGCAAGCTTTAGGGAATTCCGGACTTCGGACTCCAGATTTGATCAACACAAGGAAGGAATTATGTCGCGGCGCTTTGTCCTGACCATAATCATATCGTTTGTTCTGGTCCTGGCCTCGTTGGTGGTATTCATCCTGCTTCGCCAGGGCTGGCTTTTCTCCTGGCTCCGGTGGGTATGGGGTCCGCTTTTCATACTCTGCGTGGGGATTGACGCATCCATCAGAGGCAGGCTTTTCGATCCATCCGAACCGGCCCTGGGCGTGCTGATCGGCCTGGGCGCCAATCTCCTGATCGCTTTGGTCTATAAAGGCATCACCTTGCTTTGATCGGAAAATTGGAATGGAACTAAAATCTATCAGAATGACGACGATTCTCCTGGCTGTTCTGCTATCCGTATCAGCCTTACAGGCGCATAATTACGGGCGCTTCAGAGCCTCTGCCAATCTGGGACTGGTGAACGGCGGAACGCTGGGCATCAGAGTGGACGGCGATGAAAAAGAGAACAGAAAGAGTTATGTGAATTTAAGCTATATGACTTCTGACTTCACCACTTATGGCGGGATTTCTTACTCGGAACGCAGGCAGTGGAATGACAGGTTCTACTATGTTTGGACCGGAGGTTTTGACGCGGGCAAGATAAAACAGCTGTACATCGCGTCCGAGCCGCAGGAAGACGATCCGGAACACGCAGGTTTATTGATGCCGCATATCACAATCGGAGTGGGGTACAACTATGTACGGTGGAAAACTGGCTCCGCTTTCATCGAATGGGACGTGGGGCTGAAGCTGCTGCTGACCAATATAAACGTAGGAATTGAATTTTAGACGCCAGAGACAATAAGCACAATCCTCTTGACAAATGCCTTTGTCTTTTAATCCGTGTATGATGTTGTAATATAAGCAATTTGTATTTATTACAGCCAATACCGGCAGAGGAGAAAAAGGATGGAATACCCTTTTCAGGACATTGAGAAAAAGTGGCAGAAAATCTGGCAGGACAAGAAAATCTTCAACGCGCTCGACAACACAGACAAGCAGAAGTATTACGTCCTCGCAATGTTCCCCTATCCCTCCGGAATCCTCCATTGCGGACACGTGTCCAACTACTCCATCAGCGACGCCATTGCACGCGTCAAGGCGATGGAAGGCTATAACGTGATGTCGCCAATGGGCTTTGACAGCTTTGGCATGCCGGCGGAGAATTACGCCATCCAGAATAACTCGCATCCGCGTATTACCACGGAAGAATGCATCCAGGCAATGCACAAGCAGTTTGACAGCCTGGGTTTCTGGCTGGACTGGGAGCGCGAGGTCAGCACCTGCCGCCCGGATTACTATGTCTGGGGCCAGCTGCTCTTCAAGAAGCTGTATGAAAAGGGACTGGTCTATAAAAAGAAGTCATTCCAGAACTGGTGCGAAAGCTGCCAGACCGTACTCGCCAATGAGCAGGTGGAAAACGGCCGCTGCTGGCGCTGCGAGTCAGAAGTCACGCAGAAAGAACTGGAGCAGTGGTATTTCAAGATCACCGACTACGCGGAAGAACTGCTGGATTTCAGTAAAATCATAGACTGGCCGGAACGCGTCATTACCATGCAGAAGAACTGGATCGGCAAGAGCCATGGGACGGAAATAAATTTCAGTTTGGAAAACAGCATGGATTCCTGCCTGCGCAGGAATGACGACGGTATGGATAATACCTGTGAACTCATCAAGGTTTTCACCACCAGGCCGGACACTATCTTCGGAGTCACCTTCATGGCCCTGCCGCCCGAGCATCCGTACGTGCAGAGATGGCTGGCGGAAGAGCCAGGCAACAAGGCTTTGCACGATTTCTGCCACAAGGTCATCAACGAGGACAAGATCGAACGCACCGCCGAAGACACCGCCAAGGAAGGCATCTTCTCAGGCAGGTATTGCATCAATCCGGTCAACGGAGACAAAGTCCAGATCTGGATCACGAATTATGTGGTGATGGACTACGGCACGGGCGCCGTGATGGCCGTCCCGGCCCACGACCAGCGCGACTTTGAATTCGCCAGAAAATACGATCTGCCCATTAAAATAGTCATTCAGAACAAGGAGCACGACCTGGCTGTGGAGAAGATGAAAGAAGCTTATGTGGATCAGGGCTGGCAGGTCAATTCCGGTCAGTTCGACGGGATGGAAAATGTCCCTGCCATGCAGGCCATTTCCCAATGGATGGAAGAGCAGGGCATGGGGCGTCAGACCGTCACTTACAGACTGAGGGACTGGGGTGTGTCACGCCAGCGCTACTGGGGCAATCCCATTCCCGTTATCTATTGTGACGACTGCGGGGTCGTGCTGGTTCCGGACCAGGATCTGCCTGTCCTGCTGCCGGACAACGTGCAGGTGGGCAAGACGACGCGCAATCCGCTGCTGTCGGTGCCGGAATTCGTCAATACTGCCTGTCCCAAGTGTGGCAAAGCCGCCAAACGCGAAACCGACACGATGGACACCTTCGTGGACAGCAGCTGGTACTTTGCCCGTTACGCCGATCCCAGGAATGACAAGCTACCCTTCCGCAAGGAGAACGCGAATTACTGGCTGCCCGTGGACCAGTACATCGGCGGGATCGAGCACGCCGTGATGCATCTGCTGTACGCGCGCTTTATCCATAAGTTCATGCGCGACTTGGGCTGGGTGGATTGCGACGAGCCCTTCGCGCGCCTGCTGACCCAGGGCATGGTCACCAAGGACGGGGCCAAGATGTCCAAGAGCAAGGGCAACGTGGTTGATCCCAAATATATCATCGACCGCTTCGGGG